>JAVETP010000001.1:0-206663 GCA_034006005.1 Pseudomonas sp.
TAAGTAGCTGAGCACTTTCGGATGATCAATACCTGGGATGTCGGGCACACGCGGCACAATACCGGTGGCTAGAATCACTTCGTCAAAACCATCGGCAATCAGCTCTTGTGTATTGACGCGCTGATTCAGTTGTAGGTTAACCCCGGTAGATTTCAGTTTATTGTCGAAGTAACGCAGGGTTTCATAAAACTCTTCTTTGCCTGGAATCAGCTTAGCCACATTAAACTGCCCACCAATCTCGCTGGCCGAATCAAATAAGGTCACCTGATGTCCACGTTCAGCCGCAACAGTTGCCGCAGCCAAGCCCGCCGGCCCTGCTCCAACCACGGCAATCTTTTTCACTGCAGTGGTGGCGATATAATTGAGTTCAGTTTCATGACAAGCGCGCGGATTGACTAAACAGCTGGTTAATTTACCGCTGAAGGTATGATCCAAGCAGGCTTGATTACAACCAATGCAGGTATTGATTTCATCGGCTTTACCCGCCGCTGCTTTATTAACAAACTCAGGGTCGGCTAAAAACGGACGCGCCATAGAAATCAAGTCCGCATCATTTTCCGCCAGAGCACGTTCGGCCACTTCTGGGGTATTAATACGGTTGGTGGCGACTAAGGGAATCGACACTTCGCCACGTAACTTGGCCGTGACCTTAGTAAAAGCACCGCGCGGAACTTTAGTGGCGATGGTGGGAATACGCGCTTCATGCCAACCAATCCCGGTATTTATAATGGTTGCGCCAGCCGCTTCAATGGCTTTAGCCAACTGCACGATTTCTGCCCAATCACTGCCCTTCTCCATTAGATCGAGCATCGACAAGCGGTAAATAATAATAAACTCAGCGCCGACTGCTTCACGTACACGGCGAACAATCTCGACCGCCAAGCGCATACGATTTTCGTAACTGCCACCCCAGCGATCAGTGCGCTGATTAGTATGGGCGGCAAGAAACTGGTTAATAAAGTAACCTTCAGAACCCATAATCTCTACGCCATCGTAGTGAGCAGACTGAGCTAACACCGCACAATTCACAAAGTCTTGAATTTGCTTTTCGATGCCATCTTCATCCAGCTCAGTGGGTTTAAACGGATTAATCGGCGCTTGAATGGCGCTGGGGCCTACTGATTTAGGACTGTAAGCATAACGACCGGCATGCAGTATCTGCATACAAATTTTACTGCCCGCTTCGTGTACTGCTTGCGTAACAATTTTATGTTTCTCGGCTTCTTCTGGCGTACTTAACTTAGCAGCACCGGCATAGACAGCGCCCTCTTCATTGGGACCGATACCACCGGTGACCATTAAGCCAACACCACCGCGCGCACGTTCAGCAAAATAAGCCGCCATACGTTCAAAACCATTGGGACGTTCTTCAAGCCCCGTATGCATGGACCCCATCAGCACGCGATTCTTTAACGTAGTAAAACCAAGATCCAATGGCGATAACAAATGCGGGTAATGTGGATTTGACATTGAGACTCTCCAAACAGGTGCAAACACAGGATGCTGATTTTTTATTGTGCACTGAGTGCGCGAACATCAGTCAATTATTAAGCTACACAATAAACAGCGCAGCGATGCTTCTCAATGACTCAATAAAACAGAATCATGACTATAATAAACAGCAATTGAATCTTGAGGCGCTGATATATGACCCAATCCAGCTTAACCAGCATGCGCTTAGGCGATTTATCTGTAGGCTTTGTCCATAGCATTGCTGCGGCTATCACTCAGCACGGACACTGCTCAGCAGATTTATTTGCGCGCTTTGAACTTGACTCGGAGCGGCTGGCTCAGCCCCAAGCACGCCTATCGATTGCGCGCTATATGCGCTTAGGGCACGCCGCCATAGAGCTCACTGGTAATCCAGCGCTGGGTCTAAGCATCGGCCAACACAGCCAACTGAATCATCTGGGTTTAGCTGGCGTGACAGCCGCACAAGCACCCAACCTACGCGCTGCTGCACGCTGTATCAGTCGCTTTGAGCCGTTGTATGCACAAAACTATCGCGGCACCAGCCAGCTACTTGAAGACAGCACCGGCGCATGGCTGAGTTTTTATTCAATCGCCCCCTATAACGCCTACAACTATTTTGTTGTGGAATCCGTATTGTTGGGTTGGATCAATCACTTAAGCCAAGTCTGCCAGCAAGATATTAAAGTTGAGCAACTACAGATTGAGTTTGCTGAGCCCAGCTATGCAGCGGCTTTTACCCAACAACTCAACTGTGCGGTTGAATTTAACACCCAATATAATCGCATCCGCTTAAGCCAAAAAAGCCTTGCGCTGAGTAATCCTCAGCACTGCCCTAGCACTTGGCATGCATTACTGGAGTTATGTGAGGAGCAACTGGCACTCAAAACCCGTCACTACAGTTTAGTTGAACAGGTCAGCCAACTGATCGCACCGCTGTTAAAAAGTGGCGAACCGAGCATTGAGCACATCGCACACAAACTTCACCTGCCCACCTGGACACTGCGACGCAAACTGGCCGCGCAAGGAACACAGTTTCGCCAACTGGTGAATCAAATTCGCTTTGATCTGGCCAGCACTTATATTCGCGATACTGACTTAACTTTTGGTGAGATTTCTTGGTTATTGGGTTTTTCCTCACCTGAAGCCTTTCAACGTGCCTTTAAACGTTGGGCAGAGCAAACACCCGGTGAGTTTCGTCGCACAACTCTGCAGAACTGAGCAATATATCAATAGAACATATCAAGGTTATAACTGTCACAGTATCGGCTATGAGCTATGCGCCTGATACAGTTCTGCATACTTCATACCGTTCAATACATAGCAAAAACATATTAGATTAGCGTATGGTCTGTTTATTTTTTTATATACAGTGTTGCTAACAGCGTTATAATTCATCTCTAAGCACACTGCCTATTTGCCTATTTTCTTTTTGATGGCCCTTATTTATGTATAAAATTTTCAATACAGTCGATGAAGTATCCCGCTATACCGCGCAGCGCCTTTTAGATAAGGTCAGAGCAATGCCTGCTGCCGTATTGGGTTTGGCGACTGGCAGCACTATGGAGCCGGTCTATGCTCAACTGATTAACGCAATGCAGCTCGCACCATTGGATACTGCACAACTCACCACTTTCAACCTTGATGAATACATCGGTTTGAGCGCTGAGCATCCACAAAGTTATCATTACTATATGTGCAAAAATCTATTTAACCTGCTGCAGATTCCAGCACACAATATACATCTGCCCAATGGTCTCAACAGTAATATTGAAAGCGCCTGCCAAGCCTATTCAAAGGCCATTCAGGCAAAGGGTGGATTGGACTTACAACTGCTGGGTATTGGCTCTAACGGCCATATTGGCTTCAATGAACCTCAAACCTGTTTTAACAGCCGCACCCACGTGGTCGAGCTCTCTGAGCAGACCCGAATTGATAATGCGCGCTTTTTCACCAACAAAAGTGAAATGCCCACCCATGCTATCACCATGGGTATCCAAGATATTTTAGATGCTAAAGAAATTATTTTAGTCGCCACCGGCCCTAATAAATCTGAGATTATGGCGCAGTTATTTGATAGCCCAATCGATGAGGCATTACCTGCTTCAGCGCTGAAGCAGCACCCTAACTTAACCATAGTATTGGATCGTGAAGCGGCGGCATTACTGCCTCAATCAGCACTGCAAAGCGCCGTTTAAGCAACACTCAACCGGAGTCAACACTATGCGTATACGCAGCTATTTTCTTGGATGTATTGGTTTGCTGTTTGCCGCCCAAGCCTGCGCCTTGTCACTCAATGACCTCAGCCAAAACCAAGCCACTGACAGCCTTAAAGCCGTACTTGAACAAAGCACTCGACTGGCTGTTGAGCAATTAGGTAAACCAGGCGGCTTTAGTAATAATCCAGATGTCCATATTGAACTGCCTGGCAATCTAGGCAAAGCCGCGCGCACCATGAAAATGCTGGGTAAAAGCAAGCAAGTCAATGCCTTAGAAGACAGCATGAATCGCGCCGCTGAAGCTGCCATTCCACAAGCGCAAGCTTTATTGCTGGAGGCGATTAAAAGCATGACCCTTGCGGATGCTAAAGGCATTTTACAAGGTCCAAATAATTCAGCCACACAATACCTGGACCGCAGCAGCCGCGAACAATTACGCAGCCGTTTTCTGCCCTTAGTTGAGCAAGCAACACAATCATCGGGGCTAGCGAAAAAATACAATAGCTTTGCCGGCCAAGCAGCCAGCTTTGGCGTGATTGAAGCGAAAGACGCGTCGATTGAAAACTATGTGACCGAACAAGCTCTGGATGGTTTATTTACCATTATGGGTCAGCAAGAAGCCTCCATCCGAGAAAACCCAGCGCAAGCAGCCACCGATATAGCGAAGAAGGTCTTCGAGCTACTGCGCTAAGTACAACGCACTGCACTCTATAAAACACACCGCCTGAGCAGCAACGCAAGGCGGTGTTTTTAATTGTGGCGAAGGTTTAATCTAGACAGTGCAAACCTAGCGCTCAACAAAGGCGCGCTCGATCACATAATCAGCGGCCGTACCTAAGCGCGGTGACACCTTAAAACCTAACTCATTCAGCAACGCACTGGTGTCATCCAGCATTTCTGGGCCGCCACAAATCATCGCGCGATCATGCTCAGGGTTCATCGGCGGCAAACCAATATCTGTAAAAAGTTTACCGCTGCGCATCAATTCCGTCATGCGCCCTTGATTACGAAACGGCTCTCGAGTCACAGTAGGGTAATAAATCAATTTATCGCGCAGTTGCTCACCAAAATACTCGTTGCCCGGTAAGTTCTCGGTAATAAAATCACTGTACGCCACATCGCTGACATAACGCACGCCATGCACCAAAATCACTTTTTCAAAGCGCTCGTAGGTCTCTGGGTCTTGAATCACACTGATAAACGGTGCTAAACCGGTACCGGTACTGAGTAAATACAGGTTTTTACCGGGTAATAAATCATCGAGTAATAAGGTGCCCGTCGGTTTTTTACTGACTTTAATGCTATCACCCACTTTTAAATGCTGTAGGCGTGACGTCAGCGGTCCATTGGGCACTTTAATGCTGAAAAACTCGAGATGATCTTCGTAGTTGGGGCTGGCAATTGAATACGCACGCATTAAAGGACGGCCTTCAACTTCAAGGCCAATCATCACAAACTGCCCATTTTCAAAGCGCAAACCCGGATCGCGGGTGGTTTTAAAGCTGAATAAGGTGTCATTCCAGTGGTGGACACTTAAGACCTGCTCGACATTCAAATTGCTCATCACACGCTCCAGTGTAAGAAAAGATTGTCTAGAGTCTAGGTTTAAAACTCTAATCTGTTAAATTGATAATATGTATAAATCATATCAGGAATACCGATATGCGATTCACTCTTCGTCAATTACAAGTCTTTACCTGCATCGCACAACAGCAAAGCGTCTCTAAAGCTGCTGAACACTTATCGATGTCGCAGTCTGCAGCCAGTACCGCACTTAAGGAACTGGAGCGCAGTTACGATTGCATGTTATTTGATCGTGCTGGCAAGCGTTTAATCATCAATGCCTTAGGTCTTGAGCTGTTACCGCGTGCTTTAGCGTTATTAGAACAAGCACAAACACTGCAAGATTTATTAACCGATAATCATGGCTTTGGCTCTTTGTCAGTGGGTGCAACCATGACCATTGGTAATTACTTGGCCACGCTATTGATCGGTCACTTTATGCAGCAGTACCCCAGTTGTAAGGTTCGATTGCATGTGCACAATACCGCGCAAATTGTGCAACAAGTGGCCAGTTATCAATTGGATTTAGGTTTAATCGAGGGCTACTACCAAGACCCTAACATTATTGCAGAACCTTGGATTGCTGATGAATTGGTGGTGTTTTGTGCACCGCAGCACCCTTTAGCGCAGCAAGGGCATGCTAGTTTAAGCGAGTTAGTGGATGAGGCTTGGATTGTACGTGAGCAGGGCTCAGGAACGCGCCGAGCATTTGAGCAAGCTTTTTTGCGTCATCAGTGCACGCCTAATATTCGCTTGGAACTTGAGCACACTGAGGGGATTAAACGTGCAGTGGAATCGGGTTTAGGGATTGGCTGTATTTCACGATTGGCGCTGCGTGATGCGTTTCGGCGCGGTAGTTTAGTGGCGATTGAAGCGCCGGAGCTTAATTTAACCCGTCAATTCACTTTTATCTGGCATAAGCATAAGTATCAAACTGATGCCATGCGGGAGTTTTTAAGGCTGTGTCGCGCGATGACTGAGAATATTCAGCGCAGTGATCAAATTGATCTGGCGACGATTCTTTAAGCTGCAGTTTTATCTTTAAGACGCAGTTCTTAGCGCGCCGCCAAGCCAGTTGCTCGGTCAGTCAGTCAGTCAGTCAGTAAAAAGCATAGAGCATGATTGGTGTAGGCCGTACCTCGCTTATTCTGCTATTCCCTCCACGGGGCTTCCAGCCCCAAGTCGGGCGCTGCGCCATCCATGGCTACGCTTGTCGCAGTATAAGCGAGGCACTCATTGATCAGTGATGTGGCTTGCAGGTTTGTAGTAGGACAATAAAAGCACGCCCTGTATGTTCGGAGCGTGCTTTTATTTGATTTGATTGGGTTGCAATAGTGTAAACGCTACGAAGGCTCAATAAATGCTTCGAGCTGGATGTGATGAGTAAAGTCAGGAATGGCCTAGTGCCGGAGTTAAATCCAGCACGGGTTCAGCTCAGGACTCACATCCATCCTGAAGTACGGCACGCACCGCTTATCCCTGACTTTGACTTTTGGCTAAATGAAACTAGGCAAAACGCTCTTTTAAGTAAGCAATAATGTCATTGGACTCATACATCCAACGTACTTCACCGGCTTCTTCAATGCGTAGGCATGGCACTTTAATGCGTCCGCCTTGGGTTTCCAGTTCTTGACGAAACTGTTGATTATTTTTAGCGTCACGCAGTTCAACTTTAAGATTTAAAGCATGCATGCCACGGCGTACTTTAACGCAAAATGGGCAGGCTCGAAACTGATACAAAGCTAAGTGTGCAGTGGCTGCATCGACTTCTGCTTGTTTTTCGGCGGTACGCTTTTGTCCTTTTGGACGCGTGAGCCAGTCTGCAAAAATAATCAATTGACCTAAACCGTTACGCAAACCTTTTACAATCATTTGAACTCTCTTAAGCAATAAAGGTAGATGCTGATCCTACCAAATGTTCATCTCACGCTTTGCCAGCATGCACAGCGCAGTCATTTTTGAGACTATAGCAGCCCTTTCCATCATCGTGCAGTGAAGCTTATGCAACCTAAAGACCTCCAACGCTTAGTCACCACGCAAATGCCCTTTGGTAAATACCACGGCCGTCTGATTGCTGACCTACCCGGCCAATACCTCAATTGGTTCGCCCGCGAAGGCTTTCCTAAGAGCGACATAGGTCGGCTACTGGAATTGATGCATGAAATTGACCACAACGGCCTGAGCGAACTATTAACGCCTCTACGTAACAAAGGCTAAAAGGTTTGCCAGCGCTTCAATAAGCGCCAGCTCAACTTCATAATTACAGCACGCGTACTTTTAAGCTGCGGCCTTTAATTTTGCCGGCCTCTAAGTTTTGCTGAGTTTCGCGCGCTAATAAACGCTCGACAGCAACAAAGGCTTGGTGATCAAAGATTGCAATTTTGCCCACTTGCTTGCCTGTTAAACCGCCAATGCCAGTTAAGGCGCCGAGAATATCGCCAGGACGTAATTTATCTTTACGTCCAGCAGAAATGCACAGGGTCGCCATGGCGGGCAATAACGGTTGGCCGTCTGATTCTTTTAGGCCATTGAGGGCATGCCAATGCAACGGCTTGCCTTGCAGCTCTTCAATGGCTTTGGCACGCATGCCTTCTTTAGGTCCGACTAAACTAATCGCCATACCCTTAGCGCCAGCGCGACCGGTACGACCAATACGGTGCGTATGGATCTCGGCATCACGGGCTAACTCAACGTTAATCACCATTGGCAAGGATTCAATATCCAAACCGCGTGCAGCAACGTCGGTTGCCACTAATACGCTACAACTGCGGTTACTGAATAAAGCTAAGACTTGATCACGCTCACGCTGCTCTAAGTCACCGTGCAAAGCTAAAGCTGAGATTTTCTCGCTATTGAGATAATCCGCTAACTCTTGCGTCTGCTGCTTAGTAAAGCAAAAGGCTACGCAGGCTTCAGGGCGGTAGTGACGTAAAATACGCTCCACGGCACCTTGACGCTGTTCGACAGTGATTTCATAGAAATGCTGTTCAATCTGATGCTCAGCATGCTCGATATCGGCTTTAATATGCTGCGGATCACGCAGGAAATTAGAGGCCAACTGCTGAATACCATCAGGAAAGGTCGCTGAGAACAATAAGGTCTGGCGACGTTTAGGCGTGAACTCAATAATGTCAGCAATGCTGTCATAAAAGCCCATATCCAACATACGGTCGGCTTCGTCTAACACCAATGTGTTTAGACCGGATAAATCCAGTGTGCCTTTGCGTGCGTGCTCTAAAACACGACCGGGAGTACCGACGACAATATGCACGCCATGCTCAAGCGAACCGACTTGCGGGCCAAACGGCACGCCACCGCATAGGGTCAGCACTTTAATATTGCCTTCAGCGCGGGCTAAACGGCGAATTTCTTTTGAAACTTGATCGGCCAACTCGCGGGTCGGACACAGCACTAAGGCTTGGCAGCCAAAGTAGCGCGGATTCAGCGGGGATAATACGCCAATACCAAAGGCCGCAGTTTTACCGCTACCTGTTTTGGCTTGGGCAATCACGTCCATGCCTTTTAAAATAACCGGCAAACTCTGAGCCTGCACCGCAGTCATGCTGGTGTAGCCTAAGTCGTCTAAGTTGGTTAACAGTGCTGCCGGTAACGGCAAGCTGGCAAAATCAGTTGATGTACTCACAAAAATTTTCTAACCTTAATAAATGCAGTGTGCAGTGTAGCAAGCCGTGCCCTGTTTGCGGTGGATTTGTCCGGCAACAGGCTTAAAAAGCATGCAATGGCGTTTTATGCGGCTGTCCTGCTTCTTCACGGACCAATTTAGGCACTAAATAACCCGGTAATTTGGCGAGCATGTGCTGATACAAAGCATAGGCTTCAGCACTACTGACATCAAAATGCTGCGCGCCTTGCACTCGATCCAATACATGCAAGTAGTACGGCAGTAAATGATGATTAAACAGCTGCTCACTCAACTCAACCAGCACTTCAGCACTGTCATTCACACCTTTAAGCAGCACCGTTTGATTGAGCAAAGTCACCCCTGCTTGGCGCATTTTCGCTAAACGCTTTGCATGCAACGGCGTTAACTCGCGCGGATGATTCACGTGCAACACCAAGGTGCTGCGTAAGCGTGTGCGCGTCAGGATATCCGTCAATTCATCGGTTAAACGCTCAGCAATCACCACCGGCAAACGCGAATGCACTCGCAAGCGCTGCACATGGGCAATAGTTGCGATGCTCTCCACCAGCTCAGCCAGATGCTTATCTTGCAGCATCAACGGATCACCACCACTCAAAATCACTTCGGTAATGCTTGAGTCGTTCGCAATATAATTAAGCGCCGACTGCCATTGCGAACGGCCTAAACGGTTCTCGCTATAGGGAAAGTGGCGACGAAAACAATAGCGGCAATTGATCGCACAACCACTGGCCGCTAATAACAATACCCGTCCGTGGTACTTATGAATCACCCCCGTTTCAACATTGGTACTTTGCTCACCCAGCGGGTCGACACTAAAACCTGCATGCAATTGATCTTCAGCCGCCAGCGGTAACACCTGCAATAACAACGGATCATACGGATCACCTTTGACCATCTGCGCAACAAAGGGGCGTGGCACCAATAGCGGAAACTGCTTCGCGGCACTGAGGCCATCAGGGAAGTCTGTGGACTGCAGCTCTAAGGCTGCTAAAAGCTCATCACAACTCCGCAGAGACTGGGCTAATACCTCCCCCCAGCCCTTTTCGGGAAAAAACTTCTCGGTTTGCGCTACACTAGGCATTTTATAAGACCTTATAACAGGACAGGATTGCATTATGGCCAACTATTCTAGCAACGAATTCAAACCAGGACTGCGCGTCATGGTAGATAACGAACCCTGCATCATGATTGATATTGAATTTGTTAAGCCCGGCAAAGGCCAAGCATTTAGCCGCGTAAAATTACGCAGCATCCGCACGCAACGTGTCTGGGAGCGTACCTTTAAGTCGGGTGAAAGCTTAGAAAGTGCTGATATTGTTGACCGTGAAATGGAATACTTATACAACGATAACGAGTTTTGGTACTTTATGGCCACTGACGGCTCATTCGAGCAACTCGGTGCAGACAGTGCAGCTGTAGGTGACACCATTAAGTGGCTTAAAGAACAAGTTATCTATGAAGTCACGCTATACAACGATGCAGTCGTTTCAGTCACCGCACCCAACTTTGTTGAACTTGATGTGCTCGAAACAGATCCAGGTCTTAAAGGCGATACCGCACAAGGTGGTACTAAACCCGCTACTCTGAGCACCGGTGCTGTAGTGCGCGTACCTTTGTTTATTGTTGAAGGCGAAAAGCTCAAAATCGACACTCGCAGCGGCGAATACGTCAGCCGCGCTTAAGTCTTTTGCGCTAGCGTACTGAGGGAGCATTATGCTCCCTTCTTTATTACAGGACACCTACCGGCTATGAGCACCTGGTCCCCCAGTGCACCACGCACAGCATTAGTGGCACGCCAAACGCTGTATCGCAATATTCGAGAATACTTTTATGCACGCTCGGTGCTGGAAGTTGAAACACCTCTTTTATCCCAAGCACCCGTCGCCGATCCCAATATCACCCCCATGCAAGCGGGACAACGCTGGCTGCACACCTCACCGGAATATGCCATGAAGCGCATGCTCTGTGCCGGCTATGGTGATATCTATCAAATCTGCAAAGTGTTTCGCGAAGGCGAAGCCGGCAAGCGCCATAACCCAGAATTCACCATGCTGGAATGGTATCGCATGGGCTGGACGCATCGACAATTGATGGATGAAGTGGCCGAGTTACTGCAACTTTTGCTGGCAGAACGTTTTAACGATCTATCCACTTTACACCTGACCTATGCCCAAGCATTCCAGCAGTTCGCACAATTGGATGTCCATCAGTGCAGCGATCAAATCATCGCTGAGCGCGGACAGCAACTGGCCAATGCCGACTTAGATTTAGACCGCGACGGCTGGTTGGATGTCATTATGAGCCATCAAGTTGAACCGGCACTGCCGCACAATACCTTGATATTTGTTGATCAGTTCCCCGCTTCGCAAGCCGCTCTAGCCAAACTGGCAACTGATACTCAAGGCGTACTGATCGCACAACGCTTTGAAGTGTTTTTTAACGGTATGGAATTGGCCAATGGCTATCAAGAACTCACCGATGCCAAGCAACAGCTGCAACGTTTCCAACACGAACTGCAGGATACCGGACGCCCCCATGATGCGCACTTAATCGCTGCATTAGAGCATGGCTTACCCGATTGCGCAGGCGTGGCTTTAGGTTTAGATCGTATTTTACTGCACTTACTTGATGCGCCTAATATTGCTCAAGTCGTGAGTTTTGACTGGCAGCGCGCCTAATCGCTAGTACATTGAAGTGACAGATTAGACCGCCCAAAAGAGGCATATATTGCGCGCATAGCGCGTGCTAAACTGCCGACAAATTCAAGACTGCATCACTGAACTTAATCAGCCGCAGCTGATCCATACAGCCTGCTGCTTTTATACTTTATAGAGAGAGAACACCATGCTTAAAAAACTTTTACTGACTGGTTGCATGTTATTTGCAGCGAGCAACGTATTAGCTGCTGATAACCCTCACGTATTAATTAACACCAGCTTTGGTGAAGTTGAGCTGGAGCTCAATGCTGAAAAAGCGCCTATTACTGTTGCTAACTTTCTCGGCTATGTCGATGCGGGCAGCTATAACGGCACAATCTTCCACCGCGTGATCCCTAATTTTATGGTGCAAGGCGGTGGTTTTGATAAAAATATGCAACAAAAACCGACCAACCCAGCCATCAAAAACGAAGCTGATAATGGTTTGAAAAATGATCGTGGTACCGTTGCAATGGCGCGCACCCAAGCCATCAACTCTGCCACCATGCAGTTTTTTATTAACCATGCAGACAATGACTTCTTAAACCACAGCGGCCGTGATTTTGGCTATGCGGTCTTTGCTAAGGTTGTACGTGGTATGGATGTCGTGGATCAAATTGCTCAAGTGAAAACAGCCAATAAAGGCGGTCATCAAAATGTGCCGACTGATCCTATCTTGATCAACAGCATGACCCGCGTTGAAAAATAAACAGTGAGATACGAAAAAGCGCACTTTAAAGTGCGCTTTTTTTTGACCCAAAGAAAGCTCTAACCGACTTAACGCAAGTTAATAATCGTTTGCGTAATAGCACTTTCTGTTTCAATGGTTTTAGCGTTGGCTTGGTAATTACGTTGCGCCACAATCAAGTTCACTAACTGATCAGACAACTCAACGTTGGACTCTTCCAACGCTCCTGCCTGAATAGAACCTAAAGTGCCGGTACCGCCGGGGTTAGGCACCGGCTCACCCGAAGCTAATGACTGTACCCACTGAGTTTTACCCACAGGTATTAATCCTTGGGGGTTCGCAAAATCAGCCAATACCACTTGGCCTTGTATTTTAGATTGGCCATTGGTGTAGCGTGCAAAAATCTTACCGGTATCATCAATTTCAATACCCGCTAACTCACCTGTAGTGTAACCATCTTGAGAAACAGCATTCACCGCAAATGAATTAGCATATTGGGTTGCACCACTGAGATCCATTTTCAAAGTAGGACTAGCAGCAGCCTGATTAGGTGTCACTACAGGAGGTTTACCCACAACAGTAACAGGCACCCAGCCGTTAAGGTCAACTTTACCATCCCCGATTAACTTACCTGCAGTATCAAACTTCAGATTCGTTTCAAGAGGCGCATTAAGTGCGCTGCTTTGCGGATTCACACCATCAATCAAAGTCTTCATGCTCCAGTCATTTGGACCTTCTTTGACAAAATACTGCGTCATCACGTGCGCATTACCCTGCGCATCATAAATACTGGTTGAGGTGGATGAGTTATAGCTTTTCGGATCCGCAGGATCAAAAGGCGTCACTTCAGGATTTTCATTAGTGGAGTTCAGATTAAATGACTGCTTGAACTGGCTTGTTGGCTTAGGTTCTTGGCTGGTGGTTTTAATTTGTAAATTAGTCACATTACCGCTTTCCAACTCACCACTACTAGTGCTGTAACCTTGCAGATTATTACCAAAGTTATCAACAATAAAGCCTTGCTTATCAGTACCAAAATAACCTGCACGCGTATAACTCAGCGCACCATTGTTACTGACCTGGAAAAAACCATTACCGTTAATGGCTAAATCGAGCGCATTTTCCGTATAGTTAATATTACCTTGATTAAACTGCTGCGACACATTCGACAACAACACCCCACTGCCTTGCTGATTTTTACCTGTACCCAGTATAGATGCCGCATACACATCCGCAAATTCTGCACGCGACTGTTTAAAGCCGACCGTGCCTGCGTTAGCAATATTGTTACCGGTAACGTTCAGGTCTTTGGACGCGGCACGCATACCGCTGAGGCCGATATTAAATGACATAGTGTTCTCCTTGCCGGTTATCCGACAGCTGGCAAATTTTTAAAATCACTGACCAATCATATGGACTTGGGAAAGCGGTACTGAACCGACCCCAGCTAAATTCAATAACAGCTCACCGTTACCCTGACCCAAAGTGACACTGTCAACGTTGGCCGGCAATAAGGTGTATAAACCCTTGGTTTCACCATCAATACTGGCTTGCGCTTCAAATTTGTAAGTACCTGGCGGCATGGTTTCACCGTCACTGTTTTTACCATCCCACATAAAGCTGACATTACCGGCCTCTTGCGCGCCCATATTAATACGCGTCGCTAAAGTGCCATCGCCGCTGTAAACGTTCACGTAGACATTACTGCTGCTTTGCGGCAAAACCATACTGGCTTTAAAGGTTTCCGAGGTATCCACCACTGTTTTATCAGTTGGAATAATCACCTTACGCCCGACTAAAGAAGACGCTTGCAATGCTTGCGATGACTGATAACCCGACAGAATACTTTCCATACTGCTATTGAGCTTTTCAACACCCTCTACCGTACTGAACTGCGCTAACTGGGCGATAAAATCACCGTTATTTTGCGGCTCCAAAGGGTTTTGGTTATTGAGCTGAGCCACCAGCAATTCCAAAAACTCATTTTTGCCTAATTCTTCTTTACCGGCCGCCTTAGTTTTGTGTTGGTATTGATCCATCACTGCACCGGCTGCACTGACTCCTGCTGCACTCATAATTGCCTCCTGGGACTTACTGGCCCAATGTGAGTACGCGCTGCATCATCTGCTTGGCGGTATTCATCATTTCGACGTTAGTTTGAAACGCACGGCTGGCAGAAATCATGTCAGCCATTTCTTCAACCACGTTTACATTCGGGTAAAAAACATAACCATCAGCATTCGCAGATGGATGATTGGGTTCATAACGCGGCATTAACTCGCTCTGATCTTCAACAATTCCTAACACCTGCACACCTTGTCCGGCATGATCTTGATCGGCAAACAATGACGCACCGCCTTGACCTTGACCACCATTAAGGGTGTCGGAAAAAACAGTAGCAAATACAGGGTGTCGGGCTCGATAAGTTTGATCGATGCTGGATGACACCGTTTCGGCGTTGGCAATATTGCTGGAAATGGTATTCAGGCGCGTACTTTGTGCGCTCATACCGCTACCGGCAATGTGAAAAACGCTGGAAAGGGACATAATCAGATACTCCTTTAATCGCCGCGCAGGGCTGTCATCAACCCTTTGAACTTATTATTTAACAGGGTAAAGCTGGCTTGAAACTGCACCGCATTTTCTGCGTAAGTGGACTGTTCAACCTGCAAATCAACGCTGTTTTGATCGATTGCGGCATGGTGTGGATTACGAAAGCGCAGCGATGGGTCAGCCAACTGCAACGGCTCCACGTCAAAATGTTGACTGTTGGTACGCTGCATCAATGGCTGCTTATGTGCATGCTGGTCGGCTTGCGCTGATAGCACGCTAGCGAAATCCAAATCACGCGCTTTATAGTGTGGCGTATCAGCATTGGCAATATTATTGGCCAGCACTTCAGCGCGCTGAGCTCGAAAGCCAAGTGCTTGCTCATGGATACCAAGGGCTTTACTGAAATTGATGCTCATAACGCAACACCTGCTGTGTAATTGATCTTACTTATTACAAAGCAATACTTATGCCAACAATTAAAACCCATACAAATCAATGAGTTACAAAATCAGCCTGTCAACTATCTGACTAAAAAAGAGGGATTTTGAAGCAAGGACGCTCTGAATAGAGCAAGAATCAGGCAGCAAAGGCCTGCTGCCTGATAACGCAGCCAGAATACTTAGGCTTGCAAGGTATAGCGTAGAATTTCCACCACCTGAGCCGGCGTTGTCGTCCAGGCCATGGCTGCAGCATCCACTTCTTTAAGTGGGTGGATAATACCCTCTGCGTGCAAAGTCACAAAAGGCTTACCCAGCGCTGCGCAGTAACCGGCATCAAAGGCTGCGTTCCACTGTTTATACTTATCGCCAAAACGCACCACCACTAGATCACTTTGCTCAATCAGGGTTTTAGTGCGGATGGCATTCACTTTAGCAGACTGATGGTCGCGCCAAAAACTCTGCTCCTGTGCGCCTAAGTGATCACCCGCAGCATCACTCGCCGCATGGTCAGTCACCGCAGAAGTAAAGGTAATATCTAAACCTAAAGCCTGCGCACCCTGCTGAATCTCTTCACGCCATGAGGTGTGGATTTCCCCGGAAAGATATACGGTAAAACTCATTTTTCTTCTCCTTTAATAAGGCAAAGGCGCTTATAAGCAAACGCCCTTGCTAGCAACTTGTATCAGTTAATCGTCGCTAATTTCAATCGATGGCATTGCCGCACTTTGCTGATTCAGCGTGCTAAGACGTGCACCCACAGTACGTGCCAACTGCTGATACATCAGCGCTATTGGGCTTTCCGGGTTAGCACTGCTAGTCGGCTTGCCACCATCACACTGCAAACGAATATCCATGGATAATGGCAAGGATGCCAAGAGTTCAGCATCATAACTGTCCGCTAAACGCTCACCACCGCCCTCACCAAATATATGTTCAGCATGACCGCAATTTGAGCAAATATGCACAGCCATATTTTCCACAACACCCAAAATAGGAATATTCACTTTGCGGAACATCTCAATACCTTTGCGCGCATCCAGCAAGGCTATATCTTGTGGCGTGGTGACAATCACAGCACCCGCGACGGGGACTTTCTGCGCCAAGGTCAATTGAATATCACCGGTACCTGGTGGCATATCTACCACTAAGTAATCCAGTTCATCCCAAGCGGTTTGGGTAATCATTTGTAGCAAAGCACCGGATGCCATAGGTCCACGCCACACCATGGGCGTGCTATCCGTGGTCAGAAACGCCATCGACATCACTGAAACGCCATGCGCTTGAATCGGTATAAAAAACTTCTCATCACGTACTTTAGGCTGAGTGCCACTGGGCACACCGAGCATAATGCCTTGGCTCGGACCGTAAATATCAGCATCTAAAATACCCACGCGTGCGCCTTCTCGGGCCAACGCCAATGCCAGATTGACTGCGGTGGTTGATTTACCCACCCCGCCTTTACCTGAGGCGACAGCAATCACATTTTTCACCCCAGCCAAAGTTGCGACATCGGTTGCCCCTTGGTAAGGCTGAATTACAGTGTTAATTTTCACTTCAGCACTGGCAACACCGGGCATTTGCTCGAGACTGGTCTGCAATGTCTGCGCCCAGCCAGTTTTAAAGCAATCTGCCGGATAGCCGAGCTCAAGCTGTACCGAAACGCGATCACCTTGAATATCAATGGCGCGTACACAACCAGCGCTCACTGGGTCTGCGTTTAAATTGGGATCAATCAGACGGCTTAAGGTTTCTTCAACCGCAGCGCGGGTTACTGCACTCATGACGTTCTCCACTGTAATCAATAGACTGAATAATACGCATTCTAGCCTAATCTGACCGCCAACACCTTAACCGTCCACAGGCTTGCGCTGCGTAAAGGATGAAAAAAACAGCCATTGCCTATATAGTAGTCGGCTTATTTCTATTCACTTTTAGTAGTTAGGAAGACCATGAGCGAAGCCCGCAAAATTTTAGTGACCAGCGCCCTGCCCTATGCCAACGGCTCCATCCACCTTGGCCATATGCTTGAATATATTCAAACTGATATGTGGGTTCGCTTTCAGAAAATGCGCGGCAATCAATGCATCTATGTGTGCGCGGATGATGCCCATGGTTCAGCGATTATGCTGCACGCAGAAAAAGAAGGCATCACACCAGAACAGCTGATCGATAATATTCACGCTGAACATAGCGCTGACTTTGCTGAGTTTTTGGTGGATTTTGATAATTTCTATACCACCCACAGTGAAGAAAATCGTGAACTGTCTGAGCAAATTTACCGCCGCCTCAAAGCGGCTGGACATATTGCCACGCGCTCAGTCACGCAATATTTCGACCCTGAAAAAGGCATGTTTTTAGCCGACCGTTTTATTAAAGGCACCTGCCCAAAATGCGCAACACCGGACCAGTACGGCGATAACTGCGAAAAATGCGGTGCCACTTATCAGCCAACTGAACTCAAAGATCCACGCTCAGCGATTTCCGGTGCCACACCGATTTTAAAAGATTCTGAGCATTACTTCTTTAAGCTGCAGAATTTTCAAGACATGCTGCAAGAATGGACGCGTAGCGGCACCTTGCAAGAGTCAGTGGCTAATAAACTAGCTGAATGGCTCGATAGCGGCTTGCACGAATGGGATATCTCCCGTGATGCGCCCTACTTTGGTTTTGAAATTCCTGACGCGCCGGGCAAGTATTTCTATGTGTGGCTGGATGCGCCCATCGGTTATATGGCCAGTTTTAAAAACTTATGCGCGCGTCGCCCAGAATTAGACTTTGATGAGTTCTGGAACAAAGGCTCAACCACTGAGCTCTACCACTTTATTGGTAAAGATATTATCAACTTCCACGCATTGTTCTGGCCAGCGATGCTTGATGGTGCCGATTACCGCAAGCCCACCGCTGTTAATGTGCACGGTTACTTGACCGTTAATGGCGCAAAAATGTCTAAATCACGCGGTACCTTTATTAAGGCACGCACCTACTTAGACCATTTAAACCCTGAATACCTGCGCTACTACTACGCGGCTAAACTGGGCCGTGGTGTTGAAGATTTAGACTTGAATCTTGATGACTTCATTCACAAGGTTAACTCTGACCTGGTCGGAAAAGTGGTCAATATTGCCAGCCGTTGCGCCGGTTTTATTCAAAAAGGCAACGACGGTATGCTGGTTGCAGAAATGCCCAATCCTGAACTATGGGAGCTGTTCCAGCAGGCCACGCCAGCCATTGCTAAGTCCTATGAAGCCCGTGATTTTGCCCGCGCCATGCGCGAAACCATGGCCTTGGCGGACGCAGCGAACGCTTGGATTGCTGATCAAGCACCATGGTCAATGAATAAAGTTGAAGGCCAGCAGGCACAAGTGCAAGCCATTTGCTCACAAGCGATTAACCTGTTTAAGCAATTGATGATTCTGTTAAAGCCTGTGCTGCCTAAACTGGCTGCCGATGCCGAGCATTTTTTAAATGTGCCCGCATTGAACTGGAATGACTTAGGTCAACCTTTGGGCGCACATCAGCTCAATCCGTTCAGCGCTTTATTAACACGCGTCGATGCTAAACATGTCGATGCCATGATTGAATCTTCAAAGGAAGACTTATTAGAAATGGAAAACTCAGCAAGCACAGAAGCTATTGTCAGCAATGGCGAACTTGAAAAAGAACCCCTAGCCAAAGAAATCGACTTTAATGCCTTTGCTGCTGTGGATTTACGTATCGCCTTAATTGAAAAAGCCAGCTTTGTTGAAGGTGCAGATAAGTTATTACAACTCACCTTGGATCTTGGCGGCGTTAAACGTAATGTGTTCTCAGGTATTAAAAGCGCCTACCCAGACCCATCTGTTTTGGAAGGCCGTTTAACTTTGTATGTCGCTAACTTAGCTGCACGAAAAATGAAGTTTGGCGTCTCAGAAGGCATGGTATTAGCAGCAGGCCCTGGCGGTGAAGAAATTCACTTACTCAGCCCTGATGCAGGTGCTCGTCCAGGTCAACGTGTGATGTAAATCATGCTTCAGCATAGCCCTGCGCTCTGCAGGCTATGCTGAATCAATATGACTGATGCTTATATAACGACATCAGCGCATAACAGACGTGTCGTCCTGACGCTGTATTATTGAACACTGAAATCTAAACCCCTTATACCTCTGCGACCCAGCGAGATATTGTTATGCTTAAGCGCTTGCTCTCACCACTTTATCTAGTTCTGAGCTTATTGTGCATCCTGTCATTCAGCGCTCAAGCTAAACAGGCCGCAACAAATTACCAATTCCCACTGCATAACGCTTTTGAAGCAACCATTGCTGGCACACCCAAAGCCTTACGCCCGCCGTTGCCAGATGATGCCGATATCAGCCAGCATGACTACAGCTTGCGTCTACGCCCAGAACGTGAGTACACCCTGCCCAGCAACTTCTGGCCGGTCAAAACTTTTCGGTACCGCTTAGCCAAGCAATCAGGCCCTGCGCCGCTGATTTTTATTATTGCCGGTACCGGTGCGCATTACTCAAGCAGCAGTATGGAGTATTTAAAAAAACTCTTTTATGGTGCCGGTTTTCATGTGGCACAAATCTCCTCTCCCACCGCTTATGACTTTATGGTCGGTGCGTCAGCCTATGCCACGCCGGGTTATTCTCCACAAGATGCGACCGACCTCTACTCGGTCATGCGTGCCATTAAAAAACAGCAGCGCAATCTTCAAGTGACTGACTGGCATTTAACCGGTTACAGCTTAGGCGGCTTACAAGCAGCATTTGTCAGCCATTTAGATGAGCAGCAACAGGCCTTTAACTTTAAGCGTGTGTTACTGATCAATCCGCCAGTTAACCTCTATACCTCGGTCAATAATCTCAATAGTTTAGTCAATACTAAAGCGGTTGGAGCCAATGAAACACGCACTTTCTATGCGTTAATGTTGGATAAGCTCACGCGCTTTTTTAATAGCAAAGGACGTTTTGACTTTAATGAAGCTGTGCTATTTGAGTTTCAAAACTCCTCTGAAAAACTCACTGATAATGAATTAGCCATGCTGATTGGTAGTGCGTTTCGCTTTACCGCCGCTGATATCAACTTCACTTCAGATCTAATCAATCGCCGCGGCGTGATCACACCACCACAAAAAAGAATTTACGATGGCACTAATTTAACGCCTTACTTTAAAGAAGCATTGCTCTGTGATTTCGAGTGTTATATGCATCAACAGTTACTACCACTGTGGCGCGTGCACTTTAAACATACAGTACTGGCTGAAGTAGCAGTTACAGATGCTGATTTAGATCTATTAAATAAAGCCAGTAGCCTTTATGCACTGACTGACTACCTCAGTAACAATGATAAAATTGCTGTGATACACAATGCTGATGATATTATTTTAGGGCGAGGCGATATCGGCTATCTGCAGCACACTTTCGCTGAGCGCTTAACCCTCTACCCTTATGGCGGGCACCTTGGCAACTTGGATTATAATGAGAATGCAGCCGATATATTGGAGTTTTTCCATGAGTAAAACTCACACTTTACAGCGCTACTTAGCAACAAGTGTATTATTGACCCTGCTGCACAGTACCAGCTGGGCTGAAGAAGTTGACCCTGATGGTTTTAAAAATCCATTGCAGCATTTGAATTTTAACCAGCGACAAGATCAACATGAATTCGAGCGCGCTGCCCTTGAAGCATTGCATATTAAAGATCCATTAGAGCAATGGAACCGACGCGTATATCACTTTAACTATCGCTTTGACCAATGGGTGTTTTTACCTGTCGTCAAAGGCTATACCACCATCGCGCCGCACTTTGTACGCACCGGTGTCAGTAGCTTTTTTAGTAATTTAGGAGAGATCAAAACCTTAGCCAATAGCCTGCTGCAACTCAAAGGCCATCGTGCAATGGAAACCACGGCGCGGATTTTATTTAATACCATTTTTGGAGTCGGCGGACTCTGGGACCCAGCAAGCAAGATGGGACTAGCAAAAAACAACGAAGACTTTGGGCAAACACTCGGCTATTACGGTGTACCACATGGTCCTTATTTAATGCTGCCCTTTTTAGGCCCATCCAACGCTCGCGACACCACAGGGGCTGTTGCTGACTTTGGCATAGATAAATCAGTGAACTGGCTGAATATGGCCAAAGAGAGCCAACGTAATCCAGAAATATTCGGACTGCAAATTGTTGACCAACGCTATATTACTGAATTGCGTTACGGCCAACTCAACTCGCCCTTTGAATACGAAAAAATCCGCTACGCCTACACTAAATCGCGTGAACTGAAAATTGCAGAGTAACTCAATAAGCACTCAGAAAACCTATCAACACCATCACTGATGAATAGTATCGCGTTTGTGCTGCGACAACTAGAATGCAGTACTCATTGAATACTTATAGTGTTTGCATGATTACAATATAAACAAAAACAGCAATCACCAGTATTCGGGAAAGATTACACAAGCTCATGATATCTTCTCATTCAATTAGATAAGCCAGTCAACACCATCACTGATCAATAAGTATCGCATTTGTGCTGCAACAAGCGCAGCTATGGATGGTGTAGTGCCCGACTTGGTGCAGGATGCACCGTGGAGGGAAAAGCAGCACAAAGGCGATACGACATACGCAGGTCTTGCTAAGCGCTCTTAAAAGACACTGTGATTCTGATGAAAATATCAATTACTTTCAAAAAACCGGCGCACTGGGCCAAAAGAACGACGATAAATCGGTGTTGGACCGAGTTCTTGTAGCGCCTTAAGATGTGCAGGCGTTGGATAGCCCTTGTGCTTAGCAATACCGTAACCCGGATACTGTGCATCTAAAACAGCCATCTCACGGTCACGACTGACCTTAGCTAAAATAGACGCGGCAGAGATCTCTGCAATTAAGCCATCACCCTGCACCACAGCTTCAGACGCCATACTCAATTGTGGGCAACGATTGCCATCAATCAAAGCAAGGTCAGGCTGAATGGATAAACCTTCAACTGCGCGCTGCATCGCCAGCATTGTCGCTTGCAAGATATTGAGGCGATCAATTTCTTCCACTTCAGCACGACCAATACACCAGGCTAAAGCCTTTTCTTGGATCTCAACAAACAGCGCTTCACGCTTTTTCTCAGTCAGTTTTTTTGAGTCATTCAGTCCGGCAATTGGACGCAGCGGATCAAGAATAACGGCAGCAGTCACAACTGGGCCACATAATGGCCCACGCCCCACTTCATCCACACCCGCCACCAGCTTGCCAAGGCGTTGCTGGTTGAGTAAGTCCAGTTGCATCAAATACGCCCCACTAATTGTAAAACACCTTGTGCCGCACGCTCAGAAGCGTCACAGCGTAATGACTGATGCAGTTCAGCAAAGCGCTGAGTTTGCTGTGAGCCATCGCTTAACTGCTCTAATAGCGCATGACCCAGCGCTTTAGGCGTCGCTGCATCTTGAATAAACTCGGGCACCAACATTTCATTGGCTAATAAATTCGGCAGCGAAATATAGGGGCTTTTAACCATTTTCTTCAATAACCAATGACTGACCGGTGCCAGTTTATAGGCCACCACCATTGGTTTTTTAAATAGCATCGCCTCAAGGGTGGCGGTGCCAGAGGCAATCAGTACCGCATCACAGGCTTGCAATGCAGCTTGTGACTGACCATCTAAAATCTCGATGGGTAAATTCGGCATATCGGCCAGAATCGTCGCCAGTTGTTCACGACGCGCCTGATTCGCTGCTGGGATAATAAAACGCAGTTGCGGTTTCTCACCTAACAGATAACGTGCTGTTTCAACAAATAACGCGCCTAGCTTAGCCACTTCACCACCGCGACTGCCCGGTAATAAAGCCACGACTTGGGCATCTGCCGGTAAACCCAACTGCTCACGGGCAGGCAATGGGTCATTGTGCATGGCAACGCTGTCCGCCAAAGGATGACCGACAAATAACACCGGCACCTGATGTTCTTGATAAAACTGCGCTTCAAATGGCAGTAAAGTCAGCATTAAATCGCAGCCTTTACGGATTTTAAACACGCGTTTTTGCCGCCATGCCCACACTGAGGGACTGACGTAATGCACGGTTTTAATGCCTGCTTCACGCAATTTTAATTCAATGGTTAAATTAAAGTCTGGCGCATCAATACCAATAAAGACATCCGGCTGCTGCTCTTTTAAGGTAGCAATTAAACGTTTGCGACGTGACAGTAACTCCGGCAAGCGCCCGAGTACTTCCACCAAACCCATAATTGCCAGACGCTCCATTGGAAAGTACGAGGTTAAACCTTGCGCTTCCATCAATGGGCCGCCAACACCAATAAACTCAATCTGTGGACAATGCCGACGTAACGCCTGCATCAAGCCTGCGCCTAAAATATCACCCGACGCTTCACCGGCAACCAACGCAACTTTAAGCGGCCTTTGTATCTGATCAGACATTAGCGGGTAATACCACGTGACGACTGGCGAATAGACTGACAAAACACTCCAACTTCAGGGTACTCAGCTTCACTTTCAGCCAAGGCCTGCAAAGCATCATCCACTGTTAAACCTTGACGGTAGACTGTTTTATAAGCTCGGCGCAACGCTTGGATCGCCTCTGCAGAAAAACCACGACGGCGCATACCTTCAAAATTCATACTACGCGCTACTGCAGGATTACCGGCAGCAGTAATAAACGCAGGAATATCTTTACCCACAGCCGTGCCCATGGCAGTAAAACTGTGCGCACCAATATGGCAATACTGATGCACTAAGGTATAGCCAGACAAAATAGCCCAGTCATCCATATGCACATGCCCTGCTAATGCAGTGTTATTGACCAAAATACAGTGATTACCAATCACACTGTCATGGCCAATATGGGCATAGGCCATAATCAGATTATGGTCACCAATTGTTGTTTCTGAACGGTCTTGCACTGTACCACGGTGAATGGTCACACCTTCACGGATCACATTATGATCGCCGATCACTAAGCGCGTGGCTTCACCTTGGTACTTTAAATCTGGGGTGTCTTCACCGATCGATGAAAACTGATAAATATGGTTATTACAGCCAATTCGGGTTGGGCCTTTAAGCACTACATGTGATGCAATAATTGATCCTGCGCCAATTTCAACCCCAGGACCAATAGTTGTCCAGGGACCAACAGTCACATCATCCGCAAGCTGAGCTGACGGATCAATAATGGCTCGAGGATCAATTAAACTCATATTTTTCGTTCCGCACAAATAATTTCAGCCGAACATACGATGACATCACCCACACTGGCCTTACAATTGAACTTCCATATACCGCGCTTAGCACTGATAAAGCTCGCTTGTAAATCAAGACGATCACCCGGCACAACCGGCTGACGAAAACGCAACTTGTCAGAACCGACAAAGTAATACAGGGTGCCGTCATCGGGTGAGGCATCCATCATTTTAAAGCCTAATACACCTGCAGCTTGCGCCATCGCTTCAATAATCAGCACACCCGGCATAATCGGATATTGCGGAAAGTGGCCATTAAAAAAAGGCTCATTGATGCTTACATTTTTATAAGCGGTGATCGTCTTCTGCTCTAAATCAATCGCAGATACGCGGTCCACTAATAAAAATGGATAGCGATGCGGAAGCAGCTGACGAATTTCATTGATGTCCATCATATATAAAAGCCTTGATCAAATAAGTGAGGCTGTGAATACCCTATACACAAACCTACCACCTGTAACTGAATGGCACTTAATGCGCTAAATTAAAGTAGCTTAGCTAAAAAGGTCGATAAAGCATCAGATGATATATCCATATCAGAGGTCACTTCTGAGTATGTTTTTCTAAAGCGCGAACACGTTTGGCGAGCTGATCCAATTGGCGAAAGCGTACCGCATTTTTCTTCCAATCAGCAGCAGGTTGCATTGCTGTACCCGACGAATACGCACCGGGTTCAGTAATTGAATGTGTCACCATGGTCATTCCTGTAATAAAGACACCATCACAGATATCAATATGACCCACTAAACCCACACCACCGGCCAACATACAATTGCGGCCAATCTTTGCACTGCCTGAAATACCAACACAGGCAGCCACTGCAGTATGGTCTCCAATTTGCACATTATGCGCAATTTGGATTTGGTTATCTAACTTAACGCCGTTACCAATTAAGGTGTCAGCCAGCGCACCGCGGTCGATAGTCGTATTAGCGCCAATTTCAACATCATTGCCAATGGTTACACCGCCGATTTGCGCAATTTTATTCCAGACGCCTTGATGGTTAGCAAAGCCAAAACCTTCACCGCCAATCACGGCACCGGATTGAATCACAACTCGCTGACCCACAGTCACATCATGATACAAGGTGACACGTGGCAATAAGCGACCGCCTTCAGCAACAGTGCTGCGCGCGCCGATAAAACACTGTGCACCCACAATCACGCCTGCGGCGATCACTGCGTGCTCTTCAATTACTACCCCGGGACCAATACAGGCTGTCGAGTCAATTAAAGCCGTTTCTGCAATCACTGCACTCGGATGAATCCCAGCATTGGGCTTAGGTGTGCGATCAAAGTAATGCGACAGCTTTGCATACGCAAGATACGGATCAGCAGCCACCAGCGAGTTACCTGAGTAATCGGCCGCATCAGCAGCCGATAACAATATGGCACCCGCTTGTGTGTGCTCAAGCTGCTTACGGTAATGCGCATTAGCAAGAAAGCTTAATTCATTGCTGGATGCATCATGTAAGGTTGATAAACCCACAATGATTTTATCTGCATCACCACGCAGCTCAGCGCCGAGAATGTCGGCTAACTGAGCTAGAGTAAATTGTGCCTGATTCATATCAACGCAACTGATTCATACGCTCAATAACACGCAGCGTAATATCAAGTTGTGGTTTCACGTCAACCACTGCACCGCGCTCAAGCACGATGTCGTAATTACCGCTTTTCAATACTTCTTCAACCGCTTTATCCAGCTTTGGCTTCAGCTTTTCTAGCATCTCACGATCAGCTAAAGCTTTAGCTTCGTTTAAATCGTTAGATTGTGCTTGGAAGTCACGGGCTTTTTGTTTGAATTCAAGCTCTAAACGCTCAAGCTCAGCCTGTTGCATCCGCTCACCATCTTTCATTAAACGGTCTTGAATACGCTTGGCATCGCTTTCTAAGGTTTTCAACTTAGTCAGCTGTGAACCAAATTTCTTCTCGGCATCCACTGCATATTTTTTCGCAGCATCTGATTCAAGTAAGGCCATTTGATAATTCAAAACAGCAATTTTCATTTCTGCAAAGACAGGTCCGCTGATTAAAGCTGTTGTCAGTAAAACAAGTTGAGTTAACTTACGCACGATGCACTCCTAAAAATGCTGTTATATAAAAGGTTCAAAGCTAAATTAGAACGTTTGACCCAGCGAGAATTGGAATACTTGCGTATCCGCATTGTCTGGTTTTTTCACTGGCGCACCAAGACTAAAGCTTAACGGTCCTAATGCGGTAATCCAGGTTAAGCCCACACCCACAGAACTGGCTAAGTTATCGTATTTGATACCACAACCCGCTTCATGACGTGTTTTCTGTGCTGAACTGCAATGTGTATCAAATACATTACCCACATCCCAGAACAAAACAGTCCGTAATGAGCGCTGATCTTTAACAAACGGCATTGGGAACAACAGCTCCACACCACCTTGAATCAGTACATTACCACCAAATGGTAGTGGCTTTTGATCGTAGTCTCTTTCTGTACCCGGACGATTACCCGTATTTGGCGTACTGCGAGGTCCTAAACTACTGTCTTTAAAACCACGTACCGAGTTAAAACCGCCGGCATAGTAATGCTCATAGAATGGCAGTTCAGACGTTGAGCCATAGCTTTCGGCATAACCTAGGTCTGTATGGAAACGCAATGTGTAATTCGTGCTCAATGGCGCAAAAATTTGGCCACTGTAATCTAAACGATAAAATGATAAATCACTACCAGGTATTGTGCTTTCTAACACTAAACTTTGTGAAGCACCGCGCGTGGCCATCATGCCACGATTCAGTGTTGAGCTCGACCAGCCTGCTGAAGCTTTAAAGTTTGTGTAGTTGTCACCTTCGTCATCAATAAAGTCAAGAATCTCTTCAACGGTATAGCGACCTGTTTTCAGCTTATCTTGCTGCGCACTGAGGCCGAAGTTGAGGCGTGAGGTTTCACTGATGGGGTAACCCACATTGATACCACCACCGAGGCTATCCACTGAGTAACTGGACACATCAACGTCTAGTTTGTCGTAATTGGTCGAACGATAAAAGCCGTTATAACCCAAGCTCACACCATCATTCGTCCAATATGGATCAACAAAGCTGAAGTTATAGTTACTTTGATATTCACTGCGAGTTAAGCCAAGGCTGACTTTATTACCGGTACCCAAAAAGTTACTTTGGCTGATCGAGCCACCTAAAATCAAACCGGCATTCTGCGCAAAACCGACACTGGCGGTAATTGAGCCTGAAGGCTGCTCTTCAACGCTGTAGTTGACGTCAATTTGGTCATCGGTGCCCGGTACTTGCGGCGTTTCAACATTCACTTCTTTAAAATAGCCTAAACGCTCTAAACGCGTTTTCGACTGATCAATTAAGTACGTTGAAGCCCAACCACCTTCCATCTGACGCATTTCACGGCGCAATACATCATCTGATGTTTTTGTATTACCGCGGAAGTTAATACGATTCACATAAGCACGCTTACCCGGATCAACGGCGTAAGTCAGCGATACGGTATTATCTTCATTATGAGTTTCTGGAATACCGTTGACGTTAGCAAAGGTATAGCCTTCATTACCAAGACGACGGGTAATCAACTCAGATGTAGTGGTCATCACTTTACGTGAGAACACCTGGCCCTGACGTGATAACAGTAAGGCATTGATTTCTTCTTCAGGGACTTTTAAATCACCTGACAGTTTTACATCACGAATCGTAAACTGCTGACCTTCATCAACGTTAACAGTGATATATACGTTCTTTTTATCCGGCGTAATCGAGACTTGCGTTGAGGTTATATCCATATTGATATAACCACGGTCAAAGTAATAGGAACGCAAGCGCTCTAAGTCACCGGATAATTTTTCCCGAGCATACTTATCGTCATTACGGAAAAAAGATAACCAGTTTTTAGTTTTTAGCTCAAATAAGTCTTTTAGGTCTTGGTCTTTAAAAACCTTATTGCCCACGACATTAATATGCTGAATGGAAGCAACAGAACCTTCTTTTACCTTGATTTTCAAGGCTACACGGTTACGTGGCTGCTGAATCACTTCTGCATCAATATTGGCTGAGTAACGACCTTGGGCAACGTACTGGCGTTGCAACTCATTACGCACGCCTTCTAAAGTCGCCTGCTGAAAAATCTCACCTTCAGCTAAACCTGACTGTTTTAGACCTTTAAGTAAGTCATCTTTACTGATGGCTTTGTTACCTTCGATTTCTAAACTGGAAATTGAAGGACGCTCAAGCAAGGTCACGATCAGTACATCGCCATCACGGCTGAGCTGGATATCTTCAAAAAAGCCCGTTTTAAACAACGAACGCGTCGCTTCAGCGAGCTGCCGTTCATCGACAGACTCACCGACACTTAAGGGTAATGCACCGAATACACTGCCAGCCGATACGCGCTGTAAACCGTTCACACGGATATCAGAGACAGTGAAAGGTGCAGCGTGAGCTTCAGATAATATGAGCGCGGATATCACCGCAGGTAGCAGCAGACGTTTCATGCAGACCTTTCTATTTCATTGATATATAAAAAACCCGCTGCAGTGCAACGAATCAGTATTTTTTACAAACGCGCTAAATCATTAAATACCGCAAGCAACATAACACAAAGCACTAAGGCGATACCGATCTGCATTCCATAACCTTGTAAACGCTCAGACAAAGGCCGACCGCGTACTAATTCAATCATGTAAAATAACAGATGCCCACCATCAAGCACAGGAATGGGTAATAAATTCAGCACACCCAAACTGATACTCAAATAAGCCATAAAGTTCAAGAAACTTCGCAAACCACTTTCAGCAGAAGCGCCCGCCACTTTAGCAATGGTTATCGGACCACTCAAGTTTTTTACCGAGAGTTCGCCAAACAACATCTTTTTCAAAGAGCCTAATGTGAGCACGCTCATTGTCCAAGTACGCTGGGCACCGGCTACTACAGAGTCCAAAGGTCCCGAACGAACATCGCGCAACATCTCTGCTGGCCATTCACCACCGGTGACACCGACACCTAAATAACCGCGCTTATCTTTATCCGTACCTTGTGCCGCAAGCACAACCGGTAATTGACTGACCACTCCAGCGCGCTCAATACTCAGTTGTACTCTGGCATCAGGTCGAGTTTGCACATAATTCACCACTGCCTGCCAATCACTGACCGCTTGATCATCGATAGCAACAATAGTGTCATTGAGCTGTAAACCTGCGGATTGCGCAGGGCCTTCAGGATCCAACTGAGTAATCACAGCCGGTACTTGTGGGCGCCAAGGCTCAATGCCAATATCTCGGATCGGGTTCGGCTCGTCGGCACCATACAGCCAACGATCCAATGTCACACTGTAATTTTGTGCCAGCGTACTACCCGCTGATTGCGCAGAGATATTCACTGTACCGCTATGACCAATGCGCTGGATCAACTGCACATTGACATCTGCCCAACCGACAACTGCATGGCCATCGACCGAGATGATTTCTTGACCGCTCTGTAAGCCAGCACGTTCAGCGAGGCTGCCTGCCACTACATCGCCAATCACAGGCTTAACCTGCTGACTACCGAGCATCGCTAAGCACCAAAACAGCACAAAAGCCAAAGCAAAGTTTGCCGCAGGTCCCGCAGCAACAATAGCAATGCGCTGGCCCACAGTTTTACGATTAAAGGACTGACCTAGTTCTTCGACAGACACCGTAGCTTCACGCTCATCGAGCATTTTGACGTAACCACCCAGTGGAATCAGAGCGATCACAAACTCGGTGCCATGTCGGTCATGCCAACGCACTAAAGGTGTACCAAAACCAATCGAGAAGCGTAAGACCTTAACACCACAACGGCGTGCCACCCAGAAATGTCCATACTCATGGATGGTCACTAAGACACCTAAAGCCACCAAGGTGCCAAATAACATATACATACCACTCATGCCTGTATACCTGTCGTTATCGATTGTTTGCTCAGCCAAGAATTCGCGTATTGACGGGCCTGCTGATCGATTGCAACAATGCCTGCAAGGCTATCAATTTGGCCGTCAGTATTTAAATTCAACACATCTTCAATCAATTGCGGAATTTGCGTAAAACGAATGCGCTCATTTAAAAAAGCCGCGACTGCAATTTCATTTGCGGCGTTAAGCACTATCGGTGCAACGCCGCCCGCTTGTGCCGATTCAATGGCTAAGCGCAAACAGGCAAAACGTTGTAAGTCTGGCGCAATAAAATCCATCCGCGCTAAAGCACATAAATCCAACGGCGCTACACCTGAAGCAATGCGCTCGGGCCATGCCATAGCATGGGCAATGGGTGTGCGCATATCTGGATTACCCAGCTGAGCCAATACTGAACCATCGACATAATCGACCAGCGAGTGAATCACACTTTGCGGGTGAATCACCACTTCCACTTGTTCGGGACGGGCTGCAAACAACCAGCAAGCTTCAATCAATTCTAAACCTTTGTTCATCATACTGGCCGAATCAACAGAGATTTTCTGCCCCATCGACCAATTTGGATGCGCACAAGCTTGCGCTGGCGTGACCTGTTCAAGTTCCGCATAGCTGCTATGACGAAACGGTCCACCGGATGCGGTTAACAGAATACGACGCACGCCAACAGGGGCTAACCCTTCAGCATAATTACACGGTAAGCATTGAAAAATCGCATTGTGTTCGCTATCAATCGGTAGCAACTGCGCACCATACTCGCGCACGGCCTGCATAAATAACGCACCGGACATCACCAGCGCTTCTTTATTGGCCAGCAGTATTTTTTTACCAGCAATCACGGCAGCCATAGCTGACTCTAGACCTGCAGCGCCCACAATCGCCGCCATCACGGCATCAACCTCAGGATGCGCCGCAACCTCACATAAGCTCTGCGGCCCAGCTAGCACAATCGTAGCCACACCTGCAGCGCGCAAATCACCTTGTAAGCGCTGCGCATCATTCGCCTCAGCCACCACAGCAAAGCGTGGACGGTATTGCACACACAGTGTTTTTAACTCAGCTATACGCGTATGCGCAGTCAGCGCAAACACCTGATAGCGATCAGGATGCTGACGAATCACATCCAGAGTACTGCTACCAATTGAGCCTGTAGCACCCAGCACAGTAATGTGCTGGGGTTGTGGCATGACAGTGTTCAAGGCAAAGTCCAACCGCTGACGAGCAGTAATAAAGCGAAGATAGGTGCAGCGGCTGTAAGGCTGTCAATACGATCCAAGACACCGCCGTGACCGGGTAACAACTGACTGCTGTCTTTAATGCCCATTTGGCGCTTAAACATACTTTCTGTGAGGTCCCCCACCACAGAAAAGAGCACAATTACCATTGCGCCTAAAAGTACAGCAACAAACTGGCTCGCAGCGACATCTAGATAGACTGCCAGACCGCTAGCAATGCATAAACTGGTAAATAATCCACCCAATAAGCCTGCCCAGCTTTTACCTGGACTGACCAACGGCGCAAGTTTACGCTGACCGAAGGCACGCCCAAAGAAGTACGCACCAATATCAGCGCCCCACACCAGTAGCATCAGGCTTAAAATCAGCATATTACCTTGCGGCAAAGTCTTTAGTACCTGTAAGCCTAGACCAGCTGGTACGATAATCACTAAACCCATCAGCAGCTTACCAAGCTTGCCACCCCAATAAGCAATGCTGCGGGGAAAGCTGATCACCATAGCAATTGCTAGCAACCAAAAAATGCCAGCCATATACAGTACCGGCATTAATAGTGTGTCATTGCTATTGACTAACAACAACGCAGCAACAGTCACTAACGCATAAATCACGCGGTGCAACTGGGCAGAAAAACCGGCTAAACGCGCCCATTCCCAACCGGCTAACGCGATAATAACGCTGATAAATGCCAGAAAAGCGTGTCCATTCAACCCAAAAAAACCAACCAGCGCCAAGGGTGCCAGCCATAAAGCGGTGATGATTCGTTGCTTGAGCATTATCTACGCCCCTCTGCGGCCACTTGTTCACAGGTCTTACCAAAACGACGCTGTCGTAAGGAAAAATCTGCCAAGGCTTCATGCATCGCTTGATGCTTAAAGTCAGGCCAAAATAAACTCGAAAAATACAGCTCACTGTAAGCAAACTGCCACAACATAAAGTTACTGATACGACGCTCACCACCGGTTCGAATACATAAATCAGGCAGCGGTTGTGTCCCAGTACTTAAACAACTCTGTAAATGCTCAGGGGTGATAGCATCAGGCTCTAACTCACCAGCCTGCACGGATCGTGCGAGCTGCTGAGCGGCCTGAACAATATCCCATTGACCACCATAATTGGCAGCAATTTGCAGAATGAACTTAGAGTGGTGCGCTGTACGCTGCTCGGCCTCTTGCATCGCCGCCTGTAAATCAGGATGAAAACGTGAGCGATCACCAATAATGCGTAAACGGATACCGTTTTTATCCAGTTTCTTGGCTTCACGGCGTAAAGCCACCAAGAAAAGCTCCATCAAGGCGCCCACTTCGGCAGCTGGGCGCTGCCAGTTTTCACTGGAAAAGGCAAACAGCGTTAATACCTCGACACCGGCCTCAGCGCACACCTCAACGACTGCACGAACAGCATCAACGCCTGCTTTATGCCCTGCCACGCCGGGTAAAAAACGCTTTTTCGCCCAGCGATTATTGCCATCCATAATAATCGCAACGTGGCGCGGTACAGTGTGCAGTGCATCCTGCGTTGTTTTGCTCATTACAGCAGCCTCTAAGTCACACTGCCATTAAGTCAGTTTCTTTGTTCGCTAATAGCTTATCGATCTCTTCAACAGCTTGGTCGGTGAGCTTCTGGATATCATCAGCTGCACGACGCTCTTCGTCTTCACTGATTTCTTTATCTTTAATCAAATCTTTAAACTGAGCCAATGCATCACGACGAATATTGCGCACTGCAACACGTGCGTTTTCTGATTCTTGACGTGCTTGCTTGGTATAGCCTTTGCGTGTTTCTTCAGTCAAAGCAGGCATCGGCACACGAATTGTAGTACCTGAAGTTGCAGGATTCAGTCCCAGGTCAGAAATCAAAATTGCTTTCTCAACCGCTTGGATCATGCTTTTATCAAACACGGTCAAAGCTAAAGTACGTGAGTCTTCTACGTTGACGTTGGCCACTTGGTTCAATGGTGTATCGCTACCGTAGTACGACACCATCACTGAATCTAAAATACCTGGGTGGGCGCGACCTGTACGAATTTTTGCAAAAGCAACCTGTAATGACTCAACAGATTTATGCATACGTGCTTGTGCATCTTTTTTGATCTCATTGATCATTGCTTTGTTCCTTCAATCAGAGTGCCTTCAGCGCCGCCTAAAACAACGTTGAGCAGTGCACCAGGCTTGTTCATATTAAATACGCGTAACGGCATATTGTGGTCACGGCATAAACAAATTGCAGTCAAATCCATCACTTCTAACTTGCGATCGAGTACTTCATCGTAGGTCAAGTAGTCAAACTTTTCTGCATTTGGGTCTTTAAAAGGATCAGCAGTATATACGCCATCAACTTTTGTTGCCTTAAGAACCACATCAGCATTGATTTCAATACCGCGTAAGCAACCTGCAGAGTCAGTGGTAAAGAATGGGTTACCCGTGCCCGCAGAGAAAATCACCACCTCACCTTGCTTTAAATGCCCCATCGCTTTACGACGGTCATAATGATCCGTTACGCCAACCATAGAAATAGCTGACATCACCAAAGCAGGAATATTTGAGCGCTCAAGGGCATCACGCATAGCCAAGGAGTTCATTACCGTCGCCAGCATACCCATATGGTCGCCAGTCACACGATCCATACCGGCCGCAGACAATGCAGCACCGCGGAACAAGTTACCACCACCGATCACCAAGCCCACTTGCACACCAATACCAATCAACTGGCCAACTTCTAAAGCCATGCGATCCAGCACTTTAGGATCAATACCAAACTCCTCAGACCCCAGTAGGGCCTCACCACTGAGCTTTAGTAAAATTCGTTTATAGCGCGGTTGGCGTCCACCGACTTGTTGAGCCATGATTTATCTCCTGCGGATATGAATAACGTCTGTGGCGTAATTTCACCACAGTTAAAACAAAGGTCATATTAAGTTTGCGCACATATTACAAGACAGCGCTCTAAAGCACAGTCTCTTTTGCAAAAAAGGCCGCACGCAATTGCGGGCAGCCTTTGATTGTCACATGTACACAATTACTTTTTTGAAGCAGCAACCTGTGCGGCAACTTCAGCAGCGAAGTCAACTTCTTCGCCACGGTCAATACCTTCACCCACTTCAAAACGCACAAAAGAAACAATTGTTGCGCCCGCTTGCTCGACAAGCTTGCCCACTGTTAATTCTGGGTTTTTAATAAATGCTTGCTCAACTAAGCTTGCTTCTGCCAAGAACTTCTTGATACGACCGCCAACCATGTTTGCAACGATGTTGTCTGGTTTGCCTTTGATCTTATCTTCGTTCAAGGTCATAAAGATTTCTTTTTCTTTAGCAATCTCTTCTTCAGAAACCTGTGATGGATCTAAGAACTGTGGGTTGCTTGCAGCAACGTGCATCGCAACGTCTTTTGCCAGTTCAACATCACCACCGTTCAGTGCAACAATAACACCGATACGGTTACCGTGTAGGTATGCACCCAGCACATCACCTTCAACACGCGTCAAGCGACGAATATTGACGTTCTCACCACACTTAGAGACCAATGCTTCACGCGTTGGCTCTTGTGCAGCAATCAATGCCGCAACATCTAAGTCTTTATCAGCAAAAGCAACATCAAGGCTGCCAGCAACAAAACCTTTAAAGTCATCTTGCAGAGCCAAGAAGTCAGTCTGTGAGTTCACTTCAATAATCGCAGCGCTTTTATTGTCATCAGCTACTTTAACTGCGATAGAACCTTCTGCTGCAATATTACCTGCTTTTTTAGCAGCTTTAATTGCACCAGCTGAACGCATGTCATCAATGGCTTTTTCAATATCGCCACCAGAAACTTCGAGGGCTTTCTTACAATCCATCATGCCCTGGCCAGTACGTTCGCGCAGTTCTTTTACCATAGCAGCAGTGATCTGAGCCATCTTCACAATCCTCTTTAATTCAGTCTTTACAGCAGTTGCAAACTGCCGATTTAATCAGGAAAAAAAGGGGCCTTAGCCCCCTTTTCTTGTCACAGGTTGGTTTACAGAGCCTTAGCCCTCAACCACCTCAACAAACTCTTCAGCTGTTGTTGCGTTGCCTTGACGTACACGTAGAACGCAGTCAGCTGCCGCACCAAGGTACAATTGAATTGCACGAATAGCGTCATCGTTACCTGGGATGATGTAATCAACACCATCTGGGCTGCTGTTAGTATCAACAATACCAATAACTGGGATACCCAATTTGTTAGCTTCGCTGATTGCAATGCGCTCGTGATCAACGTCAACTACGAACATTGCGTCAGGCAAACCGCCCATGTTTTTAATACCACCGATGCTGCGCTCGAGTTTTTCTAAATCACGAGTACGCATTAAAGCTTCTTTCTTAGTCAGCTTATCAAAGGTGCCATCTGCCGCTTGCACTTCTAAATCACGCAGACGCTTGATGGAATCACGGATGGTTTTGTAGTTGGTCAACATACCGCCTAACCAGCGGTGGTTAACGTAATGCATGTTGCAGCGTATTGCTTGCTCAGCAATAATTTTGCTGGCTGAACGCTTAGTACCAACAAAAAGAATTTTGTTTTTACCTGATGCTAACTTCTCAATGAAAGTCATTGCATCGTTGAACATTGGCAAGGTTTTTTCTAAGTTGATAATGTGAATCTTGTTGCGCGCACCAAAAATGTATTTACCCATTTTTGGATTCCAGTAACGTGTTTGGTGTCCAAAGTGTACACCAGCCTTTAACATTTCGCGCATTGTGACTTGTTGAGTCATGATCATTCCTAAATTTTAATAAGGGTTAAGCCTCCACATATCCCGACTCCCAACCCGAAGGCACCCAGGGACTCGTGTCGATATGTGTGTGGATTTTAAAGCTCTCTTGAATAATCAAGTAAAGCGGCGCGTTTTATACCATGGATTAGTAAAAAAACCTAATCTAATACCAAAAAACCCATCACCTAGCATTGCTATACAACGCTGGCAAGACTCGCAAATGCCGCAGGCTTGCTTTATTATAACGTCATGCTTAATGATCCTTTTCAGCGCCTAGGCCTCGACCGTGAAGTATTGACCGTCAGCCAACTCAATCAACGCGCCCGCTTACTCCTCGAAGATGTTTTCCCGCAAGTTTGGGTTGAAGGCGAATTATCCAATATCGCTAAACCCGCCTCTGGGCATGTGTATTTCACCTTAAAAGACCGTAACGCCCAAGTGCGTTGTGCTATTTTTAGACAGCAAGCCAGTCGTGTGCGTGAACTCTTGCGCGATGGTTTGCTAGTGCGCGTGCGGGGGCGTGTTTCTTTATATGAAGGCCGCGGCGACTATCAAATGATCCTCGATAGCGTCGAAGCAGCTGGCGACGGTGCATTACGCTTAGCTTTTGAAGCATTAAAAACGGCGTTACAAACTGAAGGTCTATTTGCACAAGAACGTAAACGCGCTCTGCCTAAATACCCACAGCGCATCGGTGTAGTGACCTCTCCTTCAGGTGCCGTACTGCATGACATTGTCAGTGTCTTCGCTCGACGCGCACCGCATGTGCAGCTCACTCTAATTCCGACCGCCGTACAAGGTCGTGAAGCCACAGCTCAAATTGTTCATGCGTTAGGTATCGCCGATAGCGCAGACTACGATGCGATTATCTTGGCGCGCGGTGGTGGTTCTTTAGAAGATTTATGGTGCTTTAACGAAGAAGCTGTCGCCCGCGCCATTGCGGCCTGCCAAACACCTATTATCAGCGCCATCGGTCACGAAACAGATGTTTCCATCAGTGACTTTGTTGCCGATCTACGCGCACCAACACCTTCAGCAGCGGCCGAACTCTTAGCGCCAGACCGCACTGAATTACTTAAGCAGTTAAGCAATACAGAGCGCCAACTGACTGTTCGTATCCATGAAAGCTTGCAACGTAAACGCATCCATCTGCAGCATTTGCGCCAACGCCTGCGTCACCCGCGTGAACGCTTAGATCAGCACAACCAACGTTTAGATGACTTAAACCTGCGCATGCAACGCGCCATGCAAGCCGCTCTACAACAGCGCCAGCAACGCTTCACTTATGCGCAAACACGTTTAAATGTGCAGCATCCAAGCGAAACACTGCCTGCACACCAACAACATCTCGCTCGTTTACAGCAACGCTTAATACGCGCCACTCAATTACGCACTCAGCATGCTAAACAGCACCTACACAGCCTGCTGCAAACGCTGCATGTGGTCAGCCCGCTCGCAACCCTTGATCGCGGCTACAGTATTATCAGTAACGAAGATCAGCACATCATTCGTAGTGTGCAATCAGTACAACCCGAACAAACCCTGCAAGCACGCTTAGCCGATGGCTATTTAACCTTGCGCGTGGAAGATATAACCCCCTCAGCGTGATACTTGAAATCACATCACTTATTTCTAGCTTTTATTTTAGCCGCTTATTTTACAACGGCTTAGGAGTGCAATATGCAAGAAGGTATGCAAGAAGAAGTACTGTCTTGGTTGGAGATGCTCAACCAGCATCCGCAACTGAAAACTTTAGCGGCATTGCTGGTTTTAATTACCGTAGCAGCGCTGGCTAACTGGCTGGTTAAGCATATTTTAGTACGCGGCTTTTATAGCCTACTCAAGCGCGTTGGCGGCTCGCAACACAACGATTTTGGCGTGGTCAAACGACTCTCTAATATTGTGCCAGCATTAATTATCTCATCCAGTATTGGTGTGGTTCCAGACTTACCTGAAGCACTTGTAACGGTAACTAAAAACGTTGCTGGCGGCTTTATTATCCTAACCATTGCCTTAGCTTTAGGCGCTGTTTTAGAAATCATTAACCTACTGTATATGCGCCGCCAAAGCTCGCACCTCAAGCCGATCAAAGGCTATATACAAATTGTTAAAATCATTATCTATGCACTGGCTGCGATCCTGATTGTCGCTACATTGATTGACCGCTCACCACTGATCCTACTCTCCGGGTTAGGTGCCATGGCTGCGGTATTGATGTTGATCTTCCAAGATACTTTGCTGTCCTTGGTGGCCAGCGTGCAAATTTCATCAGGTGATATGATCCGTGTCGGTGACTGGATCGAAATGCCGCAACTCAATGCTGACGGTGATGTGATCGATATTGCCCTGCATACTGTACGTATTCAGAACTGGGATAAAACCATTACCACTATCCCAACCAAGCGTTTTATCAGTGATTCCTTTAAGAACTGGCGCGGCATGCAAGAAAGTGGTGGCCGCCGTATCAAGCGTAGCTTGTTTATTGACCAACATAGCATTCATTTTTTAACTGCAGAAGAACTTGAGCACATCAAAGGTTTTAATCTGTTAGATGGCTATTTTGACGATAAAATTAATGAGCTGAATAAGTGGAACGAAAAGCATGTCAAATCCAACACAGGACAAACACTCGACTCACGCAAGCTAACCAACATCGGAACCTTCCGCGCCTATATTGATAAATACATCCGCAACAACCCGGGTATTCATCAAAGCGGTATGACCCTGATGGTGCGACAGCTCAGCCCGACGTCTGAAGGTTTACCCATGGAAATCTATTGCTTTACCAACACCACTGCTTGGACAGAGTACGAAGCCATTCAGTCTGATATTTTTGACCACCTACTGGCCATCGCCCCTGAGTTTAATCTGCGCGTTTACCAAGCGCCTAGCGGCTCTGATATGCGTGCGCTCAGCCAGCAACAAACAACCATCTAAGGCTGCTCTTCAGCCCAGAGCGATATGCGGCCAAGGATGGCACCTGAACCGTAAAAAAAGGTACACTGACTGCATTTAATGCACTGTTTGTGTGATCAAGGAGCATCGCGATGGGCTTACCCCGTTTTATCTTATTGGCCATCATTATTGGTGGTGGCATCTGGTTATGGCGACGCTTTACTAGCCGCCCTAACACACCGGTACAGCCCTCCCCTGTGCAGACCATGGTCTGCTGTGCGCATTGCCATGTTCACTTACCTGAAGACCGTGCCATTCAAGGCGATAGTAATAATTGGTATTGCAGTGCAAAGCACCTCAAATTAGGCCCAAAAGCCCGTGACTGATGGTTTCTTAGCTGTTTCAGGGCCGCAAGGTCAGCGTATTTTACGCCTCTATCATGTCTACCGGCTAATGATTGGCTTTGTATTAGTAGTGCTCACTTCCAGTGACTTGGATGGGCAAATACTTGATATAACGCACGCTCAACTCTTTCAGTACGGCAGCTGGGCCTATTTGATTTTTAATATTTTCGCCAGCGCCAGCATACATCGCACTGATCATTTACTGCCGGTGCTGATCTTAGCCCTAGTCGATGTAGCGCAACTGAGCCTGTTGTTTTATGCTGCCGGCGGCACAGCCAGTGGTATTGGTAATCTAATTGTTGCAGCCGTTGCCGTGGCTAATATTCTATTGCGTGGACGCATTGGGGTTTTAATTGCCGCCGTTGCTGCAGTCGGTATTATTTATTTAACATTTTATTTAAGCCTATCGAATGCCGTCAGCAGCAACCAATCCATGCAAGCAGGAATTTTAGGTTCTTTATGTTTTGCTGCCGCATTATTTGTACAAGGCATCAGCCGCCGCACACGCCTTAGCGAAGGCTTAGCTGAGCAACATGCTGGCACTGTGGCAAATTTAGAAGAGCTTAACGCTCTGATTATTCAACGAATGCGTACTGGTATTTTAGTATTGGACGCTAGCAATCGAGTTATACAAGCCAATCAAGCGGCAATGGTTATGATCGGCTATAAAACCCTGATCAATTGCATACTCGACCCATTGTTTCCAGCACTGATTCGCAGCTTAGAACAATGGCAAAAAAACCCCACGCTATACAGCCCGCCGATCCAATCGCCGGCCAGCTCAACCCAACTGCAGGCCAGTTTTGTTCAATTACAAAACCATCATAATCTGCAGTTTTTAGTCTTTCTCGACGATATATCGCAACTCAATCAACACGCTCAGCAATTAAAGCTCGCCTCACTGGGTCGTCTAACAGCCGGTATTGCCCATGAAATCCGCAATCCGCTTGGCGCGATCAGTCATGCCGCGCAGTTACTGCACGAATCACCTGAACTGAACACAGCGGATCTACGTCTAACGCAAATCATTCAAGACCAGTCACGACGCATGAATACCGCGATTGAGAATGTCTTGCAACTGTCGAGACAGCGCCAAGCCGAGCCACAACACCTTGATTTAAAAGACTGGCTGCAGCGCTTTACCGATGACTTTACCAGCAATACGACTGTCCAGCGAACGCTGCACTTAAGTATCCAAGGTAAAGACTTATACACGCGTATGGACCCTAGCCAGCTGGATCAAGTACTCAGCAACTTAGTCGAAAACGGCTTACGCTATAGTAGTAAAACCAATACACAGAGCCAAGTATGGCTGAACTTATATCGACATCCACAAACCAAATTACCGACCTTAGAAGTCCAAGATAACGGCCCCGGCGTCAGCACTGATGACCAACAGAATCTATTTGAGCCTTTTTTCACCACCGAAAACAAAGGCACTGGACTGGGTTTGTATATCTCTCGCGAACTCTGCGAAAGCAATCAAGCCCGCCTAGACTATATACACCGCAACAATGGCGGCGGCTGCTTTAGAATCTCTTTTGCCCACCCGAATATATCGAGCACATAAATCATGAATAAACATACTGTCTTAATTATTGATGATGAGCCAGATATTCGCGAGCTGCTAGAAATCACCTTGGGTCGTATGAACTTAGACACTCGCAGCGCGAGCAATGTCAAAGAAGCCTACCAATGGCTAACGCGTGAACACTTTGATTTATGCCTGACCGATATGCGCCTACCCGATGGCACCGGCTTGGATATTATTAAGTTTGTACAGCAAAATTACAGCCACACCCCTATTGCTATGATTACAGCTTACGGCTGTGTCGAAACAGCAACACACGCACTGAAAGCCGGTGCCTTTGATTTTATTACCAAGCCCGTTGATTTAGTACGTCTGCGCGAACTGGTCAATAGCGCGCTGCGTCTCTCTGAGACAACAAATGCAACACAGATCACTGAAGGCCCTTTACTCGGCCAGTCAAAACCGATGCAAACGCTGCGCGAGCAAATCGCTAAACTAGCCCGCAGCCAAGCACCGGTCTATATCAGCGGTGAATCGGGCAGTGGTAAAGAACTGGTAGCACGACAAATTCACTTACAAGGTGCACGTGCTACGCAGCCATTTATTCCAGTCAACTGCGGTGCCATTCCTGCTGAGCTGATGGAAAGTGAGTTTTTTGGTCATAAAAAAGGCAGTTTTACCGGCGCGAATGAAGACAAGCCAGGTTTATTTCAAGCAGCGCGTGGCGGCACATTGTTTTTAGATGAAGTGGCCGACTTACCCTTAGCCATGCAAGTTAAACTGCTGCGCGCTTTGCAAGAGAAAGCCATTCGCCCGGTGGGTAGTCAGCAAGAACAGTTGGTTGACGTGCGCATTTTAAGTGCCACTCACAAAAACCTGGCCGATGAAGTCGCTGCTGAGCGCTTTCGCCAAGATTTATATTACCGCCTCAATGTGATTGAACTGATAGTGCCGCCGTTACGTGAACGCCCTGAGGATATTGAACATTTAAGTCAAGCCATTCTCAGCCGTTTAAGTGACGATCAGCAGCCCATGCAATTGCATCCCGATGCTTTAAGAAAGCTGCAGAGCTATGCCTTTTCTGGCAATGTGCGCGAACTGGAAAACATCCTTGAGCGCGCTTACACCTTGGCTGAAGGTGAATTTATTCATCCGCATGATTTGCGCATCAATCACACGCCAGTGCTAACAGCAACGCAAGCGCAAACTGAGAGTCCGACAACACAGCCCGTAGCCCCCGCCAATTTGGCAGGCCATGAGCTTGAGCAGGTCGAGAATTTAGAAACACACTTGGAAGATATTGAGCGCAAACTGATTACTCAAGCGTTGGAAGAAACCCGCTGGAATCGCACCGCTGCAGCTGAACGTTTAGGCTTAAGTTTTCGCTCATTACGTTATCGTTTAAAAAAACTAGGTATTGATTAAATATCACGCATTATATTTTTATATTTGGAGACCGGCATGGCCGAACATGACTTTCGCTACACTCTGCTTAACCCACAACACACCTTAACTGAGTGCCGTGCCTTAATGCCTGGACAATATCAAGTCACCGGACAAGGCGGATCGATTCAAGCAGGCGATACTTTGCATGTCAGCCTCAAGGGCAGTAAATCACTGAGCATGAGTCTCAAAGTGAATAAAGTACGTCATCTGATCAACCCGCCAGGTCAGTGGACTGCCGTGGCTACAGGCCCTGTATTTAAAGAGCTGGCCATTCATACTTGGCAAGTGCAATGCGATGGCTGTGGTAGCCTGCTCCCACTCGAGTTTGCCGTCGATGCCAGTCTTGGTAATGCCGCTAAACAACCTGCCGCTGAACTGCGCTTGCAAGAGCTGGGCTGGATCAACCGCGATGGTCGTCATCTGTGCCGTGCATGCCAACAATCTGAAGCGTAATAGCGCTATCCTTTAACTAATGAGTGAGCCCATGATTAAAAACGCCCTACTGATCAGTTGCGCAACTGTCGCTCTAAGCGCTTGTATTCACCAGCCCAACACACAGTTACAAAGCGGACACAGCTATCAAGTTGAATGGATTGGCGAACGCCCACTGATTGATAGCAGCATGCTCACCCTTAACTTGCTGGACCAAACTCGCGCTACAGGCTTGGCCGGCTGCAACAACTGGTGGGCAGAGTATCAACTGCAAGGCAATCAATTCAGCCTGAGCAATATTGCGACAACGCGCAAGCTTTGCGCGCCCGCACTGATGGAGCAAGAGCAGCGTTTTTTAGCAGCACTGGCCACTCTGCAGCGCTGGGAGTTTGCTGAGCATCAGCAGCTGTTATTGTGGCCTGCGCAAGGTGCGCCCATAAAGCTTTGGCCGCTGAAGCAGCCACTGCAAAAGTAGTTAAAAACAATCAGTGCTTTAGCTTAAGCGCTGGTTTTTAATGATACATGTGCAACCCACAGACATCATGCACAATGACTACAAGTCGCCTCATTACGCCAATAATGCTAAACTTTTGCCATCGTTTTAATTGCCGGAGTTATCATGGACAACACGCCCAGTCAGGGTTTATTAGACTTTTTACACAGCTCACCCAGTCCATTTCATGCAACACAAAGCATGTCTACAGCTCTGCAAGACGCTGGTTATCAAGCCTTAGATGAACGCGAAATATGGCAGCTCAAACCACAAGGGCGCTATTATGTCACCCGCAACGATTCATCCATTGTTGCATTCCAACTCGGCCAGCAGGATCCTGTTGAACATGGCATTCGTATGGTTGGCGCACACACCGACAGCCCATGTTTAAAAGTTAAACCCCAACCTGAGCTCTCGCAGAATAGCTATTGGCAGCTGGGCGTTGAAGTCTATGGTGGCGTGTTACTCAGCCCGTGGTTTGACCGCGATCTGTCTTTAGCTGGACGCGTGACTTTTAAGCAAAACGAACACTTAAAAAGCTGCTTAATTGATTTTAAACAGGCCATCGCTACCATTCCAAGCTTAGCTATTCACCTCAACCGTGAAGCCAATAGCGGCTGGACAATTAATCCGCAAACTGAATTACCACCTATTTTAGCGCAACTGCAGGGTGATGAAAGCAAAGATTTCCGTGCGTTATTAGCTGAGCAAATGCAACGTGAACACGGTATCAGTGATGCTACTGTTCTGGATTATGAGCTGTGCTTTTATGACACTCAGCCCGCGGCAGTAATCGGCCTCAATCAAGACTTTATCGCCGGTGCTCGCTTAGATAACTTGCTGTCCTGCTATGCCGGCTTACAAGCACTCCTGAGTAGCGATGATCAGCAGATGCAGGTACTGGTCTGTACTGACCACGAAGAAGTGGGCTCTAATTCAGCCTGTGGTGCCGATGGGCCCTTTTTAGAACAGGTATTGCGCCGCGTGCTCGGTTCAGAAGAAGCCTTTGTGCGTTGCGTGCAGCACTCATTGCTGATTTCTGCTGATAACGCTCATGGTATCCACCCCAACTATGCGGATAAGCATGATGGCAATCACGGCCCACTGCTCAATCACGGCCCGGTGATTAAGGTCAATGCTAACCAGCGTTATGCCACCACCAGTGAAACATCGAGCTTCTTTAAAATACTCTGCGAGCAAGCACAAGTACCGGTGCAAACCTTTGTCACCCGTACCGATTTAGGTTGTGGCTCGACTATTGGCCCGATCACGGCAAGCCAGTTGGGCATCCAAACGATTGATATTGGTGTGCCAACTTTTGCCATGCACTCGATTCGTGAGTTAGCAGGCAGTCAAGATTTAGGCTACTTGATCAAGGTTTTACAGACCTTTTACAACAGCCCAACACTGCCTTAAGCCAAACATCTACGCGGTGATAGACAGCAACTGTCACCGCGTAGATTTAAGTGAGCAATTTGCGCGTAAAGCCTCGCTTGATAAAGCCGGAAAGCTATCAAACCACTAACGCATGGTTATCCCATAACCCTGCTGGCATCATCAATGGCTGCATACTGATCTGTGCACTGCGACAAAGCAAACATTTTCTATTCGGCATAAAAAACCCAGCCGAAGCTGGGTTTTTTATGCCGAATAGAACTTAGTTACCGTAAACAGGGTGCTTCGCGCAAACTGCTTTAACTTTTTCACGAACCGAGTCAATCACGGACGTGTCGCCCATGTTGTCGAGGATGTCACACATCCAACCAGCTAATTCACTGCACTCAGCTTCTTTAAAGCCGCGTGTGGTGACTGCAGGCGTACCCACACGTAGGCCTGAAGTTACAAAGGGTGAGCGTGGATCGTTAGGTACAGAGTTTTTATTCACAGTGATAAAAGCTTCGCCTAATGCCGCATCCGCATCTTTACCGGTGATATCTTGCTTGATCAGTGACACGAGGAATAGGTGGTTAAAGGTACCGCCTGATACCACATCAAAGCCACGCTCAATAAATACATTGGCCATGGTTTGTGCGTTTTTGATCACTTGCGCTTGATAGACCTTAAACTCAGGCTGCAATGCTTCTTTAAAGCAAATTGCTTTACCCGCAATCACGTGCTCAAGTGGACCACCTTGAGTACCTGGGAATACTGCAGAGTTTAATTTACGCTCTAAATCATTGCTGCGTGACAGAATCAAACCACCGCGTGGACCGCGTAAGGTTTTGTGTGTCGTTGTGGTTACAACGTCAGCGTACGGCACTGGGTTCGGGTAAACACCCGCAGCAACCAGACCGGCAACGTGCGCCATATCAACAAACAAGTACGCGCCAACTTTATCAGCGATTTCACGGAAACGCGGGAAATCCAGAACCTGTGAGTAGGCAGAGAAACCGGCAACGATCATTTTTGGTTTGTGCTCTAAAGCCAAACGCTCAACTTCGTCGTAGTCAATCAAACCAGCATCATCAATACCGTACTGGATAGCGTTGTACAATTTACCTGAAGAACTGACGCTAGCACCGTGAGTCAAGTGACCACCGTGCGCTAAGCTCATACCAAGAATAGTATCGCCAGCCTCAAGTAACGCTAAGTACACTGCAGCGTTGGCTTGTGAGCCAGCATGCGGCTGAACGTTTGCGTACTCTGCGCCAAACAGTTCTTTAGCGCGATCAATCGCTAACTGCTCAACAATATCAACGTACTCACAACCACCGTAGTAGCGCTTTCCTGGGTAGCCTTCAGCGTATTTATTGGTCAGCACAGAACCTTGTGCCTCCATTACCGCAGGGCTGGTGTAGTTTTCTGACGCAATCAGCTCAATGTGCTCTTCTTGGCGTTGGGCTTCTTTCTCCATCGCGTCAAAAAGTTCGGCGTCATATCGGGCAATAGTCAAATCACGGCTGAACATAGCGGTCCTCATGGAATCAACAAGGCTAATAAAAGATATAAGTTAGGGATTCTACATTATCTAAACGTTCATGGCACATGAAAGGCTATCACTCTGACAATAAGTCTTACTCACCCTGCTCTTCATTTATGCAAAATAAGTCGCGCGGCAGCACAACGGCTGCTTAATTGTTGGTAAAACGCTACAATCGACGCAATATATGACTCATAGGTATTATTAAAGATGTCAAAAGATAACAAAAGCGGACAAACAGGTTCTTACGTTTTCACGATGCATCGCCTCGGTAAAGTTGTGCCACCTAAACGCGAGATTCTAAAAGATATTTCTCTATCTTTTTTCCCTGGCGCAAAAATTGGTGTGCTGGGCCTCAACGGTTCAGGTAAATCGACTTTACTGCGCATTATGGCGGGTGTTGATACCGAATTTAACGGTGAAGCACGTCCAATGCCAGGTCTAAATATCGGCTATTTACCGCAAGAGCCGCAACTGGATCCGCAAAAAACTGTCCGCGAAATCGTTGAAGAAGCACTCGGCGAAGTTAAAGATGCACAAGCTCGTCTAGATGAAGTCTACGCAGCCTATGCTGAACCTGATGCTGACTTCGACGCCTTAGCCACTGAGCAAGCCAAGCTCGAAGCCATTATCCAAGCCAGCGACGGTCACAATATTGAGCGTCAACTGGAAGTCGCCGCGGATGCTCTGCGCCTGCCGCCTTGGGATGCCAAAATTGAGTTTTTGTCCGGTGGTGAAAAACGCCGTGTTGCCCTGTGCCGTTTATTATTATCAGCGCCCGATATGTTGCTGCTCGATGAGCCGACCAACCACTTGGATGCTGATTCAGTGGCTTGGCTTGAGCGTTTCCTGCATGACTTTACCGGTACTGTGGTGGCGATTACCCACGACCGTTACTTCCTCGATAACGTTGCTGGCTGGATTCTTGAGTTGGACCGTGGTCAAGGGATTCCGTTTGAAGGCAACTACTCACAGTGGCTGGAAGCTAAATCTGCACGCTTAAGCCAAGAATCTAAACAAGAGTCCTCGCATAACAAGGCGATGAAAGCGGAGCTGGAATGGGTGCGTAAAGGTGCCAAAGCCCGTCAGTCCAAATCTAAAGCGCGTTTAGCACGCTTTGAAGAAATGCAATCACAAGAATTCCAAAAACGTAGCGAAACCAATGAGATTTATATCCCAGCGGGTGAGCGTTTAGGTGACCAAGTGATTGAGATTAAAGGCGTGAGTAAAGCCTACGGCGATCGCGTGCTGATTGATGATTTATCCTTTACCCTGCCTAAAGGCGCGATTGTTGGTGTGATTGGCGGTAACGGTGCCGGTAAATCAACCCTCTTTAGAATGATTATGGGCGTTGAGCAGCCGGATTCAGGTGAAATCATTATTGGCGAAACGGTAAAACTAGCCAGTGTTGATCAGCAACGTGACAGCCTCGATGGTTCAAAAACTGTATGGGAGCAAATCTCGGACGGTTACGACACCATTAAAGTCGGTAACTATGAAGTGCCTTCACGTGGCTATGTCGGTCGTTTTAACTTTAAAGGCTCCGACCAACAGAAGTTTGTGAAAGATCTGTCCGGTGGTGAGCGTGGTCGTTTGCACTTAGCACTGACTCTTAAACAAGGCGCTAACGTCTTACTGCTGGATGAGCCGTCCAACGACCTTGATGTGGAAACCTTGCGCGCCCTAGAAGAAGCCCTACTGGACTTCCCAGGCTCTGCCATTGTGATCTCGCATGACCGTTGGTTCCTTGACCGTATTGCCACGCATATCTTGTCTTATGAAGATGACTCCAGTGTTATCTTCTTTGAAGGCAACTACAGCGACTACGAAGTGGATCGTAAAAAGCGTTTAGGCGATGCTGCGACACAACCTAAGCGTGTGCGTTATAAGCGTTTAGCGTAAATAAACGATTATATTTTATCAGCGGCTGCACTTTTTGAAGTGCAGTCTGTCTGATATTTTAGACAGTTCAATAGCACTGGACATCCATACAATACAGTAGAATACTAATAGTGCTTAAACAGCACTCAACAACCCCACTACGAGCCAATGTTCGCAAGGAGTATGACCATGAGCCAGCGTTCTGAAAAACGCACCAATAAAGCCAAGTCAGTTATTGCCCAGCCACTGTTTCGCAGCCGCCAAGAGCAGGCAAAAAAAGGCAAAGGCAGTTACCGCCGCAATCAAAAAGCCTCTCGGTTTAACAGCCCTGAGGCTTTTATTTTTTCAGCCGCATAAGGTTGTCTATTGCCTTCCCTTGTTAGCACGTACTATCCTTGTTTTTACTGACTTTATTAAACCGCTCAGCATGTTAAAGTTGAGTCCTAATTAAGATTGAGATGACCCATGCTTGAGCGCTTACCCTCTATTTATAGTGTGATTATGGCTGGCCTGCTGCTGAGTAGCCCAGTCCATGCCAATACAACGACTCAGGTGATAACGCCAAGCGTCTCAACCTCAGCAGTGCAATCTCTAGCACCGGTAGCCACAGCACAAAGCTTTGCCGACTGGCGTGCGGGTTTGCGTATGCAGGCCCTCAGTGAAGGCATCAGCCCCCTGCTATTTGAACAGGCACTGGCTGGACTGACACCCGACCCACAAGTGATTGCCGCCGATCAAAGCCAACCAGAATTCAGCCGCCCAGTCTGGGAGTATCTAGAAAGCGCTGTGTCATCGTGGCGCGTTGCTCGCGGTAAAGCACTATTGGCGGAGCACTCAAAAACCTTACAAGCGATTGAATCACGTTATAAAGTTGAACCCAGCATTCTCGTCGCGGTATGGGGCATGGAAAGCGGTTTTGGCCAAAATATTGGCAGTAAAAATGTGATCCGATCACTGGCGACCTTGGCTTATGAAGGCCGCCGCAGTGCATTTTGGCGCAGCCAGTTGCTTGCCGCTTTGCATATTTTACAAGAAGGCGATATCAGTCCTAGCGGCATGATCGGCTCATGGGCTGGAGCGATGGGACAAACCCAGTTTATGCCCACCACCTATCACCAGTACGCCGTTGACTTTGATGGTAATGGCCGTCGTGATATCTGGAACTCCAGCGCTGATGCACTCGCCTCTGCAGCAAACTACTTAAGCTTATCAGGCTGGCAACACGGCCAGCCTTGGGGCCTTGAAGTACAATTACCTGTTCAAGGTTTCGACTATGCCATCGCCGACGGTCAAGCTCGCAAAACACTCGCACAATGGAAAGCCTTAGGCGTCAGTCCACGCGATAAAATAAGCATGCGCAAACTCGGTCAACAATACGCCACTTTATTTTTACCCAGCGGCCATCAAGGCCCTGCCTATTTGCTGCTGGATAACTTTCGCAGCATTTTAAAGTACAACAACTCTTCATCCTATGCTTTGGCTATTGGCTTGTTGTCGAACGCCTTACAAGGTGAATATCGTGTGCCAGCTGCTTGGCCAAAACATGAGCGTATGCTCAGCCGACAAGAGCGCGTAGAGCTACAAACCCTGCTCAATCAGCTCGGTTTTGATAGTGGCAACCCGGATGGCATTATCGGTATTAACTCCCGCCAAGCTGTGCGTAACTTTCAGCAATGGCAAAGTTTACCGGCCGATGGTTATCCCAATGCAGGCTTACTTGAAAAAGTACGCAAAGCCATACGAACAGCACCCTAGGTTTTGCAATCAGCGCAACTCGCGATACACCTTGACGCAGTTGCGCCCAGCATGCTTGCCGGCATAAAGTGCTTGGTCAGCCAAAAGCACTAAGCGCGTGCTATCAATCTGACCATCGTACTCAACAATACCCGCACTAAAAGTGCATACCACCTCGCCCTGCTGTGCTGGAAATCGAATCTCAGCAAAACGCTGACGAATAGCATTGATCACCTTGGCAGCAGCCTGCGCATTGGTATCAGGTAAGATCACTGCAAACTCTTCACCGCCGTAACGGCCAATAGAGTCAGTGCGCCGTAAACGCTGCTTCAGAAATAACGCCAGGCCTTTAATCACCTTATCGCCCACTAAGTGACCATAGGTGTCATTGACCTGTTTAAAGTGGTCGATATCAAGCATTACAAAGCTCAATGCCTGCCTAGTTTTATGCGTGCGACTGCGCTCATCATCCAGTAACTGTAAAATATGCGAATGATTAAATAACCCCGTTAAACCGTCACGCACAATCCGCGACTTTAAATGACGTGCACGGGCAATACGATGGCGCACAGCGGTAATCAAATGTTGCGCCTGCACTGGCTTTATTAAAAAGTCATCTGCTCCTTCACTCAGCGCATCAAGCTGTTTATCAATATCATCTTCTGCCGACAAATAGATCATCGGCATGCCAACAAAACGATCATGGTAGCGAATCACCTTAGCAAGCTCGAGGCCCGAGCACTCGGTCATATAGAGATCTAAAATAACCAAATCAGGATCAAAATCTAATAGCTGGGTTAAGGCTTGCGTTGGATTGGTCAGCATCCGTGTGATGATTCCCGCGGCATTTAACATCTGCTCAGTGATACTGGCCTGCACCGCACAACTATCAACCACTAACACCCGATAGGGCTCTGTACGCGCGATAGTGGTCCATTCTTCGACCTTATCCATAACACTGGTAATATCAAATGCGCCACTGGCAAAAGCCTGTCCGCCAGCACGTATAGCAGCAAGCTGCAGCGTCATGCACTCATCAGCTTGGCTGTAAAAAAAGACCGAGACACGACTGCTCCCCCACTGTTTTAACTGCTCTACAAGCTGCAAACCATAACGCCATGCAACAAAATCAATATCGATAATCATCACTGCTGGCTGACGCTGAGCAAATAGGCGCAACAACTCAGCAGCATCAGTAAAGACTTCAACCTGAAAGGACAAATAACGTAGTTGTTCCGCGAGGTCTGCTGCAGACTCAGCACAGCGCAAGGCGATATAAATGGGTTGGCGCAGCAGCATCGGCAAAAACACCTGATCAACTTGCTCGCCCTGACGCAGACCGGTGCGCAAGAGCTCTTGCAGCAGCTGCGTTATACGCTCAATAGCGTGACTGGTTAAACGGTTATTATTGTGCTCAGTTGTTATTAAAACATCGATTAAGCCTTGAGCAATATGCATATAGGCCGATTGTTCAACACGCTCTGCACAGTCGAATAAACGCTGCACTGCATCCTGCATATTCAGCTGTTCTTGAGCGCCCCACTGAGCTCGACCATTGTTCAGATTTTGCCACTGCACTAACACCAGCCTAGCTTGATCAACCACCTGTTGCGCAAAGTACTGTTTTAAATGCTGTAAATTGTGTGTCTGATTGCCTGTCATTCTGTCTGCCACTCCATGAGCTAACCCTGAATAAAAGGTTTAAATGTCATCCTATACATCAACAGTCTTAGTATATGACAGATTATTAAATCTGCTTTTTTCGTCTTAGACGCGCTAGTAAAACCAGCCTATCAACATCAACAAATCAGGAAAAAACCTGTACGACACAGCAAATTTAAGCGATGCCCTGCACAACTACCATGCCATGCTTTATAGTACACTCAAGACATACAGCGGCCTGTTACAGGCGGCTCACGAAACACAATACAAAGGTTTAAGCATGCTCAATTGGAAAAAACGCACTCGAGACGCGACGGATTCAGTCAATGACTCAGTCGATGATGTAAAAAGCTACTTCGGCGGCATTTGGTTTAGCCGTGCAGTGATCTCAGTGATCGTTATCTATTTATTAGCGACATTGGTTGTAGGCTGGTACTGGAGTCAAGAACCTGACTTTTTCTCTGTGCAAGAACACACGCAACAAGCCGCAGAAAAAGCACAGCATCCTCTAGTCACAGGCTATACCACGGTAGAGACGCTGAAAAACGTGGCCACCACCTTGCTCGATAAACCCGGCGGCTACCTGACCAACGACTATGCGCCACCGGGTATCTGGCTCGACAATATGCCCTCATGGGAATATGGTGTTTTAGTGCAAGTGCGTGACTTATCACGTGCCTTGCGTAAAGATTTTGCGCGCTCACAATCACAGTCCACTGAGGATGCTGATTTAGCTAAAGCAGAGCCACGTTTTAACTTTGATAATAAAAGCTGGATCTTACCGGCCACAGAAGATGAGTACCGCTTGGGTATCAAATCACTCAACAGCTACTTAAAGCGCCTCAGTGATCCTGAAAAGTCTAATACCCAGTTTTATGCGCGCGCAGATAACCTGAACAACTGGTTAGGTGATGTAGCCACTCGTTTGGGCTCACTGTCACAACGGCTGTCGGCCAGTGTCGGTAAAGCCCGTTTAAATATAGACCAGGACGGTGAAGTTGAGACTAACGATCCTTTACTGACCGGAAGAAGCAAAGGTATTGAAGAGGAAATTGTCAAAACACCTTGGTTACAAATTGACAATGTGTTCTATGAAGCACGTGGCCAAGCTTGGGCGCTCTCACATTTCTTACGCGCAATTGAAATTGATTTCGCTGATGTGATTGCTAAAAAGAACGCCACCGTCAGTGTGCGCCAAATCATTCGCGAACTGGAGTCAGCACAAGAGTCACTCTGGAGCCCAATGGTTCTTAACGGTGACGGTTACGGTATTTTAGCCAACCATTCTTTGGTCATGGCCAACTACGTATCCCGTGCTAACGCAGCCATTATTGAGTTGCGCCAGTTGCTATCACAAGGCTAATCATCAAGCCTCTGGCCGTAGTTGCATTCAGCGCTACGGCCTGCTTAAGCTCTATTGGATACAACAGTATTGTGTGCGCCGCTTGATTGCGTAATCACTTGATAAAGCCTATAAAAAAGCCGCAAGCGGCACTGCTCATGATCCATGCGCAATACCACCTGCGGCCTATTCATACCACTAACTGATTAGCAGTTTTTCCACTGTGCTTTACGCTTTTCTAAAAACGCATTCACGCCTTCTTTAGTGTCTTGTGTATCAAACAAATCAACAAAAGCTTCACGCTCAGCTGGTAACCAATGATCAGGGGCTTGCGTCCGTGCACCTTGAATTAAAGGTTTAATGGTACGAACAGAAACAGGACTTTGCTTGGCGACTTTATCAGCCAATTCCAAAGCCTTATTCAAAGCCTGGCCTTGAGCCACAACTTCTTCGACTAAGCCAATACGTTCAGCCGTGTGCGCATCAACACGGTCACCGCATAAAATCATACGCTTAGCCCAACCCTCGCCCACCAGCCACGATAACTTTTGTGTACCGCCAGCACAGGGTAATAAACCAACTGAGGCTTCAGGCAACGCCATCTGCGCCTGCTCTTCAGCAATACGAATATCACAGGCCAATGCGCACTCTAAGCCGCCACCCATGGCATAGCCATTAATCGCAGCAATACTCACACCGCGATAATCACTCAGCGCTTCAAAAGCCTCACCAAAACGGCGCGCCATTGTACGTGCCATCCCTTTATCACCACTGGCAAACAGCTTTAAGTCAGCACCCGCACTAAAGAACTTCTCACCAGCACCGGTAATGACCAAGGCATAAATATCTTTATCTTCATTTAAATGCTCGACCAACTGTTTAACGCCCCGCAACATATCTTCATCCCAAGTATTAGCGGATGGATTGTTCAGGGTCAGCACAGCCGTATGCCCACGCATTTCTACCACCAACTTATCCGTCAATTGTAGGTGCTGAGCTTTCTGGTAGGTTTCTACTGCATTCGTCATAAATCAAATTCCTCTGCCATTAATGGACAACTTATGTAGACCACTAAAAGTATGTGTATTAATTCAATAATTCAACAGCTATGGCTGTTGCTTCTCCACCACCAATACAGATCGCAGCAACGCCAAAGCGTTTATGGTGTTGCTTTAATGCGGCCAACAAAGTCACTATAATCCGTGCTCCTGATGCGCCAATCGGATGCCCTAACGCACAAGCACCACCCTGCACATTGACCTTTTCTGCGGGTAAATCAAGCTCCTGCATAGCAATCATGGTCACTACAGCAAAAGCTTCATTGATTTCAAATAAATCAACCTGGGCTAAATCCCAACCCGTACGCGCCATCAACTTTTTGATCGCACCAACCGGCGCCGAACTAAACAAATGGGGCGCTGCAGCATAGGCGCTATGCCCGTGAATCACCGCCAGAGCTGTTAAGCCCCGTCGCTGCGCTTCACTTTGGCGCATCAACACCAGCGCTGCTGCACCATCAGAAATAGAACTGGAGTTGGCTGCTGTGACAGTACCACCTTCGCGAAAAGCAGGACGCAATTGACGGATTTTATTTAAATCAGCTTTGGGTGGCTGTTCATCTTCACTGACCATCACACTACCTTTGCGACCCACCACTTCAACCGCAACAATCTCTTGCGCAAAGCGACCATCGCTGATCGCTTGTTGTGCACGTTTAAGCGACTGCTCAGCAAAATCATCTTGCTGTTCACGGCTAAAACCATAGGTCTGTGCGCTGTCCTCAGCAAAGGTGCCCATCAGTCGGCCTTTTTCATAGGCATCCTCAAGGCCATCCATAAACATATGGTCAATCACTCTGCCGTGCCCCATGCGATAACCCGCACGGGCTTTATCCAGCAAGTAAGGAGCGTTAGACATACTTTCCATGCCGCCCGCCACCACTACGTCAACAGAACCCGCGAGTAAGGCGTCATGCGCCATCATCACGGTTTGCATACCCGACCCACACATTTTATTAACCGTGCTACAGACGGTACTTTCAGCTAAACCTGCACCCAATGCTGCTTGCCGTGCCGGCGCTTGGCCTAAGCCCGCGGGCAACACACAACCAAACATCACTTCTTGCACCGCTTCAGGCGCTAACTGCGCACGGGCCACCGCCGCTTTAATTGCCACAGCACCCAACTGCGTGGCGGTAACGTTCTGCAAAGCCCCCTGAAAACCACCCAGAGGCGTGCGCGCCATACTGACAATCACTACAGGATCATGCGTACTCATTTTATTTAACTCCCATACGCAATGCGCCATCGATACGAATCACTTCACCATTAAGCATGGTGTTTTCAATAATATGCTGCGCTAATGCGGCATATTCTTCAGGTTTGCCTAAACGCGGTGGAAACGGCACATCAGCACATAAGCCGGCACGGACTTCATCGGTCATCCCAGCCATCATCGGCGTTTCAAAGACACCAGGCGCAATAGTCATCACCCGAATACCGTAACTGGCTAATTCACGTGCTGCCGGTAACGTCATGCTGACAATCGCACCTTTAGAGGATGCATAAGCGGCCTGACCCAGTTGACCATCGTAAGCAGCCACAGACGCTGTATTGATAATCACGCCGCGCTCACCTTCTGTATTAGGCGGATTATCGACCATCATTTGCGCGGTTAAACGCAACATATTGAAGCTACCGATCACATTAATCTGCAGCACACGAGAAAAGTCATCTAAATCATGTGGGCCTTTACGACCTAAAATTCGCTGCCCACCCACAATCCCCGCACAGTTAATTAAGCCATGTAGTGCGCCAAAGTGCGCAGTGGCAGCATCCAGTGCACTTTGTACCTGCTGACTATCGCAAATATCACAAGCGATGCCCAGCGCGCGCTCACCGAGCTGCTCAGCCTGGGCAACAACAGCTTGCTGATTGATATCCAGCAATACCACAGAAGCCCCCTGCGCAACGAGGTGACGGGCTGTGGCAGCGCCTAACCCTGAGGCACCGCCGGTAATCACAAATGTATGTTCTGCTACGCGCATAATTGATCCTTAAAATTAGCAGGCCGCTTGCTTGGCTGCTTGTTGTGCTTGTTGTTCTTGCTGTTCTTGCTGTTCTTGCTGTTTATTGACTTCATTGAGACGCAAAATAAAGCGCTGCACTTTGCCGCTTGGCGTTTTTGGCAACTCATCAGGAAATTCAATTTCACGTGGATAAGCATGCGCAGCTAAACGATTGCGCACATGCAGCCGCAACTCTTCAGCCAACTCTGGCGTGCCTGCATAGCCGTCTTGCAAAATAACAAAAGCTTTAATGATTTCTGTGCGCTGTACATCGGGCTTACCCACAACGGCAGCTTCAATCACTGCTGGGTGCTCAAGCAAGGCGCTTTCAACATCAAAGGGGCCGACACGGTAGCCTGATGTCGTAATTACATCGTCAGAACGCCCGACAAAACTGATACTGCCATCGGCGTTTAATTCAGCGGTATCACCGGTTAAGTAGTAACGACCTTGGAAAGCGTTGGTTTGCATATCTTTGTAGCCGTTAAACCAAAACATCGGTGACTGCTCTGTATCAACCGATAAAATCCCAGGTACGCCTGCAGGCAGCTCTTTAAGAGTTTGCTCATCAACGACCACAACACGGTGTCCAGGTGATGCATAACCTGCCGCACCCATATGCATGGGGTGTTCTAAGTTATGGTGATTGCACAACACCATGCCCATTTCGGTTTGCCCGTAATGGTCATTAATCGCAACATTTAAGTGTTCTTTAAACCAACGAATCACTTCAGGATTTAAGGGCTCACCCGCACTACTCACTACACGCAGCTGTTCGCTCCATTGATCCGCGACTTTAGCGCCAGCAGCAATCAACATCCGAAATACCGTCGGTGCGCCAGCCAAATTATTCACATTATATTTCTTGGCGATATCTAAGCAGCGATCTAAGTTAAATAAGCCGGCCACCGATAACACCGGCAAACCCATCGACATCGGCCCTGTAATACCAAAGTACAGACCATAAGCCCAACCTGGATCAGCGACGTTCCAAAAAGAATCATCAGCACGCAAGCCCACCGCATCAATCATATAGCGCTGAAAAGCCACAATAGCGCGCAACGGCACCTGCAGAGGCTTAGCTAAGCCTGTGGTTCCAGACGTAAACATCAATAAAAACGGATCATCTCCGCTGCGCATCACCGGATCGAAATCAGTCGATAATGTGTCTATCGTAGACCAAAAGTCGCAATCACCGCTTTCTAAACCAGCACCTTGCGCATCAGTGACAGTCATCACTGCAGGGCATAATTGCACATCAAGCAGTTTGCTACGGTTATCCGTATCAGTCACCACCAGCTTAGCCGCTGAATTCTGCAAACGATGCTCAATGGCTTTAGGGCCAAAGGCGGTAAATAAGGGTTGGTAAATGGCACCGATACGCCATACCCCTAGAATAGTGACAGTCAACGCATGACCGCGCGGCAATAAGCCCGCCACCACATCACCGGCCTGAATACCCTGACTGCTGAGGTAATGGGCAAATTGTGCAGACTGATCACGCAACTCGGCATAGCTGTGACGGCTTGAACTGCCATCAGCATTCTCTTGAATTAAAGCCACCGCACCATTGACAGCATGGCGGTCACAGCACTCATAACAGGCGTTCATCGCGGTAAAATTTCCGCTAATGGCATCACTCACAGTAGCGTCAAAATCAAAATCTTTTGAGGCTTGGAAATAGTCTTTTTTTACTAAGCTCATGGCACGCTCCAACTTTTATTATTGTTGACATTGCAAGGTACACACCTTGATAGTCAGCCCCAGTTGGCTACAGAAGCAATAGCAAAAAGCCTCAAACTACTTGAACGTATTTGCCAATTATTTATTTTTATCCAATAAAATTGAGCGGTAATGACTGGGCTGTGTGCCGGTCCATTTACGAAAGGCTTTGTAAAAAGAGCTGACATCCGCAAAGCCTAAGGCCATGGCAATATCGACAAAAGCACACTGCTCATCCGCCAACCACTTAATCGCTAACGAACTACGCACAGCATCCTTAAGCCGTTGATAACTCTGCCCTTCTTCATTTAAACGACGCTGCAAGGTGGACACTGACATAAACAAATCTGCCGCCAAGTCCACTGCATCAGGCCAATTCTTAGGGTCGTTTCTGAGTAGATCACGCCGAATCTGACTCGCTAAACTTTGCTCATCGCGGTACTTCACCATAATGTTATTCGGCGCGTGGCGTAAAAAGCGCTGCAAGTCCTGTGCACTGCGTTTAATCGGCGCAGCCAAAATATCGGCAGAGAACAGTATTTGAGATTGTCGACAATCAAAGCGTAAATTGTCAGAAAACATCACCCGATAGTCATCTATAAAATCCGGTTCTGAGCAGCGCGAATCAACCGATAATAAGGGCACCCGCTGGTTAGCTAACCAACAGGTTAGACCATGCACATACATCCAAAAAGTAAAGTAAGTAAAGGCTCGCGCAGGCTGTGCACTGTCTTCGCGCAAAACTACGGCGGCCATACTTTGTTTAATACGCAACACAGCACGTTTATCTGCAAAAACCAAAGCTAAAAACTGTAAAGCTACTTCCAAACCCTGCCCAACCGTAGGCTGCTGCGCTGCCATGCTGCACATAAAAGCAAAACTGCCGGGGCGCATACTGCGCCCATCCATCAAAAAGAACTCATCTTGGATGGTGCGGCGTAAGCGTCGCCAAAAACGCGCATAGTGTTTAACCGAGACGCGCCCAGCATCCTTGTGCATGATGCTTGCATCAAAGGGTGTGCCATCCAATAACGCCTCTAATGTCCAACCCTGCTGCAACGGTGCATACAGCGCCTCGCGCACCATCACTGTCGATACCGTCCCTGAGAGCTGCTTGCGCATATTAGATCGCCTCCTTGTGCTGAGCGGGTGGTAAAAGTATGTCTTGCTGCATGGCCGCTTGCTCACGCAAAAAATTCCAAACAGTACGCATACGGGCAATATCCTTTAACTCAATGGGCATCAGCATCCAAAATGTTCGAGTAAAACCCACTTCATCAGCCAGTACACGCCGTAAGCTTGGCTCTTTGCGTGCTGCAAAAGCAGGCAATATAGCCAAACCAGCCCCTGCAATGACTGCCTGTTGCTGGGCTAAAATACTGGTACTGCGTAAATTAACGGTATTAGCTTTCACCAATTCATCTAAAAAAACCAACTCTTTACTAAACAACAAATCGTCCACATAGGTGACAAAACGATGTTCACTCAACTGCTCACGGTGTGTGATCTCAGGATGCTGCGCTAAGTAATCAACGCTGGCATACAAGTGCAGGGCATAATCGGTCAACCGAGTGATAATAAAAGGCCCGCGTTCTGGACGCTCTAGGGTAATCACGATATCGGCCTCATTGCGTGATAGTTGCACGGCACGCGGGAGCGCTAGCAAATCCACTTTCAGATGCGGATAACGCACCCCCAGCGCCGCCAACTGCTCAGCCAGCAATAACGTACTGTAACCCTCGGTCGCACCAATGCGCACATGCCCAGACAGCTGCCCTCCTACATGCGGCAATGAATCAGAAATGCCGACAAAAGCACTTTCCATCGCCTCGACTTGAGGTAATAAAGCACGCCCTGCTTCAGTCAACTTGTAACCTTCATGCTCACGTAAAAATAATGGCCGCCCCAAACTTTTTTCCAAGGCTTGTACTTTGCGCGACACCGTTGTGTGATCAACACCCATCCGTCGCGCCGCAATCACTAAGCGCCCTGCTCTGGCCAACTCTAGAAAAAAACGTAACTGCTCCCAATCCATAGTGTTCTTATTCCTATTTTTACAGTGATGTGCATTTTTGCAGAGCATATCTGCAATCAGCAGGGTTGCGGTAAGCAAAAATGCACTGCTAGCATGAAAGCACACTTAGTGAGTCAATCACAAAAATAATTTCATACTGAGGCGTACCGATATGACAGCAGTCCAAGTCCCAACAGTTAAGCTTTTTATTGATGGCCAGTTTGTTGAATCAACCACTGACCAGTGGCGTGATGTGGTAAACCCTGCCACCCAAGAAGTCTTAGCTAGAGTCCCTTTTGCAACTGCAGATGAAATCAATGCGGCGGTTGCCAGTGCTAAAAAAGCTTTTAAAACTTGGCGCAAAACCCCAATCGGTGCGCGTGCACGTATTTTCTTAAAGTACCAACAGCTGATCCGTGAAAACATGCCAGAACTGGCGGCATTATTAACCGCAGAGCAAGGCAAGACACTCGCCGACGCTGAAGGCGATGTGTTCCGCGGCCTAGAAGTTGTTGAGCACGCAGCCGCTATTGGCAACCTACAACTGGGCGAGATCGCCAATAATGTTGCCAATGGCGTTGATACTTATACCTTACTGCAACCGCTAGGTGTCTGTGCCGGTATTACTCCGTTTAACTTCCCAGCCATGATTCCATTGTGGATGTTCCCAATGGCGATTGTGACGGGTAACACCTTTGTTCTAAAACCATCCGAGCAAGACCCGATGGTGACTATGCGTTTAGTGGAGCTGGCAGCAGAAGCCGGTATCCCCGCTGGCGTGCTCAACGTGATTCATGGTGGCCCTGATGCAGTGAACGGCATCTGCGATCACAAAGACATCAAAGCTGTATCTTTTGTCGGTTCAACCCATGTCGGTACTCATGTATATAACCGCTCATCATTAGCCGGTAAGCGTGTGCAGTGCATGATGGGTGCAAAAAACCACGGCGTAGTGATGCCTGATGCTAATAAAGAGCAAACACTGAATGCCATTGCCGGTGCTGCCTTTGGTGCTGCCGGTCAGCGTTGTATGGCGCTGCCAGTCATTGTTCTAGTCGGCGAAGCACAAAGCTGGTTACCGGAACTGGTGGCAAAAGCTAAAACTCTAAAAGTGAATGCCGGTTGCCAAGCAGGTACTGATGTCGGCCCCGTTATTTCTAAGCAAGCCTTAGCGCGTGTAACCGGTCTAATCGATAGCGGCGCCAGCCAAGGTGCGCAAATGGATCTGGATGGCCGTAATCCTACGGTACCCGGTTTTGAGCAAGGTAACTTTGTCGGTCCAACCATTTTTTCTGGCGTACAAACCTCAATGCGCATCTACCAAGAAGAGATTTTTGGCCCCGTATTGTGCGTAATGCAAGCTGACAATTTAGAGCAGGCCATTGAGCTGATTAATAGCAACCCGAACGGTAACGGCACTGCCATCTTTACTCGCTCTGGTGCTACAGCGCGTCGCTTCCAAGAAGACATTGATATCGGTCAAGTCGGTATTAACGTACCCATTCCTGTACCTGTACCCATGTTCTCTTTTACCGGTTCACGTGCTTCTAAGCTCGGCGATTTAGGCCCTTACGGTAAGCAAGTTGTGCAGTTCTACACGCAGACCAAAACCATCACCGCACGCTGGTTTGACGAAGATGAAGAAGTGGGCGCACTGAACACCACCATCAGCTTGAAATAACATATCACCCCGTCTGGCTGTTAATACCAGGCGGGAGTGAATTGCACACAAGATTAAAAATTTAACCTATTTAGCATCGACACTCGCAACAATCATAATAAGCGGAGATCAACCATGCATATCGGATTTTTAGGCTTAGGCAATATGGGCAGCCCTATGGCCAGCAACCTGCTTAAAGCAGGTTACCAGCTCAGCGTATTTGATTTATCCAGCAACGCTGTTGCTGAACTTGTAGAAAAAGGCGCACAAGGCTGCGCATCTATACAAGCACTTGTCGCCGCGGCTCCTGATGTATTAATCAGCATGTTACCTGCTGCTGTACATGTAAAAGGCGTCTACCTTGGTGAAGAAGGTTTAATCGCACAACTGACTCAACCCACCTTTTTAATTGACTGCTCAACCATTGATCCACACAGTGCCCGCGAAGTCGCAAAAGCGGCTAGAGATGCCGGTCACAATATGGTTGATGCACCTGTTTCAGGGGGTACTGCCGGTGCTCAAGCTGCGACCCTAACCTTTATGGTTGGTGGTGCAACTGAGGATTTACAACATATTCAACCCATCCTGCAAGCGATGGGCAAAAACATCACTCATTGTGGTGACAGCGGTAACGGTCAAGTCGCTAAAGTTGCTAATAATATGCTGCTGGGTATCTCCATGATCGGTGTCGCTGAGGCGATGGCCTTAGGTGTATCTCTGGGTATGGATGCCAAAACACTGGCCGGCATCATTAATACATCCAGCGGTCGCTGCTGGAGTTCTGAGATTAATAATCCTTATCCGGACGTTTTAGAGAACGTACCCGCCAGCCGCGGTTATAGTGGTGGTTTTGGTAGCGACTTAATGCTCAAAGATCTAGGCTTAGCCACTGAAGCAGCTCGTTTAGCTAAACAACCGGTGATGATGGGTGCCGCAGCACAACAGCTGTATCAAGCCTTTAGCTTACAAGGCAACGGTGGTTTAGACTTCTCAGCCATTATAAAAATGTACTTAAAGGAATAATCGCCATGCTCGATAATCATGCTCTAGTACTGACTGACGTGCGCAATCGCGTTGGCCACCTTACGCTCAACCGCGTCGCAGCCTTTAACGCCATTAATCTTGAAATGGTACGCACTATCCAAGCACAACTGGATCAATGGGCGACTGACGAGAATGTAGTTGCTGTGGTGTTACGCGCGAATGGCGACAAAGCGTTTTGTGCTGGCGGTGATATTCGTGAGTTATATAAAAATGCTCAAGAAGGTAACACCTTAAACGATACCTTCTTTAGTGAAGAATATGCATTAGACCAAGCCATTCATGCCTATCCCAAGCCATTTATCGCATTAGTCGATGGCTTAGCTTTGGGCGGTGGCATGGGTCTAATCCAAGGTGCAAGCTTTCGCATTGTCACTGAAAAAGCCCGCTTAGGTATGCCAGAAGTCAGTATTGGCTTTTTCCCCGATGTCGGCGGCAGCTACTTTTTATCACGCTTACTCGGCTCAACGGGCACCTATATGGGTGTGACCGGTAACCCAGTTGGTGCCGCCGATGCTCTGCAAATCGGTCTGGCTGACTGGTTCCTATACCACGAACAAATTTCCGAGCTGGATCGCTGCCTCGACAATATGCAGTGGGGTTCATCTTCACAAGAATCCATTCGTAGCTTATTGAACACCTTAGCCAGCAAGCATGCTACCGGTGCAACATTAACCACAGTACGTGCAGCCATTGACCAGCACTTTGCTCACTCATCGGTTGCTGCAATTATTGCCTCATTAGAAGGCGAAACAAACACCAATATCCACCCATGGCGCGATGATATCTTGGCCGCATTGAAAACGCGCTCGCCGTTAGCCATGGCTACGACTCTGGAAATGTTGCGTCGTGGCAAACAGCTGTCTTTAGCCGACTGCTTCCGTATGGAATACCACTTGGGTCAACAATGGTTTGTTAAAGGTGACTTCATGGAAGGCGTCCGTGCATTGATTATTGATAAAGATAAAAACCCACAATGGCAACCTGCAACCATCGACCTGCTTGATCAAACCAAAATCGATGACTTATTCGCAGGTTTTCAAGCGCAGTCTGCGTAAGCCAATGCCTGTATTAGAGGGACTTCACAATGAATGATATCGAACTATCCGAAGAACAACGCATGATCCGTGATATGGCACGGGACTTTTCTAAAACAGAATTAGCACCGAACGCGGAAAAGTGGGAAAAAGCAGGCTGGCTTGATGATGACATGCTCAAGCAAATGGGCGAACTGGGTTTTCTAGGTATGGTTGTTCCCGAAGAATGGGGCGGCTCATATATTGATTACACCTGTTATGCACTGGCCATCGAAGAAATTTCTGCCGGTTGTGCAGCAACCGGTGCCGTGATGAGTATTCATAACTCCGTCGGCTGCACTCCAATCCTCAACTGGGGTACTGAAGAACAAAAGAAACAATGGGTTCCGGATTTAGCGACAGGCAAAACCTTAGCCTGCTTCTGCTTAACTGAGCCACAAGCCGGTTCCGAAGCCAACAATTTACGCACTAAAGCCGTCGAAGATGGCGAGCACTGGGTGATTAATGGCAGTAAGCAATTTGTCAGTAATGCTAAACGTGCAGGCTTAGCCATTGTCTTTGCTGTGACTGATCCTGAACTGGGCAAAAAAGGCTTATCCGCATTTTTAGTCCCCACGAACACCCCAGGTTTTGAAGTGGAGCGCATGGAACAAAAAATGGGCCTGCGCGCCTCGGATACCTGCGCAGTCAGCCTGATCAATTGCCGCATTCCCAAAGAAAATATGCTGGGACCACGCGGTAAAGGTTTAGCCTTGGCGCTATCCGGTTTAGAAGGTGGGCGCTTGGGCATTGCCGCACAAGCGGTGGGCATCGCTCGCGCTGCATTTGAAGCTGCACTGATCTATTCCCGTGATCGCGTGCAGTTTGGCAAGCCGATTGCTGAACATCAAAGCATTGCCAATATGCTCGCCGATATGCACACACAGATTAATGCCGCACGTCATTTAGTGCTGTATGCCGCACGTTTACGTACTGCTGGCCTGCCCTGCTTATCAGAAGCGTCACAAGCCAAGCTATTTGCCTCAGAAATGGCTGAGCGCGTGTGCTCCAAGGCCATTCAGGTTCATGGTGGCTATGGCTATTTAGAAGATTATGCTGTGGAACGTCATTACCGCGATGCGCGTATCACGCAGATTTATGAAGGCACCAGTGAAGTGCAGCGCATGCTGATTGCGCGTCAACTGGCGAACTACCCTTTATAACTTAAGCAGCTTTTATCCCGCCCAATAAAAAACGGCTACCAATCACTTGGTAGCCGTTTTTTTGATGCTAATAGAGCAAATGAGTCAGGTAAAAACCTTACATCATACCGCCCATACCACCCATACCGCCCATATCAGGCATTGCAGGTGCGCTGTCATCTTTGATTTCAGCGATCATTGCTTCAGTTGTTACCATCAAGCCTGCGATTGACGCTGCTGCTTGTAGCGCTGAACGGGTTACTTTTGCTGGGTCTAAAATACCCATAGCAATCATATCGCCGTATTCGCCAGTTGCAGCGTTGTAACCGTAGTTACCTTCGCCTTGCTTAACTTTATCAACCACAACGCTTGGCTCATCACCTGCGTTAGCAACGATCTGACGCAGTGGCGCTTCAACTGCACGTCGCAGCAGAGCAATACCAACGTTCTGATCTTCGTTGTCGCCTTTAAGATCTGCAATCGCTAGCAGTGCACGTACCAGCGCAACACCACCGCCAGGTACAACGCCTTCTTCAACCGCTGCACGAGTTGCATGCAGAGCATCTTCAACGCGCGCTTTTTTCTCTTTCATTTCAACTTCAGTGGCTGCGCCAACTTTGATCACAGCAACACCGCCGGCTAATTTAGCCAGACGCTCTTGCAGCTTTTCTTTGTCGTAGTCTGAAGATGTGTCTTCAATTTGCTTACGGATCTGCAGCACACGTGCTTCGATATCCGCTTGCACACCTGAACCATCAATAATGGTGGTGTTGTCTTTATTCAAGATCACACGCTTAGCATTACCCAGGTGCTCTAAAGTTGTGGTGTCTAAGCTTAGGCCCACTTCTTCAGACACTACGGTACCGCCCGTTAAGATAGCAAGGTCTTGCAGCATGGCTTTACGACGATCGCCGAAACCAGGTGCTTTAACCGCAGCCACTTTAACGATACCGCGCATGTTGTTGACTACCAATGTTGCTAAGGCTTCGCCTTCAACATCTTCAGCAACGATCAGCAATGGACGACCGGCTTTCGCAACGGCTTCCAGTACGGGCAGTAATTCGCGGATATTAGAAATTTTCTTATCAACTAACAACAGCAATGGATCTTCTAGCTCAGCAACCATTGTGTCGGGTTTATTGATGAAATACGGAGACAAGTAACCGCGATCAAACTGCATGCCTTCAACCACAGACAGTTCGTTATCCAGGCCTGTACCTTCTTCAACAGTGATCACGCCTTCTTTACCGACTTTTTCCATTGCGTTAGCAATGATTTCACCGATTGAAGCATCAGCGTTGGCTGAGATGGTACCCACCTGAGCAATCGCTTTGTTATCAGTGCAAGGCTTAGCCAACAGTTTAATCTGCTCGACAATAGCGATGGTCGCTTTATCAATACCGCGTTTGAGATCCATTGGGTTCATGCCCGCTGCAACTGCTTTCAAGCCTTCGTTAACGATCGCTTGTGCAAGTACTGTTGCAGTGGTCGTACCGTCACCGGCTTCGTCGTTTGCTTTAGAAGCAACGTCTTTAACCAGCTGTGCGCCCATGTTTTCAAAACGGTCTTTGAGCTCAATTTCTTTAGCAACTGAAACGCCATCTTTAGTGATTGATGGTGCGCCGTAGCTTCTTTCTAAAATAACGTGACGGCCTTTCGGGCCTAATGTTGCTTTTACTGCGTCAGCTAATACGTTGACGCCAGCTAACATTTTTTTACGGCCTAAATCGCCGAATTTAACTTCTTTAGCAGCCATGAAATATGTTCCTCAATTCTGTGTCATTAACGCAAGGGGGTAAATTAAGCTTCAACAACAGCGAGAATTTCGCTTTCGCTCATTACCAGTAATTCTTCGCCATCAATTTTAATAGCGTTGCTACCAGAATAAGGACCAAAGACTACTTTATCGCCAACTTTTACTGCGATTGCTTGCACATTACCATTGTCTAAAACGCGACCTGTACCCACGGCAATAATTTCGCCTTGGTTTGGTTTTTCAGCCGCTGAACCGGGTAGCACAATGCCGCCTGCTGTTTTTGTTTCTTCTTCGCTGCGGCGAATTACCACACGGTCATGCAGAGGACGAAGCTTCATTGTCGATCTCTCCCAACGGGTTAGTTACATCAACCGATGATATTCATCGGCACGTTAATTAAATCCGGTAAAACCGGGGCGTGCTTAGCACGTATGCACAGCACGCAGAATTATCTGCATCAGCAGAATCTTTTGCTATTTGTTATATCTGGGCTGTGTGCAAACATTTCAAGTGTGTACTTGATATTTTTTTGCAGCAATGATGATTCAGTCAGTTAAGGGTCTTTACGCTCAAACTCACCTTCAATAATATTTGGCTGGCGAGGCTGTGAGGGACGCTCTTGCTCAGTGTAGGTGGTGCCTTGCGAATAAAACTGCTGTGAGCGCGTGGCGCCCTGCTGCATATGCACATTAACCCGCTTACCCAGCCAATGACGTGTCATGGGTAGCAAACACAGCAAGCCTAAAAAATCACTGATAAAACCTGGGATAAACAGCAACACACCACCGACTGCTAGCAGTAAACCATTGAGCATTGCACCGGTTGGCACTTCGCCTTGCGCCATACGCTGACGAACACTTAAAGCCGTCGTCAATCCAGCTAAACGAATACACAAAATACCCACTGCACCACTGCCCAGTACCAACAATAAAGTTGCCAATGCGCCAATACTGGAGCCCACTCGAATCAAAAGAAATAATTCAAGCAGCGGAAACACTAAAAACAATAAGAACAAACCACGCATGCGGCGCACCTTTACAAGTCTATATAGTTATTAAATGCACCCTAACACATACAATCTCAAGGGTGGATTGAGCAGATGATGTAACAAAATGCATCAAGCGTCTTCGGCACTTGCTGTGTTTTCTTCACTTACTACAGCCTTACGCCGATCAACACGCCACTGCCAGATAATCAAAATAACAGTCGGCACACCCAGCATGGCGCTGATCAAAAAGAATTGCTCATAACCATATTTATCTACCATCACGCCTGAATACCCACCAATTAAACGCGGCAACAGCAGCATAATAGAGCTGAGTAAGGCATATTGTGTAGCAGAAAACTTAAGATTAGTCAGACTGGATAGATAGGCCACAAAGGCAGCTGTGGCTAAGCCAGCACTGAAGTTGTCGCAGGAAATCGTCACGATCAACATATTAAGATCAGCGCCCATCCCAGCCAAAACCACAAACATCAGATTAGTCGCCGCTGAAGTGATACCACCAATCAAGAGAATCGGCATAATACCAAAGCGTACGATTAATAAACCACCCACTCCCGCCCCAGCCAAGGTCATAATCAAGCCAAAGACTTTACTCACCCCAGCAATCTGATCTTTACTGAAACCTTGGTCAATATAAAACACATTCGCCATCACGCCCATCACCGTATCCGACATGCGATAGGTCGCAACTAAACCCAGCAATAGCAGCGCTTGCCAACGGTAACGTACAACAAAATCACTGACCGGCGTCAACACCGGCGCAAGCCCTCTACGCCCCATCGAAGACAAGCAAAAAACGGTCAAAATGGTGTAGAGCAACGCACGTAAAAATGCGCGATCACTGTAAAACAAATCATCTAAACCACTGCTGCCTGCCACCAGCGACTGAAAGTCAGTTTGATAAAACTGCGTCATCATCGCCGGCACTGAGACCAATAGCACCATCAGCACCACAACAGAAATCAGTTGATGACTGAGCTTGTAACGCACTAGCGTTGTTTGCTCGTCTAGGGGCAGATCGGGTTCTTTCATCCACAAAGTGGTCAGCAACCCAGGCAGCATCAGCAACGCAAATAATAAGTAGGTACTGGCCCAAGCGGCATGGCGGTACTCAATACCAGTTGAACCAAACCACTCGGCAAAATACAAAGCGCCAGCCGTGGCTAAAAGTGCAGCAACGCGATAACCAGCCATATAACTGGCGGCTAATGCGGCTTGACGGCTGTTATCAAGAATTTCTAAGCGATAGGCATCCACGGCAATATCTTGTGTAGCAGAGGCAAAGGCGACTAGAACAGCCAGAGCAATCAGTACGGCCAAGTGGCTTTGCGGGTTACTTAAGGCCATTCCCGCCAGACCTATAGCAACCAGAATCTGGGAAAACACCAGCCATGAACGGCGGCGGCCTAAGCGCCCAAGAAAAGGCAGTCGCCACTGATCAAGCAGCGGTGACCAAACCCATTTAAAAGCATAGGCCAAACCAATCAAACTGGCATAGCCAATGGTTTCGCGAGCAACACCCGCTTCACGCAACCAGACGGATAGCGTCGAGAAGACCAGCATATAAGGTAAGCCGGCAGCAAAACCCAGTAGTAACAAGGCCAGTACAGCCGGATTAGAATAGGCTTTTAGGGCAGTACGCCAACTATTTGTGGACATGATTTTCGATTTTCATTGGCAAAGGCGTACTCTACTCGTTGGCAGCACCAGGCTGCCACTGATAATTGGCTAATTTTACACGATCTTGGTCAACGAAGATGCCTTCTGATCGTAAGCGGTGGCGCTGTTCGTCTCCAGCTCGACTATTGCTGGGTAAACTCAAGCGTCCATTGGCTGCAACAACACGGTGCCACGGTAATTGCGTGTCATTGGGCAGCTGTTTTAATATTCGTCCAACAGCGCGGGCGGCACCTGGATAACCAGCCATCTGAGCCAGCTGTCCATAAGTGGCTAAATGCCCATAGGGTATTTTTGACAGCAGAATATACAAAACGCTCCGCATCGAGTGTTTATTTTCTAGATCCATAACGGAACCCTATTTTAAGCTATGTGTCTGTTCTGATATGGCGCTAAACTGCGCGCGCTAAATTCTATCTTTTTCTTTTACTTTCGAGTTTGTCATGATGCGTCATTTGGCTGTGTGTTGTGCGTTTATAACTTTAACATTTTCTCTGTGTGCCCAAGCCGACACGGTTTGGCTAGAAAACGGTGATCGATTAACAGGGCGTATCGTACTCTTAGATAGCGGTAAACTGATGTTAGAGACTGATTATGCAGGCTCAATCACGCTCAGTATAAAAAAAATATCCACTCTGGAAACTGACCATCCTCTGCTGGTTAAGCTGGATACTTTTACAACTGTATCAGCGAAGGCTTTGCGTGCGGGGCCTGACGGCAGTGTCAAATTGGTTAATGGTGGTGAGCCACAAATAATCGCACTGGCGGATATCGAACAATTAATGATGCCCAAGCCCGTGATTAAAGATTTGCGCTGGAAAGGTAATATTAGTTTCTCGGCTGATTATAAAAAGAAAGAAAATGACAGTGAAGACTATAATTTGGATGTCAGCACGGAACTGCGTCATGGTTTATGGCGGCATGCAGTGGACACTGAGTACGATTACGAGACAAAAAACAGTGCAAAGAAAACGGAGCGTTTCGATGCAACCTATGGATTGGACCGTTTTATTACTGAACAGTGGTTCTGGAAAAATAAAGCTAAGTATGTAAACGATCAACTCGAAGAGTTAACACGGCAGAAAACGCTTGGTACAGGGCCCGGTTATCAGTTTTGGGATAATGAGTTGGGTGCCTTAGCTTTATCGAGTCTGATTAATCATAATAAATTCCAGTTTGATTCAGGTAAAAAACAGAGCTTTAACTCAAGTACATTATCGTGGAATTATAATCGCTATCTCAGCGGTAAGAGCTTTGAGATCTATACTAAGGGTGATGTCGGTGTGCCCTTTATTAGCGATGTTGACTATGTTTTAGACAGTGAGGCTGGCATGCGTTACAAGCTCAATAGCTGGGCTGCATTAACCTTAAAAGCAGAATGGAATAGAGTATCGAGTCAGTATGGCGACTTAAATGATCGTCGCTATTTGATTGGTGTTGGGGTGGGTTGGTAAGCATTATTTTGCGCCTTCCCTAGCGCGAATGACGTTTTTCCGCAACGGGCCTCCCTGGCCCAATTGGGGTGCTTTGATCTTTAGAGACGCAAGCCACCGTCAACCTCAAGAATGCGGCCATTGTAATAGTCGTTTTCAAAGATAAAGGCCACAGAGTGGGCAATTTCTTCAGGCTTACCTAAACGCTGCATTGGAATTGTCGCCGCCATTTTTGCCAAAGCTTCAGGCTTCATGCTTAGAGTCATTTCAGTTTCAACAAAGCCCGGTGCTATAGCTGCTACACGAATACCAAAACGTGCCAGTTCTTTAGCCCAAACCACTGTATCAGCAGCAACGCCTGCTTTAGCAGCCGAATAGTTAACCTGCCCCATATTACCAGCGCGTGAAATCGAAGAAATATTAACAATCGCGCCTTGGTTTTTCAGCTCAATCATTTTTGCTGCGACTTCACGAGTACATAAGAAAACACCCGTCAAGTTGACATCGATCACAGCCTGCCAATTAGCCAAGCTCATCTTGCTCATTTCACCGTCTTTAACACGCAGAGTTAAGCCATCACGCAGAATACCCGCATTATTGACCAAGCCGTGAATCGCACCAAAATCGCTCGCTACCTGCGCAACCATGTGCGTGACTTGCTCTTCATTGGCCACATTGCACATATAAGAACGCGCCTGCACACCTAGACTTTCACAGGCACTCACCGCGGCATCCAGTTTTTCTTGATCAAGATCGACCAAAGCTAACTGCGCACCTTTTGCAGCCAAGTACTCAGCCATTGCACGACCCAGCCCCTGAGCACCGCCGGTAATAATAATAACTTTATCTTTTAACTGCATTCTTACTCTCGCTTATTTTAATCAATCAGTTTATACAGTGCACGCATGCCAATACTCGACATTTACAGTCAACCATAAGCAACCCAACAGCTACTTTAAGCGACCCAATCCACTTACGTAGGCTGCGCTTGTTGCTTACAATACAACGAAACGACTCAATCAGAACCCCTCAATAGTGATTTATCTACTCCAAGCACCCACCTAAGGCTTGGTTTTGTTAAACTGAAAATTAAAATGACTTATAAAGGATTGAGTATGGCAACTGTATTGCGCACTGTATTAGCACAATTGAATATGCGTGTTGGCGATATTGACGGCAACCTGCAACGCATTCTCGATTCTAGTGTTCACGCACTGCATCATCAGCAAGCGGATCTGATTGTTTTCCCAGAATTATCTTTATGTGGCTATAACGCACAAGATTTACTGCTGCGCGACAGCATGCAAGTGCGTATTGAACGAGCATTAGAGCGCCTAAGCACTGCCCTACCCCACAACCTGCACGTCTTAGTGGGTTACCCATGGATTGAGCACGGCACGCGTTATAACTGCTGTGCGCATTTTTATCAGGGTCAGATTCAAGCCGTTTATAAAAAACAATTTTTACCCAGCGATCCGACTGCCTTTGGTCAACGTTATTTCAGCCCTGGCAGCGAACCGCTGTGCATTCATATCAATGAAACAAAAATAGCCATTGGCATCGGTGAAGATATTTGGACAGCAGCCTTTATTGAACAAGCCTGCACTGCCAAAGCAGATATGATCGTCAGCCTGAACGCTTCAACCTTCCACCTTAATAAACAAGCTGAGCGCGAATTAGTGCTTAGCAATTACGCCCAACATGCACAAATGCCTATTCTGTATGCCAGCCAAGTGGGCGCGCAGGATGATTTGATTTTTGATGGCGGCAGTTGCGCTATAAATGCCCAAGGTAATCTACGTCAGCGCGCACCGGCTTTTACAGAAGAACTCTGCGCAGTGGAACTGCAATTTACCCATTCTGATAGCCATATTGAACGCTCAACCATTGAACCATTACTGAGCGAAGAAGCCAGCATCTACCAAGCGCTGATGATGAGTTTGCGTAACTATGCTGAGCAAAATGGTTTTAAGGGCGTACTACTGGGTTTATCCGGTGGTATTGATTCTGCCTTAGTCTTGGCCATTGCTGCAGATGCCTTAGGTGCGGACAAGGTGCAAGCGGTGATGATGCCCTATCACTACACTGCGCAAATCAGCCAAGACGATGCTGCTGAGCAAGCACGTACAATGGGTGTCGACTATAAGACACTGGCCATCGCACCGATGGTTGAGGCGTTTACCCTCACCCTAGCTCCTGTCTTTGCTGAGATGCCCGCCACAAGCGTCCATGACACCACAGAAGAAAACCTGCAAGCGCGCTGCCGCGGCAATCTACTGATGGCGTTATCCAATAAAAATGGCTATTTAGTGCTGACCACCAGCAACAAAAGTGAAACAGCTATCGGATACTCGACACTCTATGGCGATATGGCGGGCGGTTTTGCGTTGCTTAAAGATGTTTCCAAACTGATGGTCTACCGTTTGGCTCGCTACCGTAATAGCCTCAGCAAGGTGATTCCAGAGCGCGTGATAACCCGCGCGCCTTCAGCTGAACTCGCGCCGGATCAGAAAGATGCAGACAGTCTGCCGCCCTATGAGATTCTTGATGAAGTGCTACGTTTATATGTCGAAGAAGATCAATCAGCACAAGCGATTATCGCGCAAGGTTTTGACCAAGATATGGTCATGCGGATTTTACGCTTAGTGGATCTGAACGAATATAAACGCCGACAAGCCGCACTAGGCCCACGTATCAGCAAGCGTAGTTTTGGCAGTGACCGTCGTTACCCAGTGACCAATCACTGGCAACGCGGCGACTAAAATAGTAATAAAAAAGCCCCGACACTATGATCTAGCGTCGGGGCTTTTTATTAAGTTTGCAGCAGCTTTCTGATTAAAACAGCACTGCCTAGGACTTAAAGAGTCACTAAGTTATCGCGATGAATCAATTCAGCTTCTGCCATATAACCCAGCGTCGCAACAATACTCTCTGAGCACAGGCCAATAATTTTAGTCGCTTCCGCTGAGCTGTAATTACTTAAGCCTCGCGCCACTTCAACGCCTTTCTGGTCAACACAGACCACCATCTCACCGCGCAAGAAATTTCCTTGCACAGCCGTCACTCCGACTGATAACAAACTCTTATGATCCTCAGCTAAGGCTTTAACTGCACCAGCATCTAAGGTCAATGTACCGCGAGTTTGTAAGTGCCCCGCCAGCCATTGCTTGCGCGCACCATCACGGCACTGCTCAGGGGTCAGCAAGGTACCGAGACGCTCACCGGCATGCAATCGATCTAAGACATGCTCAATACGACCACCGACAATCACGCTATAGGCACCGGAACGCGCCGCTAAACGTGCAGCACGCAATTTTGTTTGCATACCGCCACGCCCTAACGCTCCGGCACTACCACCGGCCATCGCATCGAGACTTGGATCATCGGCACGGGCTTCGTAAATCACCTGTGCATCAGGATTCTTACTGGGGTCAGCATCGTACATACCGTCACGATCCGTCAGAATCACTAATAAATCCGCCTCAACAAGATTAGCCACCAACGCCGCCAAGGTATCGTTATCACCAAAGCGAATCTCATCCGTGGCGACTGTATCGTTCTCATTGATCACTGGGATCACACCCAGCTCCAACAAAGTCCGTAACGTACTGCGCGCATTCAGGTAACGCTTACGATCGGATAGATCATCATGGGTTAACAGAATCTGTGCCGTACGCTCATTGTGCTCAGCAAAACTGCTTTCCCACGCTTTAACCAAACTCATTTGGCCCACCGCAGCAGCAGCTTGCAGCTCATGAATCGCACTGGGACGTTCAAGCCAACCTAGACGACTCATACCTGCAGCAACAGCACCTGAAGACACTAAGACCAAATCAATGCCTTGCCGGCGCAGCGCTACCATTTGCTGCACCCAAATCGCCATAGCATTGCGGTCTAAACCGCGGCCATCAGCAGTCAATAAAGCACTGCCAATTTTCACTACCCAGCGCTGAGCGCCCGTCACTTTTTCACGCATAACACACAATCCTGTTGAATTTTTACACTCAGCACGCGCATGAGCAACACGCTGAGTCCACCCATCCGTTAATGATTAACGTAGATAATCTCTGCGCCGTCCTCATCATCTTCTTCGTCATCGTCTTCGTCAAAGTCGTCTTCAACATCTGCAGCCGCTTTAACACCGGCGCGACGCAAGGCACGCTGATCATCCAGCTCTTGCAGACGTGCACGGCCTTCATCTTCGATGCGCTGATCTAAATCGATCAAGTACTCAGCGTATTCTTTATCTTCGCCGATACGCAGATCACGCTCTTCCAGATAACGCATCATGGCTTGCGCCAACTCTTTGGTGCCTTCACCATCCAGCGCTGAAATCATAAACACTGGGCCTGTCCAACCCAACTGCTTAATCACAGCTTGCTTGCGCTCTTCACGCTCATCATCAAGCAACTGATCCACTTTATTCAACACCAACCAGCGATCACGCTCAGCCAATGAAGGACTAAACTCTTCAATTTCGTTAGCAATGACTTGCGCGTCTTGCGCAGGGTCAGTGTTATCGATCGGTGCTAAGTCAACAATATGCAATAACAAGCGCGTACGGGTTAAGTGCTTGAGGAAACGAATACCTAAACCGGCACCTTGTGCGGCACCTTCAATCACGCCTGGAATATCAGCAATCACAAAGCTTTTATAACGACCGATACTCACAACACCCAGGTTTGGCACCAAGGTGGTAAACGGATAATCCGCTACTTTAGGCTTGGCTGCTGACACTGAACGAATAAAACTACTCTTACCGGCGTTAGGCAAACCTAATAAGCCGACATCCGCCAGCACTTTCATTTCCAGCTTCAGATTACGCAATTCACCCGGCTTACCATCACTGGTTTGGCGCGGTGCTCGGTTCGTACTGGATTTAAAACGAGTGTTACCCAAACCATGCCAACCACCCTGTACCACCAAGATGCGTTGACCTTCTTCAGTCAAGTCACCAATGATTTCTTGGGTATCAGCATCAATAATCGTCGTACCTACCGGTACTTTTAAAATGGTATCTTCGCCACCGGCGCCGGTACAGTCAGCACCGCGACCATTACCACCACGCTGCGCATTAAAGCGGCGGGTATAGCGGTAGTCGACCAGGGTATTGAGGTTAACGTCAGCTTCCATATAAATAGAGCCACCGTCACCACCATCACCACCGTTTGGACCACCAAACTCAATAAACTTTTCACGACGGAAACTCATGCAACCATTACCGCCATCACCCGCTTTTACAACAATCGATACTTCGTCGACGAACTTCATTAAAATGTGCCTCCTGCGAGCCCGCAGGCTGATAAATATAAACGCAGGATACAACAAGCACGGATAGTCCGTCTTTACTGCCTGCACAAACAAAAAAGCCCCGTCATATGACAGGGCTTTTCCGTGTAAAGCTACTTAGGCTGAAACGACGCTAACGTAGCGACGTCCAAAAGCACCTTTAACTTCAAATTTCAACACGCCTGCTTCTTTAGCAAACAAGGTGTGATCTTTGCCCATGCCCACATTAGGACCCGGGTGGAATTCTGTACCGCGCTGACGCACGATAATATTTCCTGCTTTAACCGTTTGGCCGCCGTACATCTTAACGCCTAAGCGTTTAGCTTCCGAATCGCGACCGTTACGAGTACTACCACCAGCTTTTTTCGTTGCCATGAGATCAACACTCCATGAATCAGTTTAGGGGTTCAGTCAATTAAGCCTGAATACCAGTGATTTTAACTTCAGTGTACCACTGACGGTGGCCCTGACGTGTCATGCTGTGCTTACGACGACGGAACTTGATAATGGTGATTTTATCGTGACGACCTTGGTCAATCACTTCAGCTGTCACTTTAGCACCTTCAACAACTGGCGCACCGATTTTCACATCTTCGCCGTTGCCGATTAAAAGAACGCGGTCAAACGAAATAGCTTCGCCGACGGGTACGTCCAATTTTTCAATCTTCAAATATTCGCCTTCGGCGACTTTGTATTGCTTACCGCCAGTTACAATTACTGCGTACATCACATTTCTCCGTTATTCCTGCTCACCCAACGCTTTATAATAATCAGTATCGGTTGGCATGGCTGCTGTGTATTGGATTAAGACACACTGCAATTGCGTAAGGCAGGGAGTTGCCCAAGTAAAGTTCAGGAGCGCGAATTGTACGCACAGATGAATAGAGACGCAAGCACTCTATGCACTCGCCTTGACAGATAGGTGCACGACTCATAGCATGCTGCACAACCTTATTAGAGCAGGCAAAGTCATGCAACCACAGGCTTTTTACCAAATCGTCGCTGAAGATTTCGCGGCAGTCGACAGCATCATTAAACAACAGCTGTCATCGCGGATTCCCTTGGTAGAAAAAATCGGCGATTATATTATCTCCGCTGGCGGTAAACGTCTGCGCCCACTCCTAGTTTTACTGGCCGGTAATGCAGTCGGCAAGCAAGATGATGACTTACGTTTGCTGGCGGGTGTGATTGAATTTTTACACACCTCAACCTTATTGCATGATGATGTTGTCGATAAATCCGACCTGCGCCGCGGCCGCTCAACTGCCAATGCTAAGTGGGGTAATGCACCGAGTGTTTTAGTGGGCGACTTTTTATATGCACGCTCATTTGAAATGATGGTGCGTCTAGGCTCATTGCCGGTGATGGATATTATTTCACAAGCCACGCGCGTGATTGCCGAAGGCGAAGTTCTGCAGCTGACTAAAGTACGTGATGCCAGCACGACAGAAGCAACCTATATGGAAGTGATTCGCGGTAAAACAGCCATGCTGTTTGAAGCTTCAACCCACAGTGCTGCGGTGTTAGCCGGCGCGCCAGCTGATCAAATCGAAGCGCTGCGTACCTATGGCGATAACTTAGGTATTGCTTTCCAGCTGGTCGATGATCTCTTGGACTACCGCGGTGACGCTGAAACACTGGGTAAAAACGTCGGTGATGACTTAGCTGAAGGCAAACCGACTCTGCCCTTGATTGCGACCATGCGCGACGGCACACCAGAGCAAGCTACCTTAGTGCGTAAAGCCATTCAAAAAGGTGGCATTGAAGATCTAGCGGCGATCAGTGAAGCCGTTGAAGCTTCAGGCGCTCTGGACTACACCGCAAAACTCGCTCAAGAATACGCTGACCGCGCCATTAAATGTCTGGATACAATCCCCGCATCAGGCTACCGCGATGCATTAATTGAACTGGCTCAATTCTCTGTGGCCCGCACTCAGTAAGTCGTTTTTTATAAATTGTGCTCATGCGCGCTGTTCTAGCGCGCATTGCTGATACCCTTGCGCTAACTCATTAAATCGTGTCATTCAGCTCTGTATAATTACATACAAAGTGTGGCATATTGCCGCATAGCATTTAATGTATTTAATTTTAACGCCAGGAAATAAAATATGAGCATTATTAAAGAGTTCAAAACGTTCGCGGTCAAAGGCAACGTTGTTGATATGGCTGTAGGTATTATCATTGGTGCGGCGTTTGGTAAAATCGTCAGTTCATTTGTGGGTGATATCATCATGCCGCCACTGGGCGTTTTGATTGGTGGTGTTGATTTCAGCGATCTAGCTGTGACGTTAAAAGCTGCCGAAGGTGACTTACCAGCAGTGATGCTGGCCTACGGAAAATTCATTCAAAGTATTATTGACTTTGTAATCGTAGCTTTCGCTATTTTTATGGGTGTAAAAGTCATCAACCGTCTCAAGCGTGAAGAAGAGATCGCCGAAGAAGTGCCAGCCGCTCCCGCAGAGCTGCCAGCACCGAGCAACGAGGAAGTCCTGCTCAGCGAAATCCGCGATCTACTCCAGCAACAAAATAAAAGCTAACTCCCCTGTCAGGTAGCAACTACAAAAGCCTGTACAATAAACAGTAAAACGACCCATGCTTAAACTCATGGGTCGTTTTTATTTAGTTATCTGTCACGGTAAAAGCCTGTTTCGCCAGTACCACTCCCTGACCTGAGCCGCGTAAAATATAGCGCACTTGATACTCTCCGGCTTTCGACGGCGCTTTAAGTTGATCAGGCTCGTCCTCTTCTGAGCTTCGTGTATAGAAGTAGGTCAGCTCACCACCAATGCGCTTATGGTCAGCTGGGACAATGTCCACATAGTCATCATGATTAGCAGGACCTGACCACTCAACCGGAATCATTGAGTCGGCTTGCACACTAGCCGGAACAGAGACACTGCCGTCCGGCTTGCTCACTGTAAACGCTTGTTTAGTCAGCACACTCCCAGCACCCGAGCCACGCAAGATATAACGCACCTGGTACTCCCCAGCTTTGGCGGGTGCTTTGAGCTGATCAGGCTCACCCTCTTCTGAGTTGCGTGTATAGAAATAGGTCAACTCACCGCCAATGCGTTTATGATCAATAGGGACAATGTCCACATAGTCATCATGGTTAGCTGGGCCGACCCACTCAACTTGCATGACCGAACCCGCTGGCACGCTCTCAGGCACGCTAACGCTACCCTCAGCGGCAACTACGGTAAAGGTCTGTTGAGTCAAGATACTCGCAGCACCGGCGCCGCGTAAGATATAGCGCACACGGTACTCACCGGCTTTAGTGGGTGCTTTCAGCTGATCGGGATCGCCTTCTTCTGAGTTACGTGTATAGAAATAGGTCAACTCGCCGCCAATGCGTTTATGATCAATAGGGACAATATCCACATAGTCATCATGGTTAGCAGGGCCTGTCCAAATCACTTGAATACTAGAGCCTGCCTGCACGCTTTCAGGCACGCTAACACTGCCTTCAGCGGCGACTACGGTAAAGGGCTGCTTAACCAGCACCCGATCAGCACCCGAGCCACGTAAGATATAACGCACTTGGTACTCGCCGGCTTTAGTGGGTGCTTTCAGTTCATGCGACTCGCCATCTTCGGAGTCTTTTGTATAAAAGAACGTCAACTCGCCACCTATACGTTTGTGCTCTGCGGGAACGATATCAACATAGTCACGCTCACCGGCCGGCCCTGTCCAAAAGATCGGCATCGCAGCACCCGCTTCGACCTGTTCGGGTGCAGAGACTGAGGCTGCAGCTTCAGTGACTGTAATGGCGATACTCTCTAGAACACGCTTTTGCTCCTCACCGTTTAGTACGTAACGAATGTTATAGACACCAGGCTGAGTCGGCGCGCGCAGCTCAATCTCCGGCTCAGTCTTAGCATTGGTATACGCATAGGTCAGCTCACCGCTGGCTTTCTTAACTCCATCTGCCACTAAGTCGACATAATCACGCTCATTCGCAGGTCCCTTCCATTGGATAGGAATCATGCCGCCTGCCTGCACAGTATCGGGCGCAACTAAGGCCACATCGCTGTCCGTGACTTCAACTGCAGCCTCGGCTAAGACATGACGCTGATTATCACTACCGCGCCAGATATAACGCACGGAATAGGTACCCGGTTTGCCGGCTGCTCGTACAGTGAGTGGCGAACCGTCTTTGGTGTAGGTAAAGGTCAGCTCATCGTAGGTTTTTTTATAATTCTGCGGGACGAGATCAATATAGTCATTTTCTGCATTGGGCCCGGTCCACTTGACGTTAATATCGCCACCTATAGTGACACTCTCATCTGGATCTAAGCTGGCCTCAGGCAAAACGAAAGGCTCAGGCTCTTTGGGCGTATCTTTTTTAGTTGGCCGCACTACAGTATTGAACAATGCATCACGTAATTCGTCGGCATTCGCCGCAGACACATAGCTCCCACCGGTATTTTCAGCCAAGCAGGCCACTTGTTTACCTTCAGCATCGGTCAAGTCAAAGCCAACCACATGCGCGGTAAAATCTATGCCGTTTTTAGCCAGCTCAGCCCCCACAGCGCAAGGATCCGCTTGGCAGTTTTCTAAGCCATCAGTGATTAAAATTACAGTGGCTTTATCTTCGGTATAACGCATTTCTTCAGCCGCTTTTAACACTGAAGCAGTGAGCGGGGTTTTACCCAGAAACTTCATCTTCGCTGCGGCTTGGCTAATCGCAGGCCCGGTTCCTGTAGCTGGTTTTACAATCACTTCAATATCGTTACAGTTACCACGCTCACGATGACCATAGGCAATTAAACCCAACTCCATATCGGCTGGCACACCTTCTAATACGGTGGCTAATGCTTCACGGGCAATTTGCAGTTTAGGTTTGCCATTAATTTGCCCCCACATTGATCCTGAAGCATCCAGCACGATCATGGTTTGCTCGGCAGCTATACTTGCGCCCGCTGTGGCGGTCACTAGCCCAGCCAGTACAAAAGAATAGAGCGGTTTCATATCAGCACCTCACTCAACAGTATGTGTCAGTTAACACCTGATCCATTAGAGGCATAAAGCTGCAGTCTCGCTTAATCCACTGCGTATGCGTTGATCTAAAGCGTTAGTGTCCACATCAAACTTGTCAGCAAAACCACCGACAATAGACGTATGCATGCGTAGTGACTGAGCGAACGTCAAACAACCTTTGGGAGTATTATCGCGTTCGATTTTTGCATTATCATCTAGGGTGAAATACACATTGGCATAATTCACAAACGCATCGACATAACAGGCCTCATAGGCTTGTCGCGCTTGATTATTTTTATCTTTTTTGGCCATGACCATGCCAACTGCGGTACCGACCACGCGAGCACACTCATTCAGCGGTAGCTTGCCCTGACTGCTGGTGGCCCAAGCTTCTTTAAAGTGTTCCTGATAAAGCTTAGGCAGTCCTGGTTGACTACCGTTGCCAGACTCACCACAGCCTGTTATTACAAAGCTTATAAGTGCTATCAGTAGGATATTATTTTTCATCAGAGTCACCTTTGTTTTAGATATTATTTTTTATTATCAAAAAACACAAAGCGTAATTATTTATAAAGTGGTGCTATCTGATCCATCAGGCCCGAGACTGCAGGCAAGTCAGGTTGTGCATTTTGTATTTTTTTCACATTGCGCAAATAACCTTTTTCCATCCCCGCTAATAAGTCTTTTTTAAACTGTTTGCTATAGTCTGGATTGTTATTGATCCGCGCCTCAGCTTCTTGGTAATGACGCTTAATAAACTCTAAACTTGAGCCTTCTTTTGCAATAAAATAGGCATTCATGACGCGGTCACCGACATCCGCCCATTGCTCTAGGTTACGAAAATGATACTTCTGTGCAATGTTGCTCAAGCCCTGGTAATGCAGTGAATCTTTAGCCAACAAGTCAACACTTGAGACTAAGGGCCGATCGCGATCGATACCTTTTTGTTTAAGCGGGTTCTCCTCAGCAAAGGTTTGCGCCTCAGCAAAAGAAGCAATGTAGTTTTCCACCTGTGCCGAACTCAGTGGTGTGGCTGCTACAGCGGCAGACATCAGGAAAGCAGCTACAGCAAACACCAGCCCATCTAAAAATCTACGCATGATCATCTCCAATTATCTAGGGTCTGTAGCCTTGTGTAAGTTTATCGCGCAACTCAATAACGTAAGCGTCTTTCGAGGTAGCGCAGGTCTTCACGAGCACGTTGTAACTGTCGATCGATATCACGTAACTCTTGACGTAAATAGCGATGTTTATCTCTATCCTCTTCTTTCCTCAATGCCTGCTCAAGTTGGTTTGATTCTGTATTGAGTTTTTCTATATGCTGCTCAACGTCATAAATTTGCTTACCTTGTTCATAAGCCAGCAGAAAACGGTGCTCTAAATGAGCAGGACAGGCGTTACGGTATGCTCGCCCCAAGCGCCCTTCTTGAATAGCATTGTCTGGCGTGCAATAAAGCAAAATACCTTGATCACGGCCTTTAAAATAAAGTCTCTGGTCCGGTGTAACGCCGACTTTGGCACAGGCTTGACGATGATCTTCGATGCGCGTGAGTGGCTCACCATTACGCCCATCGCGAAAGCCTTGATCTTGCCAATTCGCCGTTAAACACTCTTGCTCACTCATACTTGCGCAACTACTGAGTAGCAGCGCGGCTATAACTAGGCCGATGATTTTTGCCACTTTTTGAGTGTGCAAAAGGACAGGTAAAAAAGAATAGACTCTTCGCATTATTGCACTCCATCGAAATAAGTTACCCTGCGGGCTAAATATCCATACTGGCCCATTTTACCTAACAATCACTTCACACCATACTCTCTACTTAGCATGAGCTGTGCTGACCGGTCTGTAGCTCATAGACACCGGCTGACACAGCTCTACTTAACCTATCACTCGGGCGCCTCACTCGTATTAGGTTTCGCAGGTTCAACCCATGTTTGCGCTTTACCTTTAAGCGCAACAAACTTGTCAGATACTTTATCTAAACGTGCTTCCCACTCAGGGTTTGGCGTTTGATCCTGAATCGTCTTGAAGTAGGCCTGCAACAAACAAGCAATCGCAAACGGCTCAATCACTGCAACTTTGACAGCCCAAGCAAAGAGTAAGGCAAAGAGCATTCCGCCAGCAGACCAAGCACCGGGCATGATATAAACGATGGCCGCTGCAGGTACCAGCATAATCAGAAAAACGACAAAGGATAAACCGTAGGTAAACAGCGTCAACCACGCCGCATTTTTGAGCATCACCTTGGCATTCTGTCCATATAAAACCAGCGCTGTGCGTGATGCCAACCATGGGTTATCACTGTTGGTGCGAATAATATAAGCAAGAATCACTTCATCAATTAAGCCCACTGCAATACGCAAGAACGCTTTAACCACGCCCATCAACTGCTGCGTTCCCGGAATCGGTAAAAAACTTGCAACACCTTGCACTAAACCGGTAATTGCACCGATCACACCCTTAATCAGCATATCCATGGCAAATAGCGTATTGGTTTGCGCAAAACGCTGTTTAACAATTTGACTGGCATAGGAAATTTGCGAGCGACCTTCTGGCAACTCTTCCCCATCGATTAAGCGTATTAACACAGCAATATGACCGGCCTTAACCGTATAAAGGAGGTATTCACGGGCAAAGAACAACACAGCACCAACAACACCAAACCCAGCAATACCACCCCAGATGGCTGCCATTGTTCGAAAACTCTCATCACCAAAGCCGCCAATGCCATACCCCACACCCGCGCCGACACCCGTCATTAAAATATAGGCCAAGGTAATGCCAAAATACACGGCACAACGCAGCAAGATAAAAGGCATAGTGCGAACAAGTAAACTGATCGATTTCTTTAGGCTAAAATCCCACATAATTGCCTCCTTATTAGGCAATGCAACGACATCTCTTGTGTCGTCTGCATTTACATAGAGTGTGCATCACCTAGGCTATCGATTTTATCTGTTGCGGGAGCCGTCTAAATAGACGGGATAACTCTTGCGCTAGGCTGTTTAGCCGATACTGAAGCCAAGCAACACCTCAAAAGCACTCACTTATGCCTGACTTGTATTTGCACGGAAAGCTTTGCCCAATACGGGCGCAAGGGTCTTAAAAGGTTGTGGCTGGAAGCGTTAACAGCAAAGCGACTAAATCGGCTTGTCGGTTTGTTTGTGTTTTTTGAAAAATATTGCGTTTATGAAAAGCCACTGTCGTCATCGACACACTGAATGTTTGGGCGATTTCTTCCGAGCGCATACCTTGAGCAAAGGCCCAAGCAACACGGCTTTCCATCGGTGTCAGTTGGAACAAGGCTTCAAGCGCCTTAAAGGGCACCAACTGATGATGACCACTATGACTAAAAAACAGCGCAACAACCGGCTCATCGCTGTACAGCGATGTTGCACTTAAAGCACAAATGGTGAGCAACACATCGCGCTGCCCTTGATGACAAGCTAAGGATAGAAAATCAATATAATCGCCACCTTGTTTAGCCGCTAAGATCGCTTGGCGAATCGCAGCATGCTGCCAGACTGTGTGTTGATCATGCTGCTTTACCATTGCGGTAATGTCTGGGCACAGCGCTTGACTGATAACGGTCTTAGCGGTGTTATTCATCAATAACGTGTGTGCATTTTCATCCAGTAAAACAATGCCTGAATTGACAAAATCTAAGGTTTTTGAAATACGCTGGAAGATTTTACTGGCACTGCTGCCTGACTCTAACGCTGGCGTATCGGCGTCTACTGCTTGGCTTTTCAATTGTGTTTGTAGACGCTGTACTTGGCGTAAACGCGCATCAATGGTCGCCAACATCAGGTCAAAATTGATCGGTTTAACTAAATAGTCATCCGCGCCCGCATGCTTACCGCTGATAATTTGCCCAACTTGGTCTTGTGCACTCAGAAAAATAAACGGCACATCAGCCAGCTCAGGGTGACAGGTGCGGATACGTTGTAATAGCTGATACCCATCCATACGCGGCATGGCAATATCACACAAAATCAAATCCGGTCGTGTCTGCTGTAAAATCATTAGAGCGTCTTCACCATCACCTGCCTCAAGCACCTGATAGCCAGCATCCTGCATTTCTTCAACAAGAATTTCTCGCAGGTCCACTTCATCCTCAACACAGAGAATGACGGTTTCCATGGGTAATTTTGAGCTTTTCATCGCGTTAAATCCATTACCCGCTAAAAAAACGCGGCATATATAAAGTAAAGACTGAGCCTATATTTTCTTGCGAGCTGACGGTCACTTGACCTCTTTGCAACTCAGCCAATTCAGCAGCGACATACAGTCCGATACCGGTACCCGCCACATCAGCAACTGAATTTGCACGATAGTAGCGCTGAAAAATATGCATAAGATCTTTATCGGCAATGCCACGACCTTGATCCTTGATCTGACAACACACCCACTGCTCACGCTGATAAATATCTACAGTAATGACTCGATCAGCCGGTGAGTACTTATCTGCATTAGATAACAAATTGACAATAATTTCATTCACCAGCACCGGATCAAAAATCGCTTGCAGATCTTTATTATCCTCAACAGTGAAGATCACTTGGCGGCAGGGGTGTAAAAAAACATGCCGATCAATAAGCTCTTTAACTAAATCAGCTAAAGAGAATCGTTGTAACTGGATATCGACTTGCTCTAAAAAACGATCCGCTCTTAAGATACTTTCAATCAAATGGGTTAAACGTTCGGTCGCCGTTTTCACTTTGCTGGCTCGCTCAACCACTTGCGCTGGAGTCATACGTTCTGCAGCACGAATTAAACGCTGCATACTGGCATCAATAATCGCTAAAGGCGTACGAAACTGATGGGAGACCATCGCCCCAAAACTGCGGTACAGTTCACTGATTTTACGCTCATGCTCTAGCTGCTTTTGCAGTTCAACTTGCTGCTGCTTAATACGCTCATTTTGTCGACTGCGCTGCAGCGCGATTAAAAACTGTATAGAAACAAATAGACTGCATAAGAAAATCGCAACCACGATAAACAGTATGGTTAAGACGGCGTTGCGGTTCATATCCACACCCGCGCCCAGTTCTTCCCATTGTGCGGTCATTGCCCGTCCTGAAGCCTTCAGCATAAAGGCACTGAACTCACTGAGCCTTTGCTGCAAAGTCTTTAATTGCTCTGCGCTTAAAGGATCGACAGTCAGTAGATGCTCAATCTGATGCAAGCGTTCTGTATGTAACTTAAGTTCAGCGAATAACCCCACTTGATCTAAAAACCGTGCTTGCGGACCGTCATGCAGCAAGTTTAAGCGGCTTAACAGCATCTGATAACGAAATTCAAGGTCGACATCCGCATTAACATCCAGTGCTCTTTTTTGTAGCACATCGGTTAAGCGCAAGCTTTCAAGATGGGTATAGTAAACAACCCAAACCATATTGGCATTGGAGTTATAACGCATTTCACGCTGAATAGTTGAGAGTCGAAATAATGCCACTGCCAGTAATACCAATAACAAAACAATGGTCATCAGCGGCAATATATAGCGCATAAATATTTGTTTAGTACGCGACATAACGACAAGACCTTAATGTATATGCAAGTGTTTAAGCTGCCAAACCCAGCGATAGTCATAACGAATATCTTGCAGTTTTCTATGGCTGTCACGCGGATAAACCAGCCATAAAGGCCCTTTATCTATTGGCTGCAGCAACACTCCATCCATATGCGTGGCCAGCAACACGTCATATTTATAAAAATCGGCTAAGGGTATATCAACCAGATAATCGTTGAGCGCACTGGCTTCGACACTTTGAGCTTGAGTTGAAAGGCCAAGCACATTCAAAAGTTCACGCACCAAGACGCCATCAAAACGTTTGATGCCATCCGTTACCACAGTTGAGGTGTAAATCGTTGCTGCAGGCAAGGCCTGAATCATCGCTAAATCAAACTGTGCCTGTGCAGAAGCATTAGTCTGTGTAATCAGTCCATCCACCCTAAGAGTAACCTTGGCGGTCGGCTTATTTAACGGTACGCCTCTAGCAGCATCTGTAGCTGCAAGGGCGCTCTGTGCACTGATCAGCTGCAAAAAAAGTAGCGCTGCGATAAATAAAGGTATCAATTTAAAATTAAGGCATTGCGTCTGTTTCATACTGGCTGCTCTCAAAGTTATTATTGTTATCAATTTTCTTTAAGAAATTTTACTGCTGATTTGAGTATAGCCTGTCTATGTTATTTTTCTGTAAAACCTTATAGCCTGCATATAAACAGTAAAGCACTGATCATCCATGTGCAGTGCTGGCTCGGCTGTAGCTTCAAGCCATCAACAGTCTACTTATAAACCGCCGGACCTAAATAAAAGCTTTTCTAATCCCGCCCGCTCAACAATAAGATCCGCTAACGTATATCGATCCAACGTTGCTAAAAAAGCCGCTTGCGCCTTATACAAAATATGCTTTAACTCGCACACCGGCTCAATCGGACAGGTTGAACCCGGAGCAAAACACTCTAAAAGTTTCAAATTTTCTACTGCCCGCACAATTTGCCCCACATTAATGCTGCTCGGAGGCACAGCCAACACCAACCCACCACTGCGTCCACGCAAACTTTTTACATAGTTTAATTGCGTTAACGTCTGCCCTACTTTAGCGACATGATTGGCGGAAATACCATAATCTTCTGCGATTTTCTGCACCGTAACCGGCGTACTATCTTTCTGTAATGCCAGATAAATAAGAACCCGTAACGAAAAATCTGTGTGTGTCGAGAGTTGCATGACTTGACCTAATGGAAAGAGGCATTTAATATGCCAGTTTTAAACAGGTATGTAAAATACCACTTTAAGGAGAAACACCATGCTCACAGCAGACCAACTGGCTGTTATCAAAGCAACAGTACCCGTGCTCGACGCAAATGGCGAAGCGCTTACACGTCATTTCTACGAGCGTATGTTCCGTGAAAACCCTGAGGTGCTCTCATTTTTCAACCCTGCCCACCAGCATACCGGTGGACAACAACGTGCTTTAGCAGCAGCTATTTGCGCCTATGCAAAACATATTGAGAACCCCAGTGTTTTGGCTGGCGCAGTCGAACTGATTGCACAGAAACACGCTTCATTGGGTATCAAAGAACAGCACTACCCGATTGTTGGCTCAAACTTACTCGAGTCAATCAAAGAAGTTTTAGGCGAGGCAGCCACTCCAGATATTATTGATGCTTGGGCCACAGCTTATAGCCAGCTGGCTAACTTATTTATTGCCCGTGAAGATAAGATTTATGCTGATCAGCAAAGCGAGCATGGTTGGTCAGGTTTTAAACCTTTTGTAATTAAAAAGCGCGAGCAAGCCAGCGACAATATCGTTTCACTCTACTTTGCACCTAAGGACGGCCAGCCACTGCAGGCGCACCTACCCGGTCAATACATTACCCTACGTGTGACACCAGAAAATGGCACACCGATTATGCGTAACTACAGTTTGTCTAACGCAGCGGGAGCAGAGCATTACCGTCTGAGTATTAAGCGCGAAGTGGCTTTAGCAGACAATACACCGGATGGCGTATGCTCAAGTTATGTGCATGACCAACTGCAAGTTGGCGATATCGTTGAAATTGCACCACCTTGTGGTGAGTTCACATTGCAACCACCCCAGCATGCACAATGCCCATTGGTATTTATTGCTGGCGGCGTCGGTGTCACACCGGTTTTATCCATGCTGCATAGCGCATTAGCTGAACATGCTGACCGAGAAATCATTTTCCTGCAGTGTGCTATTAATGGTTCAGTTCGTGCTTTTGCTGATGAACTCGCTACGTTGCAAAGCCAACATGCAAACTTAAAGACCCACCTACGTTTTAGCGAACCCACAGCGCACGATATAGAAAAGAAAACTCACCACAGCGTAGGCTTTGTTGATCAAGACTTACTGGATGAGCTGATTGGCGATCGTCAAAGCGAGATTTACCTGTGCGGCCCAACTCCAATGCTGACGCATGTCTGGCGTCTACTCAAGGCACGTAATGTAGAAGATGCTGATATTCACTATGAGTTCTTTGGCCCAGCCGGTAATTTGGCTGCTTAAGTTCTACTGCAAATATACAACCACAGTACAAGCAAAAAAATAACCTACTGGTAAATACTGAAGCCCAGCCACTTATAGCTTGGTTTCAGTATTCAGTCTAAATCACCCAGCGCTGGAAAATGGCACGTGCCGTACTTCGGAATGGGGCTGGAAGCCCCGTGGAGGGAAAAGCGGCACTAGCGAGGTGCAGCAGGTATATATCTAGCTATATACGATACTCTTTATTCTGCAAGTAATTAGCAAATTACCAATAATTCTCTACCGCCACAGCACCAGGTTTACGCGTTAACGACAACTGCATATCGCGTTTCTGCAGTAGCATCCGACAATCTTCAACCATCTGCGGGTTACCACAGAGTAACACCCGAGAATGCTCAGCCTCCAGCGGCAGACCAACCACACGTTCCAGCTCACCTGAATTGAGCAAATCAGTAATACGCGCGCCGAGGCAGCCTGGGACTGCATCACGTGTCACCACCGGCACAAAAGTGAATTTATGCGCATACTCAGCTACATATTCACGGGTCAAAATCTCATCCAATAGTTCAGCATAGGCCAACTCAGCCTGCGTGCGCACGCTATAGACCAATATAATCTTCTGAAAACGCTCCCAAGCAGAAAAATCCTGCAGCATTGATAAAAATGGTGCTACTCCAGTCCCCGTTGATAGCAACCACAGATGCTCGCCATCGACAAAACGATCCAAGGTCAAAAACCCATGCGCCTGTTTCTCAATCAAAATTTCATCACCCACAGCCAGTTGACTTAACTCACTGGTAAACTCACCACCGGGCACCACAATCGAGAAAAACTCCAGAAACTCATCAAACGGACTCGACACCATCGAATAACCACGCCAAACAATCGACCCACTGGCCTTACGCACGCCAAGACGTGCAAATTGCCCAGCGGTAAAACGAAAGCCCGCATCACGCGTACAGCGAAAACTGAACAGGCTGGGCGTCCAAGTATGCAGATGAGTAATGGTTTGCCGGGTGAACTTTTCTTGCGTCGCGTTCATACTGCACCTCATTCACTAACAGATATCCCTATTCATACGCCATTTTTGGCCAAACAAACACCTGCGATCCTTATGCCTATATTTGATACCCACTTTGCCAAACTTGATTTGCTGCGCTACCCCGAGCAAAACAACAGTCCCTTACAAGCTTTTGATGCTGCCGATGAATACCTACTTAAGCACCTGAGCAGCTGTCAGCTACCTGAGAATCCACGTGTACTGATACTCAACGACAGTTTCGGCGCTCTAGCTGCCAGCCTCTGCAGCCATATGACAGTGCACAGCAGTGGCGATTCATTTTTGGCCCACCAAGGCCTGCGCAATAATCTCAGTCGCAATCAGCTGGATCACAATAGCGTGCATATTATTCCAGCTGATCAGGCCTTTGCTGGCCCTTATGATTGCGTGCTGATTTGCGTACCCAAGACACTCGCCTTACTTGAAGAACAATTAATTCGTCTGCAAAGTCATATCACTACAAAGACTATTATCGTCGCCGCAGGTATGGTCAAACACCTGCCCCGCTCAGCCGGTGATCTAATGGAGCGCTATATTGGCCCCGTACAAGCCAGCCTAGCTGAAAAAAAAGCACGTTTACTCTTTGTCACACCTACTGCGCAAACACAGGCTCAATCACCTTATCCAAGCGTCTATCAACTGGATAAACCACAGATCAGTTTACGTAATCATGCTGGCGTTTTTTGCCGTGAAGCTTTGGATATTGGCACGCGGCTTTTTCTGCCGCATCTGCCAAATAATCTAGGCGATGCACAGGTTGCCGATTTAGGCTGTGGTAATGGTGTATTGGGCATCGCATGTGCATTGAACAATCCACAGGCGCAACTGCGTATGGTCGATGAATCTTATATGGCGGTGCAATCAGCACAAGAGAACTGGCAGCACGCCTTGGGCGAGCGTTCAGTAACCATCTATGCCGGTGATGGTTTAGGCGCTGAACAGCCGGAGACTTTGGATATAGTCTTGTGCAACCCACCCTTTCACCAACAGCAAGTGGTCGGTGATTTTTTAGCACGACGCATGTTTCAACAAAGCCATAGAGCATTGAAGCAAGGCGGGCAATTATGGATTGTGGGTAACCGTCATTTAGGCTATCACGTCACGCTCAAGCGCATGTTCCGTGAAGTTGAGCAAATTGCTGCCAACGCTAAATTTGTGATTTTAAAAGCCCATAAATAAAAACAGCCGTACGCAACCAAGCGTACAGCTGTTTATTTAACTCAATCTCAACGCTGTCCGAATCATTCAATCGATTCAGTCAGCGTTCTATAGCACTACTTAGCGCTTAGCTGCTTGGTTATACAAAGGCATCACCTTTGGAATAGCCTGCTCTAAGTTGGAAATACGTGTAGAGGAGGATGGGTGCGTACTCATAAACTCAGCAGGCGCACCTTGGCTGGCTTGTTCCATTTTGCGCCATAAACTTACTGCACCATTGGGGTTATAACCAGCACGTGCCGCCAGCTCGATACCAATTAAGTCTGCTTCAGTTTCTGCACCACGACTATTAGGCAAGGTCATACCGTACTCTACCGCGGCATCGGCCAGTACCATAGTATCCTGATCTACACCTAAGATAGCACTCACACCTGTTTTGGCTATATCAATAGCATAAGCTTTCGACATGGCTTCACGGCTGTGCTCACGTAGTGCGTGGGCAATTTCATGCCCCATTACCGCAGCGATTTCATCATCGGTTAGATTTAATTTAGTGATAATGCCACTGTAAAAAATGATTTTACCACCCGGACCACAGTTCGCATTGAGATCAGGACTATCAATTAAGTTCACCTGCCAATCCCAGCGCTGTGCATCAGAGCGGAAATGGCCCACTTGGGCAATGACACGCCGACCAATGGTTTGTAGGCGCTTGGCATTATTACTGCGGGTATCAAGCTTGCCCTGTGATTGCGCTTTACTTAACGTTTCTTGGTAAGACTGTGCATAGCTTTGGTTCACCTGATCAGTGCTTAATAAGCTGAACATATACTGTTTACGTTCGACACCCACAGCACTTGAGTTGGTCGTGTTGACCGCTTGACAGCCTACGAGTAATAACGCGCCTGTCAGTGTTATATATTTATGTAAACGAGCCAAGTCACACCTCTTCCTAATGAATAACCCACAACGCCATCATGCCACTGATGACTCTATGCTCTGAGTGTATTACAGCCACAGATAAGCGCCATATATTTAGTCGATGAGTAGGGAAATATTTAGGTTTCTTGTACTAACAGACCCGTACCTAACGTACTTCGGAATGGGTATTGGTCCGTCAATCTGCACTGTACTGCAAACCGACAAGCAACATCATTTCTAAAAGTTTGGATACTGCACTCAAAGTGAATCGTGCTACAGATTTGCCGACACCATCACTGATCAATGAGTCCCTCGTTCACACTGCAAAGCGTAGCCAAGGATAGCTAGCACCCCTATTGCGCCAGGACGGCGCATTGAGGGGAATGCAGTACAAACGAGGTGCGACATACACACCTATTGAAAACCAGACTAAGCGTTACCGTCTAATTTGATTTGTGCATCACGGGTAAAGTCCAACATACGCTGTAATGGACGGACCGCTTTAGGAATAATCGCCGGATCAACAATGATTTCATTATCGCCATTTTGTAAGCCTAACAACAGCGCTTCAAGGGTATTCATCGCCATCCACGGACAGTTTGCACAGCTACGACACGCTGCACCCTCACCTGCGGTTGGCGCTTCAATAAAGCTCTTATTGGGACTCAACTGCTGCATTTTGTAGAAAATACCGCGATCAGTCGCCACAATAAACTGCTGATTGGGTAATTCTTGACTGGCTTTGATCAGCTGCGTGGTTGAACCAATCACATCTGCTAACTCAAGCACTGCAGTCGGAGACTCAGGGTGAGCCAATACAGCAGCTTCAGGATATAAAACTTTCATATCCGCTAACTGTTTGGATTTAAACTCTTCGTGGACGATGCATGCACCTTCCCACAGCAGCATATCCGCGCCGGTTTCACGCTGAATATAACGGCCTAAATGCTGATCCGGCGCCCATAGAATGGTCTCTCCGTTATCCATTAAGGTCTCAACAATCTCCAATGCACAACTGGAGGTCACCACCCAGTCCGCACGCGCTTTAACCGCAGCGGATGTATTGGCATACACCACCACTGTACGCTCAGGATGTTGATCACAAAACTCAGAAAACTCTTTAATCGGGCAGCCTAAATCAAGCGAACAAGTCGCTTCTAAGGTTGGCATTAAAATGCGTTTTTCAGGATTGAGGATTTTGGCAGTTTCGCCCATAAAACGTACACCGGCAACCACAAGGGTTTGCGCGCTGTGTTGACTACCAAAACGCGCCATTTCGAGCGAGTCAGCCACACAGCCGCCACTTTTCTCAGCCAGTTCTTGAATAACAGGATCACAATAGTAGTGCGCAACTAAAACAGCATTCTGCGCTTTCAGTTCAGCAATAATACGTTCACAATAATACGCTTCTTGCTCGGGCGTCAGTTCTTCAACCTGCTTCGCCGCCAAGTGCGCTTGAACCAAAATACGTTCGGAAATTTGCGTCATTGATGCCAGTCCTCACAGCGCACACGGGCGCGATGTTAACAAGTGTATTACTTATTGATCTTAATGAGATGCAACACAATACTGACAATAAAACGATGCGAAGAAAAGAGTTGGTGGGTCGTGTGGGATTCGAACCTACGACCAATTGGTTAAAAGCCAACTGCTCTACCACTGAGCTAACGACCCTGATGGGGAGTCGCATAATACGGCTTTTTCAGCTCAGAGCAAGCATAAATTTTATTTTAGTCAAAATATCGTGTTGGATCATTAATGCATGCGTTGATAAAACCCTGTCTACGCAATTGACAGCTGTCACAGACTCCGCATGCTCGCCCCTTATTATCGGCCTGATAACAAGAAACTGTGAGCGCATAGTCTACCCCGAGCTGTGTTCCTAACTGAATGATATCAGCCTTACTCATACTTTGCAGGGGCGCTTGAATACGAAACTTACGTCCCTCTACCCCTGCACGTGTGGCTAAGTTAGCAACCTGCTCAAATGCTTGGATAAATTCCATGCGGCAATCGGGGTAGCCAGAGTAATCGACATCATTGACGCCGATAAAAATATCATAGGCCTGTAAGACCTCAGCCCAACCCAAAGCCAGCGATAAAAACACCGTATTACGTGCCGGTACATAAGTAATAGGAATCTCATCGCCACTGCTCGCTTGAGGTATATCTAAGCTGCTATCTGTGAGCGCAGAGCCGCCCATTCCATCCAAATCGATGCCAATGACTTTATGCTCAATCGCTCCCAAAGCCTCTGAGATGCAACGTGATGCATCAAGTTCACTACGGTGGCGCTGGCCATAATCAAAACTAATGGTGTAGCAGTCGTAACCTTCAGCACGAGCTGATGCCAACACAGTGGCTGAGTCTAAACCACCAGATAATAAAATAACGGCACGTTTATGGCTCATATGCTTTTCCTCGCAAACAGTGGACTGCCAGACACGACTCAGCACAGACCCACGCTAAGCGTGAGTATGCTGATCACAGGGTATTAGAGTTTTCTTAAGTCTTGCTGTGCAAGCTGTGCTGCGGAGGTATTGGGGTACTGAGCAACGACTTGCTGCATAATTGTGCGTGCTTTATCAGCATGGCCTAAACGGCGCTCCACATCCGCTAACTTATACAGCGAATCAGGCACTTTATTATGCTTTGGATAGTTGTTGGCGACTAAAGCAAAAGCTTTACCAGCAGACTGTAAATCACCGTCCACTAAATACACTTCGCCTAACCAATATTGAGCATTACCTGCGTACTGGCTATCAGGGTATTTATTTAAAAAAGCATCGAAAGCTTTTTTAGCGGTTTCAAAATCACGTGCTTTAATTAAATCAAAAGACGCTTCGTACAATAGTTTTTCTTTCTCTGGATCACCGGCACTCTGCCGAGTTGCAGGCGCACCTGCAATATCCTCAGTCGCTGTAGACGGGCCTGGAGCTTGCGCACCCACGCCTTCATGTAAGCGGCTGTCTAATGTTTGGTAACGCTCAAGATTTTCTTGGCGTACTTGTTTTAACTCATGCTGTTGTTCTTCAAGCATACCGCGCAGTGTAGAAATTTCTTCCTGCATTTGTTGCAATTGAATAAACAACTGACCTTGAGCTGAAAGCGGTGCAGAAGCACCACCTTCAGTCGCGGCTCCGTTCAACCCCTGGTTTCCACCAGCATACATCCCCTGATGGCTTGAGCCATCAGTGATAGGTATCGCAGCGACTGCCAATGTTGGCAGGCTGAGGGCCAAAACTATAAGGGTTGAACGGATCATTTTTCTTACCTATTACTTACGTAATTCAACACGACGGTTTTGTGACCATGAGCTTTCGTCATGACCAATCACGTTTGGACGCTCTTCACCGTAAGACACTGGCTCAAGCTGTGCAGGTGAAACACCTTGCAAAACTAAGTAGCGCTGTACAGCTTGTGAGCGACGCTCGCCCAAAGCCATGTTGTATTCACGTGTACCACGTTCGTCAGCATGACCTTCCAATACAACACGGTTGCCAGCAGCTTGTAAGTCACGTGCGTGTACATCAAGTGCGCGCATTGCTTCATGCTTTAGGTCTGAACTGTCGTATTCAAAGTAAAACGTAGTGATTGCGCGCAGTGCCGCTTCTTCACTACCGCTACCGCTGCCATAGCTACCATCAACAGCTCCTGTATCCATACCGTAGCCGGCATTCGGATCAATTGCACCTTCACCACTTGCGTCGCCGCCTTTTGAAGAACAACCAACTGCAACAGCTAAAGCCAATGATAAAGCAGCAAATTTACCGAATTTAATCATTTCCATTTTACAAGCTCCAAGAAAACAACATATTAAAGTGAGTTAACAAATAACCCAACATCAGTTCAGATATGGGGACCATGAAGGCTCTCTGACTTCGCCTTGTATGCTAGGTAGTGGGAGCCGCACCCGCCCATTGATAGATGCAAGCATCAGGACACCCCTGCCCTGCTGATGGGTAGCATAGATTACCATTGTTCCATTGGGTGCAACAGTAGGCGACTCATCTAAACTTGAATCTGAGAGGATACGTAAGTTCCCACGCTGCAAATCCTGTGCAGCCACTTTAAACACAGCATAACCATCTTGACGGTGAATCATCACCAAAGTCTTCTCATCTGCAGATAATTTAGGGTTAGCGTTATAGTTTCCAACAAATGTAACCCGCTCTGCAGCTCCACCATTGATATTCATACGGTAAATTTGTGGTTTACCAGAACGATCCGATGTGAAGTAGAGGGTTTGTCCATCTTTACCCCAAAAAGGTTCCGTATCAATTGCCGCATGATTGGTCACACGACGTACTTGACGCGAGCTCATATCCATCACATAAATTTCTGGGTTACCGTCACGCGACAACACAAAAGCTAAACGACGGCCATCCGGTGACCACGCTGGTGCACCGTTTAAACCTTCATAATTAGTGATTTGCTCACGATGACCTGTTTCAATGTTTTGTACAAAAATACGCGGACGCTTTTGTTCAAAGGATACATAGGCAATACGCTTGCCATCCGGAGCAAAGGACGGTGAGAGTATGGGCTCACGCGATTGCAACAGAGTCACTGCTCGCGCGCCATCATAATCTGAACGCTGCAAGGTGTAGCGCGTATTAGTCGCCGAAGAACGCTCAGCAATCACATAAAGTAGACGGGTCGAAAACGCGCCTTTAACTCCAGTTAATTTTTCATAAGACTGATCAGAGATATGGTGCGCTAAATCACGCAACTGATCCACACTACCACTCACGGTACCGTGCAACATTTCTTGCTCAGTCGTAACGTTAAGTAGAGCGTAATTGATCTGCAAGCGACCTGCATTGGAGGTGATATTACCGACCAATACATATTGCGCACCGATCGCACTCCAGTCACGAAAAATCACTTCGCTGGTTTGCGCTGGCTGGCTGATCATGTTTTGCTTAGCAACGGGCTCAAATGAACCTGAGTTACGCAAATCATCACCGACAATTTTCGCGATATCTTCGGGTAATGCACTACCGCCTTGCCAGCCAAACGGCACCACAGCAATCGGGACAGCACGGTCGGTACCACTGGTAACTCGGATATTTTTCTCTTCAGCCATAGCTGTTGCTGCCGCAAAGCTAAGCAAGACGAAAAAGAACGCTTTAAAAGTTTTCATCACAACGCTAAATCCTCAGGCGTGAATGTCATCTTAAACGAACGATAAGGTGTAAATTGCGCAGCTGTTAAGCGCTGCATTTCAACCAAACGTCCAATGTTTTTAACTGCAGCAACCGCAGAGTTATCAAAAGGTGAATTACCGCTGCTGCGGGCAATGCTGACACTGGTCACAGTACCATCTGACAGCATATTAATTTGTAAAACAACCGTCATACCGTTGGTTGTACCCGGTGGACGAGTCCAGCCTTCAGACGCTCGAATACGAATCAAATCGTCTAAACCACCTGCAACTTGCGAACCGACTGTGTCAGCTTTAGTTTGCTGGTACTGGGTGTCCTCAGATAACAGCTCAGCCAACGCGCCCGCTTTTTTATCTTCCATAGCTTTACGTGCTGCTTCTTGCGCTTTGCGTTGCTTAGCCGCTTCATCTGCTGCAGCCTGTTTTTTCTTATCAGCTTCAGTTTTTTGCTTAGCAGCAGCATCGTTAGCGGCTTTTTTCTTTGCCGCTTCAGCAGCAGCTTTCTTTTTAGCTTCTTCAGCCGCTGTTTTTTTAGCGTCTTCAGTGGCTTTTTTCTTCGCATCTTCAGCGGCTTTATTCTTTGCCGCTTCAGCCGCTTTACGCTTAGCCTCATCATCAGCAGCTTTTTTCTTAGCATCATCCGCTGCTTTGATTTTCGCGACTTCAGCCAACTTTAATTTCTCAGCAGCCTGCTTAGCTTGCTCTGCTTTTTTTGCTTGCGCTTGCTGCTGTGCTTCGGCTGCTTGTTTTTGTGCTGCCGCTGCTTTTTCCTCAGCTTGCTTACGTGCTTGTGCCTCGCGGGTCTCAGCAGAAGATTGAGCTTGCGCCGCTTTTGCAGCCAAAGCGGCTAAACGTTCTTGCTCAACTTTCTTCTGTGCTAACTGCTCAGCCTCATAACGCTGCGCTGAAGTTTTTGCAGCTTCACCGGCAATCTTTTGATTGGTTTGTGCAGTGGCTTGGCTTTGCGACTGCAATTGATACAGCGTGGCCTTAATAATGGGGCGTGATGGCGGTAAATCCGGCGTATTGGAAACACTGACAAACAATAACGCAAACAGCATGGCATGCAGCCCGACTGCCCACACCACTGGCCAAAACAGTTTTTCCGAAGAGGAACGGTCATGCGTTCGCATTAAGGGGCCTCAGTAATTAAGCCAACATCGCTGACGCCGGCTTGCTGTAAGCCGCCCATGGCTGCCATCACGCTACCGTAATCCACCGTTTTATCTGCGCGCACATAGACTTGCACTTTTTTACCTTGTGCCGCATTCGCAGCCAAAATAGCGCGAGCTGCATGCACCATTTGTTCTAAATCAACGGCTTGATCTTGCACCGTGTCCACATCCACTTCGGTACCCGTATTCCAGAAATAGCTTTTATCGGCTTTGATCGAGATGGTCAACACCATGGAGTTGTTGTCTTGCGGCAATACTTCACTGCTGACTTGTGGCAAATCCACTTTTACGCCCTGATTGAGCATGGGTGCAGTGACCATAAAGATCACCAGCAACACCAGCATCACGTCGATATAGGGCACCACGTTCATTTCTGCAACGGGTTTGCGACGGTTACGAATTCGAGCTCTATGCATGGGGCACCTTAATCCTCTTTAGAGTGGACTTTACGATGCAAAATGGCCTGAAACTCATCAGCAAAGGTGTAGTAGCGTGCAATCAGATTTTCACCGCGTGCAGCAAAACGGTTGTAAGCAATCACCGCAGGAATCGCCGCGAATAAACCAATCGCCGTAGCAATCAAGGCTTCAGCAATACCTGGTGCAACCGTTGCCAGCGTGGCTTGTTGCACCTGTGCCAAACCGCGGAAGGAGTTCATAATCCCCCACACCGTACCAAACAAACCAATATAAGGACTGGTCGAACCCACGGTGGCTAAGAACGGTAGGCTCTGATCCAACTTTTCTTCTTCATGGGAAATAGCCACACGCATGGAACGCGCCACACCGTCCATCACCGACTCAGGATTAGCACCCTGCTGCTGGCTTAAACGAGAAAACTCTTTAAAGCCGGCACGGAAGACCTGCTCAACCCCAGACTCTGGGTCTGGGTCAGAATTGACCTCGCGATACAGCTTGGATAAATCCACACCCGACCAAAAACGATCTTCAAAGGAATTCAGGCTGTTGCGTGCACTACGCAATAACTGGCTGCGTTGAAAAATGATCACCCACGACATCACTGAAGCGGCCACAAGAATCAACATTACAAACTGAACGACCAGACTGGCGTTGCTGATTAAGCTCCACATTGACATCTGATCAACGGCATTAGCTTCCACGCTTACTCTCCTGCAAAGTCCTGCACATCGGCACTAAACGCCGCATATAACGGTTCGGGAATACCCCGAGGTTTTAGGGTATCGGCACGTACACAGGCCACAGTAAAGTGTCCTTCACAGAGCAACACATCATCACTGCTGCGGCGTACTTGCTGATAAAATTTCAAACTGGCTCGCTTTAATACTTCCACCTGCGCACTCACCGCCAACTCATCATCTAAACGAGCTGGAGCGTGATAACGTGCTTGCGAGGTATGCACAACAAACATTAGATTTTCGCTGGCCATTTGTGCTTGAGAAAAGCCCAAGTGACGCAATCGCTCAGTGCGCGCACGCTCCATGAATTTTAGATAATTCACGTAATAAACGATGCCGCCTGCGTCCGTATCCTCGTAGTAAACACGACAAGGAAAGGTAAACCGCGGTGCTGTTGTTAATGCGCGCATACTTTAATGCTACCTCGTGCAATTGCCAATGGATAACGCAGGTATATTTTCACTCATCATCGCTGTATTTTTCCAGCTCACGGGTGTCGAGCAAACGTTCAGGTAAATTCAGACCAAAATGCAAATATGCATGACGCGTCACAACACGTCCACGCGGAGTGCGCATCATAAAGCCCTGTTGAATCAAGTACGGTTCTAGGACATCTTCAATCGTATGTCGTTCCTCACTGATTGCAGCGGCCAAACTATCAATGCCCACGGGACCACCATCAAACTTCTCAATCATGGCCAATAATAAGCGACGGTCTTGATGATCAAAACCATGCTCATCAATATCCAGTAAATTCAGCGCCTGATTAGCAATGGTCTGGGTAATATGCCCCGTCCCGCGCACCTGAGCGAAATCCCGCACACGGCGCAATAAGCGGTTAGCAATCCGTGGTGTACCCCGTGCACGACGTGCAATTTCATAAGCACCTTCATGATCAATCGGCATTTTTAAAATACCGCCTGAACGCGTCACAATCGTGGTTAAATCAGTGTCATTGTAAAACTCTAAGCGCTGCACAATACCAAAACGGTCACGCAGTGGATTGGTCAGCATGCCTGCGCGCGTAGTTGCGCCAACCAAGGTAAAGGACGGCAGATCCAACTTAATCGAGCGTGCTGCAGGCCCCTCACCGATCATAATATCCAACTGAAAATCTTCCATCGCCGGATACAACACTTCTTCAACAATCGGTGGCAAGCGGTGAATTTCATCAATAAACAGCACATCGCCTTCTTCTAGATTGGTCAATAGCGCAGCTAAATCGCCGGGACGCTCCAATACTGGGCCTGAGGTGCTTTTTAATGAAACATTCATTTCTTGGGCAATAATATTGGCCAAGGTGGTCTTACCCAAGCCGGGTGGGCCAAATATTAAAGTGTGATCGAGTGGCTCTTCACGGTTTCTCGCCGCCTCGATAAATAAAGCCATTTGCTCACGCACAATGGGCTGACCAATATACTCAGCCAAACTCAGCGGTCGTATCGCTCGGTCAATATGTTCTTCACGCTCGCGAGGCGTCGCATCAATCAGGCGATCAGCTTCAATCATAAACTGCAGTTATCCCAAATAAAGTAGCGCAATTACGCCATGCCTTTCAGTGCGCGACGAATTAAGTCCTCGCTGCTTAAGCCGTCTTCAAAAACGATACTGACCGCGTGACTGGCTTGAGCAGGTTTAAAGCCTAAGCTAATCAATGCACTGACCGCATCTTTTTCTGCACTGTGCGCGTCTGTGACTGTAGAAGCCCCAGTAGGTTCCGTACTGTTTTGTCCCGCCAGCGGCGTACTTTCCCAGTTTTTAAAGCGGTCTTTAAGCTCAACCAGCAAACGTTCAGCGGTTTTTTTACCTACACCTGGCACTTTCATTAAGCGCGCAGTGTCTTCAGCATTTACGCACTGAATCAACTCATCGACATTCATACCTGACATTAACGCCAGCGCCAGCTTAGGGCCCACACCATTTAAACGAATCAATTCGCGAAATAAAGCACGATCGCGTTTCTCAAAAAAACCATAGAGTAACTGCGCATCTTCACGCACAACTAAATGCACGTGCAAGACTAACGGCTCACCCACTACAGGCAGCTGATATAAGGTGGTCATCGGCACCTCGAGTTCATAGCCGACACCATTAACGTCAAGTATCACGTGCGGTGGTTGTTTTTCTAATAAAATGCCACGCAGATATCCAATCACGGTTGTTCCTTCTCGATCAATAGCGCTTGTTATGGGCCAATTGCCCTACAATAATAACTGGCATTATATACAGTTAGCCTAAGGCAAGCCAGAACAGTCAAATACCTCAAATTTATGCAGTAATACGACCACTTCAAACCCACTTCGCTTGTATCTATACCGCACAGCTAGAAAAGCCGATTAAGATCACCTATTCTCAAAGATCACAATAATAAAACTTCCAATCCAAATCCGCAGAGGATCAAGCTTATGTTTAAATTATCTCGTATCGCTGCCCTGCTCTGCATCACAGCAACAGTGAGTATGGCAGCACAGGCCAATGATCATGCGCAGATGATGCAAAAAATGATGCAAATGCAAAGCTGCATCGAACAAAACGTGGATACCACATACTTTGATAATCTTGGTAAGGACGCGCAAGCACGCTCTGAAGAGATTAAGCAGATGTGCCTAGCTGGCAAACGTGATCAAGCGCAAAAAGCGGCAATTGTCTACGCCACAGCCATTCACAACGATCCTAATTTCCAAGCACTAAAAAAATGCATCGTGGATCTCGGTAGCGACTTCCCCGGCGTAAAAGATATGCAAGAAGGCTTTGATCTTGAGTCACTCGACAAGCAGCATGTCTGCGACAACCTTGATTAACTGCCACTGCCACTCAATCTACAAAAAAACAGCCGCTGTATTTAACTTATAGCGGCCGTTTTTATTACAACGCAGCGCTATTGAGCCAAATTAACCCAACACAGCGCTGATGCCATAGTTCAGCGCCACGCCACCGACAATTAACCAAGCAAACAATACGCTAGCTAATAGCAGCGGCTTAAAACCTGCACGTGCAATAGCTTGAATATCCGTGGTCAATCCCAAGCCGGCCATCGCCATGGCTAACAGTGCCGTATCCAGCGCTGTAATCTGCTCGATAATCACTTCAGGGACTAACTGCAAAGAGTTAAAGCCAGCTACTGCCACAAAGATAAAGGCAAACCACGGCACACTGACACTGGCTAAAATCCCGACCTTCCCATCCTGCAGATCTGCATGCGTTGCTGTATCGCGCGCCAAATACACAGCCAAGCCAATCAAGAATGGCGCCAGCATCATCACTCGAACCATTTTAGCAATCACCGCGGTATCAGCTGCCGCAGGGCTAATAGCATCAGCAGCAGCCACAACTTGCGCCACTTCATGAACGGTAGAGCCTACAAATAAGCCATAAGCAAAGTCGGTTGTAGCTAATAGCTGCCAATGCAGATTTAAACTGTAGAGTAATGGGTAAATAAAGATGGCTAAGGTACCAAACACCACCACCGTAGACACAGCCACAGTCACTTGCTCAGCACGCGCTTTCAGAACCGGCTCGGCCGCCATAATCGCAGCAGCGCCACAAATAGAGCTGCCAATACCGATCAACATCGCGGTACTACGCTCCAGCTTAAACAGGCGCATACCTAAAACCACAGCCAAACTAAATGTAGTGATCAACACCAAGGCGTCAATCACCACACCCGCCAAACCGACATAACTTATATCCTGAAAAGTCAGGCGAAACCCATAGAGGATAATGCCCAAGCGCAACAGATACTGCTTGGCATAGATAATTCCTGGCATGCAGTAGTGCGCTATTTTAGGCAGTACGCTATTACCCAAAACAAAACCCAAGACAATAGCTAACGTCAGCGCAGAAAGACCCTGCCCTTGCAGCCACGTCACGCGTCCTAGCACAATCGCCAACGCAGCTAAGGCCGCACAGAGCAATAACCCCGGAAGCAAATCAGCCCGCAACTGCAGCCAATCTGGCAGACGATTAGCGCGTGTCTCAGTGTTTTTATTAAACGGCAACATATTCAACGCTCTCTCCACCGGTAAAGGCCTGCAATAGCACCCAATGCCCAGCAGTGTAGAGGTCTGTATTCAAACAATAAAACGAATTATATAGGTATAATTAAACGATATAACAGGTTGATCAGTCTTTCTACGAAGAGGTTTAAATATGCACATCACGTTGCGGCAGTTGCAGATTTTCACAGCTATAGCGCTGTCCGGCAGCACTGCGGCAGCGGCACAACGTATTGCGCTATCGCAATCAGCAACCAGTGCAGCGTTAAAAGAATTAGAGAGCGTACTGAGTACTGAGCTATTTGATCGCGTCGGTAAACGTCTAGTACTCAACGACAGTGGCCGCTTATTACTACCCCAAGCGCGGCAAATGCTTGATGCGGCACATACGATTGAACAGCAATTTTCTACACTCGAAAGCCCCAGCGCCGGCTTATATATTGGCGCCAGCACCACCATTGGTATTTATATGCTGCCAAAGTTACTGGCCACACAAACAACGAAAAACCCGCAACGTAATCCACGCGTCAGCATTGCCAATAGCGCGGCGATTGCCTCAGCCGTCGCAGGCTTTGAAGTGGATATGGGTTTGATTGAAGGCCCCTGTCATGAACCTGATGTGCTTGCTGAACCTTGGCTTGAAGATGAATTGGTGATTGTCTGCGCCAACAAACATCCAATTTTGCAGGGTGATCCACAGCGCTCTATATCACTTAATGATCTAAAGAGTGCACTCTGGCTTTTGCGTGAACAGGGATCGGGAACTCAAGAAGCCGTTGAGCACGTACTGTTACCGCATTTACATCAGTTGCGCCCTGCCGTGGAATTGAGTAATTCCGAAGCTATTAAGCATGCAGCCGCAGTTGGCTTAGGCTTAGCCTGTTTATCTAGGGTAATTGTCGAGCAACAACTGGCCAGCGGCGAATTAGTAGAACTCAATACACCCTTACCGCGCTTATCACGCCGTTTCTTTTTGATTTACCATCGCAATAAAACCCTATCACCGCAGCTGCATGCCTTTTTAAACCACTGCAGGACAACATAAAGCAGTCAGTGTTACCCAATGTCACCCTCGCGCAAAAATAAAAACTGTTACCTATTACCCGCTACACGTAACACTTACCGTGACCCGCAGTAACACTTCACACAAACGCACACTGCAAAAAACCTTCAAAACCCCTCGTCAAAAGCAGCCAAAAACCCTAAGTCATTGATTTATAAAGAATTAATAAAAGTTGGCACAGCACATGCAATATATATCCGTACAACAACAATAAAAACAAAACACATAACAAGAATAAGACGTAACGGCTCTAGCACAATAAAAACAACAGCATAAGAGACGCAGCTAACTGATTACTTTGCAGAGGATAACGAAAGTAGCGACACAGATGATAGGAGAATAATAAAACTGCACTTAATGCAGCAGCCCAATCAACTGAACATCGCCACCTTCGGTCAGCATTCAAAGCAATCCGTTAACTTTTCACAGCTTAATTTGAGCTGTAAAAAAAGAAGCAGGCGGACAACAATAACAAAAACGCCGAGAATAATAAAAAAAACGCACAGAATACTTTTTGAGGGGGAAAGGCAGGACTTTCCCCCTCAAAATATTGTACAAATTCCGCTCTAAAAATCAGCCAACACACACCATAAGCACATTCCTCGTTCACCTCCCACGCTAGCAGTGGTAGAATCGGCAACCATGATATGCCATTCTCAATATAATAATTCTTCTCGCTCAACCGCGCAGGCCGCACTGCATTCTTTGCCGCTGAAATTGTTGCGCGCAGCGTGTATGAATTTTCTTTTTGTCGCGAGTCGCAAACAGGCCCCGCTATGCTGAAAAAGCTTTTCAATCCCTTTCGCCTGACACGTCAGCGCAAAGAGCCCGAGCAACCTACCGTATTGGACGCTCACGAGCACCGCTTAAGCTGTGCAGACTTCAGTCGCAACGCAGCGAATGTTGCCGTACGCTTACAACAAGCAGGTTTTGAAGCGTATTTAGTCGGTGGTTGCGTACGCGACTCATTGATCGGTGTAACACCCAAAGACTTTGATGTCGCCACTAACGCGACCCCTGAACAAGTCCGCCATGAGTTCCGAAACTCACGTATTATTGGTCGACGCTTTAGGCTCGTTCATGTGCATTTTGGCCGTGAACTGATTGAAGTGGCGACATTCCGCAGCAATCACACGCACGATGATGACGTCGCCAATAACGACCAGTCGGCTCATGATGCCAGCGGCCGTATTTTACGTGATAACGTCTACGGCAATATGGAAGATGACGCGCAACGCCGCGACTTCACCATGAATGCGCTGTATTTTGACGTCAGTAACGATCAAGTGCATGACTACAGTACCGGTTTTGCTGATATTCAACGCCGCTTAATCCGTTTGATTGGCGATCCAGAGCAGCGCTACTTGGAAGACCCAGTGCGCATGCTGCGCGCCATCCGTTTTGCTGCCAAACTGGGCTTTGAAATTGAAGACAGCACCGCCGAGCCGATCAGTCGGCTGGCCTATTTATTAGGCGATATTCCATCGGCACGCTTGTATGAAGAAGTTTTAAAACTCTTCCTCAGTGGTCACGCGGTACGCACCTATGAGTTGCTCTGCGAATACAATTTATTTGCAGAACTGTTCCCAGGTACAGCCAAAGCGCTAATCAGACACCCGGTTAATGTCGATCGTCTATTGCGTAACGCCTTTAAAAGCACCGATAAACGCGTACAAATGGATCGCCCGGTCACGCCGGCATTCTTATTTGCAGCCTTACTCTGGCCATCACTGACAGTGCGCGCGATCGGCTTACAAAATGACGGTATGCACGCGCTACCAGCGATGCAAGAAGCTGCAAACCAAGTGTTACTTGAGCAATTGCAACGTATTGCGCTACCGAAGCGCTTTAGTATGCCCACCCGTGAAATCTGGGATATGCAAGAACGCTTACCGCGCCGCTCCGGTAAACGAGCTGACACTTTATTAGCTCACCCACGTTTTCGTGCTGCCTATGACTTCTTATTACTGCGTGAAAGCGCCGGCGAGCCGACCGAGGAACTGGGCGACTGGTGGACACACTACCAAGATGCCAGTGACAGCCAACGTCGCGAGATGATCAGCGAGCTCTCCAGCAGAAGTGGCGCGCCACGTAAACGCAAGCGCAAACCACGCACCAATAAACCTACGCATATGCAATCTGGTCAGGATTAATGGAGCAGGTCTTTATTGGTTTAGGCAGCAATTTAGCCGAACCTGTGCAGCAACTCGACGCTGCACTTAAAGCCCTAGCGCAATTGCCACACACGCGCTTAATAGCGACATCAGCGTACTATTCCAGCGCACCGCTAGGCCCAAGTGATCAGCCGCGCTATACCAATGCAGCGGCCCACCTGGAAACCGATTTAGCGCCGCATGCTTTGCTCGATCAGTTGCAAGCCATTGAACTCAATCAAGGTCGGCAGCGCAAAGCAGAACGTTGGGGTCCACGCACACTGGATTTAGATATATTACTTTTTGGTGAGCGTATTTTAGATGACGAACGCCTGTGCGTGCCACATTACCATATGCACGCTCGCCCCTTTGTCTTATTGCCGCTCGCCGAGCTCTGTCCGGTGGACTGCAAACTGGCCGACGGACGTTTACTGGCTGATTTACTCAAGCATTGCCCTGAAGACCCAACCCTACAACGCCTGCATACACCGCAGCTGAGTAGCATTTAACCGGTCAATCTGTATATTAAGTAGTTGACTTAAACGTAGGCCATCAGGACTATAACGACCTTGATGCCAGTACCCCAAAGGTACTAAAGAGGACTCCCTGAATGTCAGATGTAACCCTAACAACATTATTAAAATTAAAGCAGCGCGGTGAAAAAATCACCATGTTGACATGTTATGACGCTACCTTTGCCGCGACGGCCTGCACTGCAGGCGTCGAAGTGCTACTGATTGGCGACTCTTTAGGTATGGTCCTACAAGGCCATGACAGCACCTTACCGGTGACCATCGACGATATGGCTTACCACACCGCTTCAGTGAAACGCGGTAATAAGGGTGCGCTGATTCTCAGTGACTTGTCCTTTATGAGCGCAGCAACCCTTGAGCAAACCTACCAAAGCTGCGCCCAGTTGATGCAAGCCGGCGCGCATATGGTTAAACTCGAAGGCGGCGCATGGTTGGCAGATACGGTCAGCTTATTGGCTGAACGTGGCATTCCAGCCTGCATCCACTTAGGCCTGACCCCTCAATCCGTTCACGTCTTTGGTGGTTATAAAGTCCAAGGCCGTGGTGACGCGCCAGCACAGAAAATGCTCGATGAAGCCATTGCTCTTGAGCAAGCGGGAGCAGCTTTACTGCTTTTAGAGTGCGTGCCTAGCGAACTCGCTGCGCGTATCAGCCGTGCCGTAAAAATTCCAGTGATTGGTATTGGTGCTGGCCCCGACACTGACGGTCAAGTGCTGGTGTTACACGATATGTTGGGCTTATCATTAAGCGGTCGCACACCTAAGTTTGTGCGTAACTTTATGCAAGGTCAAAGCAGCATTGCTGACGCCATCAGCTCCTACGTCAGCTCAGTCAAAGACCAATCATTCCCAGCAGTAGAGCACGAGTTTAGCGCATGAATACAGTACAAACGCTGCCGCAGTTGCGCGCAGCTATTGCGGCAGCACGCAGTGAAGGTCAACGTATAGCCTTTGTGCCGACCATGGGTAATTTACACGCCGGCCATATCGCCCTGATCACTCAGGCGGTTGAGCGTGCTGATTTTGTCGTGGCCAGTATCTTTGTGAATCCACTGCAGTTTGGCCCCAGCGAAGATTTGGATAACTATCCTCGTACTTTAGCTGCTGACCAAAGCAAGCTCTTAGACGCAGGTTGTAAGCTGTTGTTTACGCCGACTGCTGATGAGATTTACCCGCAGGGTATGGCGCAGCACACAATTGTCAGCGTACCAGGCGTTTCCAGCGGTTTATGTGGCGGTAGCCGTCCAGGACACTTTGATGGTGTTTCCACGGTGGTCTGTAAGCTACTGAATATGGTGCAACCGGATATCGCCCTGTTTGGCGAGAAGGATTACCAACAGCTAGCAGTGATCCGTAAAATGGTTGCAGACCTGTGCATGCCTGTGCAGATTTTTGGTGTCCCGATTGTACGCGATAGCGATGGCCTCGCATTATCCTCAAGAAATGGGTATCTTAACGCGCAACAACGTGCCAGCGCCCCTGCCTTGCAACACTGCATGCAGACTGTTAAAGCACAAATAATAAAAGGTCACCGCGATTACGCAGCGCTATTTGCGCAGTTCGATACGGAATTACAAGCCGCAGGCTTTCGCCTCGACTATGTGGAATTGCGTGACGCGCTCAGCCTAGAATCTGCTACTGTTGATAGCCACCAGATGGTGTTATTAGCCGCAGCGTATCTCGGAACTACACGCCTGATCGACAATCTAATCATTGATCTGCAATAACGACACTCGCTGAGCACACCTGTGCTGCGCCGAGTCGAAGAGGAAAACACCATGCAAAGCACTATGCTCAAAGCCAAGTTGCACCGAGCAATTACCACCCACGCCGTCGTTGATTACGAAGGCTCATGCGCCATTGATGGCGATTGGTTGGATATGTCAGGGATTCGTGAATACGAGCAAATTGATATTTATAACGTCAACAATGGCGAGCGTTTTACCACCTATGCGATTCGTGGTGAAGCCGGTTCAAAAATGATCTCTGTCAACGGTGCTGCTGCCCATAAAGCCGCTGTAGGTGACTTATTGATTATTTGCGCTTACTGCATCTATGACGAAAGCGAATTGGCCACCCATGAGCCACGCTTACTCTATATGGGTAAAGACGGTGCATTGAGCCACAGCAGCAATGCTATTCCAGTCCAACTCGCCTAAGGCTCTGCGACTGAATTCTGGGTGGAGTCTCTCCACCCATACTTATCAAGGACGTTGAGCAGCCGCATGACTTATTATCAACACCCACAAGATGCCGCTCAACACCCCGCGTGGCAACAACTTCTTCAGCAACGTGAGGCCATGCATGATTTTCGTATGCAGGATGCCTTCGCCGCTGATCCACAGCGTTTTCAGCGTTTCTCCTTAAACCACGATGGTTTATTGCTGGATTTCTCTAAGAATTTATTGGATGACACCACCCTTGATCTGCTGATGCAACTGGCTGAACAAAGCCAACTGCAAGACGCTATCAAAGCGCTATTTAACGGCGAACCGGTGAATGCTTCCGAACAACGCCCTGCCCTGCACACAGCGCTGCGTCGCCCGATTGGTGACCATTTAGTGGTGGACGGTGAAGATTTAATTCCACTGATTCATGATGTGCTCAATACCATGACCGAAATGGTCAATCGTATTCATAATGGCTTATGGCGCGGTTACACAGAACGACCTATCACTGATATCGTCAATATCGGTATTGGCGGATCGTTTTTAGGCCCGCAATTAGTCTCAGAAGCACTACTGCCCTTTGCTCAGCAAGGTGTGCATTGTCACTTCTTAGCTAATATCGACGGCAGTGAATTTCACGAACTGAGCAACAGCCTGAATGCTGAAACCACGCTCTTTATTGTCTCCAGTAAATCATTTAACACTCTGGAAACCTTAAAAAACGCCCAAGCAGCACGCAGTTGGTATCTGGCTCAAGGCGGCAGCAAAGCCTGTATTGATCGTCACTTTATTGCCGTCTCCAGTAATGTTGAAGCCGCTGTGGCCTTTGGTATTGCTCCAGAAAATATTCTACCGATTTGGGATTGGGTCGGCGGCCGCTATTCACTCTGGTCAGCGATTGGTTTACCCATTGCTCTGTCGATTGGCATGTCCAACTTTAAAGAATTGCTGGCCGGTGCTTGGAGCATGGATCAGCACTTCCAAGAAGCACCCTTTGCCGAAAACATGCCCGTGGTAATGGCCATGTTGGGTATTTGGTATAACGACTTCTGGCAAGCACAAAGCTATGCTATTTTGCCTTACGACCATTACCTACGGAATTTCACCCAGCATCTACAACAGCTAGATATGGAGTCCAATGGCAAAAGTGTGCGCCAAGACGGTACGCCACTGAGCTACAACAGTGGCTCAATTATTTGGGGTGGTGTTGGTTGTAATGGCCAACATGCCTATCATCAGCTGCTGCATCAAGGTACCTTACTAGTGCCAGCCGACTTTATTGTGCCGGTGGTCAGTCATAATCAAATTGCTGATCACCACCAGTGGTTGTATGCCAACTGCCTATCGCAGAGCCAAGCCTTAATGCAAGGTAAAAGTCTCGAGCAAGCAGCGCAAGAATTACGCGACAAAGGTCTCGACGAAAGTGAAGTCGAGCGCTTAGCACCGCATAAAGAAATCCCCGGTAACCGCCCCAGTAACACCTTGGTGTTAGAACGCGTTTGCCCGCGTCGTCTGGGTGCATTAATTGCCCTGTATGAGCATAAAGTGTTTGTACAGAGTGTAGTCTGGGGTACCAATGCCTTTGACCAATGGGGAGTAGAATTAGGTAAAGTATTAGGTGAAGATGTCTATCAGCGTTTAACTCAACAAACGCCTAAGACAGCCACCGATGCCTCAACCCAAGGTTTGATTCATTTTTTTAGAAACCGCCACCGCGGTTAGTAAAATTGATATACAAGTTTCCCCACATCATTGATAAAACAAAAAAAATGGAATTTATCAGTGAATCTTTAACCGTAAAAAAAGGATACACCCATGCATGAAGTCGTTATTGTTGCAGCTACACGTACCGCTGTGGGTAGCTTTCAAGGAAGTCTAGCCTCCATTCCAGCACCGCAACTGGGTGCGATTATCGTTCGCAGTCTTTTGGAAAAAACCGGTGTTGCTGCTGAGGAAATTGATGAAGTTATCCTCGGCCAAGTACTGACCGCAGGCAGCGGACAAAACCCCGCACGCCAAACCGCCATTCACGCCGGCCTCCCCGTCAGCACCCCAGCCTTTACTCTGAACAAAGTCTGCGGATCAGGTCTTAAAGCCCTGCACCTTGCAGCACAAGCAATTCGTTGCGGTGATGCGGATGTGATTATCGCTGGTGGCCAAGAGAACATGAGCCTTTCACCCTATGTGATGCCTGGCGCACGCACGGGCTTACGTATGGGCCATGCTAAAGTTATTGATACTATGGTTGAAGATGGCCTTTGGGATGCCTTTAACGATATTCATATGGGTATCACTGCAGAAAATCTGGTCGAGAAACACAATCTAAGTCGCGAGGAGCAAGATGCATTTGCTGCTGCTTCACAAGAAAAAGCTGTAGCTGCAATTGCTGCTGGACGTTTTGTCGATGAAATCACTCCAGTGAGCATTCCTCAGCGCAAAGGCGATCCAGTGATTTTCGACACTGATGAACAACCACGCGCTGGCACCACCGCTGAAGCATTGGCCAAACTGCGCCCTGCCTTTAAAAAAGATGGCTCAGTCACTGCCGGTAACGCATCTAGCATCAACGACGGTGCTGCCGCTGTCATGCTGATGAGCGCAGAGAAAGCTAAAGCCCTAGGTCTGCCTGTATTAGCACGCATTGTCGCCTACGCTAACGCAGCAGTTGACCCGACCATTATGGGTATTGGCCCTGTTGCAGCCACGCAAAAATGCTTAAGCAAGGCCGGCTGGACAATCGCAGATCTAGATCTCATTGAAGCCAACGAAGCCTTTGCTGCACAAGCACTTAGCGTCAATAAAGAACTGGGTTGGGACGTCAGCAAAATCAACGTCAATGGCGGCGCAATTGCCATTGGTCACCCGATTGGTGCATCAGGTTGCCGTATTCTAGTGACCTTGATACATGAAATGATTCGTCGTGACGCTAAAAAAGGTCTCGCCACACTCTGTATTGGTGGTGGTCAAGGCGTTGCTTTAGCCATTGAGCGCTAAACCGAAGTTATAAGTTATACCTGCTGCCCGCATTAAACTGTGGGCAGCAGTTTTACACTTCGCACCACCCCAGCACTCCAACACCCTGCTTTAAAAGCTCTAATCTAAACAAGCACCTACTGCTCAGCGCGTATTTTGCATACACTGTAGCCACTCCGATCTGAGAAACTGCATTTATGTCCAAAGGATTAAAACGCCTAGTTATCACCTTAATCAGCGCTCTGGCTGTGTATAGCTGGTTAGGTTTTTTGTTGATCCCCAGCGTTGCGCTTAAAGTCATTAACCAGCAACTGGGCATCTATGCAACAGCTCCAGCACATTTACACCGCTTAGAATTTAACCCCTTTACCTTTGAACTCTATGCGTGGGGTTTTCAGCTGGGCGAAGCCGATCACCCACAGATCAGCTTAGAGCAGCTGTATGGCAAATTGGCCATCGACAGCCTCTGGACACAACGCCTGCACTTACAAGATGTACAACTGCTGCAAGCCAACGCTCAAGTGATTCTTAATAAAAAAGGCGAGCTCAATCTCACTCAATTGTTTAACTTACCGGAAAAATCCGTTGAGCCTGAGCCAACCACAAGCACATCACTGACGGTACTGATTGACCAAGTGCAATTAAAAAACAGCACTCTGCGCTTTAATGACCTGCGCCAGCGCGATGCAGTCGATGTCACCCTTGCTGATTTAAATATCACCCTCAATAATTTTGACACCCGCCCCGCCAGCAACAGCGCCTTGCAATTCAGTGCGCAAGCCAACGATGGTGCACAGCTCAATTACAGCGGGGATCTCAGCCTCAGCCCACTGACTTCACAGGGCCATATTCAACTTAAAAACGCTAAACTCAAAAGCTGGTGGCCCTATGTGCGTGAACATTTTAGCGCGCAACTTATTGATGGCCGCCTGAGTCTCGACACTCAATACGAATTCAGCTTAGATAAGACTCTAGAGTTCAAAGCAAAGCAACTCAGCGCGCAGTTACGCTCCGTGGTACTCGACCAAGACAGCCAGCCCTTACTGCGCCTGCCCAGCTTAAATATCAGCGACACACATTTTGATCTGGCTGCACAAAAACTACGAATTGGCAAAGCCAGCAGCAGCAAACTTGAAGCTTGGGCGCAAATTGATAAAAACGGTGTAGTCAACTGGCAAAAGCTGCTACCCAGTGCCACCGAAGCAAGCAATACAACAGCCAATAGCACACCCACTGATAACAGCGCCAGCACACCTTGGCAGATTATCGTTCAACAGGCCAACTTGTCTGAGCATACTTTTCATCTCGTCGATCACAGCCAGAGTGAACCCGTTGCGCTGGAATTGGCGCAATTGAATCTGCAGATTAAAGACTTCGACAGCTTAGCCAAGAGCCCCTTTAACGCTGAACTCGATACCCATATCGGCGAGCAAGGCCGCTTAAGCAGCCAGGCTCAAGTACAGTTGCAGCCGCTGAACGTAGATATGACGCTGAACAGTAGCGATCTCGACTTGCGCCCAGCCCAAGCGTGGATCAACCCTTACGCCCATATGGAACTGCGCAGCGGCTTACTGAGTAGCGCACTGAAACTACAGATCAGTGATGCTGATGATTTACAGCTTAGCGCTCAAGGTAATGCCTCTATTCATCAGCTACATCTACGCGACACCCTGCGCCAGCGTGAATTAGTTAAATGGGACACAGTGGATATCAACGGCATTCACTACACCCTGCAAGAACAAAAACTATCAATTGATAATCTGCTGCTACAGCAGCCTTATGTACGTTTTATTATCAATGAAAACCTCACCACTAATATCAGTGAGCTATTAATCCCTCAGCCTGAAAAACCTGGCGCAGCACAGTCGAGCGACAGCCCACCTTTTGCTTTGCATATTGGCGGTATCAATATCAAGGATGGCTCGGCCAACTTTGCTGACTTTAGCCTGACGCCCAACTTTGCCACGGCTATTCAGCAACTCAACGGTGATATTGGCACGCTGGATAACCAAAGCAATAACGTCGCTCAAGTGGATATTGCCGGTAAAGTCGATCGTTATGCTCCGGTCACTATTAAAGGCAGTCTAAATCCATTTGATCCACTGAAAAAACTGGATATCGCCACGTCCTTTAAACATCTTGAGCTGACCACTCTGACGCCCTACTCCGGTAAATTTGCTGGGTATCGCATCCATAAAGGTCGGCTCAATCTGGATCTGCATTATCAAATCAACGACGGCAAACTCAATGCCAGCAATAAACTACTGCTAGAACAACTGCAATTAGGCGAGCGTGTGGATAGCCCTGATGCGGTGGATCTACCGGTACGCTTGGCGATTGCTTTACTTAAAGACAGCAAGGGTCGTATTGCTTTAGAGTTACCGGTGCAAGGTGATTTAAATAACCCAGAGTTTAAAATTGCCCCCATCGTCTGGAAAACCTTACGCAACTTGATCACTCGCGCCGTATCAGCTCCGTTTAACTTTATCGCCGGTCTGGCCAATGGCAATGCACAGGAACTCAGTGAGGTGGCATTTTTACCCGGTGAATTCAATATCAACCCACAGGCTGCGAAAAGCTTAGATATCCTAGCCAAAGCACTGCAAGAGCGTCCACAATTGCGTCTTGAAGTTGAAGGCGGCAGCCGCGTTGAACTGGATGGCCCGCTGCTGGCAGATATGCGTTTAGCTAGCGCCTATCAAAATGCTTGGTATAGCATTTTACAAAGTCGCGGCACTAAGATTACTGAAACTAAAGAATCACTTGAGGTGCCTGAAGCAGAAAAACCGCTGTTATTAGAAGGTATTTACCGTGCGCAACTTAAACAACAACCACCGGCAGAATGGGCGCAACTAAAGAAGCCTGAGCGCGCACAACAGATGCAAACAGCAGTATTGGCCAGCTATGCTAAAAGCCCTCGCGGTTTACGTCGCTTAGCGCAAGCACGGGCCAATAGTATTAAAGAATACCTCATTGAAAACACCCAACTGGATGCCGAGCGTGTGTACTTAATTGATGTGGGTACCGGCACTGCCAGTACCGATGGTCAGGTGGTCAGCACACTGCATTTGGGCAGCATGTAACATGACTGTTGCTATAGACTGTATCCACAATCAAGCAAACTACTTGGGCCATAAAGTCGCTGCACGGTATTTTTAGGAGTATGGATGAAAGCGTTTTTAACACTTATTTTATCGGCAGCTATCGGCCTCGCCAGTACCTCAGCCATGGCCAGCACCTTTCGCTGCGGCTCCAAATTGGTCAGCCTCGGCGATCGTGCCTTTACTGTACTGCGCACCTGCGGCGAACCGACCTCACGTGACTCAATCGGCTATACAGGCGCTTATCACAACCGCAATGCGATACCTATCGAAGAGTGGGTCTACGGCCCCAAAGGCGGCATGTACTACTACCTGCGCTTTGAAGGCGGCGAGTTAGTCAAAATCACTAGTAGCCGTTAACAACCTGTCGTATATCAGTTCTGATAGTGTTTAAAGAGTCATGGTACTGGCACGGCACGCAGCCGTAAATTGGCTTGAACAGGCTTCCCTGAAGTATTTTTTTGCAGCTTTTCTACAGTCTTGATAGATCAACGAACCGATTTTATAATTGCTGCAAACTTTTTCAGTATCGATATTATTCTTTTGCGTATAGGTAAAGGAGCCGCTTCTATGTGATTTTGCAGTGTTCCACTGCCAATCAATTGTTGTTGTTTTTGCAACACCACCAAATATTCTTCTAACTTCACTGACGAGAGAGTTTTCTGCAGTCTGACTGTTCTGATAGCTTTGATCATTCAAGGCGACGTTTTTGGCTAGCTCAGCACTTTTTTTATCTGGTGTTCCAGTGAACCACTCTTTGATAAAACTCGGTCGATAAATATCAGCTTCCAAATCAAAAACCTGATTCTCTTGCATTAAATAAAGAAACGCACCGATAAGATAACCGGCTATTCCGGCAAAAAACACCCACTTGACCGAACTTGACTTAGATCTGCCTTTAAAAATGCTTCTATCAAAATTTCCCTGCACGGTACAACTCCTTTTTTTAGATCAAATTTTAACAACATCGATAGTAAGCCTTAATCTCCTACAATTACAAACCACTACATACTAAAGATATAAAACCACCATTATATTTATCTATTAAGGGATAGTACTACTGCTTAATATTACTCACTCAATGTAATGGCATATTGATTTGTTTATGCCACTACATCTTAACAGCATCCTAAGCCAGAATTAAACCTCTGCAACCTGATTTTATTAGGTTCATTAGCAGAAAGTATTATAAATTCATTAGTTATTATAATGCCGCAGCGTATACCTCAATGAAACCGTTAAAAGCCCTCCTGGCAGGGGCTTTCAAGCGTTACGGCAACGTTAGCAGCATTTTAAAACCTGTTACCCACCTCATTAGGATTCAACTGGATAAGCTAAAGACTACTGGAAAGTATTATGTAGTAAGGCCGCCTATTTTTATATAATAGTGATGTGCTTGTCTATGCAGTTAAGAACCGTCTACTGATGCTGAATCAGGCTGAAGCCAACTTGAGGTATGTGTTTTGCTTGCCGACTAGAGCTGCGCACTTAAAGTGTAAGCACCTACTCTATGCCCACCCTGGGATTAAATAACTTTGGTACTCCAAGTACCGAACTGGCAAGGCAGCTCAGAACCACTAAAAATCTAACCCTTTGATATTTATGAATTTCAGGCATAAAAAAAGACGCCCTAAGGCGTCTTCTTCTTTTTTTGGTGGAGCCGGGGGGATTTGAACCCTATTTTAAAGGCGTCCTTTTTAGGTCTATACAGTTCAAAGTCTTTATTTTAAAGGCTTTTGCTTTCTTGTACCGTCCTCTATTCGTCTCTATTGTTCTTTGATTGGGCAACTTTTGGGCAAAATTTTAAAGCTAGGGAATCATATCAGCAGCAGCACAAGCAGCCCTGTACTGGCTTGAGCAAGCATCTTTAAAGTATCTTTTTGCAGCTTTACGGCAGTCACGATAGATAAAAGAGCCGCGTTTGTAATTACCGCAAACACTCATCGTATTAATGCCGTTGCGACTTTCTGTGAAAGTAAATGTTCCGCTTCTATTTGTTTTCTGACTTTCCCAAGACCACGGAATAGTGCGCTTATTGCTCACTCCATTAAATGAACGATTAATTTCACGAACTTGTGCGTTTGTTCGTGCTTGCCCCTGCTCATAGTATCGGCTTGGTGGTGGTGCGATCGTATTGATTGAGCCTTTGGGCTGGTAATTTTGGTCGTTAAATACTGTTTGTTTTGCAGCTGGTGGTCTTGTTTCTTCCACAGCTATTTTTTCAGGTGTTTTTATCTGCTCTATCAGTTGCTTTGTTGCTCCAGGAGCGCTTATTTGATTTCTAATGAGTTCAGGAGGTTTGCTTTTAAGAAAATAGATTAGTCCAGCAGCACAGCACATCAATGTAAGTACAAGCCACATGCCACTTTTTCTTTTTCGCTTTGTAACCCTGTCTTTAAAATCCGCTTTCACTTTATAACTTCCTGTCAAACCATCTCTGAGCTGCTTTAGCTGTGATTTTTAGCCCACGTTTGGTGCTGTTAATTTTTCGTTTGCTTCGTCAAATGCTGGGCTTGTCTGTCCAGCGTCTGGCATCAGTTCACCACTAATTAGCCAGTACCGGTAATTAGGAAAAAACTTACCTAGTTCTTCAATTTCAGTTGCACCAATTCGAGCACTTCCGCGCTTTATATTTTGCCATCTCACATATTCTTTTGAGTTCGTTTCTGCCAAATCACTAAGGCTGATTCTCCCCAGTAATAGCAATGCTCTATCGTTTATATTTTCATTCATAGTTTTTTTTCATGATTAATTCGCTTGTATGTTATAGATACATATGTAAAATGAACATATGTAATTAATACATAGGCCGATAAAGGCCGTTAATGACTACATCATAAGGCAAATATCATGGAATTAGAACTCGACATCAAAACTCTGTTAGTAGCACCGCCTGTAATGCCTTGGCGTGAGTTTGCTGACTGGATTCGTATGAGTGATGGCCATGATGTTGTTGAGGCTTGGATTAAGCGAGGCTATTTACCAACAGTGAAAATTGGCCGTCATCGCATGGTCAACGTTGCACAGCTTGTCCAGTCGCTCTTAAACGAAGAAGAAGAGGTTTAGGTTATGTTTGATAAAGCCTTCATTTTAGATCGCATCACTGAATGCCAAAAACTGATTAATTTCCATGTTAATCGTGATTTTGCACTTGTTGAAGATTTTGACCTTCTCTTTAGAGCTTTAGATTCTTATGCAGTTTGGCTAAACCACGCAGATCAATCAGATGAGTTTTCACAAACTGAAGTTTTGTCTATTGCAGCTGACCGTTTAGAACTTCAGCGCCTTGTTTTAGCTGCTTGCCAGGTACGTGTCCATGTACAAGTTAAGCCGGTATCTCAACCAGCCGCACCAAAACAACTGCAAGTGTTCCGTGTGTTGGGTCAAGTCGCTAAAGCCACTTTCCCGAAGCTCTCAATTAGCTGGACACTTAACCAGCCCCAAGCAAAACAACTTTTTCCAAATACTCGACCAGTCGGAGGTTTAGCATGATTCCGTCTCGCAAAAAAGATATTCAGCCGGAACAAAAGCGCTTTTATGTGCATTCAAACACCTTAGTTCACCTTGAGCTTCAAAAAGAAGCTTATCGCAGAGGTTTAAACCCTTGGGATTTGGGCGGCTTAGTGATTCAGCAGTGGATTGAAGCGGGTTTTCCTAATCTTGCTCCAATCGAAACTCAAAACCCTTGCCCGTCGCCGCTTTCGTCGGTCGCGGAATCTACCAGCGGTGGCCAGTGATGAGCGGCAAGCGCACGAAGTGTTCATTTCACGCTTGCCGCGAATTGATGGCCACCGCAGATTCTAACGCGACCACGAAAAACGGAGATGGGTTAGGGCTTTTCACCCCTTGCCCCGAGCTGATAGAGGAAGGGAGCGCTTTAAAACCCTTTGCCAACACTGGATATGTATCTAGTGCAAGTGACCGTGGAATAAATAGCAAACAGCTTCACCGTTTGCGTTTTATGCCGCGAAAGCACTTGCACCACGTACAAAAAAACAGCCTTAGCACGGGGAGCGGGAAAAGCTTCACCTCCCGCACCCCGAGCCCTCGGCGGCAAGAGCGGATAACAAGGCAGCGCCTTGGTTCTAAAGCGCATGGAATGCAAGAGGCTTAGGGATCGTTACCCGGTAGGGACAAGACAAAAAAGGGCTTTATCTTTTTGGCTTGGTTCGCTTGCGAATAGAGCCCGTAAAGCCCAAGGAACACAAGTAATACCAAACCAGTCATTTGACTAACTAACCGAAAGAACAGCTTTAAAGGCTGTAGGAGTAAAGACAATGCAAATGTTAATGGAAGCTCAGTTATTAAGTGTTCAGCTAATTAAAGTTGATGGCAATACCTATGCAAAAGCGTTCGTAGCATCTTCACCAGACGGCACAAGTGAAGCCATTTCAGCAGTGACAAGCATGAACCTTGTTGAAGATAAAGCTGAAGGCATCTTTCGTTATGTGCAAGAGCAAGGCATTCAGTTAGGCGAAAAAGTACGCCTCTCAATCAAAGCGGTTCGTGGCTCACAAAACAGCGTTAAAAACGTTATTGAAAGCATTGAAGCAATGCCGCGCCCAGCTGGACAACAGCACGCACAAGCCCAAGCAAAAGATAAGTAAGCTTAGCTATGTTTAGGGATGAAGTTATTTATCAGAATTGTATACGTTGCGCCATTCCTCGTACTTCTGATTACTTGGATGCCAAAGGTGTTTGTGAGTTTTGCAAGCCACCAATGCAGCAGGTACATGATGATATTGAATTACGCGAGTGTTCAGATTGTGGTGTTGAATTTTATACCGAAGAATCTGGTTACTCTGCAACCTGTCAAGATTGTGCAAGCAATCCTTACTTGTAAATTTAGGTTTAATTATGAAAAACGCTCTTATTTGTAACGGTGAAATATCAACTTCATTTGAGGGCGTTGCACATTGTTCTAGCAATTGGGAATTGCTCCCGATTGTTGAACCATTCGACATTGAACAACTTGATCCAGCTGTTTTAGGTCAGTTCTTCGGTGTCGGATTTACCCTGGTCGCGACTGCTTTATTAATTGGTATTGGTGCCAGTACAGTTCTCGACTTTATTAAACGCGCATAAGCGCAAAGGAGTTTTACCATGTTTAACAAAATGAAAAAACACGCAGCTGTTGCTGCAACTGCGGTAACTGCTTTGGCGGTTTCTTCACAGTCTTTCGCTGCTAATGGTTGGGATTACTCAACTATCACAACAGGCGTTGATTTTAGCTCTATCGGTACTGGTGTGCTTGCTGTAGCTGCAATTTTGGCGGGTGTTTACGCTGGTATCAAAGGTGCAAAAATCGTACTGGGCTTCTTGCGCTCGTGATTTAAACGTTGTTGGCCAACAACACGGGGCGGCCTAATAGCTGCCCCTTTTTTTTACCAAAATAATGGAAATTTAAACATGATTCATCTTTGGGAATTTTCATTTTTTGTTATAGGCGCAGCCTGTGCCTATGCGGTTTTTTCGAGGTTTTAGAATATGTTTAAGTTTCGTTATTTGTTTTTATTTATGTCCAGTTTATTTGCTGATTTTGCTTTTGCTGATTACTACGAGTGGGTTGTTCAAGGGACTATAGCTGTCTATTCTAGCCCATCTGCTGCTTGTGCTAGCAAAGGAACAATTATAAATCAGCGAATGTCTTCTACCTATACTGGTGGTGTTCGTAGGGAGACCGATACGACTTTTTTATGTCATGAGCTTATTTCACCTGTAGCTCCTTATGATTTTGCTTCATATAGTTCTTATTCTGTTCCCGTTTATCGTTACGGTTCTCGTTGTATGCCTAATACTGAATACAACCCCGAAACAGGCGAATGTAAAGCGCCTGTTTCTCCCCCTCAGTCTTTCGAGTTTTTATATTGTTATAACTACGATGGCGGTGATGGTTGCGCACCAGGTACACAAAAAGGTCGTCCGGATTCTTTCTGTAAAGATGGTGAGTTATTTGAAGCGGATTATTCACCTGGTACAACGGATGCCGAATGCTTTTCAAATATACACCCTGATGGTACATCTGGCACCGCTGTAATGTGTCGAGTGACTGCGACTAGTAGCGGTCAATCATGTGGCGCTGATTACTCACCTGAAAAGCCTAATAATGCTTGCCCAGCTGGTACTAAAGGCGGTGTTTTTAACGGTAAACACATGTGTGTTCCTTCTGGTGATGGTGGTGAAACGGGTGGCGGTGAGACTGGCGGCAACGGTGATGGCAATGAAGGCGGTGATACAGGTGGGGGAGAGTCTGGCGGTGGTAATAGTGGCGGCAACGGCAACGGAACAGGTGGTAGTGGTTCTGGTGGTAACTCTGGTGGTGGTAATACTGGCGGCAACGGAACAGGTGATAGTGGTTCTGGTGGTAACTCTGGTGGTGGTAATACTGGCGGCAACGGAACAGGTGATAGTGGTTCTGGCGGTAACTCTGGTGGTGGTAATACTGGCGGCAACGGCAACGGAACAGGTGATGGTGATGGTTCTGGCGGTACTGGTGGCAACGGTAACGGCTCTGGTACTGGCGGCACAGGTGATGGCGATGGTGAAGGCCAACAAGGTTCACCATCTGGCGAAGGCGTAGAAAATTGCACTGATGGCGGTTGTGGTTTTGGTGATTTGCGCAAGGATCCTTTCGATGGTGAGGTACGTACTTTTTCTGCTTCTATGGAGGCTTTTTATGATGGGATTAGCTCTAGCCCCATATCAAGTTCAATCAAAAATATAAGGTTTCCTACTGGCGGTACTTGCCCAGTTGGTTCAACAAATATTGATTTTGGTTTCGGCTCTTTCAATATTGAATTTTCAGAACATTGCAATTTTTGGCAACAGATTAGCCCAATTATCTCAGCCGCTTTTTTAGCGTTGTGGGCGGTTGTTGCTGTTCGTGTATTTCTGAGCGCGTAGAGGTTTAATTATGGAATTTATAGGTTCTTTACTTGCCACTGTTGTTAACTTTTTTAAAGCAATTTGGGACGCCTTCCAGCGTTTATTTGATTGGCTTAATGATGCTTACGATGCATTTATTGATTTCTTTAAGCAGCTGCCTGCATGGATTTTTGAAAATCTAGTTGATGATTTTGTTTCTTTTTTCAACAAAATTCCTGTCCCTGACTTTTTTGCAACGGCTGCAAATGCCTTTGGCAATATTCCCGAGTCTGTTGTTTATTTTGCCCAGCCTTTTCATATCGGCACGGGTGTAACTATGGTTTTGGGCGCTTACTTTTTGCGCTTCATTATACGCCGCATACCGTTGTTTGGATAATTAGGGGTTACTTATGGCTATTGATGCTTATGTGGGTTTACCTGGTCACGGTAAAAGCTATGGTGTGGTGCAGCATGTCATTGTTCCCAGTCTTAAACAGAACCGCCACGTTGTAACAAATATTCCGCTTAATGCTGATTTGTTGCTTGCAGAGTTTCGCGGCACTATTCAGCAGCTGCCGGATGATTGGTTTGAACTTGAAGACCTTTCTGAATACACAGTGCCAGGTGCTGTAGTCGTGCTTGATGAGCTTTGGAGGCGCTGGCCTTCCGGTATGTTAACCAATCAGGCTAGCGTTCAAGATAAATCGCTTTTGGCTGAACACCGTCACCGAGTAGATGATAAAAACCAATCAATGCGAATTGTCCTGGTAACTCAAGACCTTTCGCAGATTGCTAACTGGGTGCGCGTACTTGTTGAAACTACCTATAGAGTTTCTAAGAAGTCTAAGAAGCTTTATGTTGTCAGCATTTATCAAGGTGCTGTAACGGGTCACAGACCGCCAAAAACTGCACTGCTTCGGCAAACTTCGGGCAAGTTTTCAAAAGAGGTTTATGCATACTATTCATCCGCTACGCAATCGCAAACAGGTGATGTGGGTGATGAAAGCACAGCTGATGGGCGAGCCAGCATCTTAAAAAGCTGGGGTTTGTGGTTTTTGGTAGGCATTACAGTTTTATGCTTGTTGATTGGTGTTTATTCAATATCTAAGTTTTTTGCGAGTTCAGAAGAGCCCGAGCCTATACCTGAGCCCGTCAAGCAGCAGCCTGTAAAGCGAGCCCCACCAGTCGCTGCAATAGCTACGGCATATAAAGAGGTCGTAAAGCCTTCAGAACCGCCTTTGTCTGTCCTTTGGCGCGTTGCTGGCTATGTTCGCTTACCTGTTAAACGTTCGAGCTTTGAAAATGATCTGCTCGGGCCTGAAACCCCTAAAGTGGTTGAGCGTGTTGCTTTGAAGTCTCAAACAAAAACCCGTTTTATTTCAATTGATGATTGCCACTTCTATCCCAATGGCATTGATCTTTATTGTGATGTTGAAGGTGAACGCATTACGCCTTGGTCTGGCTCAGGTGCAATTACTAGAGTGTATCAACAGCAGCCCGACTTAACGCGATGAATCAGGTTCTGGGGTTTTTTGGCCAGCGTGCGCAGACGAAAAACCCCAGAACCTGAGCAGCGCTGACGTCCCTGTAACACGTCATTAAAAGAACCGTTCAAAGGTTCACTATCAGTCAGTAAGGTGTTTTTTATGTCAAAACCAATTCATCAGCACAGATTAAATATCAACGGTCTTTCATCAAATGAAGGTAACACGTCATTAAAAGAACCGTTCAAAGGTTCACTATCAGTCAGTAAGGTGTTTTTTATGTCAAAACCAATTCATCAGCACAGATTAAATATCAACGGTCTTTCATCAAATGAAGGTCGAATTTTTGTAAACCAAAAAACAGCAGCAATTACTGATTTATCAGATGTTCGTTTACTGCGTTGTGCAGTTGATACCGTTCGCCAGCTGTACCGTGGTCGAATTAAACCAGCCGTTTTAGAGCTATTTGAGACTTCTGGCATGGTTAGCTTAGGTTCTTATGACTTCCATGCTGGCCGCATTGGTCGTGACTCTGGTTATCAGTTCAGGCTTCAAAACGCAGACCTTGGCATAATTTTATTGATAAAAAACTTTAACGTAAAAGAAACCGATAACGGCCCACACCTTAAAATCGAAGTTTCACCCCATACAATCGAAAACAATACGCCTGATAACCTTCAAAAGCTGCTTGATAGCCTTGCAGCCCTTGTTCTTGATGACTTTGCACATAATCAGGTTGCCATACACATTGCTTTAGATGTTCAAGGGTGGACGCCACCAGCTGATACTGTTGCTCGTATGCAGTGTCGATCTAAACGTGTGCGCGATATATCCGGCATCAATAGCTTTGACTTTGCAGCAACTGCAAGTGTTTATGGCAATGGTGAAACTTATATGTTTGGCTCTGCTGGTGGTGTCCAGTTGGCTATTTACGATAAAACCAAACAAGCAAAAGCAACTGATAAGCTGGATTTTTGGCGCTCTCTCTGGTCGCAAGCCTATAGTGACTTTGATACACCCATGTATAACCCCGATGAGACCGTATGGCGCATTGAGCTACGCTATCACCATTCTGTTGTTCAGCAGTTTGCTGAGGGTTCTGTTAATACCCAAACAGGTGAATGTATCTACACGCGTTCATTTGCTGACTTTGCTCCACACCTTGATGGCCTTTGGGCGTATGGCTTTGATGCGTTTAAGTTACTTGAGCAGAAAGGTTTGTATGATGCTGCGTGGACTCTTTTTGCACATGATGCCCATGTTCAGACGGGTGCTGATTCATTGATTGATGAAACTCAGTACAAGCGCTATTACAAGACTGCCAGCGGCTTTAGCGGTAAGAACGTTGAGCTATTCATGGGAAACTTTGTATCACTGCTTGCAAGGGAGCGTGTAGGCGCAAAAAAGGCTTTCCAGCGTCTTAAGGAGTGGGAGTGCTGGCCAGTAATTAAGGAGCATTTTGAGAATAAAGGGCAATCAGAGCGTGATATTTATAATTGGATACGCGATAAGCTAACCGAGCGAACTGTTAGATGGGGCGTTGCTGTTTAATGGCTATTCGTAAGCTTGCAAACGGCCGGTGGCAAGTTGACTTGAGATTGTCCCCTGATAAACGTGTCCGTAAGCAGTTTAAAACGCGTCTTGAGGCTGCACGGTTTGAGCAGTTTTTATTATCACGCTCTGAATCATCCAAAGAATGGCTCGGTAATAGCGATAAAAGGCGTTTAAGTGATTTGGTCAATGTATGGTTCAACGTTCATGGTTCTTCTTTGCGTGATGGTTTAAGGCGTAAGTCTAAGCTTGACCTGATAACTGCTGCTTTAGGTGATCCAGCAGCCCAGAAGCTAACAGCAGGCGATTTTGCCGCTTATCGTTTGAAGCGCTTACAGTCAGGAATAACAGCTAAAACGTTAAATAATGAGCTTGGCTATCTTCGTGCTGTCTATAATGAGTTAAGGGCTTTATCAGAGCTTGATTATGAAAATCCATTAGCTTTTTTAAAACCTTTGCAGCAACAAGAACGTTCACTCTCTTGGCTTACTCATGACCAGATAGTTGAGCTTTTGCAGTCAATTACTGAGCGTTGTGATAATCCGCATGTTTATTTAATAACGGTTGTTTGTTTGTCGACTGGGTCGCGCTGGTCAGAGGCTGAGAATTTGACAGCTAAAGCTTTGCGTTCTAATACAGTCACTTTCGAGGGGACTAAAAGCGGCAAGGTTAGAAGTGTGCCCATTACTTCAGAACTAAAAAATCAGCTGCTTAGTCACTGGAGCCAATACGGAAAATTTACTTCATCATTGTCTTCGTTCAGGCGAGCTTTAGCCAGGACAACAATAGAGCTTCCTCGTGGTCAAGCATCCCATGTTTTAAGGCATTCGTTTGCCAGCCATTTTATGCAGAATGGTGGGAATATTTTAACGCTTCAAAAGATTCTTGGGCATTCCAGCTTAACGATGACTTTACGCTATTCACACTTGGCACCGGAGCACTTAACTGATGCCGTTTTGCTTAATCCTCTAGCAGTGAGGGCAAAAAATGGGCAACAAGCACCCTAAAAAGCAAAAGCCCCTGAAAATCTCTAGGATAATCAAGGGCTTAGGTGTTTCTTTTTGGTGGAGCCGGGGGGATTTGAACCCCCGTCCGCCAGTACTCTGCTGTCGGTACTACATGCTTAGCCGTGTCTACTAATTTAATCCGCAGCCGCCCGATCGGCAGGGTGCTTTGGATGAGTTGTGTAAGTTTTAGCCACTTCGTCCACAACGTACTACGCGGCGATTCTGTTCTATCTGACAATCATTTTGGGTTTACAGACATCCCCTGATGATTGCTGGCGCCGAAGCGACCAGAGGAGCGGCTCGGCTGCTTACGCAGCTAGAGCTGTTGCTCCGTAGTTTTCGTCATTGGCAACTATGAAAGTTGCAACAGTGGATTTACGAGTTCTGTTACCAACTCGGCATGCACCTAAAGTTTCGCAACCAGCGTCGAATCCTAATCGGCCCCGATCTGTGCTCACTTACTAGGTGACAGAACAAACATACTACGCTAAAAACTATCATTTGTCGATTAATCATGCATCTCTGTAATAATCTCTCGACTGCGCTTTTTTGCTTGTCTATCTAATAGATGAGGCTGTACTGGGCCTTTTCAAGGGCTGCGCTAAAAATACTTTGCGCGAGTTACAGACCATGATTTTGGGGCGATACAGAAATCTTCTCAACCCATAAGCGCGACACTCTACCCCTTTCAAACATTTAAAAAAAAGGTAGGATAAAACATAAACAAACCAGCAAAGGTATTCACTGATGTCTATTTTAATTATTTTCAACCGCGAACCCTACGACAACACCGATGTAACATGGAATGCTTTGCGCTTGGCTGGTCAACTCACAGAAAACAAACAAAAGGTGCAGATTTTCTTAATGAATGACTCGGTGGATTTAGCACGTGATGTGTGTTTACCACCTGAAGGTTATGACCAAGATCTATCGCAGATGCTCAAAGATTTAATTAGCAAAGGCGTATCGGTCAAAGTGTGCGGCACGTGCATGGCACGTTGCGGCATCTATAAAAACCATCCGTATTTTGACGGTGCAGAATCTTCGACAATGCAAGAACTGGCCGAACTGGTCGCTCATAGCAATAAAGTACTGACTTTTTAATATTTCTCTAAAAATATTACCTGCGTATAGATTTAAACCGCAGGCAGTGTCCAGGATTCAAGATAAAAGCCACTATGACAGTCCTCTTAGCGACTGAATAAGTGCTTGGTATGCCAACGAGCGCGGCACTTGGATTGGCACTGTTGAATAGCAGCTTAGTGGAATCATTCAAACTCAATCAGCGCCTTCGACTCAACAAAGACGCTGATTGGGTTCTATTTTGTCGACTTAACGCAACTGCGGTCCATTAAAGCCCGCCATAATAGCGATGCGTTCAGCTACGCTGGCACCGAACTTCTTAGCAAAACGATCAAAGGGTGAATCTTCAAGAGTGAAGTCAACAAATCTTTCATGACCAATCACTTCACGCGCTACATAACTGCTGTTACCCAGTGCATCAACCAAGCCTAACTCTAAGGCTTGTTCGCCGGTCCAGACTAAACCTGAAAACAGCTCTGGATGCTCGGCATCTTTGAGTCGGTCGCCACGGCCTTGTTTAACGCTGGCGATAAACTGTTTGTGCGTGGTATTCAGCACGGTTTGCCAAAACTCGGTTTCAGCAGCGTTTTGTGGCTGGAATGGATCCAGAAAAGCTTTGTGTTCGCCCGACGTATATAGACGGCGATCCACACCCAGCATTTCCATAGTGCCAACAAAGCCAAAGCCTGCTGCAGTTACACCAATGGAACCGACTAAACTGGATTTATCAGCATAAATCTCATCCGCGGCACTGGCAATATAGTAGGCACCGGATGCACCCAGATCACTGATCACCGCATACACTTTAGTGTCAGGATGCAAGACACGCAGACGACGGATTTCATCGTAAATATAACCTGACTGCACAGGGCTACCACCTGGGCTATTAATACGCAGCACAATGCCTTTAGTGTTTTTATCATCAAAAGCATGGCGTAAAGCACTGACAATATTGTCGGCACTGGCGCTTTCTTGCTCGGCAATCATACCGCGCACTTCAATCAGCGCCGTGTGTGCGCCGCTGGACATACTTTTTTTGCTATCAGCAAAGGGCGAAAAGAAATACAGCATGCTCAGTAAATAGGCAAATGTTAGGGTTTTGAAAAAGATCCCCCAACGGCGCGCACGACGCTGTTCGCTGACACTGGCTAACACTGCTTTTTCAAGCAATTTCCATGTTTTGTTATCGACGTTATTGTCGGTCATTACAGGCTCCTTTGAGCGTTGTTCGGTTTTTTCTAAATAACTATCATCAGTCCAAGGGTCGCTTGGGCGATTACCAGTGTTGTCGCTCATGCTCTGCCCCCTTAAATAAGAGTACCCGGCTGCTGTTGCAACCAAGCGGTTAACTCAGAGAAGTGGTCGATGGCCAGCACGGGACGCTCAAGTTGCAATACGCTCAGCGGTTGTGCGCCATAACTGACTGCAACACTGGGCATTTTGGCATTATTGGCCATACGCAAATCAAATGGCGAATCACCCACCATAATAGCTTGCTCGGGTGTTGCTGAGCAGTATTTTAAAATCTCATGCAACATCAGAGGGTCAGGCTTGCTAAGAGTTTCATCGGCACAGCGGGTGATATCAAAATAATCGAGCATCTGGTGTCCGGTTAAGACGCGATGCAGTCCACGGCGGCTTTTACCTGTAGCAACGGCCAATTGATAACCTGCGCTACGGTAGTTATCCAACGCATCAAGGACGCCAGGATAAAAAGCTGAGGGGTTTTCTTCAAGGGCGATATAGCGGTCACTGTAGGCACGTATAAAGCGTTGCTTTAAGGCTTCATCATCGGCTTTGGGATACAACACATCGTAGACTTGCGGCATGGCCAAACCAATAATGCTGCGCACTTCATCGTCGGTGCAGCGCGGCACACCGCAGCTATCTGAGGCAAAATGCATCGCCTCAATAATGCGCATAATCGAATCAACCAGGGTGCCATCCCAATCAAAAATCAATACCTTAAGACCGCTCAACTCACTCTCCTCAATATCGCTTACAAAATCAATCTGAATACCAGCCCATTATTGTAGGGCGGGCATTTATGCCCGCCAAGGCATCTCATAGCGGTATGTTGGCGGGCATAAATGCCCGCCCTACGGTTATTCTACCAACTGCTCAATCACGCCTTTCCACTGCTCATCAGGGTCGGCATGCACGGTTAGAACTTCGCCATCCGGCAAGGTGAATTTCAAATCACTGGCATGCAAAAACAAGCGCTTACCGCCCATCTCGCGAATTTCACTACTAAAACCTTCATCGCCGTACTTGGTATCGCCAGCAATCGCATGCCCTGCATATAAAGCATGCACGCGAATTTGGTGGGTGCGTCCAGTAATCGGGCTGGCTTCAAGCATGGTGGCGTAATCAGCAAAGCGGCGTATCACCTTAAATAAGGTCAGTGCTTCTTTACCTTCAGGGTTCACCTCAACCAGTCGCTCACCCGAACGCACATTACTTTTTTGCAGCGGCGCATCCACTTGTTTACGCGATGCTGGCCAACGTCCACGCACTAACGCCATATAACGTTTATCCACAGCATCATCGCGGAAGGCTTCGTGTAAATGACGCAACATACTGCGTTTTTTTGCAATCAGCAGTAAGCCTGAGGTATCACGGTCAAGACGGTGCACCAACTCAATCTCTTTGCAGATGGGGCGCATCTGTCGAAAAGCTTCAATCACGCCATAGGTTAAACCGCTACCGCCATGTACTGCGATACCAGCCGGTTTATTTAGCACAATCAAGCCTTTATCCTCATAGACAATGGCGGCTTCAAGGCGTTCGAGCAATCCTTTAGCTAACGGCGCAGGCTCATCGGCTTGGGTCATACGCATCGGCGGCACGCGGACAATATCGCCTTCTTTAATGCGGTAATCGGGTTTAATCCGACCTTTATTAACGCGCACTTCGCCTTTACGCAAAATACGATAAATCATGGTTTTCGGCACACCCTTTAAGCGCGCCAATAAAAAATTATCAATGCGCTGCCCTTCCAGCCCCGCCGACACCTCCAGCAACTGCACACCCGTCGCTGTCTGCGAATCCATCTTCGTCATAAAACTACACACCCAAAAAAGTAACTAACAATCAATCGCACAATGTTATCAACAAACCGCCGATGGAGTGCACCCCTTTTTCTGGACACCTAAACGTAAGAGCTGGCCATGCCTGCGACCTTGGCACTGCAGCCTATACACTGATCTCAGGAGCTCTGCGGAACGGCCTTGAGGAAAAACCAGCATGAATGAGGCGTGAATACGCACAATATCCCTAACACCCAGCAAGATGCCGGCAGCACTCGCCAAAATCACTATAAAACCCAATACGCAATGCACATCAGCACCGACTTATTTATTGAAGAAAAGCACACTTGCTGCTATATTCAGTCGGCTGCATAAAGCAGACAGATCCAAGCTCACGCTAAAAGAATTTAAAACAAAACGTCAGCTCACAATCTGGTTACAACATTATTACAGGTCACAAACACCTCGCTAAGCAACACACGACTTAGCTAAAAGTGTATAGAAACATAATCCGCGCTCGCCTAATTGCGATCGCATTTTTATAAACCCGCTCACGAACACAACGAGCGGCACCCGAATCAACCTAGGGAAACGTGAAGGGTGGAGATGCACAGTTGATAAGCCCGCGTAGCCACACGCTTTGATTCAGACGTTTCATCACGTCCGCGGCTTATACCTGATTCCTCCTCCTGAAACACATGTGCTGCAAGCGATTTTTACATTGCAGCCAACTGGAGACGCTGTCGCGATATCGGCTTATGACCCTTGATCGCTAGACACGGTTATTTTTTAACTGCGCGACCCCAACACCGACCCAGCTTGTCGCGTGTGCCAATTAAGTGATCTGTGAACACGGAATATATTGGTAACTCATGAAAAGAATGCTAATCAACGCCACTCAACCTGAAGAGTTGCGTGTTGCACTCGTAGACGGACAACGCTTATTTGATCTCGATATCGAGTCGGGCGCCCGCGAACAAAAGAAATCCAACATCTACAAGGGTCGTATTACCCGCGTAGAGCCTAGCTTAGAAGCTGCTTTTGTTGACTTCGGCTCAGAGCGTCACGGTTTTCTGCCCCTCAAAGAAATTTCTCGCGAATACTTCAAAAAGACTGAAGGCAACGGCCGCGTTAATATCCGCGACGTATTGACCGAAGGTCAAGAAGTTATCGTACAAGTTGAAAAAGAAGAGCGCGGCAATAAAGGCGCAGCCCTGACCACCTTTATCAGCCTGGCTGGCCGTTATATGGTGCTGATGCCGAACAACCCTCGTGCCGGCGGTATTTCACGTCGCATTGAAGGCGAAGAGCGCAATGAATTACGTGAAGCTCTGAATGGTCTAAACGCTCCTGCTGATATGGGTTTAATCGTGCGTACTGCCGGTTTAGGCCGTAACAGTGAAGAATTACAGTGGGATCTGGACTACCTAGTACAGTTATGGACGGCGATTAAAGAAGCAGCCGATGGCCGCAGCGCACCATTCTTGATCTATCAAGAAAGTAACGTGATTATTCGTGCGATTCGTGACTACTTACGCCAAGATATCGGCGAAGTATTGATTGATAGCGTCGATGCTCAAGAAGAAGCACTCAGCTTTATTCGTCAGGTGATGCCGCAATACGCCAACAAAATCAAACTCTACCAAGACAGCGTTCCTCTGTTTAACCGCTTCCAAATCGAAAGCCAGATCGAAACGGCCTTCCAACGTGAAGTGAAACTGCCTTCAGGCGGCGCATTGGTCATTGACCCCACTGAAGCCTTAGTTTCAATCGATATCAACTCCGCGCGCGCTACTAAAGGCAGCGACATCGAAGAAACTGCACTGCAAACCAACTTGGAAGCGGCTGAAGAAATCGCCCGCCAACTGCGTTTGCGTGATATCGGCGGCCTGATCGTTATCGACTTTATCGATATGACCCCAGCCAAAAACCAACGCGCGGTTGAAGAACGTATGCGCGAATGCCTGGAAGCGGACCGTGCACGTGTGCAAGTGGGTCGTATTTCACGCTTTGGTTTGCTGGAGATGTCGCGTCAGCGTCTGCGTCCATCACTGGGCGAAACCAGCGGCATGGTCTGCCCTCGCTGTAACGGCCAAGGCATTATTCGCGACGTTGAGTCATTATCACTGGCGATTCTCCGCTTAATCGAAGAAGAAGCACTGAAGACCGTACCGCTGAAGTGCGTGCACGTGTACCTTTCCAAGTCGCTGCCTTCTTATTAAACGAAAAACGTAATGCCATTACTAAAATTGAACTGCGTACCCGTGTTCGTATCTTTATCCTGCCGGATGAAAGCTTAGAAACACCGCACTTTGAAGTGATGCGTTTGCGTGATGACAGCCCAGAAGCGCTGTCAGGCCAATCCAGCTATGAAATGGCTCCAGAAGAAGCTGAAGAAATTCAACCAGTGAGCGCAACTCGCACACTAGTACGCGAAGAAGCTGCAGTGAAAACCAGCAGTGCTGAGCGTGTTGCTCCTCCAGCGCATACCCCTGCTGCCGCTGCTCCTGTAGTCGCCAAGCCGGTTGTCGCTAAAGCACAGCCGAGCTTATTTAAAGGTCTAGTGAAATCACTGGTCAGCTTATTTGCTAGCGAAGAAGCACCGGTTGAACAGCCAAAAAAACCTGAGCAACGCGAACAACGCCCAGCGCCAACTCAACGCAATAATGAGCGCAGCAACGATCGCAATCAGTCGCAAAATCGCCGCCGTGAAAACCCACGTAACAACCGCGATGAAGAGCGTAAACCACGCGACAATAATCAGCGTAACAACAGCGCTGAGCGCGATAACAATCAACGCGATAACACCACGACCGCACGTGACAACACCACCACGCAACGTGATACTTCAAACCGTCACGAGCGCGATAAAACCAGCGACAATCGCCGTGAACGTGCGCCACGCGAAACACGTGAAGAGCGTCCAGCACGCACTGAACGTACAGATCGCAACGAACGTAACGATCGTCCAGTCCGTGAGCTACGTCCTGCGCTGGATACACCTGAACTACGCAATGCGCGTAATACTCCAGCATCAGAGCCGGTAGTCGAGGAAGATAAGTCACACTCAACACCTACACCACGTGACAACCGTCAAACTGATGAGCGCCCGATTCGCCCTGAGCGCCAAGAGCGTGCACCGCATCCTAAAGCCGCTGTAGAAGCGGAAAAGGAAGAGCTGGATGCAAACTTGCCAGAGCAAAACGACGAGCAAGATGACAACAACGCCAACAATGATGAGCAGACACCCCGTCGTCGCTCACGCGGTCAACGTCGTCGCAGCAATCGTCGTGAGCGTCAACAAGTCGATGGTGAGAACGGTACTGATAACGCTGAGAATGATGTAGCCAATACGGATGCACCAGCAGCCGATGCAGTCGCCGAATCAACCGATAAAAAGGTTGAGAACGTGACTCAAGCTGACAGCACTACTGATGTTAAGCCTGTTGCAGAGCACAAGCCCGAAACGACAGAGGCTAGCAAGCCCGTCGTAGTCGAAGCTCAAGCTGCACCTGCTAAAGCTGAGCTTGCGCACAATGCTGCAGCCGGTCGTGGTGTAGTGGCTACGATTGATCCTGTACAAGCAGCCGGCTTACCTGCTGAGCAGCCTTTGATGCAAATCTCTGAGCCAGTAAAAGCACCCGCAACCGAAACGAAAGAGGCTGCAAAGCCTGCTGCAGTTCAAGTAGCTGAAAAAGTAGCAGCTGCGCCAGCACCGGTTGCCAAACCCACAGCTACAGAAAAACCTGCAGAACAGGCCGCTGAGCCCGTTAAACCAGCCACTCCAGCACCTGCTAAGCCTGCTCCTGCTCCTGCTCCAGTTAAAGCTGAGCCTGCTGCTAAAGCACCTGCTAAGCCCAAAACTGAAGAGAAGCCGCAAGCACCTGCGCGCCCTGCTGGCCGTGCCGCAAATGACCCGCGTGAGCGTCGTCGTTTAGAGCGTTTAGCCCGTGAAGCAGAGACTGCCAAAGCATCAGAGCCAAAAGCGACTGAAGCTAAAGCCGAGGTGACTCAAGCTGTACAACCTGAAGTCACAGCGACTGCACCGGTTGAACAGGCTAAGCCAACAATCGAGGCTACAGATATGGCACAAGCTCCTGCACCGACAAAACTGCCGGTAACAGACAGCCCAGCGAGCTACGGTGATAAAAAACCTGCTGATAACGTACCAGCAACTGAAGTACGCAGCGAAGAGCGCGCAACCTATAAAGTTGCTGACAAAACAAACGTACCCAGCGCCACTGCAGAAGATGCAGCCCCTGCGCACCATGAAACAGCAGCAAAACAGGAGACCGAGTCACACAAAGACAACGCCCCTGCTGCCGAGCAGGATGAGACTAAGCCAAACGCTTAATCTGTACCTGTGACACAAAAGGATGCCCTACACGGCATCCTTTTTTTTGCCTGAACGTTAGGGTTTATTTGAGCAAATGCAGCGCGCAACCTCGGTTGTTTTAACTGTGAGTAGCTCATCAAAACTACCCTCACCCACTCCTCTAAACAGCATAATCCACGTCCATTCAAGATCGATCGACAGCTCAATATGCAAATAGGTTTGCGCCTGTCTCGCGGGTCTTCCATAATATGCGGCTAATGTAGTTACTTGTAGGCGCGTTATCTTATGGCTAAAAAATTGTACATCGAAACCCACGGCTGCCAAATGAACGAGTATGACAGCTCGCGTATGGTGGATTTACTGGGCGAACATCAAGCCATAGAGACCACCAAAGATGCAGCCGAGGCGGATATTATTATCCTCAACACCTGCTCCATCCGCGAACGTGCACAAGATAAAGTCTATTCACAACTGGGTCGTTGGCGCGAACTGAAGTTAGAAAACCCAGATTTAGTGATCACCGTTGGCGGCTGTGTGGCTAGCCAAGAAGGTAAAGCGTTACGTGAACGTGCACCCTATGTTGATGTGGTCTTTGGCCCACAAACACTGCACCGCTTACCTGAAATGATTGATGCAGCACGCAGCACCGGCAAAGCCCAGGTCGACGTGTCCTTCCCTGAGATTGAGAAATTCGACCGTTTACCTGAGCCCCGCATTGATGGCCCCACTGCCTATGTATCTGTGATGGAAGGTTGCAGCAAATACTGCAGCTTCTGTGTTGTTCCTTACACGCGCGGTGAAGAAGTCAGCCGCCCGCTGAAAGATGTACTGAAAGAAATCCAGCATTTAGCAGACCACGGCGTACGTGAAGTCACCCTGCTCGGCCAAAACGTTAACGGTTACCGTGGTGATATTGGTAACGGCGATATCGCTGATTTTGCTGAATTGCTGCGTTTAGTGGCTGAAATCGACGGCATCGACCGCATTCGCTATATGACCTCGCACCCACTGGAGTTCTCCGACTCGTTAATCGATGCGCATGCCAACATCCCTAAGCTGGCTAAATACCTGCACTTACCGGTGCAATCGGGTTCTGACCGCATTTTGGCAGCGATGAAACGCAACCATACTGCTTTAGAATACAAATCACGTATTCGTAAGCTAAAAGCTGCGGTGCCAGATATTTTAATCAGCTCTGACTTTATCGTCGGTTTCCCCGGCGAAACTGAAAAAGACTTTGAGCAAACCCTGCAATTAGTGGCCGATGTCGACTTTGACTTCTCCTACTCCTTTATCTACAGCCCGCGCCCTGGTACGCCCGCTGCAGAGCTGCGCGACGACACCCCCGAGGAAGTCATCAAGGAGCGCCTCGGCCGACTACAGCACCGCCTACAGCAGCAAGGCTTTGCCCATACACGCCGCATGGCCAACACCGTGCAACGTATTCTGGTCAACGACTATGCGAAAAAAGACCCCGGCTTACTGCAAGGCCGTAACGAGAATAACCGCATCGTTTACTTCCGCAGCAACAACCCTGCATTGATCGGTCAGTTCGTTGATGTGTTTATCGAAGAAGCGAAGCCCTTCACCTTGCATGGCCGTCTGGTTGAGTAAGATATTAGTCCTCTAGACAGCAAAACCGCTCAGCAAACGCCAGCCTATTTTTTAATAAGCTGGCGTTTTACTTTTCATTCTGGTATGTTCGCCCGCTTGCGAGCGTAGAGGTGGTTATTCAGGGAACTGATTAACGCTTATTACGCAGTGATTTAGAGCGTTTGAGAGGCGGACCTATGCCCAAGACAACAGAAAAACAAAGCACCCAATTAGACAATGCTTTCGTACCTTATGAGTTAAGTAAAGACGAAGAGTATATGAGCGAAAAGATGCGCGCTCACTTCACTAACCTTCTAAATATCTGGAAACAGGAATTAATGGAAGAAGTGGATCGCACCGTGACTCATATGAAGGACGAAGCGGCAAACTTCCCAGATCCAGCTGACCGTGCCAGCCAAGAAGAAGAATTCAGCATTGAGCTGCGTACACGTGACCGTGAACGTAAGCTGATTAAGAAAATCGATGAAACCATCGAGCTGATTAAAGATGATGATTACGGTTGGTGTGATGCCTGCGGCGTAGAAATCGGCATTCGCCGACTCGAAGCACGCCCAACGGCAACACTGTGCATCGACTGCAAAACATTAGCAGAGATCAAAGAGAAACAAATGGGCTCGTAAGACACCCCAGTAACACAACAAAAACGGAGCCTAGGCTCCGTTTTTTTATGCATGCAAACAGCGTTACCCATACCAACACCAACACCAACACCAACACCAACACCAACGTAGGGCGGGCACTTGTGCCCGCCAATCAACAACATCAAGGCACCACGCGGGCATAAATGCCCGCCCTACCAGACTGTAATCAGCTCTCTGTAGCTAACGCGTTACGTAACTCAGCTAACGCCTCCGCACACAGCTCGTCACTGCTGTATTGCGAACTCTGAGCGATACATTCATCATCCAGCCAGATACTCAGCTGCTGATCCACTTGGCGGATATCCAAGTTGTCTTGCGCGGTTTGCACATGCTTGGATGCCATACCTGCACCACGGCCATCAGCAAAGGCTTTAGACAGGAGTAAATCATCACCCTTGCTACTGAGAATACGAAAGCGAAAGCCTTCATCATCCCTAAAGCTCACCACACGGCTGGCTTTCTTAGCTTTTTTCTTACTGCTGGTGATATCAGCACCTTGCACAGCGAAGCTACGCAGACCCACAGCCTCACGTAGTTCTTGCAAGAAAGGCGTGGCCACTTTACGTGCTTTGACTGCACCGACCTGCAGGATCTCTTCCATCTCATTGGGTTGCGCCATAAACGCATGGTAGCGCTCACGTGGCTCAGCCAACTGCTCATCCAACAAGGTAAACAAGCGCTGCTTCGCTTCGCCCCAAGCCAAACCTGCTTCTAAATCAGCACGCATACCGATTTGCTCAGCACGCGTCGAGAAGGCTTGATACAGAGTAAACAAGTGCGAGCTATCCGGATCTTTCGCTTCACCGGGCAATTTAGAGTCAGTAACTATGCGCGAAATAGCGCTTTTCAGCTCTTTGCTGGATGAGAATAACGGGATGGTATTGTCGTAACTTTTCGACATCTTACGGCCATCTAAACCAGGCAAGGTGGCGACATCTTCTTCGATCACCGCTTCTGGCATGGCAAACAGCTCCTTGCCCTTGCCAAACAAGTGGTTAAAACGTTGACCAATATCGCGCGCCATTTCCACGTGCTGCACCTGATCACGACCGACCGGTACTTTATTGGCGTTAAAGATCAAAATATCGGCAGCCATCAATACCGGGTAACTGAATAAACCCATGGTGATACCGGCATCTGGATCCATGCCCGCAGCTTCGTTTTGATCCACCGAGGCTTTATAGGCATGCGCACGATTGAGCAAACCCTTAGAGGCCACACAGGTCAACAGCCAGGTCAGCTCAGTGATTTCTGGAATATCCGACTGACGATAAAAAGTTGCGCGCTCAGTATCTAAACCGCCCGCCAGCCACGTCGCAGCGATCTCCAAGCGCGAACGCTGAATACGGGCCGGATCATCGCACTTAATCAGCGCGTGGTAGTCGGCCAAAAAGTAAAACGACTCAACGTTATCGGCTTGACTGGCCGCAATAGCCGGACGAATCGCGCCAGCATAGTTACCTAAGTGCGGCGTACCTGTGGTGGTAATTCCAGTTAAAACTCGCGTGCTCATAATCACTCAATCAATATTAAAAATTAAAGGCGTTCGGCGACCAGCTGTTTCAGCTCGGGCAGTCGGCCATGGAAAAAGTGTCCACATTCTGCCACTTTTAGCAGCTCATGTGGCTGAGATAATGCACCAGACCACTGATAGACCAACTCAGGGTCAATCACTTCATCGTCTTCGGGCTGAATCACCGTGAGTTTACAAGCACTGCACAAAGGATGCTCTGCCTCAAAGCGCATCACCGCCGGCGCCACTAAATACAGCTGTTGCACAGCAATACCGGCTTTCTCTAAGCGCCCGGATAAACTACCAGCAACAAAACCACCAAAAGAAAAGCCCAGTAAATAAATGGGTAAATTTGGATGCTGCTCTTGCAGCCAAACTAACGCGGCTTGGGCATCATCCACTTCACCGCTATTCATATCATGCTCGCCTGCGCTTTTACCTGCACCGCGATAATTAAAGCGCAACGTGGCTAAACCACTGTCACGCGCAGTGCGTTGCAAGGTAGACACCACCTTATTGAGCATGGTGCCGCCTTGGCTGGGGTTTGGATGGCAAACTAGAGCAATGCCTCGTGCATCAGCGATCGGCAAGTGCAAGCCTTCTAGCGCGCCAACAGGGCCATTGATCAGAACAGGATTTTCACGCATAAACAAAAAGGACTCCGTGACCCCTTTTGGGGTAAATTCGTCTAGTGGCAAATATGAGCAATAAAGCAGATACTGTCACATATTGGTGCCTGCTCGATGCTGTACAGAACAGGCAGAAGTGGTTAACGTAAAGCAAAGCCGTTTAAAGAGGAAGTCTTGTGGAACAGTCACTCCCCGTTTGGTTAATCCCAACACTCACCTTAGTAGGTGGGATTATTATTGGTGTTATTTTAGCACGCGTATTACAACGTAGCGCACCTGGAAAAACTCAGAATCAGTTGGATGAGCTTCAGGAACGTTTTGACAGTTACCAAAGTGAAGTGGTGACGCATTTTAATACCACAGCATCATTGGTTAAAAAGCTGACGCAGAATTATCAAGATGTGCACCAGCACCTCTCGTCTGGTGCTGAGCGTTTAGCGCTGGATGAAGTCGCGCGCGACCGTTTACTGGCCAGTCTGGCAGATGATTCACTACCGCGTGAACGCATTAAAGCCCCGCAAGACAGTCAGTTTGATACAACTGCTGAGCCACCGCGTGATTACGCGCAGAAACACGATGGCGACCCCAGCACCCTATCTGAAGGCTACGGCCTGAAGCGCTAAGTTGCTGACAACAAAAAAGGAGCCGTATAAGGCTCCTTTTTTTATCACTGACAGATCAATCCGACGGTGGCCGCACACCAATACTGGCGGTCAAGGTCAGCGCCTGACCATTGCGCAACACGGTAATATCAACCGTAGCGCCCGGCTGCATCAATGCCACTTGATTCATCGAAGTGCGTCCATCCTTGGCATCCTGATTGGCAATTTTTAGAATAATATCACCGGGCTGCAACCCTGCCTTTGCTGCAGGACCATCACGATACACTCCAGCGACCAGCACTCCAGGGCTATTGAGCAAACCAAAAGACTCAGCCAACTCCGGCGTCAATGCCTGCACCTCAAGCCCTAACCAGCCACGCACCACTTGCCCATGCTCAACAATCGAACGCATCACATCCAGCGCCAGCTTGACTGGAATAGCAAAACCAATCCCTTGCGAACCACCCGAACGTGAAAAAATCGCGGTATTAATCCCCAACAAATGCCCCTGCGCATCGACTAAGGCACCACCGGAGTTACCGGGGTTAATCGCCGCATCGGTTTGAATAAAGTCTTCATAGGTATTGAGACCCAACTGATTGCGCCCGGTGGCACTGATAATCCCCATGGTCACCGTCTGCCCGACCCCAAACGGATTCCCAATGGCTAAGACCACATCACCAATACGAATCGAATCCGAACGACCCAAGGTAATGGCTGGCAAATCAGGCAAATCAATTTTCAATACCGCTAAATCCGTCTCTGGATCACTGCCTATGACTCGCGCCAGCGTCTCACGACCATCTTTGAGCGCCACCACAATCTGATCAGCACCAGCGGTGACATGATTATTGGTTAATAAATAGCCTTCTTTACTCATCAGCACCGCAGAACCCAAACTCGATTCCATACGTTTTTGCTGCGGCAAGTTATCACCATAAAATTTCTTAAAGGTGGGATCGTCATACAATGGATGCTGCGGTTTACTGACCAATTTCGCCGTATACAAGTTTGCTACCGCCGGCGAAGCGTGGCTCACTCCATCCGCATAGGATACTGGCCCAGCTTTTGAGCGACCGGTTGAACGCTTATTCGCAGGCGCTTGCTGCACATAAAAATCAATACTGGGCAAACCCACCCAATGCGGAAAACGCTCAATCAACAATAATGCCACCAGCAAACCCACCACCAACGGCCAACCATAACTTTTAAAGAAACTTTGCATAACGCATTCCAAACTCAAAAATCACAAAAGATATAAAACAAAACAACTCAAACCCATCACCCTATCCACAGCACAGATATGCATTGTGCGGCAAATACTGTTTAAATCGTACTTAGAACCCGCATTATAGAATGCACTCCGCGATTAAAGTACCGCCCATGACTCTTAAGGAATAATTATGTCTGTTGACCGCACTCTTCTTCTGCATGACATCGAGCAGTTTCTCAATGTCAGCGCCATCAGCGATTACTGCCCCAATGGTTTACAGGTGGAAGGTAAAACTCAAATTAAACGCATCGTCAGCGGCGTCACTGCCAGCCAAGCCTTAATTGATGCGGCGATTGAACTGCAAGCTGATGCCATTTTAGTGCATCACGGCTATTTCTGGAAAGGTGAAGACCAACCTATTATAGGGATGAAACAACGCCGCATTAAAGCCTTACTCACACATGATATTAATTTACTGGCTTACCATCTACCACTCGACGTGCACCCTGAAGTGGGTAATAACGTACAACTGGCACAGCGCCTAGGTATCACCGTGACTGGCCCGCTAGAACCCAACAACCCGCGCAATGTCGGCTTAATCGGCGAACTTGACACACCCTTATCCGCCAGTGAGTTTGCGGCACGTATTGAGAAATCTTTGGATCGCGCACCCCTCGTGATTGACCATCAGCAACCGATCAAACGTGTGGCATGGTGTACTGGTGCTGCACAAGGTTATATCGAACAGGCGATTAACGCTGGAGCCGACGCCTTTATTACCGGTGAAGTGTCGGAGCGCACCTTTCATGAGGCACAAGAAAACGGCATCAGTTTCTTCGCTGCTGGCCACCACGCCACCGAACGCTACGGTGTACAAGCGCTAGGCGAATGGCTGGCTGCACGCTTTAATATCGAACACCAGTATATTGAGTGTCCTAACCCAGTATAAGTCAGCCTCGCATGGCCTGCCTCTTGATTCATAGCGTGATATACGCGACAAGAGGCAGCGTCAGACACGCCACTTAATACGGGTTAAAGCACGAGGGATTTATTGCGCAACAAATTTGGGTAACTCAGCTAACTCAACGGTTTGGGCTTTACGTGGTGCAATAATTAACGCCTCACCATCGACGACAATCTCATCACGCTGATTGACCACACGCGTCATAATACGCACACGGAACTTAGGTAATTTCTCCAGAATTTCCAATTGCACGGTCAATTCATCATTCAACTTCACCGGCAATTTAAATTCCATTTGCTGACCTAGGTAAATCGTACCCGGTCCTGGCAATTCACAGGCTACCGCGGCACTGATCAGCGCACCACTGAACATACCGTGAGCAATACGCTCTCTAAACATGGTACCCGCAGCGAACTCGGCATCCAAATGCACCGGATTACGGTCGCCCGACATACTGGCAAACAGCATAATGTCATGTTCTGTTACCAGCTTACTGAATGTGGCTTTCTGGCCCACTTCTAAACTGTCGTACGGGATACTTGTGCTTTGTGTCATGAGTTTCTCCAAATCAATCTGTCGATGTAACGTCGGGGGTTATAGCGCGTTGACTGGCTAATGCCGCATTCAGCCAATGCATAATATCTGCTGTCACTTCAGCATAATTCGTTTCTTGCAGTACTTCATGGCGCGCTTGCTCATATATTCGAATATCCACAGCTCGATTACCGGACTCACGCAGCGCATTGGCCAAATCAATTAAGCGATGGCCATGGTTAATTGGATCAGCATCACCACCCATAATCAGCAGCGGCAAATCATTATCGATTTGTACCAGATTCTGCACTGGCGTGACATGCTGCAAACCACCCAACATATCCAGCCATAACTGAGTTGTACAGGTAAAACCGCATAAAGGATCAGCAATATACGCATCAACCTGTTGCGGGTCACGCGTCAGCCAGTCCCAATCGGTACGCCGCGCCTTAATAGCGCGTTGATAAGGATAAAAAACCATTGCATCCAATATCTTACTGCGACCTTTAGCACCCAAGCGCCAGCGTTCAAAACGCGCCAGTGCCATCGCGGTGCGGTAGCGCAAAGAAGTTTGCAAGTAATTGGAGCCGGATAAAATCGCCCCCTGCATACTGCAACTGTGCTGCATTAAGTAGGTGATAGCGATGTAACTGCCCATGCTATGACCCAATAAAAAAATCGGTGTCTGCGGATACAGCATACGAATATGGTGATTGAGACAACTGAGATCATTCACCACTAAGTCCCAGCCCAGCTGATCAGCAAAGTAGCCCAGCGTGCCATGGGTTGCCGTATGACCGTGACCGCGCTGATCCAAAGCAAAGACTGAAACGCCTTGCGCCGCTAATGTCTGCGCAAACCGCGCATAACGCTGACTGTGCTCAGCCATGCCATGGGCAATCATCACAATAGCGCGCGGCGGCCCGTCACTGGACCAGTGATTGACATACAACTGAGACTCATCATTGGCGGTTAACCAAAAGGCTTGATGCTGCATGCAGGCCTCCTCCTTGGTGCGGGCATTAGCGCTATTGTAATGCCAATTCTTGTTTTTTGGGAGGCGCAGCACAATTGACTGTTCAATTATAAGAACTAAAAATCACAATAAGATCAAAAAGTGACTAGAAAGGCATCTTCTGTTCTAGCCGAGCATTTATAAAGCTGCTAATCTCAGGTCGTTTGCTAAACAATAAGAACACAGCAAAACCAATCATTAAAATAATATCTGGAGTAAGACAGTTGACAAGAGCCTGCAATTCAGTGAGTTTTAAGCACTCAATTGCATGATTAATAAGCAACCGCAGCCTACACTGAGCCATCAATAAGCGTGTATCTGTCGTTGCATTATCGAATTACAATGCGCTCTAGTTAAACACTTTCATCCAGCAAAACGAGCTATGGCTTTGGAGTTGACTTGCATGAACGAAAACTTCTGGAAGGATAAATACCCTGAAGGTATTCCCACCGAAATCAACCCTGATGAGTACCCCAATATTCAAGCGGTATTAAAAGCATCCTGCCAGCGTTTTGCTGACAAACCTGCATTTACCAATATGGGCACAACCATCACCTACGCTGACCTGTATCGCATGTCAGGTGACTTTGCCGCGTGGTTGCAAAACTACACTGACCTGCAGCCCGGCGATCGCATTGCCGTACAACTGCCCAACGTGTTGCAATACCCTGTTGTGGTGTTTGGTGCGATTCGTGCCGGCTTAGTGGTGGTCAATACCAACCCGCTGTACACCACTCGCGAGATGGAACATCAGTTCAACGACTCAGGTGCAAAAGCCTTAGTCTGCTTGGCCAACATGGGTCACTTAGCTGAAATCGTTGTACCGAACACTGAAATAAAAACCGTGATTATGACCGAAGTAGCGGACTTTTTACCGCCGCTTAAGCGCTTAGTGATCAATAGCGTGGTCAAGTACGTTAAGAAAATGGTACCTGCGTTCCATATTCCTAACTCACTGAAATTAAATGATGTATTAGCACTGGGTAGCAAAAAAGCGGCGCGCAATGCCAATCCTGACGGTAATGATATCGCCGTATTGCAATACACCGGCGGCACCACGGGGATTGCTAAAGGCGCCATGCTCACACACCGCAATTTAATTGCCAATATGCTGCAAGCCCAAGCTTTGATGGCGTCCAACCTCGATCAAGGCACTGAAACCATTGTTGCACCCCTGCCGCTCTATCATATTTATGCTTTTACCTTTCATTGCATGGCGATGATGATGACCGGTAATAACAACTTGCTGATCACCAATCCGCGCGATCTAAATAGCATGCTCAAAGATATGAAAAAGCAGAGCTTTACCGGTTTTGTCGGACTCAATACGCTGTTTGTTGCCTTGTGTAATAACGAGAAGTTTCGCAGCTTAGATTTTTCTAAACTAAAATTGACCATCTCTGGCGGCATGGCACTGCAAATTGCCACCGCAGAACGCTGGGCTGAGGTCACCGGCACCCCAATCTGTGAAGGCTACGGCATGACTGAAACTAGCCCTATCGCCACCGTGAACCCGATTCAAAATATCAAACTGGGCACCATTGGTATTCCAGTGGCATCCACGCTTTGTAAAGTGATTGATGACGATGGCAATGAACTGCCCCTGGGTGAAGCCGGTGAATTATGCGTGAAAGGCCCACAGGTGATGAAGGGCTATTGGATGCGCGAGCAAGAGACAGCAGACATGCTCGACGCCGAAGGCTGGCTGCGCACCGGTGATATCGCGATTATTCAAGAGGATGGTTATATCCGTATTGTTGATCGCAAAAAAGATATGATTCTGGTGTCCGGCTTTAACGTCTTCCCTAATGAAATCGAAGAAGTGTTGGCGACATTACCCAGCGTATTACAATCGGCTGCTATTGGCGTTCCATGCGAAAAATCCGGCGAAGCGATTAAAGTTTTTGTGGTGGTACGACCGGGTCAAAGCTTAACTAAAGAAGAAGTGATAGCGCATATGCGCAGCAACTTAACCCGTTACAAAGTGGCGCACGACGTTGAGTTTCGTGAAGAATTGCCCACAACCAATGTGGGTAAGATTTTACGTCGGGAACTACGTGACGGGGAATTGAAAAAGATGCAAACGGCTGACTGCTAAAGCAGCGCTCATAGACAGTATGGGTAGCAGTTATTTAAAAGCGCGAGCGACCCTCGCGCTTTTTTATATCGACACTATGTATATCGATGCTACTTATATCAACGCTATAGAATGTATACGCGCACATAAAAACGCGCCATCAGTCACAACCTTTATTAAGGCGAACCAATGACGCGCAGGGATCTTTTATGTAACTTTAGCTTTTTACTGCTGTTGCAGCCTTAGCTGTAGATACTGGCAATTCTGCTGGTTTACGTGTCTCAGGAGTTGAGCGACGGAAATAGCTGACTTGCTGCTGACCACTTAAACCGCGGGGAACTTCTTCAATTTCACCGCCTTTCTTTAAGAACGCAGCAGTTTGCTCTTCGAGCGTGTTGCGTGATGTACTTGCTTCTTCTGGCTTTGAACGATTACTTGAGCCTTTAATACGCATGACGACCTATGACCTCCTCAAACGTTTAGGTTCTAAATAATACGACAAAAACCTATAAAAGTCAATCCCATATAACTTTAAGCTATAAAAAACAACAGTCATTGTTGTCTAATTAGCAATTTTGCTTTTTAGATACTTTTCATATCCCCATCAAAAACCATATGCTTTTTAGTTGTAAGCATTGAACACCATAAAAACACCGCAACCTGCTCACTCCCCCGCATATACCTATGCTATTTAGTTCTTAATAACCATTTCATTAGAACCAATAAGCCATGCTAAAGTGCCTCGCATCTCTTCAAAAAGAATAGAAATTTACAGCCCCACGAGGCGCAACATCTATTAAAGCGAGCACAGCATGGCCGACACACTGACCCACCTGAAACAACTCGAAGCCGAAAGCATTCATATTATTCGCGAAGTCGCCGCCGAGTTCGACAACCCCGTTATGCTCTACTCCATCGGTAAAGACTCGGCAGTAATGCTGCACTTGGCACGCAAAGCCTTCTACCCTGGCAAACTGCCTTTTCCAGTGATGCATGTCGATACCCGCTGGAAATTCCAAGAGATGTACAGCTTCCGCGATAAAATGGTCGCGGATTTAGATCTCAATCTAATCACCCACACCAACCCCGATGGCATCGCGCAAGATATCAATCCATTTGTGCACGGCAGCGCTAAGCACACCGACATTATGAAAACCGAAGGCCTCAAGCAGGCTTTAGATCAATACGGTTTTGATGCGGCCTTTGGTGGTGCGCGGCGCGATGAAGAAAAGTCTCGCGCTAAAGAACGTGTGTATTCATTCCGCGACAGCAAACACCGTTGGGACCCAAAAAACCAGCGTCCAGAACTGTGGAACATCTACAATGGCAAAGTGAATAAAGGCGAATCCATCCGCGTCTTCCCATTGTCGAACTGGACTGAACTGGATATTTGGCAATATATCTATTCAGAAGGCATCCCGATTGTGCCGCTGTATCTGGCCGCAGAACGCGAAGTGATCGAACGTGATGGCACGCTGATTCTGATTGACGACGATCGTATTCGTCAGCACCTCAGCGCTGAAGAAACCGCGCGCATCCAGAAAAAAATGGTGCGTTTCCGCACGCTCGGTTGCTACCCGCTGACCGGCGCGGTGGAATCAACGGCGACGACGCTGCCAGAAATCATCCAAGAGATGCTGCTCACGCGCACTTCAGAACGCCAAGGCCGCGTCATCGATCACGATGGTGCAGGCTCAATGGAAGAAAAGAAACGTCAAGGCTACTTTTAAGGAATCCGTACTATGAGTCATCAATCTGAACTAATCAGCCAGGATATCCTTGCCTATCTGGCCCAGCACGAACGCAAAGAATTACTGCATTTTCTCACCTGCGGTAATGTCGACGACGGCAAAAGCACCTTAATTGGTCGCCTGCTGCACGACTCAAAAATGATCTACGAAGATCATCTAGAAGCCATCACCCGCGACTCAAAGAAAGTCGGCACCACCGGTGATGATATTGACTTGGCCTTACTGGTCGATGGCCTGCAAGCGGAGCGCGAGCAAGGCATCACCATTGATGTGGCCTACCGCTATTTCAGTACCACTAAACGTAAATTTATTATTGCCGACACCCCAGGCCATGAGCAATACACGCGCAATATGGCCACCGGTGCGTCGACTTGTGATCTAGCAATTATTTTGGTGGATGCCCGCCACGGTGTGGAAAACCAAACTCGCCGCCACAGCTATATTGCCTCGCTGCTGGGGATTCGTCATTTAGTGGTCGCCATCAACAAGATGGATCTGAATGGCTACGATGAGCAGGTGTATAACGACATTAAGGCTGATTACTTAGCCTTCGCTAAACAAATTAATATCGATCCTGCATCACTGCACTTTGTACCCATGTCTGCGCTAAAAGGCGACAACGTCGTTCATCGCAGCGAGCACACGCCTTGGTACGCAGGGCAAACCTTGATGCAGACTCTGGAAAGCGTGGATGTTAGTGGTGATTTGAATCAGCGCGATATGCGCTTTCCGGTGCAATACGTCAATCGCCCCAATCTGAATTTCCGTGGTTTTGCTGGCACCTTAGCCTCTGGTTCTCTGCGTAAAGGTGATGCGATTAGGGTATTGCCATCCGGTAAAAGCAGCCAGATCAAATCCATCGTCACCTTTGATGGCGAACTTGAACAGGCGATTGCTGGCCAAGCCATTACCCTGACCTTAGAAGATGAGATTGATATCTCGCGCGGTGATTTAATTGTGCATGCGCAAGATCATGTGCGCAGCAGCGATCATTTTGAAGCGATGTTGGTGTGGCTGGGTGAAGAGCCGTTATTACCCGGCAAACGCTACGACTTTAAACGCGCCACCAGCTATATTCCCGGTAACGTTTCAGCGATTGAGCACCAAGTTGATGTAAATACTCTGGCGCAGAATGCTGCTAGCAGTTTGCAACTCAATGAAGTGGGCCGCGTGCAGATCAGTTTAGATGCGCCTTTGGCACTGGATGATTACCAAGCCAACCGCACCACCGGCGCCTTTATTGTAATTGACCGCCTGACCAATATTACTGTCGGTGCCGGAATGATCATTGCACCGGATAGCAGCTCAAGCGGTAAACGCATCCTTGGTAAAAGCCGAGTCAGTAGCGACGAACGCCATCTGCGTCTGGGCCAACAACCCGCCACAGTACTCTTTAGTGGCTTATCCGGCGCTGGCAAAAGCACGCTGGCCTATGCGGTTGAACGCAAGCTGTTTGATACCGGCCGTGCCGTGTATGTATTGGATGGCCAGAATCTGCGTCATGATCTGAATAAAGGCCTGCCGCTGGATCGTGCTGGACGTACGGAGAACTGGCGTCGCGCGGCGCAAGTCGCACGTCAATTTAACGAAGCTGGTTTAATCACCCTCGCGGCGTTCGTAGCCCCGGATGCCGAAGGCCGTGAACAAGCCAAAGCGTCGATTGGCAAAGAGCGCCTGATCACCGTGTATGTGCAAGCCTCGCCACAAGTCTGCCAAGAACGCGACCCACAAGGTCTCTATGCAGCAGGCGAAGACAACATCCCCGGTGAATCATTCCCTTACGATGTGCCGCACGATGCTGATCTGACCATCAACACCCAAATCAGCAGCGTCGAAGAAGGCGTACAACAAGTCCTACAATTACTGCGCGAGCGCGAAATCATCTAACCCTCCACAACAGCTGGCTGCGCCCACAACACCGGCCAGCCAGCCACCACAACCCACGCCCCGTAAGAACTGGCCATGCCTGCGACATAGTCCACCCAACCACCACAAAGCCAGCCAACACACGCATTCCGTATTACAAAAGCCACCAAACCCACCCCATCCGTAGGATCTGTGGCACATACCTGCAGACCTTATAGTGGTATAGGTCTGTTATCTTGATCTAGACCACTAAAAAATCGAGAAAAGACCTTATAATCACACACAAACACAGCTATGCTGCGCAGCATATTGGTATAGCGCTCTATATGGGCAACTGGACAGTTTCACTGATTACCAGTAAACTCTAGTGCATAATTATGTCTATATAATATGTACTAGACATGTTGCATCACACTCTACATACGACGTCATTTTTGAGGATTTCAATATGCGTAAGACGCTAATTTCACTTTCTGTTGCACTGGCATTCACGTCAGGTGCAGCAATGGCTGACCAAGCAACTCTAGATGCAATGCAAGCTGCAGGCATAGCCCTAACAGCAGAGCAAGCGCAAAGTGTACAAGCAGCTGAAGGCGAAGAAGCCATAGCAGCAGTTGTAGCTGCACTTGCAGCTGCTAACCCAGCACAAGCTGCTGCAATCGTTAGCGCAGCCGTCTCTGCTAACCCTGCAATGGCTTCAGCTATCACTGGCGCAGCTATTGGCGCAGCTCCAGCACAAGCCTCTGCAATTACTGCAGCAGCAATTGCCGCAGCACCAGCTCAAACCAACGCAATTAACACTGCAGCTACAGCAGCCACTCAAGCAGCACAGGCAGCAGCACCTGCAGCTGCAAGCGGAGTCGCAGGTAGCACCCCAAGCAACGCGCCTTCCTCAAGCGGTGGCGGTGGTAGCAGCGTAGCAAGCCCTAACTAAGTTAGGCCTGCGCACACTGAAATCACTTATTAACTGCGACAAGACTCAATAGACTCTTGTCGCAGCCGTTTTAAATCCTGCTGCTGCAGGAAGGGAAGCTGAAACAATGAAAAAAAACTTAATTAAAAATGCGTTAGCGATTGCTATTGCCGGTAGCTTAAGTGCACAGGCATTCGCCATTGACCCACAAAGCATTCGTTTAAGTGATGGCGTTGTATTTACACCAACACTGAAAGTTGCAGAAACCTACGACGACAACTTCCGCGCTGTCGACAAAGGCAAAAAATCTTCATGGATCACCACTATTGCACCGAGCTTTCAACTGAATGCTGACAGCAATAAAAGTGCGTACCAGTTGAAGTACATCGCTTCAAGCGACACCTTCCACTCAAGCCACAAAGACAACAACGTTGACCATCACTTTACTGCTGATGCAGGCTTTGAGTTTGATGCACGTAACCGTTTAGTACTTGATGCTGGCTACCACGATGTTGAAGAAACTGCATCTGCTGACCAGAAAATCGAAAACGACAAATTCAACACCAAAAACCTAGGTGGCGTATACACCTTCGGTGCTAAAGAAGCGCGCACTCAAGTTGACTTCGGTGCAAACTACGAAGAATTGCGTTACACCAACGGCAAGCGTCTTAACAGCGATAAAGAGCGTGATACATCATCACTGCGCTCAACCCTTTATTACGCTGTAGCACCAAAAACCAAAGTATTGCTGGAAGGTCGTTACGCTGATTTCGACTACAAAACCTTCTCTGCACGCGACAGTAAAAACAGAGGCCTATTGGCCGGTATAACTTGGGAAGCAACTGCTAAAACCTCAGGTTCATTTAAGCTCGGTCGTGAAAAGAAAGACTTTACTAAGTCAGTCTACAGCGATAAATCCACTGGTATGTGGGAAGCTGGCGTAGTGTGGGAGCCGTTGACCTACTCATCATTTACCTTGAATACCCGTCGTGGTTTTGATGAAGGTGAAGATAACGCTAGTACGATCAAAAGTCAGCGCACCAGTTTAGGCTGGAAGCACTTCTGGATGGATCGCCTCTACTCAGACGTAAGCTACGCTCGTACTGATAAAAAATACCAAGAAATCAGCCGTGAAGATAACCGTGATGACTACGGTCTAAGCCTGACCTACCAAGCACGTCGCTGGTTAGATGTTGGCCTAGGTTATACTTATGCTGAGAACGATTCAGACGTTAAATCTGAAAGTTTCAAACGTAATATCTACGCGCTAACTGTTAACGCTAGCCTGTAATACGCAACACCATAGAGCAGTGGGAGCTATCCCCTGCTCTTTTTGTTTATAAACACAAAGAGAACTTTAGCCTTATGGCCATTCGGTATTTCACTAGTTTACTGATCTGTCTATTGCTAGGCATGGGCCAATCAGTAGCTGCAGAAGGAAACTCCACCTACAAATTAGCCTCTGGCGATGTGATTCGTATTCACGTCTTCAGTGAACCTGATCTAAGCTTTGAAGAACTGCGCCTTACAGATGCCGGCACCTTCTCCTACCCATTTATTGGTGAAGTGCGCGCTAAAGGTAAAACTACAGCAGCTCTTGAACAAATTTTAATCGAAAAATTACAAGGTGATTTTTTGATGGACCCACGCATCTCCATCAGCGTGCTGGAATACCGCGAATTTTTTATCAGCGGTGAAGTGAAAAGCCCAGGTGGCTACAAGTTTCAGCCTGGTTTAACCCTGCGCCGTGCGATTGCATTGGCCGGTGGATTGACCGAGCGCGCCTCAACCAATCGCATCACCCTTATGCGAGACGGCGATAACAATAACAAGCCTGCTCGTGTCAGTTTAGATACCCCTGTAATGCCCGGTGACAGTATCAATATTGACCAAGGTTTCTTCTAAGCCTGAACCTGCGCAAACATTAGATGTTTTTCGGATGGCAATCCGCACTTATTTTGAGCCTGAGAATCATGGAAAGTAACGCTACTACAGCATCTCGCAACACACCCCTTCAACCCCGCGATGATGACGATGAAATTGATCTTCTAAAACTGTGGCAGACCATCTGGCGCCGTAAATGGAGCATTATCACCCTTACAGTTATTGTGATGATGGTCAGCACCTTAGTCGTACTGAGCCTGACGCCGATCTATCGTGCAGCAGCCACCATGCTATTTGAGCAGAAACAATCTCAAGTTGTCTCCATCGAACAATTGTATGGCGTAGAAGGTAGCGGTAACGACTATTTGCAAACTCAGTTTGAACTACTGAAATCACGCTCACTGGCAGAGCGTGTGGTCAATGAACTGAACTTGACTGTCCACCCAGAATTCGACCCACGCCAACAACCTGAGCCAATGATTAACTTCAGTCTTGGCGACCTGATCAGCACCCTAAATATTGATAAATTAATCCCTGGCACCATGCCCAGTGATTTAGAGCCGACTGAAGAAGAAATCGAAGAAAAAATCTTTGATAGCGTCACTCGTGCATTTATGACGCGCATCACTATTGAGCAGCAAGGCAAAAGCCAACTGGTCAAAGTGCAAGTCGATATGGCTGACAAAGTACTGGCTGCACGTGCTGCCAACGCATTAGCAACCGGCTATATCGAAAGCCAGATGGAAGCGCGTTTAGAAATGTCTGCATCCGCTACAGCGTGGATGAACAGCCGTATGGGTGAGTTGCGCAGCAAACTAAAAACAGCTGAAGACACCCTGCAAGCCTTCCGTGAAAAAGAAAACTTAGTGGATATCGGTGGTGTTGCCACCATCAGCGCGGCTGAATTAGCCTCAACCAGCGACCGTATGGTTGATGCGCGCCGCGCTCGTGCTGAAGCTGAAAGTATGTACCGTCAAGTACAATCCATGCGCAGCGCAGGCTGGGAACGTCTCGCCAGTGTCTCTGCAGTATTAGGCGACCCACTGATTCAACAATTTAAAACCAACGAAGCTAAAGCCAAATCAAAAGTTGATGAACTGTCCAAGCGTTACGGTGCTCGCCACCCAGCCATGGAAGCAGCGCGTACTGAACTGGCTGCAGCACAAGCCAGCTTACGCGGCCAAGTGGAACAAGTGGTTGCCGGTATTGAGCGTAATTATCAGCTGGCCGTTGCCAATGAAAACTCACTGCGCTCGTCGGTGAATATCAACAAAGCACAAATCCAAGATATCTCACGTAAAGAGTTCCAGCTGCGTGAATTCCAGCGTGAAGTCGACAGTAACCGCGCGCTCTACGACACCTTTGTCACTCGCTTAAAAGAAGCTTCAGCCACCAGTGATCTGGATAGCGCTACTGCACGTGTGGTTGACTCAGCAACAGTGCCCGTCGCACCGATCAAACCGAAAAAAGCGCTGATTGTGGTGTTAGCCACCTTCCTTGCTGGCCTAGTCGGCGTTGGTTTAGTGTTGTTATTAGAAGCCTTAAATAACACCTTTAAAGGCACAGACGAAATCGAGAATATGCTGAATCTGCCGGTGTTAGGTTTATTGCCATTGGTGAAAAAATCCAACCGTAAAGAAGTAGCTAATCTGTTCCACGATGACTCAGATAAAAGCTTCTCTGAATCCATCCGCACCATTCGTACCAGTATTGTGTTATCTGCGATGGAAAACCCGCATAAAGTGATAGTAATCACCTCATCGGTACCGGGTGAAGGTAAATCAACAGTAGCAGCCAACTTAGCATTTGCCTTGGGACAAATGGAAAATGTACTGCTGATCGACGCTGATATGCGTCGCCCTACACTGGCGAAAAACTTCGGTTTCCCAGTGGGTACGCCAGGTTTAGCTAACTTAATTGCTGGCACCGCGAAAGTTGACGAGTGCATTAAAAACATCGACGGCGTTGATATGATCAGTGCTGGTGTGGTACCGCCTAATCCACTGGAACTGTTATCCAGCGAGCGTTTCGGTAAAATGTTGGAGTATCTGCGCAGCAAATACGATCGCATTATTATTGACTCACCACCGACACAAGCAGTCAGTGATGCGCTGGTACTGGGTACCATGGCTAATGCCTTGATTTATGTAGTCCGCTCTGATAACACCCCGAAATCCTTAGTGGTTAAAGGTGTGGGTCAGTTACTGCAAAGTAACGCACCGGTCACCGGTATCGTACTCAACCAAGTTGATATCAAAAAAGCAATGAAAAGCGGCTATAACTACGGTGGTTACTATGACTACTACGGTTACAGCGACACTGCTAAAGTAAAGAAATAAGCTAACGCCTCAAACAACAACGGCGGGTTGCCTGATGCGCCCGCCGTTGTTGTTTTTGCCCTAGGGCAATAGCGTGGCACCAGACTATGGGACACACGCCATGATTGATTTACATAACCACTTACTGCCCGGCATCGACGACGGCGCACCTGATCTCGAAACTGCCCTGAAACTGGCACAGATGGCCGTCAGTGACGGCATTTCACATCTGGTTTGCACACCGCATATTCATCCCGGACGCTACGACAATACCCCCACGACCATCAGCCAAGCACTGGCCGTGTTTCATAAGGGTCTAATCGATCACGATATTCCATTGAAAATCGCCGCAGCCGCTGAAGTGCGCTTTGGCATGGAATTGATGATTGGCATTAAAACCAATAGCATTCCTTTTTTAGGTCAATGGCAAGATAAAAAGGTATTACTGCTGGAATTCCCGCACGGTGAAATCCCCTTTGGGGCAGAACGCTTAACCGCTTGGCTGTTTCAGCAAAATATCATCCCGATGATTGCTCACCCCGAACGTAACAAAGGCTTAATGCGCGAACCCAATAAACTGAAAATCTTCCTGGATCAAGGCTGTTTACTGCAAGTCACCGCCGGTTCAGTATCGGGTAGCTTTGGTGAGGCAGCGCAAGATCTAGCGATACAGTTACTGGAAAAAAACCTCGTGACCATTTTAGCCAGTGACGCCCACAACCTTGACTACCGCCCACCCGTTCTAACCACCGGCCTTGCCGTCGCCAGCGAATTGATTGGCGAAGATGCGGCACGACGCTTAGTCTTTGATAACCCTTGGCAGATTGCCCAACATCACTTTAGTTGAATTTATGAGCACGCAGACCGCTTCTAATCGCAGCACCTCACGCACCCCAGTCATGTCCATTGCAGCACGACGCAGCATCGCTGTAGTCGCTGGCCTATTAGGCTTAGTCAGCATCTATGGCGGCAGTCAATTACTGGTGTCCGGCATTGCCCACTACCAAGCCAGCGCCTTTATCGAGGACTGGGAGAAGAAAGGTAGCGCACCCACTGAACAAGCGTGGCAGGTTGCCAACGACGCTATTCAACACGCCATCAGCAGTTACCCTGCCGCCAACGGTGAATACCTAGAAACATTGGGCTATATTCAGCAGTGGCAAGCCTTTGGTACGCCACTGGACAGCGCAGAAGCCAAACCCAGCCGCGAAGCCGCAGCCCAAGCGCTACGCCAAGCCACCCAAGCCCGCCCCACCTGGCCGGACGCCTGGGCCGCATTAGCCTACGCCAAACTGCACTTGCTCAGCTTTGATGATGAATTCACCCATGCCATCCAACAAGCCCAACACTTCGGCCCATGGCGCATCGGCATCAATCGACGCATTGCCGAAATCGGTCTGATTGCCTTCCCGGTACTCAATAACGAACAACGCGCAATCGTCAGTGAATCCATCCAGCGCACCGCACAATACAGCGACAAAGAACGTAAACAATTGTTTGAACTTGCCGCACAGACCAACAGTCTGACAACATTATGCAACGCATTAGACGACGCCCCCGAAGCACCTTGCACCCCTGTAAAAGCCGGAGCACTTTAACGCCCCTGTCGGCTTTTGTAGGTCGGTCTTCAGGCCGACACATGCCATCAGACCAGCGCCGTTGTAACTGTTTACAACCGCTAGGACATACTTTTAATGAGTAAAACGATGCAATTGAACGTACAAAGCTTTGACCCTCTCAGTAAGAAAACACGCTGGATACGCCGCAGCCTGTTTATGATCTATACAACCTTGTTGATTTACGGCTTATTCCGCCCAGAAGGCCCACCGAGCTTATTTAAAAACTCAGACAAAGTCCTGCACTTCTTAGCGTTCGCCGGATTTGCCTTTAGCGCACGCCTAGCCTTTGCCCGCGAGTCTGCATGGAAAGTCTGGAGCTTAATTATAATCTGGGCACCGATATCAGAAGGGCTACAACACCAAGTTCAATCCAGCCGTTACTTCAGCTGGCTGGATATCGTCGCCAACCTCACCGGCGTGGCCATAGGTGCCCTGTGCTGGTGGATAGCACTCACATCCTACCGCCGCTGGAAAACAGACTACAAAACACATCGTTTTTTGTAGTCTGTTTTCAGGCCGAAAAATACTCCAGACACACACCACTGCCATTATTTTGTGCGCAATATCAGGGCGTTTGCGACGCCCATGTTGGCCTAAGGCTGGCCTACATTTGATTGTGTCTTTACAACTCAGGCCGTTTACGACGGTCTTTGCGGTGGTGGTTGGCTAACACAGCAATCGCACACAGCACTACAAAGGTGGCTGCGTTGGCGGGAATTTGTAGATTAAAGTCCACAGTAGCATGTGCGAGCATGGCAATAATACCCATCGCCGCACCAAAACCAATACCCCCACGATACAACGAACGCTGCTGCCAGATGGCTTTAAATGCCCAATATAGCGCCATCAAAACAAACAACGCCAACGGCACCATCCCCAGCGCGCCATACTCAACAGCAAACTGAATATAATCGTTGTGGGCTAAATCAAAATGCAGACGAATATCTTCGCCCGAATACTGGGGAAATACCGCCTCAAAGCTGCCTGCGCCCTGCCCTATAATGGGCTTATCTTGCGCCAACGGCAGCGCATACATAAATACATCACCACGAATCTCCGTAGCCTTCTGCACAATCTCACCGTTGATCACGGTATCGGTCAACTGCGTACTCATCACTCGATCTTTTAAACGCTCCAAACCAAAATACTGACTGATCACCATCACATCAATCAGCACTAAACTGGCCAAGATCAGACTATTACGCATACGGTTTTCTTTATTACGCAGAATAAATACTGCACCCACCACCATCAATCCAATAAAGAACGACGTATTACCACCGCGTGAGTGGGTCATCACCAAAGCAATCACCATAATCACCAAGGCCAAGCGCAAACGCGCCTTAGGACCCATCAGCAGCTCAATCAACTTCGCCCAAGTAAATGCACTGGTATCACGCAACGCCAACAGCAAGCCAATCCCCGCTGCTAAGGTCATGCCTAAATACCCAGCTAAACTATTGCGGTTAATAAAGGTACCGGTAGTTGAAGCACTCTTCATACCCAGTAAGCCTTCAAAGCCCGATAAAGTCAGAAAACTGCCATAAAACGCCTGTAACGTACCACTCACTACCAAAGTACCTAGCAGTAACGTCACACGTTTACGTGTATGAAACAGATTGATAACCAGCAAAAAAAGTAGCGTATAACCCACACCCTTAATCAACGCTTGCGCCGTTGCGCCGCTGTCCATGGTCAAGTCACTTAACCATTGCACTGCTACCCAAAGTTGAGTGAACAGCAACATAGCTACCATAGGTAATGCAGGTTTAAACGCGCGGCTTTCTTTAAATACACCACGCCAATGACCAACCGCCCAAAGCACAGCAGTCACACCAATCAGCAGGGTAAATAAACCAATAGCCCAACTGCGATTACTGCCCACAGGTAAAGGCAAGGCAACTAAAATAACCAGAGTTAGAGCAACAAGAGTACGATCAAGCGGGGAAGATTCAACAGACATAGGGGATGAAGGTTCCATCAAACAGCAAAAATCCTATAACACAAAATGCATAGGCTTTAGATATAGTAGCAAAGGGCTAGTTTAGCAGACCCAAAGCTAAAAACACCACAAAAAAACCTTATACCAACTCCCTATACACATCCAGTGTAGGTCGAGCCTTTAGGCCGACAAGGGCGTTGAAAACGCCCCTATACGCTGCTAAAACCATGGCATCAGCGTGGGCCTGAAGCATCTGTCGGCCTGAAGACCGACCCACAAAAAGCAGAGCATTTCCCAGTACATACACATCCAGTGTAGGTCGAGCCTTTAGGCCGATAAGGGCGTTAAGGGCGTTAAAAACGCCCTTATACGCTGCTAAAACCATGGCATCAGCGTGGGCCTGAGGCATCTGTCGGCCTGAAGACCGACCCACAAAAAGCAGAGCATTTCCCAGTACATACACATCCAGTGTAGGTCGAGCCTTTAGGCCGACAAGGGCGTTGAAAACGTCCCTATACGCTGCTAAAACCATGGCATCAGCGTGAGCCTGAGGCATCTGTCGGCCTGAAGACCGACCCACAAAAAGCAGAGCATCAGTGTGAGCTTGAGGCATGTGTCGACCTGAAGACCGCCCTATAAAAAGCAGAGAACACAGACAGTTAGCAGCTGATTTCAAACGATTAAAACCCTGCATACTGCAAATAGCCGCTAGTAATCTTGTCACCCCAAATCAGCGCGATCCAACCCGCTAAGGCCAAATATGGGCCAAAGGGAATGGGGTTACTGAGGCTATTACGCTGCACGCGCAGAATAATCACACCCAACACGGCACCCACCAATGACGACAGTAAAATTGTTAGCGGTAAGATCTGCCAGCCACCCCAAGCGCCGAGCAAGGCCAGTAGCTTAAAGTCACCGTAGCCCATGCCGTCCTTACCGGTAACGGCCTTAAACAGCCAGAAAATCAACCACAGACTCATATAGCCAATCACCGCGCCCCAAAAGGCATCGGTCAGACTGACAAACATCCCAAAGCTGTTTAAAATCAAACCCAGCCACAGCAACGGCAACACCAATACATCAGGTAAAATCTGATGATCAGCGTCGATCAAACTCATGGCCAACAAACCCCAGGTCAACACCAGCATCGCCAAGGTATCCCAGCTCACGCCGTACTGCCAAGCAATCACACCAGCCAATACACCGCCGGCCAGCTCAACCAATGGATAACGCATACTGATCGGGCCTTTGCAGGACGAACAGCGCCCGCGCAAAAACAGCCAACTCACTAGCGGAATATTTTCCCAAGGCCGAATCTCATGCTCACAATGCAGGCAGCTTGAATTGGGCAATAACAAATTAAAAGTTTCAGCCTGCTCTTCCGCAGGCATCTCCAGCACTTCACGGGCCTGACTGCGCCAATCACGCATCATCATCTTAGGTAAGCGATACACCAGCACATTTAAAAAGCTGCCGACCAATAAACCAAGCACCGCCACAGTCAGCGCAAACACCAAAGTATGGCTCTGCCAAAAATCAATAATTAGCATACTTAAACCACCGCACCCAACTGGAAAATTGGCAGATACATAGCAATCATCAAGCCACCGATTAACACACCCAAGACTGACATAATAATCGGCTCAAGCAACGCTGTTAAACCATCCACAGCATTATCCACTTCAGACTCATAATGCGTCGCCACTTTATCGAGCATATTATCAATCGCACCGGACTCCTCACCAATCGACGTCATCTGCAACACCATCGACGGAAACACACCGGTATTACGCATGGCAAAGTTCAGTTGCATACCGCCTGTCACATCTTCTTTCACCTGCATCACCGCCTTCTTAAAGACAATATTACCCGTCGCTCCCGCCACTGAATCCAAAGCATCCACCACCGGCACACCAGCAGCAAAAGTGGTGGCTAAAGTACGGCTAAAACGCGCGACAGCAGCTTTATAAATAATATCGCCCACCACCGGCATCTTCAGCAGAATACGGTCAACACGGTCACGAAAAGCTTGCGAGCTGCGGTGAAAGCGCCTAAACAAAAAGAAGGCAGCAACACCGGCAACAAGGATCATCCAACCCTTACTTTGGACAAATTCAGAGAGAGCAATCACCATCAAGGTAAAGGCCGGCAATTCAGCACCAAAGTTAGCAAACACATCTTGGAACTGCGGCACCACTTTAATCAGCAAAATCGCCGTTACAATCAAGGCAATCGCCAAGACCGCAATCGGATAGTTCATGGCTTTTTTGATTTTTGATTTCAGCGCCTCAGTCTTTTCCTTATAGGTGGCGACACGATCCAACATCCCTTCCAGCGAACCTGACTGCTCACCGGCGTCGACTAAGTTGCAATACAACTCATCAAAATACAGCGGGTGTTTACGCAAGGCGATGGCCAGACTGCTACCACTGGACACGTCGTTTTTCACCGTATCCATCAGTTTACGCATATTGGGGTTATCCACCCCTTCGGTAATAATATCGAACGACTGCAACAGCGGTACACCGGCCTTCATCATTGTGGCCATTTGCCGAGAAAACACAGCAATGTCCATCGGCTTAATTTTCTTGCCAGCACCAAACAGCTCAATGCCTTTTTTGCGCACTTTGGTCGGGTTAATCCCTTGCTGACGCAGCTTAGCTTTGATAAAGGCAACATTATGCCCTGGCATTTCGCCTGACATTATTACGCCTTGGCGGTTTTTGCCTTCCCACTTATACGTCTGGGTTTTAGGGGTTTTCACGGCCATGGATTAATCCTTAGTGACACGGTTAATTTCAGCAAGGCTGGTCACGCCCTGAATCACTTTCAACAGACCTGAGGTGCGCAAACTTTTAAAACCATCCTTACGCATCTGCTCTTCAATTTCGATCGAGTTACCATCGGCCATGACAATACGCTGCAACGCGGGTGTGCTCTTCACGACTTCATATATACCCACGCGACCTTTATAGCCACCGTGACAGTTATCACAGCCTTTAGGCCCGTACACTTTAAAAGTACCCAGTTGCTCTGGAGTAAAACCCTCATCCAGCAACGCCTCATCCGGCACATCAACCACTTCTTTACATTTACACAGTCGACGCGCCAAACGCTGCGCAATAATCAAATGCACCGAGGTCGCCACGTTAAAACTGGCCACACCCATATTACGTAAACGCATCAAGGTTTCAGCCGCACTGTTGGTGTGCAAGGTCGACATCACCAAGTGACCGGTTTGTGCCGCTTTAACCGCAATTTCTGCCGTTTCTAAGTCACGAATCTCACCGACCATAATAATATCTGGGTCTTGACGTAAAAAAGCCCGCAGCGCGGTACTAAAGTCCATACCTTGTTTGGCGTTGATACCGACTTGGTTAATACCTTCTAAGTTAATCTCCACCGGATCTTCCGCGGTGGAGATATTCACATCAATGGTATTAAGGATATTTAAACCGGTGTACATCGATACGGTTTTACCCGAACCGGTTGGCCCCGTCACTAGAATCATCCCTTGCGGCTTTTTCAGCGCTTCAAGGTAGAGCTGCTTTTGATCTTCTTCATACCCCAGCGCATCAATACCCATTTTCGCACTGCTGGAGTCAAGAATACGCATCACCACTTTCTCGCCCCAGATGGTGGGCAAGGTACTGACACGGAAGTCGATGGCTTTATTGGCCGACACATTGAGCTTAATACGCCCATCCTGCGGACGACGTCGCTCAGAAATATCCATTTCCGCCATAATTTTTAAACGTGCGGTAATACGGTCACGCAACTGCAGCGGTGGCGCAGCCACTTGATAGAGCACACCATCGGTACGGAAACGCACACGATAGAGGTGCTCATAGGGTTCAAAGTGCAAGTCAGATGAACCGTTTTTAATCGCATCCAACAGCATTTTATGAACAAAGCGCACCACGGGCGTTTCATCCACTTCTGCGTTCTGGGCAATATCGCGCGGGCCAGCGCCCTGCAAATCGATATTATCCAGCTCAGTATCATCGATGCCTTCTAAACCACCGGTGGCCGACTGATACAACGCATCAATGGCGCGACCCAGCGGTTCGTCTTCCACTAATAAAAGTTCAACCAGCAGGCCGGTACTAAATTGAATATCATTAATAGCAGGCTGATTGCCCGGGTCCGACACCGCCACAAACAGTTTCTTACCCCGTTGATACAGCGGTAAAACGCGATGTTTACAGGCAATTTTCTCCGACACAACATCATGTGGAAAGCTACCCGCATCCACCGCACTTAAATCCAAATAGGGCAAACAAAACTGCTCAGCCGCCAGCTTCATTAAAGCGCGACTGTTCACCAACTTATTTTGTATTAGCCAGGTGACCAAATGTGTTTGATTGTATTTTGCCTGCTGCATAGCTTCGAGGATTTTTTTCTCATCCAGCAAGCCAGCTTCGACGATATGTCGGGATAAACCGATTAAATTGACACTGTCATTCATACATTGGGCCCTGCGCAAATAGGTATAAGCATTATGGCGCTACTTATAGCCTACAACGCCCTATGCTGCAAAACTCTATTGAGGTTTTTAGTGGATTGTTTGCTGTAGCGCATAAATGCAGTGCTGGTGAGCGCGTAATTGAGTCAGGACTGACAAAAATTGTCACTCTATGACGTTTTACCACAACAAGTGCCGCCTCCCGTAGGGCGGGCACTTGTGCCCGCCAATCTCCCAACCCGCCAATCCCCGTGAATTGCCGCAACACGCGGGCATAAATGCCCGCCCTACACAGCTTTTAATACGATCAGCGATGGTTTAACCTGAGCTGGCACTCAACCCACCCCGTACTTGGCATAGGATTTGCTTTATTATATTCAGGTAACACAACCTATCACTTAAATAGATGGAGCTTCATTATGAAAGCACAAATGCAAAAGGGTTTTACCCTAATTGAATTAATGATCGTAGTAGCGATTATTGGTATTTTGGCGGCGGTGGCGTTGCCTGCGTATCAGGATTACACAGCACGTGCGAAAATGAGTGAAGTTATTCTTGCTGCAAGCTCAGCAAAAACATGTGTTACTGAGCACGCTCAAATTGGTAGCGATCCAACTGGTTGCGCTGCAGACTTCCAAAAAACCAAGTTTGTTAACTCTCTAAAAGTAGTTGGTGATAAAGTTGGTAAAATTACAGCTGAAAGTGCAAGCGATATAGCTGGAGTAACAATTTATTTCACACCTATACTTAAAATAGGTGAGACAGTTGCAACAACAAGCCAAGCTTTTCAAGTTCCTGCTACTATAACTGAGTGGAAGTGCACTTCCACTGTAGTTGCTCCTGCAAAACAAAGCTGGGTACCTAGCAACTGCACTAAAACAGAAGCATAATTTACAAGTAGACATATATAGTGGGTTAAAACCCACTATATATAATAAAAACCATGAAAACTTCATATTTATTTTAAAAAATATAACCTAATCAAAAATATTAGCAGTTAATTTTTTAGTTAAAGCATCCCTTTTAAACGCATGAAACAATCATAAATATTTCATGTTCAACTGTTAAAAACAACTATAAACCAGCCTAAGATTAATCGCAAAAACCCAACTAATATTTATCACATCACTACTTTGTATTTTTAGCCACAGAGAGACAGGCTCTTATATTAAAAAACAAAAAGGTTTTACACTTATTGAACTAATGATCACTATAGCAATTATTAGTATTTTGGCAGCAGTCGCACTGCCTAAATATCAGGACTTCACAAGAAAAGCTAAAATATCAGAAGTAATTTCAGCTGCAAGTTCGTGTCGAACAGCAATTTCAGAGAGGTACCAAACTTCTACAAATGCACCTGGCGCAGGAAAATGGGGGTGCGAACAAACAGGAGGCTCTAGCGGAGTAAGCAAATATGTTAAGAGTATAGAAACAAGCATTAACGGTGCTGTTCGTGTGAGAATCCAAGGAGATGATCTTGTTAAAAACCAAACAGTATACATTTATCTTGAACCACAATTAAATTCAAATAAGGCAATGACAGTAGCTAATGATCTCAGAAAAAACATATACGAATGGAAGTGCGGCGTTACAATTGCAGAAATACTAAAATACTTACCAAGATCTTGCAACACTAAATTCACAAGCGAACCAAAAGGTTTTTAAAAACTTCAATTAAAAACTAACCACCCGACTTCTTCGCCACAAATCCTCTTTTTTTCAACTCCCCCCACAATACCTCAACCATATCCCCCTGTATCTCAATCACCCCCTCTTTCAACGCACCACCACAACCACAACGCTTTTTCAGCGCTGCTGTTAACGCTTTCAGTTCATCGACCGTTAAGCACAACCCAGAAATAGTCGTGACTGTTTTACCACCGCGCCCTTTACTTTCACGACGCACACGAGCAATGCCGTCGCCGTCGCTGTTCAATGGCCCAGCAGTGCAAATGCACTCAGCTTCAGGTTGTGCGCATTCAGGGCAATGGCGGCCGCTGTCGGTTGAGTAGACCAGTCCGCTGAGTGCGGCAAAGGGGTTAGCGTTTTTCATAGGGTAAAGGGCTCCACATTAAATTTATTGCTGTAAATCTTGAGGTTTTATTCTGTTAAGGCTGTCAAACAACTGACGCGGCGCATGGTATTCAGCGGCACAGATTATAACCAGCGGCGCACGCGCCCCATATATTCGCGGTAGTCATCACCAAAGTGCTGCACCAGCAAGCGCTCTTCATGGCGAATCACGCCCATAGTGACGGCAACAATCACCACAGGTAAAAACAGCCACGCCCACAGATCGGCAAAGATTAAGGCGGCGCCGATATATAACAAGGTATCGGCGATATAAATCGGGTTGCGCGTGACGCGAAATGGGCCTTCGGTGATTAAGTGTTGCGGCTTGCCGTAAGGATTGAGGGTAGTTTTGCGCCAGAGCATCAGCCAGGCGGTCCAGCACATTAACAATGCACCGGCATCAATCGCTGTCCAGCCAAAAAACAAAGTCCAAGCATTCTCGGTGACGGGTAACGGCCACAGAATACGCAGCGGCCAAGCCAACAATAAAAACGCAGCATAGATCAGCGGTGCAGGAAGAATAAAATAAGGCTTACGCATTGAGACAGACCTTGCAGGTGTATATGGCCGCTAATATAACCTGTCGCGGCCGAGACTGCATATTCTACTGCGTGCGATTGGCGAAATAGCCGCTGAATCAGCCTCGCAACGCTCAATACCAGCCATTTGCGTCATTCAGCGCCTGCTCAGTGTTGTTGCGCTGCTGATAGTGTGAAAACTGTCGACTGCATCACACTTTGGCAATGTCGATTTGCCTTTTAAAAACGCTGGGATTAAATAGCTCCTCAGCTCTTAAATAAGGCGCAGCCATGCAACAGTTAGCCAAGGTGATCCATCACGGTGCCAAAAACGGTGTCACCGGTTCTTGTCATCAGATTTTTATTGATCAGCACAATAGTTTCTTAATCGATTGCGGGCTGTTTCAAGGTGCAGAAACCTCAGCCGAAGGTCGCGCCAGCCATCAGCAGCTGGAGATTGAGTTTGATATTTCTACCGTTAAAGCGCTGATTGTCACCCATGTGCATATTGACCATGTGGGGCGTATTCCCTATTTGCTGGCGGCGGGTTTTAAAGGACCGATTATTTGCAGTGAGCCATCGGCTAAGTTGCTGCCGATTGTGCTGGAAGATGCCTTTAAACTGGGCGTGAGCCGTGATCAGCATCTGGTCGAGCAATATATCAATCTGGTCGCTAGCCGCATCATTGCCCTGCCCTATCAGCAATGGCTGCCGCTGCTAAAAGCGCCGCTACCAACGGTGGATATTCGTCTGCAACGTGCGGGGCATATTCTCGGCTCGGCATTTATTGAGCTGGACCTGCAAGTTGCTGGGCAAAAAGCTAAACAACGCGTGATCTTTTCTGGTGATCTGGGCGCGCCCTATGCGCCGATTCTCTATGCTCCTAAACCGGCTTACCGTGCTGATCTGGTGATTTTAGAAAGCACCTATGGTGATCGCTTGCATGATAACCGCCGCGACCGTCGTCAGCGCTTACAACAAGTGATTGAACAAGCTCTAGAGGATCAAGGCACGGTGTTGATTCCCGCTTTTAGTATAGGCCGCACCCAAGAACTGCTGTATGAACTGGAAGACATCATCCATCGCAATCAATGCCAAAGCTGCCTCACCAATAGCGCTGACTTACTCAGCCAAGGCGCAACTCCTAAACAAGGTTCGGTCTGGCAGGATATCCCAATTATTTTAGACTCACCGCTGGCCAGCCGTTTTACGCAGGTGTATGCCCAGTTGCAGACCTTTTGGGATAAAGAAGCGCAGCAACGGGTAAACAAGGGCCGCAATCCGCTGGATTTTAAACAGCTGGTGACCATTGATAGCCACGCCGATCATCAGCGTATGGTCAAACACTTAGCCGACAGCGCCCGCCCGGCGATTGTGATTGCTGGCGGCGGGATGTGCAGTGGTGGGCGTATTGTTAATTATCTAGAAGCCATGCTCGATGACCCACGCCACAATGTGTTGTTTGTTGGTTATCAAGCACAGGGCACGCTCGGCAGTCAGATTCAAAAATATGGGCCGCGTGGTGGCTATGTAGAAATCAATCATCAACGCATCGATATCCGTGCTCAGATCACTACGCTGGGCGGTTACTCAGCGCATGCGGATCAAGCCAGCTTAGTGCGTTTTATTACCGGTATGCGTAAGTGGCCACAGCAGGTGCGGCTGATTCATGGCGAGACAGGGGCGAAAGAGGCGTTGCGGGAGAAGATCTTCCAAGCGTATGACCAAAAGCAGCATAGGGGTGAAGTGCTGATACCTGAGTAGAGTGATTCGGTGTGGATACAAAACTGGCGCAATCAATGCGCCAGCGGGTATCAGCTGCCTATTCTGCTCAGTACTTGAGTCTTGATCCACTTATTAACGCCAACACTCATTCACGCTTGCAGTGGCATCCGTCACGCCTCGAACACCCAAGGCATTTAAGGTGAAGTTGCCGCACTTAGGATCAGAGAAACTGGGCGTTACGATTAAGCTATAGCCACCATCATCTGCATTCTGCTCAATGCTCAAAGTGTACTTAGCGGTACTTGAGCTGGTGCTCATCCCTAAGCTGGCTGGGGTGGTGGTGTAACTGTTGTTCTGTGAATAATAACGCTCCTGTCGTGCAGCTGCATCGCTGATAAAAGCCTGCCCTTCGGTGCGATTACCACGCTTAACATATTCGTCGTAACTGGGGTAAGCGATTGAGGCTAAGATGCCAATAATCGCCACCACAATCATCAGCTCAATTAGACTGAAACCGTTATTTAAGTGTTTCATATATGCGTATCACTTTATCAAAGACAGATAAAATGCCGTGCGCGTTAAACACACGGCCTCAGGATCCATTACAACTCAGGTACCACACGCCATGATTGTCGACCCACAGCTGTTTTAGGAAGATAAATAGCCTCACTATCGTTAAGCCCTTGAGCACTCAGACCCTGTTCATTTTGATTGATCGACACACCACCCTCTGAGCCAAATTTAATCCCAGATACGATGGCGTTGGCCGGTGTACGGGTATCAAATGCATGGTGTGTGGTGCGCCCACCTGTTGCCGTGTTAATTGCATAGGTCCAACTGCTTGAGCCACTGGCACAGGGATCACTGTTGGGTACCAAGGTGGATAACATCAGCATGGAGCCGAGTGTCTGCATACTTTCAATCGCCATCTCACCGTCAATCTTATTATTGACTTGTAAATCCACATACCAACCCTGCTGCTTGACTGCCTTAGCTGGATCAAAACCCACATACCACTCTACTGGGTCAGAACTGACAATACGTGCTTCACGCTCTGTTTTAGACAGTAAGCCGGTACCTGTTGTTTGACTGGTAATACTCTGGCGCTTTAAGTCTTTACGTTGAATGCGACTGCCTTTGACTGTGATTTGGGCTTTAGTGTTCATATCCCAAATACCGTACAGCGTTTGTGCAAAGTCTTCTTCGCCTTTCTTGTCGCCCACTTCAAAATACTTGCCGGTACCAAAGGCCACTAGATAACCTTGACCCGTTGGGTGACGGGTCAAACTTGGCGCAGAGGTAATCGCTTGACGCTGGTTACCTAAGGTCGAAGTGGCGGTAAACATCGGCTCGCCACCGTAGGACACGGCAAATTTGCTGATACCACCTGTTTTAGTGTCGCTACCGTACTGACCATTGGTGGGCGGCGTTAATGTAGCCGGAGTGGCGCCATCGCCCAGTAAATCAAAGCGCCATAGGTTGCCGTGCAAATCACCTGCATAAGCGTAATCAACCACACCGTCCGAGTTATAATCGGCGAGGCGCGGGGTTGATAAACCATTGGGTTGCTTCAAGTCACTTTGCACTTCTAAGCTCGAAATCATTGTACCGGTCATGGCATCAATCACATACAAGGCTGCCGCACCTGTGCTTGCACCTTCTGACTTATAACCATTCCCCGTCACCACCGCCCACTTGCCATTATGCAAGCGTGCAATAGTGGGCTTTGGGAAACTATACCCAGGTTTCACTCTGAGGCTTGCAACTGCAGCTGAGCTTTCATCCAGCTCCCAGAGTAATTTGATCTGATCGGGATCAGTGATGTCCAAAGCAAATAAACCCTTGCCGCCTGCACGTAATGTGCCGACTAAAATCGTCCGCCAATTGCTACCGTCATACACATCAGCAATCACCGGTGTGCCATCCACATAATACTCATGCAGATAGTTTTTACCGGTCAGTTTATTGAGCTTTGGAAAGACCGCTGTTGGAATAAAGGCAAATTTCTCGCTACCGTCTTGAGTATCAAAGCCATGCAACATACCGTCATTACCACCAATATAGAGCTGACTTCTACGGCCTTTAAGCTTGGCTTTATAGGTTGTATAGGCCGTATTACCTTCAAGCTGATTGGCAAAGCCTTCTAAGTAGCGTGCACCTGACACAACAACCGGCTGTGAGGATAAAAAATCCCCAAGTAGAGTGCTGCGTATGCGAAGTTTATCCTCAGCATCACCCGCATCGTTTTTTGAGCCGCGTATATACTGTAAACGCTGCTGCCATGTGGCAACTTGTTTAGCTGGGTCAGGGTTTACATTTAAGTAGTGAGCCAGGCTGTTTGCAGTCGAAGGTGAACCCGCTGCAGCGACTGTAAACGCTTGCAGCTTGTTGGCTCCGCTACCGGCAATCCAAATCTTGCGACTGTCAGCATTTGGCACCTTATCTTTAGCATTCCAGCCCTGCTCAACCACCTCATCAAAGTCTTTAGTCTCTGCATTATATTGACGGTATTTTTTAATCTTTTTAATATTGCCCGTCCAGTCTGAGCTGTCATAGGCGGTTTGATAAAAATAAGTGACCAAACGATCTTCTGAAATCTCTTCCTCACCATCAGACTCTAATGCGTTATTGATGCCGGGCTTGGTCGCTGAGTCTTTACGATCGGCAATACGCGTCAAGATTGATTTAAAGGCCTGCACCATCGCTTCAGGGCTGTCGACACTATAGAAGTCACCACGTGAGTTCACCGCTGCGTGCCAGAGGTCATAGACGTTATTTGAGCTACCGCTGCTGGCCTTTGGCCAATCAACAGTACCCGCCTTGAGCTTCGCATAGCCTTCGCCGGCAAAGGTACTGCCGGCCCAAGGTACAGAAGCCACATCCAGCGAGTTGGTCAGCCCCAAACCCATGACAAAGTTGATCATATGCTGCCACTCAGCAGGGTTATTACGGGGGTCCCAATACTCTTTTGTGGCACTATTTAGGTTTTTATATGGAATATAGGTCGGCACTTGATTCGCTAAGCCAGTATTTAAATCAGTGGCCCAATAATGCATGGCAATATCAGCCAAGGTATTTGTTGTCGAATCATAGAATGGAGCCACTTTAGAATAACTCACACCCGGCTTATTCACGCCACCTGGCGTAGTAAAAGTAACCTCATCTGAGCGAAATGATTTTGGTGCCGTGACTGTGGCGTTCCACATACCATCGGTCATCAGAACGTGATAACTGGGGCGACAGCCATAAGTGTTTTCAGTGGTATTTCTATTACCTTCACCCGGATATCTCTGCCAAGCCGGACTGCCCTTTTCTGCTAAAAAATCACCTGCTCGTTTCATAGCTGCGGGTAACGGCGTACTTTTATTAAAATACACACTGTGCAACCACTGATAAAACTCACCTTTATGCTGAGGCGTATAAGGCTTTAAACTGTTTTCTCCACAGCTTTTACCATCATAAAAACTTGTACAGGTCGCTAGATCCTGCCAGGTCAAACGAATATCCGGTGACAAGCCATCAAAGGCTAGACTCGTTGCTGATAATGTCGCTAAGGCACGGGTTTTGTAAAAAGAATACCAAATAGCAAAGTTCTGACGCCCATCAACTAGAGCACCAGCTGCATCTCTTAATCGATTACCCGCTTGATCATAGGCTGAATCTTCATTCACCCAGCGCAATCGATAGCAATCTTCACCGCCAGCATACTTATCATCTTTATTTTTCTCACACTTCCTATTATCAAGTGTGCCGTCAAACTCATAGTAATAAGCTGGAACACTATCCGTTACTTTAAAACTTGCCGTAGCCTTATTACCACTTATTGAGCAACTTGCTTCTTTATTGACCTCACCAGTAATAACTATGGCGGTACACTTAAAATTATTTTTAGAAGGAGTTGTTCTGGTAATTTCAAACTCTACTTTATCAGTACACGTCCGTGTTCCGTCGCTAGAAAAACCAGCAATAGAGCACGTTAAATCACTGTCAGGATGATTAGCATAGTTAAACGTACCTTTAGGATCAGGAATTCGATGCTCTTTGACCACTCGATAATCAATGGATAAATCTTTATTGCCTTGGTTTTTATTAGGATCAAAACCATTCACAGGCGCATCGGTAAAAGACGTATTTAAACTGTACTCAACACCTTGTTTATCGAAAGCAGGTGGTATCTCATAGAGAATATTAGGGTTGTAATACATGGGGTTTGTATTAGCGGCTCGAAAACGTCGACTGTTAGTAATCGACTTGGCCCCAATTAAATTATCATATGTTGTTGTGCCTGCATCGGGAACATAGGCCCACGACATACTGCCGGACTCATCCAGCGTAAAAATCATATTCGGCGCGACACCTTCTGATAGATTCAGCGGCGCTTGGGCGACTTCTTGCAGAGGCGTATCACTGGGCGCAGCGACTGCCGAAGTTAAAATTCCAGCAAAGACTGTGCACGACAGCAGTGTTTTACCGAGGTAGCTATATTTAATTTTTATGTTCACGGCATATCACTCAGTTATTTAAGCCAGAGTAGGTCACAGCAATTGTCGACTGCACAGCAATTTCATCATTTACTTGCGCTGAAATTAAGAAAAAGAAAGTGCCTCTTCCCTCAAATGCATCACCGTACTGTGGGTTAAATGATTCGTTTTGTGCTGCAGCACCGGGCGGTCGGTAAGCGTTCCAGAATGCATTGCGGTTACCACTGGATTGAAAATAATGTTTTTCATTCGGGTCAAGACCACGATAAGGCATCCATGCAACCACATCATCGGTACTCGCATTGATAATGTCTTCACCTGTTCTTTTTTTATACTGCTCAGTGTAAGCATTAGCCTCACTCAGAAAACTAATAGGCGTACTAAAATACTTGTTTGTATCATTTTGATTCATCGCTGATAGTAAACAGGGTCGGTTAATGCCATTGCGATTGAGCTTATTTCTTTTAATACAGTTCTTACTGATATTGGGCTCAAGCTTATCTTGTAGGTACGCAGTTCCATAAAAGCGAAATTCACCCTCACGTAATGCTGCATTAGCGAGATCCAACAAGCGCTGTGATTCAGCACGGCTGGCGGTCACTCGCGTTTCTAGAACCACACCGCGCATATTGCTGACAGCCAAAAAGGTTAATACCATCAGCATCACCAGCGTAATAATCAGCACGACACCTTGTTGGCGTGCAACATTGAGTGCTTTCATGGCAGCATATTCCTTAATGGTTTTGTGCTACTGGCTTGCTGATAAATACGCCGTTGATCATTCGTTGGCACCTTACCAAACCAATCTTTATAAGCCTTAGACTCTTGACTATCACGCTGATTGGGACGGCTCGCCAGTAACAGCGCATAGCGCACCGTCAGAATAACACCCTCACCATGAGTCCACTGTTTGGCATTGACATAGGGCTTCACAGCTCTAAGTTTGTAGTACGCCTCAAGATCCGCTGCTTGCTCATCAACATGATCACCCAAGCCATATTGAATCCGCATATCAGCGACTCCTTCAATCAGCTCAACCCACTCAGTACCTTTATTGCTGATGCAACTGAGCGTGCCTTTTTCCACCTCAGCATGGGGCTCAAACTTAACGGCTACATAAATGGTTTCATTGAGCGCTGGATGCTCAAAAGAATTGGGCTTGGCTAAAGTCGCCGTACTGCCATCACAAATTAACTCACCGTCTATAGCAGGCTGGTAGCGTAGACAAAAGCCCACATCAGTATTCGAGTTTTTTAAGCCTGTCACCACCTCACCCTTGTGAAATCTAGAGCAGTGGCTGGACAACACGTTTTCATCGGGGAAAGCCAAATACATATTTTGGTTAGGTGCCCGTCGATAGCCTGCCTTACCCAGCAAATGATTGAGGGTTAGTTCTGCAAAGCGAGTGCTATCTTGATTGCCCGCCTGACTCTGCTGAAACATCGAATTGCGCTTGCTATCCAAATACACCTGGGTAATACCCAAGACTAAAAAACTACTGATGGTTAACGAGACCAAGAGTTCAACCATGGTTAAGCCCATCTGGCTGTGCTTAAACTGCATCATAATTCTACCCGTGTCGTATAGGTGCACACTGTGCCTACGAGATCTGTTTTTTCGGGACTGATGTCTTCAGAAGTGGCCTCCATGCACTCGCCTTTTCTAACCCGCCAAGCCACCTGCATTTCAACATTTGAGCCTTTATAGCTGCTGTCGGCGCAGCGCCCTGCTATAAAGCTGGGACAGACTTTAAATTGATTGCGCACATCATCTTCTGTGGCGCCGGGTAATTTTTCTTCAGCCTTTTTAAGCCAACAGCTTGCTTGCTCTTTAGCGTTCTCTGTTTGTGTTTCGTCATTACAATCCTCAGCTTTAAACGCAAGCTTCCCAGCTGCGTTATAAAATACTGATGTGTTTTTAATCTCGCTATACATCGGATAGATGGGGGGTATTTTCTCAAACAAGTCATCGCGATGCTCACGCATAATCTCAATAAGCTCATCAGCCAAAGCAATAGCTGTATTACGATTCACAGCATCAGTCGTGTATTGAATACTTTTACTTTGCAATGACAGCACGCCTAAAACACCAACAACAGTCAGGGCAATAGTGACTAATACTTCAATTAAGCTAAAACCTTGGCTGTGTCTCATAGTGAACCTCATGTTGATACAGCACATTGACTGGGCACATCTTGACCGCGTGCCTGCATCTTAATCAGACCACTGCGCCGCACTTCAAGCAAATAGCCGGTGGCGTTATCTTGATCACGGCACACTGTTACTTTAATTTCACGACTGACATCACCACTGGCACTGAAAATAAAACTATTATTCACAGCATTGGTCCGCGCTTGTGCTTGCGCCGGATTAAACTCAAGCGTGCGTACAACAACGCCACCCTTAGTCTGCAGCTGCCAGGCTGTATCATTGATACGTACCGTATAAGCTTTACGGCGAGTCAAAGCCTCATTGCGCGCATATTGCAAAAATGTCTTCAGCTCCTCAGCTTTTGCCTGCACCTGATTATTCTGAATAAACTGCGTAAAGTTTGGTACTGCAATGGTCGCGACAATCGCCAACAGCACAACAGTGATCATCAACTCAATCAGTGTAAATCCGCGCATTTTCTTCAGTAACGACATGGTCTACTCCGTAAAAAATCAGCCACTAAAAACTGGGGCCTGTATAGCTTAACGGGATGCAAAACTGCAAATATATTTTGTGCTATACCCCTACAGGGCTTATGGCTACCCGACATTTCACTCACATATACACCCTTTTTACAGGTAGCGCGATATATATATTTATGTTAATAGCGAATGCACCATAAATGCTGCAATTCAAGGTAATATATCCTGTAGAAACACGCTTAAAACATGGGAAAATTGATGCAAACCAAGCTTGTTTTTATACATTGTTTTGCCGCGTATAAAGCATTTCACAGCTCATCTGCTCTATAACACCGCTTATCCAGCATAAATTGCGCTAGGACAGGCATTCTTTTATAGTCTATGCATTGTATAGAGGGATTAAACATGACCGTTCAACGCGGGTTTACACTGATTGAGTTGCTAGTCACTATTGCAGTGGCAGGTGTTTTAGTGGCGATTGCTGTGCCTTCGTTTAAGTCAGTTATCACAAGTACTAGACTCGATACTATTAGCTCAGAACTCACTGATACCATTAGCTTTGCCCGCAGTGAGTCGGTTAAGCGTAATAAAACTATAACCCTCTGCAGAACTGAGAGCGCTAAGAGCAAAAAATGTGAAGCTGGAGCAGTATGGGAGCATTGGCTGGTCAAGCAGAATGCTAGCAGCGAGAGTGAAGATGACGTAATCAAGCGCGGTAATTTCAGCTCGCATAAAACAAGTATTCAAATCACCACAGACGAAAACATCAGCAGTAGCAAGATCAATTTTAATACTGACGGTTTAGCACGCAGCGGCTCAAACCTGCTTAGTAATGCACATATTATTGTGTGCGCTCTAGATGTTACCAACAACTCCATTCGAAAAATCACACTCAATGCAGCCGGCCACACATATATCAACAAAGAAAGTGGAGTATGCCCATGAGCCATGTCATTTCAAGCAAGGCTTTACCTCAACGCCAACGCGGTGTTGGTTTGATTGAAGTATTAATTACTGTATTGGTTTTGGCAATTGGTTTACTAGGGCTCAGCGCCTTGCAGCTTGCATCATTAAAAAACAATCAAAGCGCCATGCAGCGCTCACTGGCTGTAGTGCACAGTTATACAATGGTAGAAGCCATTCGCGCTGAACCTACAGAAAATTTTAACATCAGTTTTACAGCCTTTGAAGGACTTGAAGAAGACTCCAGTACCAGCTCATTCACCCACACCGTACATTCACTTTGGCGTCAGCAGTTAAAAGCAAACCTAGGCATCGATGCAAAAGGCTCTGTTACCTGCACTGAAAAACAATGCACTATTATTGTGCAATGGGATGATAGCCCCAGCAGCCACGGCGACCAAGAAGAACAGCTCATTACCGAGGTATGGTTATGAAAAGGCTTTCCTGTAATACAAATCTTAGATGTTCGAAAGGCTTTTCGCTGGTCGAACTAATGATCGCGATGCTACTGGGTTTGATCCTGGTCGGCGCAGCAATCGGCGTGATGCTCTCAAATACGCTAAGCTTCCGTGCTACTCAAGATATTGCACATATGCAAGACAGTGCACGTTTGGGCTTTGAACTGATGGCGCGCGATATTCGCCAAGCGGGCTCTATCCCCTGCGGTAATGACTCTGATATAAGGCAGATCGTTTTTTTTAATGAAGATGATATCCCTTGGTATTTAGACTGGGAAGCAGGTTCAAAAGGCCAACTTATCGGTTACACCAATGGTAGCGTTCTGAGTGAGTTAAATGCTGATGTAGAGGGTAAAATAGTGGGTGCACAAGCCTTAACTATTTTATATGCGAATAATACAGGCGCTAGTTTAGAAAAAGAAAACACTTTAGCAAGCACAGCGCATGGCTTACATACAGGGGATATTGCTGTGATCTGCAACCCAATAGAGGGACTGATTTTTAAAGCTAAGGTTGATGGAACAAAGCTGAGCGCTAGACTAAATGACAATACAACTCAGATGCTGAGTGACTACAAAAAAAATGCAGTCATAAGTAAACTTAAAAGCCGTGCTTGGTATATTGGTGAAAATAGTCAAGGTGGCTCATCACTGTATATGGCTAAACACATTGACACTGACAATATACAGCGTATTGAAATAGCTTCTGGTGTGACCGATCTTAAGCTTCATTATCATTTAAAAGGCGAGCCAAATTTTAAAGTGGCAGGCGATCTGAGTGATTCTGATTGGCCAACAGTTAATGCTATCCAAATCACGCTGATACTCGACGATGGAACTCAAGCTGCTTACTCCTTTAGCAGCATTGTTGCAGTAAGGAACCAGCCACTATGAAGTTTTCAAATATGACTGCATTTAGGCAGTATGGCGCTGCTTTACCTGTAGCGCTGGTGATGCTATTAATCTCCACTATGATTGGTTTAGCCTCCATTCGCTCCGCAACAGAACAAGCCAAAATGAGCAGCAATATGTACGACCGCTCGCTAGCTTACCAAGCAGCAGAAGCCGCACTGTATGCAGCGGAAAAAGCAATCACTGAATTGACATTTAAAAATAGAAAAATATTCAAAGCGAACTGTTTAAATCAGGACGATCATAAAGAACTCGACACAAATGAAACATATGTAGAAAATGACTGCCCTCCTATTCCAGCAAACACATTTAGTTCTGTGGGTAGCGAAAATTGGGAAAATGTCACACTGAATATTAAAGATGATAAAGAATTCTTAATTACGGGCCTAGCACCACAATACTATATTGAGCGTATGGCACTGATCGAAATACCTGGCTTAGATGCAGATAGCCCAAACTGTGCTAACTATCCTTACTGTCCACTTGTAAAGGCACTGCTCTACCGCATTACTGCACGCAGCGGTGTCCCCTCTAAGGAAAACAACCGCTCAATCGTCGTACTACAAATGACAGCCACATCCAATATATAAGTGCGAATAGGATTATAGCCATGTATACAATATTTTCAGAAAAACTGCGCTACCAATTCGCAGTCTTTATTACAGCAACTTTTCTAGTCAGTTCTAGTGCAAATGCTAAAATTGATATCGCTCAGCAGCCTCTCTTAGTATCTAAGCCTGTGCCGAGTAACGTCGCCATTATTGGCTCGTTTGAATATCCAACGATGGTGACCAAAGCTTATAAAGGTGACAGTCAATATACTGATCAAAACCTATATATAGGTTATTTTGATAATCAAAAATGTTACAAATACCATTACGAAGATGAAGAATCAAAACGTCACTTTTATCCCGTCAGTAAAGGTGGCCCACGTTGCGCTGGTGACGACCTCTGGAGTGGTAACTTTTTAAACTGGGCAACCATGCAAACTATTGATATTTTTAGACATGCATTAACAGGTGGGCATCGCTCAACCGATGAAGTTGGAACGACAATCTTAGAGAAAGGTATACAAACAGGGCAAGGCAAATCTGACACCTACCCAGATGGCGAAATTCGCTGGAGCACTGGCGACAAGAACAGACGGGAAACTATAACTAACGCAACGCCTATGAATTGGGATAATTTAAGAACAAGAATTGGTTGGGAAGATAGAAACATGGGGGTTAAATTATTATTTATATATCCCCCGACTACATTTATTAGTCCTCGTAAAATTCATGATCCAGCGTATCGCAGCATTCTTGGGTATCGGTTCCCTTCAGAGTTCGTCTTCGAGTTATCTGTACGCGTTAAAGTTTGTGTAGAGGGCTTACTTGAAGATAACTGTGTGAAACAACCAAACGGTAAATTCAAGCCTGAAGGTCTTATCCAGCAATACGCGGAGATAGATAAAGAACATAATATTCCTAATATGCGCTTTAGTGCTTTTGATTACCTAAATGACCCTAAAGATATAACCCGGAAGGGCGGCGTAATGCGTGCACGCATGAAGTATGTAAGTCCTTTCCGGGCTGACAAAAACAACCTGAAAGAAGAAAAACAAAACCCCAATCGTGAATGGAATAGACTCACCGGTGAGTTTATTAAAAATCCTGATAAAGACGACCTGGCAGATACAGTTAAAGAATTCCCTAGTAGTGTAGTTAAATATAGCGGAGTAATAAACTATATTAACCGCAGCGGGTCTATTACTGAAAATACAAAGTATAAAAAACATGATCATGTATCAGAGCTTTACTACGCAGCTTATCGCTATATGAAAGGCTTAAATAATATTCCAAGCTACACAAATTTAGATTTATTAAGTAGCGGTGTAACTTTAGAGCAGCTTACAGGTGGCTTACCTGTTATTACAGATTGGAAAAAAAATGATCACGACCCTATTCAGTTTTATTGCCAAAAAAACTTTTTCTTAGGTATTGGTGATACTGATACTCCTGATGATAGAGACCTTTCAATAAATACAGATGATCCTCTTTTCAAAACATCTTTACCATCCAGTAAATCACTATTTGACAATCTAAAAGCTAATATGTTTGATCGTGAAAAAAGCGAATATAAAGCGACACAAAAAAGTAACATTGCTGTTTTAGCGTATGATGCTAATACTTCAGATATCCGTCCTGATGATGCGTGGGATGAAATGCAAGGCAAACAAAGTATATCAACACATTGGATTGATATTGTAGAACGCTCTTTACAACCTAAAAGTCTGAACCCATATTGGATGGCAGCTAAGTACGGTGGTTTTAAAGTACCAGAGATTTTTATTCCTCTTGAAAATAAAACAGCTTTAGATGAGCCACTATGGTGGACACCTGGCAACATGTTAAGCCCATCCTACAAACGCCCAGATAACTTTTATATAGCTAGCGAACCAGAAGAAATGATTGACAGCTTAACTAGGGCCTTTGCCAATCTTCAAGCAAGTCAACGTGGCGGCAGCTCTTCACTAGCACTGAGTTCTAATAGACTTGAACCTGGTTCTAAAGCTTTCAAAACGCAATATGTCAGCGGTGGTTGGAGCGGGGATTTAGAGGCCTACAAACTTGATGAAGAAACTGGTATACCTGCGTCAGAATTATTATGGAATGCAGAAAGCATGCTACCCGGCTGGGATCAGCGTAAGGTTTACGTCAATATCGATAACGAGTTAAAAGATTTCAAGACTAACGGTAAGGATCTTAAGGGTTTTGATCAAGATAAAGTTAACTTTCTACTTGGTAATCGAGAAGAAGAAAACAGCTCATTTCGCGTCCGCCAAGGTGTTCTTGGCGATATTGTTAACTCACAACCTATATTCATTGGTAAACCGAAAGCTGATCTATTTAGACGAAAATCATTTGTGGGCGCAGGCGATTATAGAAGTTGGGCTAAGGACACCAACAGAACACCAGTAGTCTATGTCGGTGGTAACGATGGCATGTTGCATGGTTTTAACGCAGACACAGGCGAAGAAGTTTTTGCTTTTATCCCCAAAACAGTTATAGAAAACGGTTTATCTGAGCTTACTAATAAAAACTACAATCACCGTTATTTTGTCGACGGTGACTTAACTGTTGCTGACGCCTATATCAGTACAGTTCAAAATCCGATACTCGGTTGGAAAACAATCTTGGTCGGCACCTTAGGTGCTGGCGGCATTGATGAAAGCCGAAAAACCACAAATAATGCAGTGTTTGCACTTGATGTCACTGACCCCGGCAATGTTTCTCTACTGTGGGAAAAAGACTCCAGCGATATCCCACAACTCGGTATCAACTCAGGCAAGCCCATCATTATTCAGACTAACGATACCGTTCATGATAAGCGCTGGAAAGTCGTTTTAGGTAACGGTCCCAATAGTACAGATGATACAGCCAGCCTGATCAGTATTGATATTGCGACAGGAACTGCTAGCGCACTCGCTATGTCAAATGATGTAAATGATGTAAATGATGTAAATGATGTAAATAATGGTCTCTCCGCAATACGTGCATGGGACAATAACGGTAATGGGCTGACAGACACTATTTATGCTGGAGATATGCTGGGTACAGTCTGGAAAGTCACCAACCTCACCGCAGAGACTCCAACTAAGACCAGTATTTTCAAGGCAACAGCTAAAGCAGGGACTACACAACCTATAACTACAACAATATTAGCGGGTAAGTCGCCCCAAGATACAGTCTGGCTTTTCTTTGGTACTGGACAGTACTTAAATACTACAGATTTAATTAATACCGATATGCAGAGCTGGTACGGCATTAAGGATAACGGCACTAGCATTAGCCGCACTGATCTTATTGAACGAGAAATACCAACACATATCGCAGTTCCAGAGTCAGATGACATCGCAGTCAGCAGCACAATTCAACGAAGCGGGCTCAGCGACGCAGTTTTACAGGCTAAAGAAGGCTGGTATATCGACTTTGAAACCGCTGGTGAACGTATGGTGGTACCCAATATATTTGACGGTCAAGTTCTCGTTGGCACCATGCGCACGCCTAATGCTAATGACCCTTGCGCACCTAGTGGTACAGGCCGAATGATGGCAATAACACCATTTATTGGTAAACATTTTGCAGTGTCTAGCATTCGCTCGAAAATAGGATCGAGTGCACCCGTTTTTATGGGCGGCACCATGTACACATCAAAAGATGACGGCACATCCAGTACACTTAAAACTTCTGATTTCTCATCTGACACAGAAACTTTTGGTTCGGACATTAATGCGAGTAAAAAATTACAACGCACCTCATGGCGCGAACTGATGAACCCAGAGGATTGATAATATGTTTAAAGTAAAGCGACCCAATAGACGTCAATCCGGCTTCACCTTAATCGAACTAATGATTACTGTGGCCATCATTGGTATCTTGGCAGCAGTTGCTTATCCATCTTATTCGCAGTATGTGACGCGCACCTACCGTGATAGTGCTAAAGCCTGCCTAGCTGAGCATGCTCATTTTATGGAGCGCTATTATGTTAGTAAATTCACATATATTGGTGCCGTGCCCACTCTAGGCTGCACAACAGACAGCAAGATGGACAGTCGCTATAAAATTAGTGTCGATGCTGATACCATTAAACAAAATGCCTACACTGTAAAAGCTGAGCCAATAAAAGCACAGGCCAGCGATATATGCGGCACGCTTAGCATTGACCATAAAGGCGCTCGAAAACCCACAACTGATGGTTGCTGGTAAATAGTGGTGAAATAGACAGCCCATTAAGGCTCCGGAACCATCCGCCACGATTGCCTCCCCAATGACTCAGGCGGCGCAGCAATGCGCGCCTGATCATTATCACTTTTCACCACAAAACCCTCTTCACTGTTCTCTAATGTAAAGCCTGCTCCAGGCGCAGACGCCGCAAACTCAACCCCAGACACAATTCCCACCTCCGGTGTTTGCAGCGCAAAAGCAGCATGTCCCATTGCCCCGCCTGTGCTTGGATTGATCGCATACAACCACTGCTGCACACCACTGCGATCGCGTGCTTGTGTCTGTACTAACAACATCGAGCCAAGCGTGCGCATTATATCCAGCAGCATTTCACCCGTCGGTGCACCAGCCGTTTTTAAATCTAGACGCCAGCCTCGCTGCTTTACGGATTGAGTGGTATCAAAGTTTGTATGCCATTCAATGGCGTGATTACTTAACACGCGGGCTTTACGTTGCTGATCCGCTGCTTGCACAATCGCAACGCTGGTGCTGCTTATGGTTTGTCGGGTCAACTGATTAGCCGTGACTGTATCTGTGGTGGTTGCTTGCCCTGAAGTTTGACGATCCCAAATACCGTATAGGCTGTGCGTTAGAGTACTTGCGTCAATGCTGCTCTCGATGCCTGCGTGCAGACCTGTCCCAAGCACAACTAAATACCCTGTGCCAGTTGGGTGCGGGACTAAACTGGGCGCGGCGGTAATGGGCTGGCGTGCTGCATCTTCTGTTGTGGTGGCAACAAAGAGTGGTCGTCCTGCATAGGACACATTAAAACGCGAACTGCTGCCTGATTTGGCACCGTAACTGCCAGCGCTTACCGGCTCTACGCTTGGGCCAGTGGCACCGTCTCCAAGTAAATCAAAGCGCCAGAGATTGCCATGTAAATCTCCTGCATAGGCATAGTCGGCAATGCCATCAGCGTCGTAATCGGCTAAGCGTGGTGCGGATAGACCATTAATTTGGGTTAAATCACTCTGAACCTCTAGGCTTTTAATCAAGGAGCCATCGATTGCATCAATCAAATACAACGCTGCCGCCCCGCTCTCGGCACCCTCTGCTTGGTAGCCGTTACCGGTGACTACGGCCCAGCGTCCATGATGCAAACGAGCAATAGTGGGTTGCGCAAAACTATAACCCAGCTTGACTGCTACATCTTGTAGCGCGTCGGAGTTGGCATCCATTTCCCAGAGCAACTGAATGGCATCAGGGTTGGTAATATCCAACGCAAATAAGCCCTGGCCTCTTGCGCCTAATGCGCCCACTAAAATCGTGCGCCAGTGTGTACCGTCATATATATCGGCCACCACGGGTGTCACGGTTGGATAGTCATCTGGCGTAGTGCTGAGTTCAGCAGTGTCATCTGGAGCGGCTAATAGTCCTGTCGGTGTAAAAGTATAGGTTTCTTGATGCGTTGTGACATCAAACGCTCGTAATACACCATCAGTGTCGATCTGGTAGGTCTGTCGGCGGCGCGAGGCGACTTGTTCTATAAAGCGGCTGTAAGCCTGATTGCCTTCAAGGGTATTGGCCATGCTTTGTAAATAACGTGCACCTGACACTGTGATTGCTTGCGAAGTGAAGCTCTGTGCGGCAATCGCGCTGCTGAGCAAACCCACACTGAGTACTGCAATAATACCCATGCGATATACAAGCCGATTGAATAAATGCATAGCAGTCCCTTTACTGATTCAGCCCTAAATAAATCACTGCAACAGTGGATTGCGCTGCCACTCGTTCATTGGCCTGTGCGGTGACCAGATAATAAAAGGTGCCCTGCCCTTCAAGTGCAGCACCGTATTCAGGATTTTTGTTGCGCTGATTTTGAGTGCTGGGTTTAATGCGGTAACTGTTCCAGTAGGCATGCTGGTTATGGCTGGGCTGACTGTAATGCGCGGGCTGTGGATCAAGCCCGCGATATGGCATCCAAGCCAATACGCTATTTGCATCCGCTGCCTGCACCGCCGAACCCGTGCGCGCAGTATATTGCTGGGTGTAGCCGTTGCTGTCGTTAAAAAAGCGGATGGGATGAGCGAAGAACTGCTGTAACTGATTACGGCTCATCTCTGCTAATAAACATGGCCTGTGTTGTCCATCGTTATTCAGGGTATTGGCTTTTACACAATTGCGCGCCAGATTGGGTTCTAGCTTGTCGCGTAAATGGGTTGAGCCATATAAACGAAACTCACCTTCACGTAAGGCGGCATCCACCAAATGAGTCAGGTGGGTATTTTCTATACGCGCTGTAGTTATGCGAGTTTCTAGGGTAACGCCGCGCATACTGTTGATAGCTAATAAGGTCAGTACCAGCAGCATCACTAGAGCAATAACCAGCACTGCACCGCGCTGTTGATCGACTTTAAACCGTCTCATGGCATCATATTCCTTAATACTTGCATGCCGGTGACCACTTGATACAACTGGCGTTTATCCTGCGTCGCTAAGCGTTTTTGTGTGGTGGCATCTGCTGCTGCGTGCCACTGCGTATAGATACTGGAATCGCCATCCCGTTGATTAGGTCGACTGGCTGCCAGTACGGCATAACGCACTGCGCGTACCGGGCCATCCTGTGCAGCCCAATTCTGGGCTGATTTAAAAGGTGCAGAGCTGTTGAGTCTTTTCTCTTGCATATCACCAGCAGCAAACTCAATGCGCAGATCAGTGATGCCTCTGAGTAATTCAACCTTGCCACGCTTAGTGATGCAATTGAGTGAGCCTTGATTGGCATCTGTTTTGTGTGGCTGAAAAATAATCGCACTGTAGACCATGTCACTGTCGCGCAGAGGACTAAATGGGTTGCTAGCATGACTTCCGGTCAGTTCTACGCCATTGCCATCGCAGGTCAGTTCACCATCTTGTGCAGGCTGGTAGCGCAGACAAAAACCTCTCTGCCCTGTATCAGCATCAGCTTTGATCTGGGTGATGACGCTGTTTTGCGCAAAGGTTTCGCAGTGATCACTGAGCGCGGTGCTGCGTGTAAAAACCTCGCTATGCGCTTGATCAGGTGCACGGCGATAACCGGCTTTAGCCAGCCATTCATCCAAGACTGAAACGGCAAAACGGCTATTATCTAAATTATCGGCTTGGCTTTGCTGAAAGATATAAGCACGTTTATGGTCAAGATAGACTTGGGTTAAACCAATAATTAAAAAGCCGCTGATAACTAAGACAACCATCACTTCAATCATCGTCAGCCCACTCTGCTGATGGCGCTTTAAGTTCATAATTCGATCCTAGCGCTATAGGTGCAGACTGAATCATCTGAGTCATCAGCTTCCTGTAAGCAGTCACCCTGCCGTGCTCGCCAGGCGATCTGCAGTTCGATACTTGAGCCAATATAGCTGGAGTCGGCGCACTGGCCTGTTTTATAACTGGGGCACAGTTTAAGTTGGCTTTGGATATCAGCCTCTGAGCCACCGGGCAAATAGGTCTCTAGCGCTTTTAACCAGCAGTGGCCTTGCTCTAATGCATTTTGTGGCAGCCTTGATGCGGGACAACTGGCAGCGCTTAACTTAAGGCTACCATCGGCGTTATAAAGTGCTGTTGAGCTTTTTAGCCCGCTATAAGTCTGGGATTGTGGTGGTGTATATTGAAAAAACTCAGCACGGTGTGTGCGCATAATTTCAAATAAGTCATTGGCGAGCGTGATCGCAGTATTACGATTAACGGCATCTTGGGTGTACTGAATGCTTTTGGTTTGTAATGCCAGCATGCCCAAAATGCCAATGGCTGTTAGAACCAGCGTGACCAGCACTTCAATTAAGCTAAAACCGCGACAACTCTGCATATTAGGCCTATCCTCTGCATGTTCTTCAATGCAGGATAGACGCTAAATAGTAAAGCGCCTGAACACATTATAAAAGCGTGACTAAGGACACAATATGGAAGTTTAAACACGTCAAACACGCAGTAAAAAATGTTTTATATATGCAAGTGACAGCTAAAAGACAGATCTTAAATTTGCATAATGCTAAAGTGATATCGCCTTTTGTGAGTGAGCAGTTTTTAGTCTATTCTCACGCAATGCTGCATAACGCACATCAGCTGAAGCATTACGGCTCCACCCTCTGCCGGAGATTGTATTCACGGCAACATATACAATGGCTCAAGTGTGACTTCAGCTTAAGGTTATAGAATATATGTCAACAATTTCAAAGTTTATTACCCGACGTTTTATGTCGCTGCTGCCCAATGAGTCGAGCTCTACAGAGCTATGGCAACTCTTTTCGCCTCTGCAACATTCAGCCTTACTCAAGCAGCGCCGCGCCGTTATGATTGTCAATCGCGTGCGATTCTTTGCGTTGTTGTTTGCTGTTCTCACACCGCTGTGGGGCATCGTTGACTTTATGGCGTTTGATACAAGGCTGTTTCTACAACTGGCAGCTTTACGCATCACCACGAGCCTAGGCTTAACCGCTTTACTGGTATTTTATCGCCCCACCGGCGGACTAGTGAATGCTTACAGCGCCATAGCAATTTTATTTACCCTGCCCACGTTGTTTTATGTTGCCTCGTATTCGCTGCTCAATAGCTATCAAATGGACACTTTGCCGACTGCTATAGTGTCAGGCTATTCATTTTTGCCATTTTTACTGATGGCTGGTTTAGCTATTTTCCCACTGAGTGTGACTGAAAACTTATTATTGGCCGCCATCTTAGTGTGCGCCCAAGCCGTCACTGGCTACTTAAACTGGTCAACCTTTAATTATCCAACCTTTGCTGGCAGCCTTTGGCTACTGACACTCATTGCAGGCGCAACAACGCTGGCGGGAATCAGTCAGCTAGCCTTTATGATCACACTTGTGCGCCAGATGATTCATGATCCTCTGACCGATGCTTTTTCACGTGGCAGCGGTCAAGAAGTCTTAACTCTGCAATGGGCCAATGCTAAGCGTTATAATCAGCCGCTCACGCTAGCTTTTATTGATATTGACCACTTTAAGAAAGTGAATGACGAGTTTGGGCATGATGCAGGCGATATGGTATTACGTGATTTCACCGCTGCCTTTAGCAAAAGTCTACGCAACTCTGACTGTTTAATTCGCTGGGGTGGTGAGGAATTTTTAATGCTGATGCCCAACACCAATTTAGAACAAGGGCAAATAGCCATGGAGCGCATCCAAGCCGCAGGCCTAGGAAATCGTCCCGAAGGTACTCCGCTGACCGTCAGCATAGGTTTAGCAGAACGCATCACCGATAAGGTGGAGACTGTTGATCAATTACTCTCTATTGCGGATCACCGCATGTATCTGGCCAAGAAAAATGGCCGTAATCAAATCTGCACTAGCTCTTGACATCCTCACCGCCCTAAAGAGACGGTGATTCCTACTGCTAGACGACCATGCCCGACCGCGAGAATGTTACGTGCCGCATTGATATCGCGGTCGTGAGTGACACCGCACTCACAGGTCCATTCTCTTATTCCAAGTCCTGCGATACCTTTCGGCCTGCTGTCGGGCAAAGCGCCACAACTGCTACAGGTTTGAGTGGTGTATGCCTCGTTGACTTCCTTAAAAACAATGCCTGCGTGATCGCACTTATAGTCCAGCATTGTTTTTAATTGGCCCCAGCCAGCGTCTAGCACTGATTTGGCCATCTTGGTTTTAACGAGTTTTAAGCTACTGACATTGCCCACATAGATTTCACCGCAACGATTAACCAAGCGACGGCTGAACTTATGTAGGCTGTCTTTTCTACGATTCGCAATCTTGGCGTGTATAGTTTTAACACGCTGCTTGTTTTGGGCACGTTGCGCCACTGCCAGCTGATCTTCCAAGCCACGATAGAAGCGCGACGCTTCCAGCGTTTCACCGTCCGAACAGGTCGCAGTGGTGGCTAAGCCAAGATCAATACCGATACGATCTTGGCCTGTAGGTATTCTGGCCTGCACATCAACCACCACATTGAAGTACCAGCGTCCACGGGCATCTTCATTGAAGCTGCCAGAGCGGAATTTATACTGACTTAAGCCATAACTATCCCATACGCCAAAGTAGTGGCCGTTGTGATAGACCTGTCCATTCTTCCACTGAGCAGCCGCGGTATTCAGCGGAATCCAGCCGAGTGAGCGGCGCACGCCACCCGATTTGCGCCAGTTCAGTCGTGCTTTTTGGAATTGTTTACGGCGCGTAACATATTCGCCTGCAATGCACTGCAAGGTCTGGCTGTGCAAACCCAGCTCTTTGTTTGCGCCTTTAGTGTAGGGATGAAAATCATAGGCTGACAAAAACACACCACGCTCTTTAATTGAGCGCTGGCTTAGCTCATTCACGAAGTTCCAGACAAAATTCACCGATCGCGCCATGATATTGAGCAGCGGTACATGCTTGTCTTTAACTCGGACTTTGAGTGTTTTGGTGTGCTTGGCCATGCTGTATACAATACCAGTATTAAGTATCAAGCCCAAGGGAAAGCTGCGCTTCCCGCGCTATCCATCCCCACACTAGAAGTACGGGGTCTTTCGCGCAAGATTGATAACAATATAGTTTATACGCTACAAGCACTAAGCGGTATGTGGCTGCGCCCGTACCGAGCTGCTAATAAATGAGCCCTGCTACATAAGTGCAGGCACTGCATATGATCAACGAGTGCTTCGGGGTAACTGTGACAAGCGAAGCCATGGATGGCGCAGCGCCGGAGTTGAACCTCGGACGGGTTCATCGACGGAAGAACAGTCACCCCGAAGTACGACATGCGCAAAAATATCAATAAAATATTTTATATACTACGCAAAATCAATCAGCGACTGCAGAATGACATCAGCTCATAAAACTCATAAACCCTAGAAACAACAAAGCAGCCCGTAGGCTGCTTTGTTTTGAAACACTGTCGAATTAACGAGACAGTTTTTCTTTAATACGCGCTGCTTTACCAGACAGAGCACGTAAGTAGTACAGTTTCGCTTTACGAACATCACCACGACGCTTAACAGTAATGCTGTCAACCAGTGGGCTGTAAGTTTGGAACGTACGCTCAACGCCTACGCCGCTAGAAATTTTACGAACAGTGAATGCACTGTTGATACCACGGTTACGCTTAGCAATTACAACGCCTTCGAAAGCCTGTAAACGCTGGCGATCACCTTCACGTACTTTAACTTGAATAATTACAGTATCACCGGCGGCAAATACTGGAATTTCTTTAGTCATTTGTTCAGCTTCAAGCTGAAGAATAATTTTGTTCGTCATTCTGTGCTCCTGAAGGCAAATCCTTATGATTTACCATCGATACGTTAATTAACTATCGTTCTGCTGACGAAAGTACTCGTCCAACAGCATTTTCTCTTCTCCAGAAAGCGAGCGGCTATCCAGAAGATCAGCGCGACGCTCTGCAGTTCGCCCTAAGGCTTGTTGCAATCGCCAGCGCCGGATATGTTCATGGTTGCCACTAAGTAGCACCTCAGGAACGTCTTTGCCTGCATACCTAACCGGTCGCGTGTAATGCGGGCAGTCGAGAAGACCATCACTAAAAGAGTCTTCTTGTGCGGAGTCTGCATGGTTTAATGCCCCAGGCAGCAACCGCGTTACAGCATCAATCAGCACCATGGCTGGCAGCTCGCCACCAGATAACACGTAATCGCCAATTGACCACTCTTCATCAACGTAGGTTTCAATAAAACGCTCGTCAATGCCTTCATAGCGACCCGCAATCAGAATTAAATTATCCTGCTTTGCTAACTCGCTGACCGCGGCTTGTTTAAGCTGACGGCCTTGCGGCGACAGGTAAATCACCTTAGCCGGCCCTCCAATGGCGTGCTTAGCCGCAGCTAATGCATCCTCAAGAGGCTTGATCTTCATCACCATGCCTGGACCACCGCCAAAAGGCCGGTCATCCACTGTTTGGTGTCGATCTTCAGTAAAGCTACGGGGGTTCCAGCAATTAAGCTCCAACAACCCTTGCGTCACTGCACGACTGGTAATGCCGTACTGGGTAATCGCAGCAAACATCTCAGGAAAGAGACTGATAACTTCAACGCGCAAAGCATTTACTCATTAAAAATCCGCATCCCATTCGACATGCATTTCGCCTGCTGTCAAATCTACCGACTGCACACATTGTTGCGTATACGGCAACAAACGCTCTTGATCATCGATGCTGCCAGCACAAGGCTTAACAACTAAGACATCATTCGCGCCAGTCTCTAATAAATGGTCAACAATCCCAAACAACTTCTGGTCTTGATTGATCACCTTTAAACCTTCAAGTTGATTCCAGTAAAACTCATCATCTTCTAATGCAGGTAACTCACTACGTGGTACACAAATCTCATAGCCAGTGAATGTCCGTGCAATTTCACGATCATCAAGGCCTTCAATTTTTGCTACAAGTGCTTTGCCCTGCGGACGACAGCTGGTCAACTTAATCTGCTTAATGTCCTGATCTCGACGTAATGTCCAGACGGGATAATCAAGCAAACTTTCAACTGATTCAGTAAAAGCATGCACTCTTACTTCACCACGCACACCGTGCACTGCACCGACTTTGCCGAGAACGACTAGATCATCTGCTACAGGAGGCGTTTTACTCATAGCCAATTAAGCAGTAGTTGCTTGAGTAGATGCTGCAGCTTTCAACAGTTGCGCAACGCGCTCTGAAGGCTGTGCACCTTTGCTTAACCAGTATGTAGCGCGTTCTTCGTTAACAGACAAACGTACTTCACCACCAGTTGCAACTGGGTTGAAGAAACCAATACGCTCAATAAAACGACCATCACGAGCAATACGGCTGTCAGCAACAGTCAGATGGTAGAAAGGGCGCTTTTTAGAGCCACCACGAGCTAAACGAATAGTTACCATTAAAGTTCTTTCCTTTAAGTATTTTACAAACAAAACGAACCATAAACATGCATGGCCCGAAAGGCCGCATATTCTAAGGTTAATCTGCCCTTTTGCATAGGGCTATTTTGCACTCCAGTGCTTCTTTACATCTTGGGCATCCCGCCAGCCCCTGGCATCATTCCACCAAGGCCGCGCATCATCTTGCTCATGCCGCCCTTGGTAGTGAATTTCTTCATCATTTTTTGCATCTGTTTATGTTGCTTAATCAGACGACCCACGTCTTGTACCTGCGTGCCAGAACCCATCGCAATGCGACGGCGGCGCGAACCACTGATAATGTCAGGGTCACGGCGTTCAGTTGGGGTCATCGAATTAATAATCGATTCCATTTGCTTAAACTGCTTTTCAGCTGCCCCTTGGGCACCGGTCATTTGTGACAAGTTCATACCGCCCATATTCGGCATTTTTTCTAATAGGCCGCCCATACCGCCCATTTTACTCATTTGCTGCAACTGATCGCGGAAGTCTTCTAAATCGAAGCCCTTACCTTTCTTCAGTTTCTTGGTCAGTTTTTCAGCTTTTTCTTTATCAATGGTTTGTTCGGCTTGTTCAATCAAGCTGAGAACATCACCCATACCTAAAATGCGCGAAGCAATACGGTCAGGGTGGAATGGATCTAAGGCATCGGTTTTCTCACCCATACCTAAAAACTTAATGGGCTTACCGGTAATGGCACGCACTGATAACGCAGCACCACCGCGCGCATCACCGTCCACTTTAGTCAGCACCACACCGGTTAACGGCAGCGCATCATTAAAGGCTTTGGCGGTATTGGCAGCATCCTGACCGGTCATGGCATCAACCACAAACAGCGTCTCAATTGGATTGATCGCCGCGTGCAACTCAGTAATTTCCGTCATCATCTCGCTATCAATCGCGAGACGACCGGCGGTATCCACTAGCACCACATCAATAAACTTAAGTTTAGCTTCTTTAATTGCTGCAATAGCAATATCTTGTGGCTTTTGGCTGATATCCGACGGGAAGAAAGTCACGCCGACTTCATTGGCCAAAGTTTCCAGCTGTTTAATCGCCGCTGGGCGATACACGTCAGCCGAGACCACCATGACGGTTTTCTTTTTGCGCTCTTTTAAGAAGCGCGCCAGCTTAGCAACTGTGGTGGTTTTACCCGCACCTTGTAAACCAGCCATTAAAATTACGGCAGGCGGCGTAGCATTCAGAGCGAGGTCTTCGTTAGCCTCGCCCATCAAGCTTTCTAGCTCAGCTTGAACTATCTTAATAAACGCTTGGCCGGGCGATAAGCTGCGTGAGACTTCAACACCGACGGCACGATCACGTACAGCATTCACAAAATCTTTGACCACGGGCAAAGCCACATCGGCCTCAAGCAACGCCATGCGCACTTCACGTAAGGTGTCTTTGATATTGTCTTCGCTTAGACGCGCTTTACCAGTGACATGGCGTAGCGTTTGCGCGAGGCGATCGGATAAATTGTCAAACATACAAAGCCCTCAACATGGGTGCGGCAACAGTGAGCATCATGGGTTAAGCTCATCAACAAATAAACTATTGCACTGCGGTTGTTACTCGAATTGGCAGAGTATAACCGATCCTGTGCCGCTCGACAGCGTCCGGTACGCAGTTGCGCTAAACTATTGCCCTTTTTAAGGAGTCTGTATGCCATCGAGTTTACCGCCCATCGTGCTGGCTTCCAGCTCAAGCTACCGCCGCGAACTGCTGACACGCCTGCAACTGCCCTTCACGTGCCACAGTCCTGAGATTGATGAAACAGCCCTGACCAATGAATCACCGCAGGCGCTGGTGCAACGTTTAGCCTTAACTAAAGCGCGGGCGCTGGCTGAGCACTATCCGGAGCATTTAATTATTGGCTCAGATCAAGTGGCGGTACTCGACCAGCAGATTATTGGCAAACCTGGGCATGCCAAAGGTGCCACGCAACAACTGAGCGCAGCCAGTGGCCGTAGTGTGGTGTTTTTAACCGGACTGGCAGTGATTGATACGCGTACAGATATTGAGCAGGTTGATCTAGTGCCCTTTACTGTGTACTTTCGCAGTTTAAGCGCAGCACAGATCCAGCGTTATATCGCCCTTGAGCAACCCTTTGATTGTGCCGGTAGTTTTAAATCGGAAGGTTTAGGTGTGAGCTTGTTTAGCGCCACTGAAGGCAGTGATGCCACCAGCTTAGTGGGCCTACCGCTGATTCGTCTGTGCGACATGCTCAACGCTTGCGGGGTTGCCGTACCTTAAGTTATAGCTTTACAGAAAAAACCCGCAACGACTTATAACGGGCGGGTTTTCTGCTTAAGAATATAGATACTGACACTGATAGCGCTGATCAACATAAATATGCGCACCCAGAACAAGGGCACAATCCACATCGAGAAGCTGATGCTGATCCACATTAAAGCTAAAGCCCAGACTTTGCCTTTGAGCGGTAAACCTTGACCGTCGAGATAGTCACGAACCCAAGGACCAAGCGTGGGATGCATCACCAGCCACAGATAGAAACGTTTGGAACTGCGGGCGAAACAGGCCGCCGCTAATAACAAAAAAGGTGTGGTGGGTAAGACCGGCAAGAAGATACCCATCACACCCAGCGCAACACTGATACAGCCACAGGTAAACAACAAGTAACGCACGATACGACTGCGCGCTTGCCGCTGCTGTGGCTCAAGCATGGCGACCTATTTTTTACGTGGTTTGAGCAACACTGGTTTTTCTTCAGGTGCTTGGCATAATAAAAACAGCGCCGTCAGTACTTCAGGAATTTGCTCAACCATGCTGTCGACTAAATCGTAGTCTTTGGCAATTTCCGCAAAATCAGGCTGATCATCAAAGAGACCTGAAGCCACCATAATCGGCAACAGCAGCTCACTGACTTCATCTTCAGCGTCTTCAAACCAGACTTCTTCACGTAAAAAGATGCCTTCCATAAAACCGATACACCAGCCACGCAAATCAGAATCATCAGGTTCTTCACCTAGATCCAACTCACATGGCAGCTGCATATCATCATCGTCGGCCAACTGACGCTCAATCTGCGCCTTTAGCTGCAATAGACCCGCATTAATATCGGCTTCTTCAGCGGCATCACGGTAATGTGGCTCCTCTGAGAACAATTCAGCAATCCACTCTTCAGCTGGAACAATTTCAGGACAAATAGACAGCGCGGTTAAATAACCGTGCGCAGCGATATAATCAAGCGCCTCGTCATGCAGTTCGTCAGCATCGAGGAAAGCTTGCAGGCGGATCTGTTGCTCAGCGAGGGACATGCGTGATTACCATTAGAAAAGAATTGAGTTCCGATTGTAGTCCAGCTCTGCAATAACCGCTAGGGATTGCAGTGATGTTGCCGCCCTAGACAGCTAAAGATTAAGAACTAAACTGATTTACACGTATAATGCCCAGCTTGATTTGGAGAATGGCATGCATGATCAGGCGTTACAGACGCTAAAAAGTGTTTTTGGCTACGATGCATTTCGCGGTCAACAAGCAGAAATTATTCAGCGTATCTGCACCGGCGATGATGCCTTGGTGCTGATGCCCACGGGTGGCGGAAAATCCTTATGCTACCAATTACCTGCGCTATTAATGGATGGCTTAACAGTGGTGGTTTCGCCACTGATCGCGCTGATGCAAGACCAAGTGTCGAGCCTCGAAGAGCTGGGTGTCTCAGCTGCAGCGCTGAATTCATCACTGAGTCACGATGAGCAACGTGATATTGCCGACCGTCTGCGTCGTCATGAAATCAAATTACTCTATCTGGCACCTGAACGTTTAGTGCAGCCGCGTATGTTGGCTTTTTTACAGCGTCTGCCGATTAGCTTATTTGCCATTGATGAAGCGCACTGTGTATCGCAATGGGGCCATGATTTCCGCCCTGAATATCTGCAATTGGGACAATTAGCCGAACTATTTCCCAAGGTGCCGCGTATCGCGCTGACCGCGACTGCAGATAAACGCACCCGTGAAGAAATTATTCAGCGTCTGCATTTACAGCAGGCTGACTGCTTTCTCTCCAGTTTTGACCGCCCAAATATTTTCTACCGCATTACCCCCAAAGATAATCCACGTAAACAACTATTAGATTTCTTAGCGCAGCGCAAAGGCGATGCCGGTATTGTTTATTGTCTATCACGCAAAAGCGTTGATTCGACGGCTGAGTTTCTCAGCAGCAAAGGCTTCCCTGCTCTGCCCTACCATGCGGGCTTAGACAGTGATGTACGTGCCGCACACCAAAAGCGCTTTCTCAATGAAGAAGGCTTGATTATGGTGGCGACCATTGCCTTTGGTATGGGCATTGATAAATCCAACGTGCGCTTTGTCGCGCATTTGGACTTACCTAAATCCTTAGAAGCTTATTACCAAGAAACAGGTCGTGCAGGTCGTGATGGTTTACCTGCTGATGCATGGATGGTTTACGGCTTGCAAGATGTGCTGATGCTCAAACAGATGCTCGCCAACTCTGATGGTGACGAGCGGCATAAGCGTGTTGAGCAACATAAACTGGAAGCCATGCTGGCCTTGTGCGAAGAAACCCGCTGTCGCCGCCAAGCCCTGCTGGCCTACTTCGATGAAGATATGCCTGAGCCTTGTGGGCATTGCGATAACTGCATTGATACCATTGAAACGTGGGATGCGACAGATGCTGCGCGCAAAGCGCTGTCAGCCATTCACCGCACCGGTCAGCGTTACGGTGTTGGCTATTTATCCGATGTATTACAAGGCCGTGAAAATGATCGAGTGCGCGCGCTCGGTCATCAACATCTGAGTGTGTTTGGCATTGGCAAAGAACTCAATGATCACCAATGGCGCTCGCTGTTTCGCCAATTAGTAGCGCGCAACTTGATTGATGTCGATGTAGAAGGTTTTGGCGGCTTACGTTTATCACCCACCTGCCGTCCTTTATTGCGCGGTGAAAGCACTTTATTACTGCGCCGTGACCTCACACCACAAACTAAAGCACCACGCAGCGCCAGCCCAGCCAGTCAATTGGTACGCAGCGATGAGCGTGAAATGTGGGAAGCACTACGCACATTGCGTCGCCAGTTAGCCGAAGAGCACAGCGTGCCACCTTATGTGATCTTCCCTGACTCAACGCTATTAGAAATGCTGCGCGAGCAGCCAGAAGACTTGGCAGATATGGCCGAGATCAGTGGCGTGGGCGCACGTAAACTGGAGCGCTACGGCGCTGCGTTTTTGCGTGTGCTCAACCAAGTCGAGGCCCCTGCTGCCAAGGCGGCACCCAACAGTCAGGATTTACGTCACGAGCTGGTGACTTTAGCGCGCAGCGGTATGACGCCCGAGCAAATCTCGCAGCAAATGCAATGCAGCCTTAAAAACGTTTATAGCTTGATGGCGCAAGCGATCAGCGGCGGCCTGTTAAGTCTAGAAGATGCTCTGGATTTACCCGAGGAGTTATTGGGCAATATCCAAGATGCGTTTTTAGAGGGTGATGGTGACTTGCCCAGTGTGGCTAGCATTGCTGAGCAATTCACTCCTCAGGTTGAAGAAGGCGTGCTGTATTGCGTCCGCGCAGCGCTGCAGGCTGAGTTTGGTGATGTGGTTTAAGTACGTGAACGGGGTTGCTCGGCATGCTGCTGAGCAACCCAATAGTTCCAAACCCCACTGAGCCAACGCCCCTTATCGAGCGGCAGCATTTTTACTCAGTCAGCCATTATTGACCATGATGAAATCAAAGGTGGCCTGCCACTTCGCCTTCCCTTCTTGGCAAGCAAAGTAGTCCAAGATCAGTGACTCTTTCACGCCAAATACAGTATCCGAAGTTAAATATGGATCTCCGGCAACAAAGGTGTGGGTGACGATGCGCTCGAAATTCGGGTGATTGAGCATAAAATGCATATGCGCCGGCCGCCAAGGATGACGTCCCAGATTACCCAGCATTTGCCCCACCGGGCCGTCGTCAGGAATGGGGTAAGCCACTGGCTTGATACCCATGAACTGGTAACGACCATCAGTTCCAGTAATAAATACCCCGCGATTATTCCACGTCGGCTGTTGGTTAGGCTGCTGAACGTCGTAGAAACCCTCACTGTTATCCGACCACACATCAATCCGCACACCTGCAATGGGATTACCCTCTAGATCCAGCACGCGTCCCTGGTAAAGACAGGATTCACCTTTTCCATCCAAAGAGATATTGGCACCCATTTTTAATACCGGTGCGCCATCCACATGAAAAGGACCAAAGACGGTGTTTTCGGTGGCAGCTTCGGGGCGGCGGTGCTGAATCGCATCCACCAACATAGAGACGCCTAAGGTATCGGACAGCAGAATAAACTCTTGGCGTTTATCATCACAGAGTTGACCGGTACGCGTTAGAAAGTCGATAGCAGACTCCCACTCATCTTGAGTCAACTCGACATCCTTAACGAAGCCATGCAGATGTTTGATCAGCGAGGCCATCACCTCGCACAAACGTGGGTTTAGATCTTCGCCCATACGCGCATTAACCGTCTCGATAGAGCGCTCTTCAGTAAAATAATCAATCTTCGTCATAGGTTTGTCCTCACTCAGGCTTGGCCGCAGCACAACCCCAACTATTTATTCAGGTCGAGTACCGCTCCAAGCGCGCTGCAACAATTCGCGCAGCGCCTCACGCTCAATCGGCCGCGGGTTCCAGTAAGGATTTTGCACCGCTAGATCAGCGGCGCGATCCAAGTCGGCTTCGGCAAGCCCCAGATCCTTAAGCGCCATGGGTGCACCGAGACTTTTAGCGAAGTCATAGAGACCGCCGCCCACTTCGCCGCCAAACAGCTCAGTCACTGGCGCCAGCAGCTCTTTTGCCGCTTGCGCGTTATATGCCGCAGTATGCGGAAGCAAGATGGCATGGGTTTCAGCATGCGCAAGCCCAAAACTACCGCCCAGTGTGTGGCACAGCTTGTGATGCAAAGCCATACCGACTGAACCCAATACGCTGCCACACAGCCAAGCGCCATACAGTGCATGACTACGTGCCTCAATATCCGTCGGCTGCTGAACAATCGCTGGTAAAGCATTCTTAAGGGCGCGAATACCTTCCAGCGCCATCAAGTCAGTGATGGGATTACCATCTTTTGCGTAAAGCCCTTCGATCGCATGCGCCAGCGCATTCAGGCCGCTGGCGACGCTAATGGATACCGGTAAGCCAAGGGTCAACTCCGCATCATAGATCACCACTTCGGGCAATATCGATGCATGCTTCAGGGTGGCCTTGATGCCATTTTCCGTCTGCCCAAGAATTGATGTCACCTCAGAGCCGGCGTAAGTGGTCGCCACTACCAACTGCGGTGCATCATTGCGGTAAGCAATCGCCTTGCCCAAACCAACGGTTGAGCCGCCGCCAAAAGCCACCACACAATCAGCGCCAGCATCTGCATAAGCCAGCATCGCTCGTTCGGTTACTTCGACTGGTGTGTGCATCGCTGCTTCACTAAAAACCCCAGCGCCCAACGCACCCAACTGCAGATTGAGACGCTCAGCATCCGCGCGCCGTGAAGGCGTCGACAACACTAAGGCTTTCGAGCAGCCCAAATGACTCACTTCATCGGCAAGCTGCGACAGGCGACCTGGACCAAATACAATACGCGCAGGATGAGCCGTATATAGAAAAGAGTGCGGCATGGAATGCTTCCCGTATTAAACACTGAATACAATAAAAAACAGCACCTAAATCATCAGATTTGGTGCTGTTCTCACGTACTACTATTAACACTGACTGCTGAAAAGTACAGCGTCAAACTCGTCTAAATCGCTGACAAAGACAATTCTGACCACTGCACAACCCGCATCCATCAGTCGCTATGACTTATGCATAAGCCAGCTCTGCGTGAGCGGCCACACTTTCTTTTTCTGCCACTGCTGTTTTTGCAACGGTATTGGTGTGCAGAAGTGCTGAGAACACATCAAACAAAGCTGTTTCCGGATCAGCAACCATGCTCATTGCGCGCCAGCCGATATGTTTATCCGGACGCACTAGAATCAAACCGTCCTCTTCCACTTCGCGTTGACGCAACCAGTCACCGTAGAGGTCTTGGACCTTTTGTCCTTCACCAATCACTACCGCTTTAATATCAAGACCGAGACGCTTTGATACATTCACTGCTGCATCCGCCCATGCTTGACCGGTGATGCCAGTGAAAATCGTAAAGCAGGTACCCTTAGCAATATCATGCGTGGAGTATTTTTCTTTCGCGTCGCCTAACCATGCATGCGGTAAACGTAAGCCTGGGAAGGTGGATTTCTGGTGGTGTAACATCGCGTCCTGCGTCAGTTCTGGACGCGCTTTACCGTCCGTCACCACTGCAGTCGAATCATAGAAGTGGCCGATTTCAGTACCCTGAGCATTAAACTCATAGTCCTTGGCATCCAGCGCAGCACGCAGAGCCGCACGACGACGCGCACCTTCTGGAGAGTTTTCCTTACGTAACGCTAGTTTCTCGGTGAACTCTGCATCCGTGGTCGCATCGGTTACGCCCAGCGCATCAAAAATCGGCTTATATTCAGAGCTGGAACCATTAGCACGGGTCACAATCTGCTTAGCGATTGGCGCACGCTCAGTGGAATAGGTCTCGAGCAACTCAGGGCTAGCTTGACCTCGCAGTACATAAGCCAGTTTCCAACACAGGTTATAAGAATCCTGAATGGAAGTATTTGAACCCAAACCATGGCTAGGCGGATGCTTGTGAATCGCATCACCGGCACAGAACACACGGCCTTTTTGTAGATGTGTGGCGTACTGATCGTTATTACCCCAGAGTGAATACCCTAAGATTTCAACATCAAGGTCTTCAATACCTACTAGGTTACGAACAATCTTAATCGCCTCTTCGTTGCACAATACGGGCGGCTCACCATTGATATCAAAACCCCAGACAATCAGCCACTCGTTCCACGGACGCACCATGCGCACTAAACCCGCGCCGAGTCCGCCAATATTGGATCCTGGGTGGAATACCCAATACAGAATGGAGGGACGGTGTGCAGCCAGATGCGATAGATCCGCTTTAAAGGTGATATTCATCGAACCACCAATATCCATCTTACCTTCCATCGGCAGATTGATATCTTGGGCAACCTTAGAGCGAGCACCATCAGCACCAATCAGATACTTAGCGCGAATGGTATATTTGTGGCCAGTTAGACGATTAAGCACTTGCACACTGACGCCGGTGTCATCCTGAGTATGGCTCAGGTATTCAGTAGAGAACTGAGTTTGTGTGCCACGCATGGTGGCATTTTTAAGCATGATTGGTTCCAGCAACGTCTGCGGAATATCGCAAGGCATGGACGGCGAAGCTAATTCATAGTCGGCGCGACGGTCAGGTCGATTGCCCCACGTAGGTCGACGGCCAATCTCTTCGCCCGCCATAGATTCACAATAAACAGTATCACCCATCAACTCGTGCGGTACCGCTTCGGCCAACACTTGATCTTCGATGCCGGCATCACGTAAGACTTCCATGGTGCGCTGGTTGGTAATATGCGCACGCGGAGTATTGGCCGTCCAACGGTATTTGGTGATCATAATATTGTCGATGCCATGATTGGACAGGAACAATGCCGCGGAACTGCCCGCAGGTCCTGAACCAATAATCAGTACATCTGTTTCAACGATATCGGTTTGATCTGGGGTGTGAGTATCGGCGATGCCATCATCAAAAATAACGCTGCGAACACCTTTTTCAAGATCATCAAGCTGCTGTTTAGTTGTCATGCTATGAACCTCTATTTCTTATTATATATAGGGAGAACTCTCCGAGCGGGAGCTCTCCTCTTAATTCAATACATCATTTGTAGACTTAGACAGTGGCGGTAGCGGCCAGCTGACTTTCTGCAGACTCACTTTCCAAAGCACGCGCACGCTTATGGCGCTCTTGCAGCTCATCTGCATCAGTCGGTGATAACTCGATATCAAATACAACTTCAGTGACGGGACCATCGACGCCGTGCTTCTTGGCTTCGGCGTGCTGCGCAAGGCGCTGACCTTCAACCACCAACTCTTCACGCGTGGCAAAAGCAAAGTCGTCGTAGGTGTATTTGTCACCGGCCAAGTTAATTTGTGTGGTGAGATGCTGCTGGCCCGGCGCAGAAACAAAGTAATGGATATGCGCTGGGCGCTCGCCATGACGGCCTAACATTTTCAGAATCTGGTCAGTTGGAGCGCCTTCTGGCACGCCGTAACCGGATGGAATCACACTCAATGCGCTATAACGGCCATCCTTGTCAGCAATAATAGTGCGACGTAAATTGTAAGGCGTTTGGCTCTGATCAAAGAACGAGTAGCGGCCTAAAGAGTTGCAATGCCAGATTTCAACCTTGGCGCCAGCGATTGGGTTACCAGCAGTATCACGGACTTGGCCGTGCAGCCACATGGTGTCACCTGCGGTATCTGGATCATCATCCATACGCGCAAAACCTTGAGATTCTGGAGCACCCGCCACATACAATGGGCCTTCAATAGTACGCGGAGTACCACCGGTGCGCTGCGCTTCTAGATCGGCGGCATCCATACGCATATCCACATAGTGATCAAAGCCGAGCCCTGGTGATAACAGACCAAACTGCGAGGCTTGCCCCAAGGCATTGAGCATGCTGACAGTGGCCCAGTACTCATCTGCATTAATATCAAAGTCATCAATAGTGCGGTATAGATCAGACAAAATACGGTGGATAATTTGCTTACCACGATCGTTACCGCCCGCTTGATCGAAACCAGCAACGGTCTTTAAAAAATCCTGTACTTCGGGGGTATTAAAAATTTTAACGCTCATGATTATTTCCTCATCATCATTATTATTCTTGTAATGCTTTTCCACTTTCGAGTGGATAAAGGGAGTATCTTCTTCTACTAATTCTTGTTTTCTACGCCGCTCTTTGCAGCGATCCCAGGCCCATGTCTAGCCTAAGGTATTACTCTCTAGCCTAACCTTTAGGGTATTGATACTGTTTCTTAGCTGGCCTATCAGCACATAATCAAAGTCAGCATTAACGCTTTCCATGCCATAAACTCAGCGTTCAACAGTCATCGTTTCGTCCAGTTTCATCACAACACCAGAGCCTTACCTATGTACAAGAGCCTTAGCCTTTAGTCTTACAGCCACTTTTTTGTTTAAATGGCTAACGGCTTATGTCACTTCTGGTGCTGCGTGTCTGACTCTGTTGCATTGAAGTTACATTTGTTTTACATATGCTTGCCAATACTGATTAAGTTACAAGCGATACCTTGGAGGTATGGATGGAGTTAAGACACTTACGTTATTTTATCGTGGTCGCCGAAGAGCTGAATTTGACCCGAGCTGCGGAAAAACTGTTTATCACTCAACCACCGTTAACCCGACAAATTAAACAGTTGGAAGAAGAGCTGGAAGTGCAGTTATTTATTCGTAAACCCCGCGGATTGGAGTTGACCCAAGGTGGCCAGTATTTCCTACAACAAGCGTATGCCATCCTCGACAAACTCAATGACAGCATTGAGGGCACCCGCCAGATTGAACAGCACAATAAAATCGTCTTATCCATCGGCTTTGTACCCTCGGTGTTTTATGCTGAGTTGCCACTGATAGTGCGGCGCTTACGTCGTAATAAAAACCTGCAAATTGTCTTGCACGACCTCAAAGCTCAGGAACAAGTCGCAGCGCTGAAGAGCGGGAAAATAGATATCGGCTTTGGCCGCATAGGCATCGAGGATCCGGATATTAGACAAGAGATACTCTTCACTGAGCCTTTGGTTGCCGCTTTGCCCGCAGGTCATCCGCTAACACAGCAGCAACCGACCCTGCAGCAACTGACAGAGCTCCCCTTGATCACCTTTCCATCCGGTAGCGGTCCCAACTTTGCCGATATGATGCTGGGCTTATTTTATCGTGAGGGCCTTAAAGTACATGTGATTCAGCAAGTGAATGATTTGCAGACCACGCTATCGCTGGTGGCATCTGACATGGGCTTTTCGCTGGTGCCCGAGCAGGTGAAAACCTTGCGTCGTGAAGGGGTCGATTTTGTGACATTGGCAGACAGTAGCATCACCACGCCTCTGATCGCCTTGCGGCGTCGCGATGATAATCCCAATGCAGCGATGCGATTACTCAATACCATACTGGCTGAGGTCGTGGAAGCACGCTTAAATGATGATGCCTAGCTGGTTGTACAGCACTAAAAGAAGATGTGGAGCAGAAACCACACTGCTTTTCACTCGCCCACCTCTTGCTGCTCAAAGAATGAGCAGCTCTTTTGAACAGACTTAAGCATCAATGCCGACTGGACGGGCAATAATGCGCCAATCATTGGCTAGCGCACGCATTTCGATAATATCTAAGCGTGCAGCATCGGCCATCAGATCAATCGGCAACTGCATTAAAGGTTGCGCGCTGGAGCCCAGCAGCATGCCGGCCATATAGATATACAGCTCATCGACTAAACCGGCTTGCATAAAGGCACCCGCGAGTCGTGGACCGGCCTCTACCATCAATTCATTGATGCCACGCTGAGCTAATTCAGGCAGCAATGCATGCAAGTCAATATGACCATTTATCTCCGGCACTTGTAGATATTCAATCTCAGCCGTATTGGCCGGTGGCACTTGGTGGGTGACCACTAACACCGGTCCCGCACTAAAAAATGCCACATCAGTCGGTACGCGTAAACGCCCATCAATCACAATACGCAACGGCGCACGCGACAAGGCTAATTCACGCTGTTCAGCACTCAGCGGCAATTCTTCAGCACGTACAGTTAAGCGGGCATTATCAGTGATAATGGTATCAGCTCCGGTGATAATCGCACTGGACATCGCACGCAGACGTTGTACATCAGCGCGCGCGGCGGGACCGGTAATCCACTGGCTTTCACCACTGGCCATGGCGGTGCGACCGTCCAAACTCATGGCTAATTTTAAACGTACAAAAGGTGTGCCCTGCTCCATGCGCTTAACAAAACCACAGTTTAAAGCGCGCGCTGCAGCACTCAACTCACCGCTGAGCAGATCAACTTGAATACCCTGCGCTTGCAAGTGAGCAATACCACGCCCAGCCACTTGTGGATTGGGGTCTTGCATAGCAATCACTACACGCTGCACACCTGCTGTAGCCAGTGCTTCCGCGCAGGGCGGTGTTAATCCATGATGGCTGCACGGCTCTAATGTGACATAAGCTGTGGCACCCTGCGCCAGCGCTCCGGCTTGGCGTAAAGCATGCACTTCAGCGTGAGGCTCGCCTGCACGCACATGCCAGCCCTCGCCGACAATGTGCTGATCAGCAACAATCACACAACCAACGCGCGGGTTAGGGTGCGCACTGTACAACCCTTGTTCTGCGAGGCGTAGCGCCTGCGCCATATAGGCTTGATCATTCATTCGTCGGTCACATCTAGAGTATCTGCTGAACTGCTGGCCATCAGATCAATTTCTTTACGGAACTCATTGAGGTCTTGAAAGCGGCGATAGACTGACGCAAAGCGAATATAAGCCACTTCATCGAGCTTTTTCAGCTCATTCATCACCAACTCACCGACCACCAGCGATTGCACTTCGCGCTCACCGGTGGCGCGCAATTTACGTTTAATCCGCGCTACAGCTTCTTCTAAACGCTCCAAACTCACCGGACGTTTTTCCAGCGCACGCAACATGCCCGCACGGAATTTATCTTCGTCAAAGGGCTGGCGGCTGCCATCTTGCTTAATCAGGCGCGGCAAAATCAAATCAGCCGTTTCAAATGTAGTGAAACGTTCTTCACACAATAAACATTCACGACGACGACGCACTTGATCGCCATTGGCGACTAAACGCGAGTCGATCACCTTGGTATCGTTGGCGCCACAGAAAGGACAATACATACGCTCTGATCGCTTATTAAAGATATAAGCCCTGATAGTAGCCTATCTTTCGCAGAAGAAAAACTGTACGGCAGTCGTATAGCAGAGCAAGTTAGGCTTGAACTCGATTTACCAAGGCAATTGCTTGACGGCATACATGCCAGCACTAAAAGATCGATAACTACTATGGCAAATGGGTTTTCTGCAGTTTAAACACATCGGTTTAACTCGCTAACAAGGGCAAGTCCGCCAACCACAGCGCATACAGTACTGCGCCAGCTATCAGGCCTGCGAGCATATCGTCGATCATAATACCCAAGCCGCCACCGACGTTACGGTCCAGCACGGAAATGGGCCAAGGCTTGAGAATATCGAGGATACGAAACAGCACAAAGCCCAGCAACCACCACTGCCATGTATTGGGTAAAAAGATCAGCGTCATCCAAATACCAACCATCTCATCCCAAACAATACCGCCATGGTCATGCACACCTAAATCATCAGCCACTCGGCCACACAGCCAAAAACCAAAGACGCTAGCGACTGCAATAAATACTAAAGCTAAAGACAACGGCAGCATATACAGCAACGGCATTACAGCTAAACCTGCCAGCGTGCCCCAGGTACCTGGGGCTTTTTTAGCTAATCCTGTGCCAAAACCAAACGCCAAGAAATGCCAGAAATTACTCCAGACTTTAGGTGCGTGCATGGGGTTTTTATCCTTATTCAAAATGCTGATAGCCGCTGCGAAGTTGAGCAATCACTTGCCCTACTTGATCTAAGACTTGTACGCCTGCACCACTGCACACAGTGCCAATCACCTGCACTGCAGGAAACGCGTGCTGCAATTGCGCTAACTCACTCGGGGCAATGGTAAAGGCCAGCTGATAATCATCCCCACCACTCAGTGCACATTGCAGTGCCGCGTTATCGCCTAACAGTTGGCGTGCTGCATCAGCGACGGGCACTTGTGCTTGCTGAATCTGCAGACAGACATCAGAGGCTTTAGCGATATGCCCACAGTCGCCTACTAAGCCATCGGAGATATCCAAAGCAGAGTGAGCTTTACCCAGTAGATAGTGGCCAAGGGCTAATTGTGGTTGCGGCGACCAATACGCGGCTAACAACTGTTGTAAGGTTGTATCAGCAAGGGTTTGCGGATCAATCTCACCCAGCACTACAGGCACGGCAGCAGCGGCGGCACCTAATGAACCACTGACGCAAAGTAGATCACCCTCTTGTGCACCTGAACGCAACAGCGCCTGCTGTTGGGGCACTGCACCCATCACAGTCACGGTGATGGCTAAGGGGCCGCGCGTAGTATCACCACCAACTAAGCCAATGCCACACCTTAAGGCCATGCTGCTTAAGCCTTCACTAAAGGCCTTCAGCCAATCGGCATCAATCTGCGGCAAAGTAATGGCTAAGGTAAAACCTATTGGCGTCGCTCCCATCGCAGCGAGATCACTGACAGCCACAGCTAAAGCGCGTTGACCGAGTAAGAATGCGGGGGCGTTATCGGGAAAGTGGATGCCACTGACTAGGGTATCCGTGGATACAGCGCAACTTTGACCTGCAGGAATCTGCAGCAGCGCGCAATCATCACCAATACCTAAAAAGATATTTTCACCGCCCTGCGCACAGGCCGAGCGGGTGAAAAAATGTTGAATCAACTCAAATTCATTCATCCAGCAACACCCACCCTGCTTAAGCGTGATGAGCGCAGCATAGACTTATTTTCTATTGAGTTTAGCGTCACGAATTTCTGCTCCGCGCAAGCGCAGTGCTAACTTATCAAGAACACCATTCACATATTTATGACCATCGGTGGCACCAAAGACTTTTGCCAGCTCAATGCCTTCGTTGATCACCACGCGGTAAGGTACATCAATACGCGTGCTGAGTTCCCATGTTGCTAAACGCAAAATAGCCAACTCAACCGGATCCAATTCAGTCATTGGACGGTCTAAATAGGGCTCAATCTGTGCATCAATTTCACTTTTCTTACCCGGCACGCCGCGCAAAATTTCATTGAAGTACAGACCGTCGACACCATTAAAGTCGTTATCCACGCGAAACTGCGCTTCAATTTCATTTAAGTTTTGTCCAGCCACATGCCACTGGTATAACGCTTGCATTGCCAAGGTACGGGCAACACGGCGCATCGCAATTCGCCCTTTAGCTCGTGGCGGCGGGTTATCGCGACAGTCGTCGTTATTTAAGCTCACTTGGCCTCCAACTGCGCAAGCAGGCTGACCATTTCCAGCGCTGAGGTCGCTGCTTCACAACCTTTGTTGCCGGCTTTGGTACCCGAACGCTCAATCGCTTGCTCGATTGAATCAACGGTCAATACGCCAAAGGCCACTGGCACGCCAAACTGCATCATGACTTGCGCTAAACCTTTAGTGCACTCGCCTGATACATATTCAAAGTGTGGCGTACCACCACGAATCACTGCACCCAAAGCAATAATTGCTGCGTATTCTTTACGCTCGGCAACTTTTTGTGCAACTAAAGGCAGCTCAAAAGCACCTGGCGCACGGATCACGGTAATGTTGTCTTTGCTGACACCGTGACGCACTAATGTATCAATTGCGCCTTCAACCAAGCTTTCTACAACAAAGCTGTTGAAACGGCCAACAACCAGCGCAAACTTGCCTTGTGGGGCAATAAAGGTACCTTCGATTGTCTTTAAGGTCATGATTTTTTCTTCCTAATAAAGAGCGAAGGAGCGGCGCTAGCTGCCGCTCCAATAACAGTTAATCCTGCGGTTGCAGGTATTCTACAACTTCTAAGTCGAATCCGGATATGGCATTAAAGCGCATTGGTGAACTTAATAAGCGCATTTTACGCACACCAAGGTCACGCAAAATCTGCGAGCCGGCGCCGACAGTACTGTAAGTACCTGAACTTTTAGTAGCTTTCGCATCACCTTCAACACCCAACTGACGCTCTA
>JAVETP010000204.1:0-3098 GCA_034006005.1 Pseudomonas sp.
TAGTAGCGCTAATTGTGCGCGGTGACCATACCCTCAATGAAATCAAAGCAGCCAATCACCCACTCGTCGCTAGCCCACTTGAGTTTGCAGGCGATGCAGAAATCTTTGACGTTTGCGGTGCTTACCCAGGCTCTTTAGGCCCGAAAGACTTAGCCATCCCTTGCATCATTGACCGCTCTGTTGCCCTAATGAGCGACTTCGCAGCAGGCGCCAACCAAGACGACAAACACTGGTTTGGTTTAAACTGGGAGCGCGACTTAGAGCTGCCTGAAATAGCTGACCTACGTAATGTGTTAGCCGGTGACCCGAGCCCAGATGGCCAAGGTGTTCTGGAAATTAAACGCGGCATTGAAGTGGGCCATATTTTCCAACTGGGCAGCAAGTACAGCGAATCAATGAATTGCACCGTGATGGGTGAAGACGGCAAGCCAGCCACCTTAACCATGGGTTGCTACGGTATTGGTGTGTCACGCGTGGTTGCTGCAGCAATTGAGCAAAACCACGATGACAACGGTATCATTTGGCCAGCAGCGTTAGCGCCATTTGATGTTGCTATTGTGCCAATGAAATACGACAAGCCTGACGTTAAAGAAGCCACAGACAAGCTCTACGAACAATTAACTGCTGCAGGCTTTGACGTGCTACTGGATGACCGTGACAAGAAAACCAGCCCAGGAGTGAAGTTCGCCGATATGGAGCTGATTGGCATCCCGCAACGGGTCGTCATCAGTGAACGCAGTTTAAAAGAAGGCACTTTAGAGTATAAAGGCCGTCGCGATACTGAGAGTCAGCATATTGCTATTGAGCAAGCTCTAGACATTATCAGTAAACAATTACGCGCGTAAAAATCACGATAGAGTCGCTTAGTCCGATACAGCACAGGACTAAGCGGCTACTGACCTGCCTAGCTATCCGCGCGCACGCTTACGCCCTTACCTTCACCCCGCACAGACCTGACCTGACTGTAACAACTTACTGCTGCTCCCTGCCAAGCATGGAAAAAGCACCACTCAATCAGCTCAATCAGCAAAGCCTTGAAACCTTTGCCCATCAAGCAAGCGGCGAATGTCATCCGCTGCATAGCCGCGCTGCGCTAAAAATCGACTTTGTTTGGCTTTGTCTTTTAAATCAGCGACCTGCCCAGAAAAACGACGCTGCCATAAATCCTGCATCTGCGCCTGCCAATCAATCTCGGCCTCAGCCAAGGCAGACTCAACCAATTCTCGCGCCAAACCGCGCTGCGTTAACTCTTCACGAATACGCATCGGCCCGCGCCCAGCATTGGCTCGACTACGGATATAGCTTTCTACATAGCGCTCTTCTGAGAGCAAACCGTCATCAATTAATCGCTGCAGCTCAATATCGATCATCTCTGCTTCAGCACCGCGTAGACGCAGCTTGCGTGACAGTTCAACACGGCCATGCTCGCGTCTTGCCAACAAATTCATCGCGGCACGGCGAATAGAAACTGGGCTATCTAACATCTATACCTCACAAAAAAACGGCATGAATGCGCTGCACCATGCCGTTTTTATATAGCCACATCATTTCGCTGCGCTTACTCAGCAGCGTCCTCAGCAACAACAGCTGCTTGTTGCTTGTTATTACTTGGCGCAGGTGCCAACAACTGATCACGAATCTGCTGCTCAATAGCCTGGCATATTTCTGGGTTTTCTTCTAAGTAACGTGCCGAGTTAGCTTTACCCTGCCCCATGCGCACACCTTTATGACTGTACCAAGCGCCTGCTTTTTCAATCAGCCCCTGCTGTACACCCAAGTCAATGATTTCACCGTTACGGTAAATACCTTTGCCATACAGAATCTGAAACTCAGCCTGACGGAACGGCGCGGCAACTTTGTTTTTAACCACTTTAACGCGTGTTTCGTTACCAGTGATCTCATCACCTTCTTTGACTGCACCAATACGACGAATATCTAAACGCACCGATGAGTAGAACTTCAACGCATTACCACCGGTGGTGGTTTCAGGACTACCAAACATCACCCCAATTTTCATACGAATTTGATTGGTGAAAATCATTAAAGTTCTAGTTTTATTGAGTGCTGCCGTTAATTTACGCATGGCTTGAGACATTAAACGGGCCTGAGTGCCCATTTGATGATCGCCCATTTCTCCATCAATTTCTGACTTGGGCACCAAAGCCGCTACCGAATCCAAGACAATAATGTCGACTCCGCCCGATCTAACTAAAGTTTCAGCTATTTCTAGGGCCTGTTCGCCATAATCTGGTTGAGAAATGAGGACTTCTTCAAGATTCACCCCAATTTTTTCGGCTCGTACTGGATCTAGCGCATGTTCAACATCAATAAAAGCCGCTGTCCCACCCTGCTTTTGCACTTCAGCAATCGCGTGCAAACACAGCGTGGTTTTTCCCGATGCTTCTGGACCATAAATCTCGACAATTCTGCCCTTGGGATAACCACCAATACCGAGTGCCATGTTTAAAGACAAAGAGCCAGTAGAAACCACTGGAACTTTGGGCATATCTTTAAGTGATTCACCCAATTTCATGATTGAACCCTTGCCAAATGCTTTTTCAATTTGCGACATGGCTATTGCCACCGCTTGAGATTTGGCATCTTTACCACCTTGAACATTGTCAATTGATTCTTTAACTTTGCTTTTTTTTACCATACTGACGATCTCCTTTTTTTAATTGCTTTTACTTATAGCATTATCTACAGTTTCGTGCAAATTACGCTTTTTTCTTGTTTTCTGTGTTTTTGTTTTTACATATTTTTACTATTTTTTTATACTCTTCATAGAGTAGTTTAAGACCCTAAGTTTACAGAAAAGCCTACAAGCAGTAAAATCAAACTGTACGCGGAGAGTAGTTCAGATGGCTAGAACGTACGCATGGGGTGCGTAAGGTCGCAGGTTCGAGTCCTGTCTCTCCGACAAAAACCCACTCTATCGTCCAGAGAATATATTTTTTAATTTATTGATAAATCTTTGTGAAGCAGTATCAGTTCGGCTTTGTATATCAATTTTGGCTGGTTGATCTGAGGCTGCTGTCTCATCAGCCCCATGTCTAATATTAATTCTCTCTGGCTGTTGAGGAAAATCACTTCCTTCA
>JAVETP010000077.1:0-12899 GCA_034006005.1 Pseudomonas sp.
GTAGGGCGAATGCGTGTGTCATCTTGGTTAAACCACTGACCAAAAGGCGTGTTTTGTGCAGTAGCAATGGTGCCACCGGTACTGGCGGTCGGCGCTTTAGCTTGGCCTTGGTAAAAAATAGGCGGGCGCGCATCGAGTAATTGATAGGTGGTATCTTGGCGAGTGATTTTATCCAGCAGTTCGTCTTGGAGAATCACTAGCTTAGGGTTGCTTTGCACCACTAATTGGCTGGCTTGTACTGTTGGCGCTTGGGTACTAATCGCTTGCTGCCATTGCTTAAAGCCACCGTTGAGCACGCTCAGGTCAGTCAGCCCTAAGTATTTCAGCGTCCAATACACTCGCGCAGCTGCACCAAAGTCAGTTTCATCAGCGCCGCTGGAATAGACCACAATCGGTTGCTGCCCAGTTAAGCCTAATGTGCGCAGTAACTCTTGAAAGTAGGCGTCATCAGCTAACTGACCCGGGTTATTTGCCGGACCACGCCATTGTCCGTAAGGAGCGGAGAGCGCCTGTGGAATATGTCCAGCGGCATAGTCTTCAGGACTGCGAATATCAATAATTTGCAACTCTGGATGAGCCATCAGAGCATCTGTGAGCTCATGCGCTTCAATTAAGGGTTGCTGTGTTGCAGCCTGTGCATTAGCAAAGACCAAGGATAAAAAAAACGCCAAGTTGGCGTAAAAATATTTCATAGCTGTGACTCCTATATCTGTGACGCAATGATGGCATAGTGCTTGCGTACACAGAAAGAATCATTTGCTATATGGTTATATAGAAATTGCTTCTTATAACTTGCAGGGAGACTGGGTGTGCTGAATTGGCCTTTCAATAGGCAGGGGAAATTGACAGGCGTGTTGTATATAACAATAGAAGGGGGGCGCGCTGGGTAATACACCTGCACGCCCGAGTAAGGCGCGCAGGTGAGTTTACGTCTTAGTTATTTTCCGCGAGGAAGAACCAAGTATCCAGTACTGAGTCTGGATTGAGAGAAACGCTTTCGATACCTTCGTCCATTAACCAGCGTGCTAGATCAGGATGGTCAGATGGGCCTTGACCGCAAATACCAATGTATTTATCGGCTTTAATACAGGCTTGAATGGCCATGGATAGCAGTTTTTTAACCGCTGGGTCACGTTCATCAAACAAGTGAGCGATCACGCCAGAGTCACGGTCGAGACCTAAGGTCAGCTGCGTCATATCATTGGAGCCAATGGAGAAACCATCGAAGTGCTCAAGGAATTCATCAGCTAACAAGGCATTGGATGGCAGTTCGCACATCATAATTAAACGCAAACCGTTTTCACCACGTTTCAAACCATACTCTTCGAGCAGGCCGACCACTTGCGCGGCTTCATTAACGGTACGCACAAACGGCACCATCAACTCAACGTTGGTTAAACCCATCACATCACGCACACGCTTCATCGCGCGGCACTCTAATTCAAAGCAGTCGCGGAATGATTCGCTGATATAACGTGAGGCACCACGGAAACCCAGCATTGGGTTTTCTTCGGTCGGCTCGTAGAGCTTGCCGCCGATTAGGTTGGCGTATTCATTGGATTTAAAGTCAGATAAACGCACAATGACTTTTTTCGGCCAGAATGCAGCGGCTAAGGTACTGACGCCTTCAACCAGTTTGTCGACATAGAAATCAATTGGGCTAGCATAACCGGCAGTGCGTTTTTCAATGCTGTCTTGTAAGTCGCTTGGCAAACTATCAAAGTTGAGCAGTGCTTTGGGGTGCACGCCAATCATACGGTTGATAATAAACTCAAGACGGGCTAAACCCACGCCTTCGTTTGGCAGTTGGGCAAAATCAAAGGCACGGTCAGGGTTACCGACGTTCATCATGATTTTGAACGACAAATCTGGCATCGCTTCAACAGAGTTGGTGCGAATATCAAAATTCAGTTCGCCTTCAAAGACATAACCGGTATCACCTTCAGCACAAGATACGGTGACGCCTTGGCCGTCTTTCAGCAGAGCAGTGGCATTACCACAACCCACGACCGCTGGGATACCTAACTCACGGGCAATAATCGCCGCGTGACAGGTACGGCCACCACGGTTGGTGACAATAGCGCTGGCGCGTTTCATCACCGGCTCCCAGTCTGGGTCGGTCATATCGGACACCAGTACATCACCGGGCTGGACTTTATCCATTTCAGAAATGTCATTGATGATACGCACGCGGCCTGCACCGATACGTTGGCCAATGGCGCGACCTTCAACCAAGATGGTGCCTTGCTCTTTAAGCAAGTAACGCTCCATCACATTGAGGTTGCTGCGGCTTTTAACTGTTTCTGGACGGGCTTGTACAATGTACAGCTTGCCATCATCACCGTCTTTGGCCCACTCGATATCCATGGGGCAGCCATAGTGTTTCTCGATAATCACTGCTTGTTTTGCTAAGTTAGTGACTTCTTCATCACTCAGGCAAAAACGCATGCGATCAGCAGGAGCAACATCAACCGTTTCGATTGATTTGCCTGCACTTGGATCAGCACCGTAGATCATTTTCAGTGCTTTACTGCCCAAGTTGCGGCGTAAAATCGCTGGACGACCGGCCGCTAAGGTTTGCTTGTGCACATAGAATTCATCAGGGTTAACAGCGCCCTGTACCACGGTTTCACCGAGGCCGTAGGCACCAGTGATAAAGACTACGTCACGGAAACCAGATTCCGTATCGAGGCTAAACATTACACCTGCTGCGGCTGTTTCTGAGCGCACCATGCGTTGCACGCCCACGGATAAGGCCACATTGCGGTGGTCAAAGCCTTGGTGTACACGGTAAGAAATAGCGCGGTCATTAAACAGTGAAGCAAAGACTTCTTTTGCTGCGTAGATGACATTATCCACGCCGCGAATATTCAAGAATGTTTCTTGCTGGCCCGCGAAGGAAGCATCTGGCAAGTCTTCTGCGGTGGCAGATGAACGCACAGCCACGGCCATATTCTCGTTACCATTGGCCATTTCGGCAAAGGCAGTGCGAATATCAGCATCGAGCTGGGCAGGGAAGTCAGCGTCTAAAATCCATTGACGAATTTGCGCACCCGCTTTAGCCAAAGCACTGACATCATCAGTGTCTAACGCATCCAGTAAATCATGGATACGTGCGTCTAGATTATTGGTATCAATAAAGTCACGGTAGGCTTGCGCAGTGGTGGCAAAGCCGCCAGGCACTGAAACGCCGGCGCCGGCAAGGTTGCTGATCATTTCGCCTAGGGAGGCGTTTTTGCCCCCTACACGCTCAACATCATGATTACCGAGCTTATCAAGGGAAACTACGTACTCAACCAAGGTGATCTCTCCACGTCTGTATTGAAAGGGCCAGTGTAATCTATTGGCCTTGTTTGGGGAAAATGGGTCACAATGTCGCCCAACAACATGTCAGGCACTTACAAGCCTATACTAACCGAGAAATGTTCACGACTTAAGGCTTTTGGCAATTATGAAACGTACAGCTTTTTTTATCTCAGATGGAACGGGTATCACTGCCGAAACGCTCGGACAAAGTTTATTAGCGCAGTTTGACAATACCGACTTTCGCCGTTTAACCCGACCTTACATTGACACTGTTGAAAAAGCACAGGCAATGGTACAACAAATTAATGAGGTTGCGGACAATGAAGAGATGCGACCCATTGTCTTCGATACTATTGTAAACACTGAAATTCGCGATATTTTAACCACTGCGAATGCTTTTAAAGTGGATATTTTCTCCAGCTTTTTAGCACCGCTTGAAGAAGAGTTGAACGATCGCTCGTCTTATTCGGTGGGTAAATCACATTCCATTGCACACAGTGCTAACTACATGGAACGTATCGAAGCGGTGCATTTTGCGCTGGATAACGATGATGGTGGTCGCACTCGTCACTATGACAGTGCCGATATTATCTTGGTGGGTGTTTCGCGTTGCGGTAAGACGCCAACGTGTTTGTATATGGCGATGCAGTACGGTATTCGTGCAGCCAACTATCCGTTAACTGAAGACGATATGGAAAGCTTGCAGCTGCCCAGTTCGTTAAAACAGCATAAAGAAAAGCTGTTTGGTTTAACCATTGATGCTGACCGTTTGGCGGCGATTCGTAATGAGCGCAAACCCAACAGCCGTTATGCCAGTTACGCACAATGTGAGTTTGAAGTGCGCGAAGTGGAAGGATTATTTAAGCGCGAAAATATTAACTTTATCAATACCACGCATTTTTCTGTTGAAGAGATTTCTGCGAAAATATTAGTTGAGATGGGTATTGAGCGACGCCTTAAGTAAGCATTATCTAGCTTTACTTGAGTAAAAAAATAGGCGGTATGCATTCAGAGTGCATACCGCCTATTGTGTATTAGAACGTTTTAACTGGGCTTGAGCTTACTCGATGTCGTCCCAGCCGCCCATTTCTTTCCAGCGATTGACGATGCCGAAAAACAGCTCTGCGGTTTTTTCCGTATCGTAGCGCGCATTGTGTGCTTCACGACTATCAAAATTGATATCTGCCGCTTCACAGGCTTTAGCCAATACGGTTTGTCCGTAAGCTAAGCCACCCAGTGTCGCAGTATCAAAGCTTGAGAAGGGGTGGAACGGGTTGCGTTTAATACCGCAACGCTCAACTGCCGCATTGAGAAAGCCTAAGTCAAAGTGGCTGTTATGGCCGACTAAAATGGCACGCTTACAACCGGCTGCTTTCAGTGATTTACGCACACTTTTAAAGATCTCACCTAGGGCGTGATCTTCCTTGACCGCCATACGCAATGGGTGATCCAGCTTAATGCCAGTAAAGTCCAATGCGGCTTGCTCAATATTAGCGCCTTCAAAAGGTTTAACGCGGAAAAACAAAGTGTGCTCAGCATAAAGCAAACCTTCATCATCCATGGCTGGAATCACGGCAGCAATTTCGAGTAAGCCATCAGTGGCACAATTAAAGCCACCCGTTTCCACATCAATCACAACAGGTAAGTAGCCGCGAAAACGGCGCGCCATGGCAGATTTCAATCCGCCGCTGTGCTTGTCGTGTCCGTTGTTAGTGTCTTTGTTGATGTATTCTTCAAATTCGTAATCTGGGATGTCGTGGCTCATGCCTGAGCTCCTAATACGCGCCAATTTAAGGTTTCACCGGCGCGCAATGGCACCAGTTGTTGTTCGCCAAAATCTAGAGTGGCTGGCACGGTCCAAGGTTCACGCACCAGAGTGATGGTGTCTTGGTTGCGCGGCAGACCATAGAAGTCAGCACCAAAATGGCTGGCAAAGCCTTCCAGTTTGTCTAAAGCGTTACGTTGTTCAAAGGCTTCAGCGTATAACTCAATCGCCGCATAAGCGGTGTAGCAACCAGCACAACCACAGGCATTTTCTTTAGCGTTTTGTGCGTGTGGTGCAGAGTCTGTACCTAAGAAGAACTTACTTGAGCCACTGGTGGCTGCATCGAGTAAGGCTTCTTGGTGGGTATTACGCTTGAGAATCGGCAAGCAATAAAAATGCGGACGAATACCACCGGCGAGCATATGGTTGCGGTTGTAAAGCAAGTGATGCGCGGTAATGGTGGCAGCGACGGTATCAGCACAACTGCTGACAAACTGTGCAGCATCTGCAGTTGTAATGTGTTCCATAACCACTTTTAAGTCAGGAAAACGATTGACTAGGCCAACTAGCTGATCGTCAATAAAACGTTTTTCACGATCAAAAATATCCACATGACTGTGAGTGACTTCACCGTGTACCAACAATGGCATACCCACTTCACTCATGGCTTCTAAGGCTGGATAGATCGCTTCAAGTGAAGTGACGCCTGAGTCTGAGTTGGTGGTCGCGCCTGCTGGGTACAGTTTTGCTGCATGCACAAAGCCGCAGGCCTTGGCTTCTTTAATATCTTGGGCAGAGGTTTGATCTGTTAAATACAGGACCATTAACGGCTCAAACGCACTCTGTGCTGGGCGCACACTTAAAATACGTTCACGGTATTGATCGGCTTCCGCTGTATTGCGTACGGGGGGTACTAGGTTGGGCATAATAATGGCGCGCGCAAAAGTACGAGCGGCATCGGCAACAGTGTGTTGTAAAACCGCGCCATCGCGCAGGTGAATATGCCAATCATCGGGTCGCAGCAGTGTAAGACGGTCAATCATGAAGGCTTCCAGTCGGTCGATTTATATTGAATAGGTAGAATGCTACCGTAAAAGCGCGGTGCGGGCATCTGCTTTAAAGTTTTCTTAACAGTGACCGATAGCTTAGCTGAGCATTTTAGGTGATGGGAGAGCGCAATGCGCTTAGCTGTTTTTTCAATTTTAGTCGGTTTACTGGCAACACCTGCACTGGCAATAACCTTTCAAACGCCCTTGGAGCATGTCAAATGGACTGTGGAAGGTGATCGCTTTGAATGCCGCCTGACGCAACCGGTGAAAGGTTTTGGTCAAGGTGAGTTTGTGCGCCGTGCTGGCGAAACGCCTACATTTAAGCTGCAAGCCCAAGAGGCGTGGCTCAGTCGTGGCTCGGCGACTTTATTTTCTGCTGCCGCACCTTGGCGTATAGGCCAGAACAGTATTCCTTTAGGTCTTGTGTTCGTTGCTGCTAATAGCAATATGTTGCAGGCTTCCCCTCGGCAGTCTGGGCGATTACTCACCGGCTTACTAGAAGGGCGTGGACCTTTAATTCAGCACCGTACTCATCAAGGTGAGTGGCTTGAGGTGCGTATTATGCCGGCTGGGTTTGCTGATGCCTATCAACGTTATTTAACCTGTACCGCTGGTTTATTGCCGTACAACTTTGATCAACTGAAACAAACGCGCATTGCCTTTGCTGATACCAATATGGTGCTCAGTGATTCAGCCACCGGGCGCTTAAAGGCGATTGTCGACTATTTAAAAGAAGATCCAACGGTTAATAAAATAGAGATTGATGGCCATTCTGATAGTTGGGGGAATCGCTTAAGTAACCGAGAGCTTTCGCGCCAACGAGCGCTGACGGTCAAAAATTACTTTATAGAGCAAGGTATTACCGAAGAGCAAATGGTGCTGCGCTTCCACGGCGAACGCTATCCGTTGAAGCCCAATAATACTGTGGCTAATCGTGCATTGAACCGTCGAGTGAATATCGTCCTCTCACGTGCACCAAAATCAACCGACAGCGCAGAGTAGTCGGTTGCGCAGTTCGTTAGCGTTTAGCAAAGTAGATTTTAGTCAGCTTGATCACCACAGGACTCAGCAGCAAGAGAGAGATGATATTAGGTAGAGCCATAAGCCCATTGAGCGTATCGGCTAACAGCCAGACGGTATCGAGCTGTGTAACCGCGCCCAAAGGCACAACGGCGACCCAGAGCAAGCGGTAGGGCAGAATCGCTCGAGCGCCAAATAAAAACTCCCAGCAGCGCTCACCGTAATAGCTCCAACCAATAATAGTGGTAAAGGCGAACACCACCAGCGCAGTGGTGAGTAAATAATGGCCGATGCCGGGCATGGCGGATTCAAATGCTGCCGATGACAGTGCGGCTCCAGTCAGGCCGCTGGTCCATACACCTGAGCAAATAATGGCTAAGCCGGTCATGGTGCAGATAATCAAGGTATCGATAAAAGTGCCCATCATGCCGATTAAACCTGATACCACAGGTTCATCACTGGTGCCGGCTGCTTGTGCGATACCAGCGCTGCCTAGACCTGCCTCATTGGAGAATACGCCGCGCGCAACACCAAAGCGCAGCGCAGCAATCATCGCCGCTCCAGCAAAGCCTCCCGCGGCCGCATGACCATTAAACGCCGAATCAATAATTAATATAAATGCTGCAGGAATCGCTTGGTAATGGCTGATCAGGACAAAGAGTGTTGCTAAGATATACGCCACGCACATAAAGGGCACCAGCGTTTGTGCTACTGCGCCAATACGCTGAATACCACCTAAAATCACCAAGCCGACCAAGGCCATAATGCACAGTCCGCTGACCCAAGCCGGCACTGCAAAAGACACTTCCAGTCCGGCGGCCATACTATTGACTTGCACCATATTGCCAATACCAAAACTGGCCAGCCCGCCAAAGATAGCAAAGCAAGCACCGAGCCACGCCCATTGACGGCTTAAGCCATTCTTAATGGCATACATGGGGCCGCCAACAAAGTGATTCAGGCTGTTCTTTTCACGAAAATGCACCGCCAATACCACTTCACAATACTTGGTGGCCATCCCCACTAGCGCAGTGCACCACATCCAGAACAATGCACCAGGCCCACCTAAAACAATTGCAGTGGCTACGCCGGCGATATTGCCGGTACCGACAGTGGCAGCCAAACTGGTCATTAATGCGGCAAAAGGACTGATCTCGCCGATACTGGCGTCGCCTTTGGATCGGCCATTCCAGATTTCTAAAAAGCCGCGTTTGATATTGCGCAGCGGCATCAATCTCAGTGACAGCATTAAAAACAAGCCGCTGCCTAAAATGGCAATCAGCATGGGAGGGCCCCAAACTAGATCGTTAATGGCTGTGACGGCGCTATTAAATGTATGCATAAGACGTTTAAAGTGTACTGAGCTTAAGAAATGGATGAGCATGCGCTGCAGTGGTGTTTTAACTGCTAATAAACGCTGAGAAGATTAAAACCATGATGATAGAGGGCCGTTAGCGGAAAATATAGTGCTTTTATGAGCATTTCTAGCGGTGCTGGCAGTTTGTCAGTGCTGATGCGGTACACTATTGCAGTCAATGGGTGGGTGAGAAAAGCATGAGAAAATATATAACAATATTACCGCTACTGTTGCCGCTGACAGCCTTGGCGTTTCCATTTGAAGTTGATCAGCAACTCAATGGCGCGCAAGTTGCCGTCGATACGCAAGATTTAGGTGATAATACGGCTTCAGTGTCGTTAAGCAATTATGGCAAGCAGGCTGCCGTGTGCACGGTACGTTTTCGTAACGGGCCAGAAAGTCCACGCACCCGCAAAGCACGTATAGCTGCAGGTGAAACAACGCATTTAACCGCACGTATGAATACTCAAGTGATTAAAATGCGTGTCAAAGTTGAATGTAAAAACGATTAATTGATATCGGCTGAGCGTGGTGCTCAGCATAGGTAGAGCAGTGTATGGCCGAAATTGTTAAACCCTTTTGGAAACGTAAAACCCTTGCCGAACTCGACCAAGAAGAGTGGGAATCACTCTGCGATGGTTGTGGTTTGTGTTGTTTACAAAAACTAGCAGATGAAGACGATGATTCGGTGTATTACACCAATGTCGCCTGTAAGCTATTGGATTTAGATACAGCGCGTTGCAGTAATTACCCTGATCGTAAAAACTATGTCGCTGACTGTATTCAGCTGACGCCGGGTAAAGCTGAAACATTTAAGTGGTTACCGACAACCTGTGCTTATCGCTTAGTCAGCGAGGGTAAAGACCTATTTGTTTGGCACCATTTGGTCTGTGGCAATACTGATGCGGTACATACGGAAGGTATTTCGCAGTTGGGCCGTATGGCTAGCGAGTTGGATGTGCCCGAGGAAGAGTGGGAAAATCATCTGATTTTTAGATCAGGCTAATGATCTGTGTGTAGGTAATCTGCACAGTTGACGCTGCGCCCTCGAGGTGAGTGCGCAGCGTCATAGGCAAAGTTATTGAGCGTCTTGTTTTTTCAGTAAGTCGGCTAAACCCGCCAAGCCTTTAAAAGTCTGTTGCGGCCCTTTTTGGCCAGCGCTTTCTTCTTTTTGATAATGCATATCCACTTGACGCTGGTGCTCATTATCATGGCAGTACAAGCACAATAACTCCCAGTTTGAACCGTCGGATGGATTGTTATCGTGATTATGATCACGGTGGTGCACGGTCAATTCACTGAGACCCTTGCCGCTAAACTCACGACTGCAACGGCCACAAAAATGCGGATACATTCTTAACGCTTTTTGTCGGTAGCTGCTTTCGTTTTCTTTTTGAGCTTGGGCTAGAATTTTATCGAGCTTACTGGTTGTCATTGGATCGGACCTTTACAAATTTCGCTAAGAGGGCGGTTAACATCAAATAATTTAGCACGAATGCCGGTTACGCCACTGGCGGTTAAACGTGCGCTGTGCATCTCTAGGTAAGCTTGTGCTGCTGGCGCATCACTAAACAAATAGACGCCACCGGCTTCTTGCATCTCGACGTTTTCCGTCCAGATCTTCCACAGCAGTCCAGGTTCTTGGATGATGGACTCGGCTAACGGCTGCATCGCGAGGTGCATATCCTGACCAAATGGGCCGTTAAACGGAAAATCAATTTGCAGTACAGTTAGCATCGTTCAACTCCACTTGTATGTAAATCAATAATAGAACTTCGCTGGGCATTGCTCAAGGCGCAAGCGTTTGATTTAACACATGCTATTTAAGTTTGGGATACGGCCTGTTTTTAATAAAGCGGAAGGTTGTTTGTCTGAGCTCTGGAAAGGCAAAAGACATTGGATGAGAGGCTTTTAAATCGATCTGGTGTAGTTAAGGGTGCTTCATGCATCAGTTGGCTACCTCTAAATCTACAGAGATAGCCAACTGTGCTAATACTCAATGGCGTGTTCAGCCGTCTTGTTTGAGCGACGTTAGCGCAAAATTTCTCGCTCAGTATCTAATAAGTAAGGTAGTTCAAGCGGCTCAAGCAGATCTTTTTCATTGCTTTCTAAATAAATGCGACCATCACTCACGGCTTCATCCAATGCGGTGGCGAGCAGTTCAATGCCGTGCTCACTGCGTGCTGCGCTGACCACTTCACCTACAGCGCTGGAGTGCACGGGTGATAATAGTGGGGTGCCGGCAGCAGGAATCTCTGTGCTAGTGATCTGGAAACGGTACATATGACGCTTAAGTTTGCCCAGATACTGCATGCGCGCAACGATTTCTTGGCCGGTGTAGCAGCCTTTTTTAAAGCTGACGGCATCCAGTGCCGGTAAATTGAGCATTTGCGGAATAAATTGCTCACGGATAGGCATGGATACATGGCCAATACCGCTGCGTATTTGTCCGAGTAGCCACGTATTGAGCGGCGCTTCAGGCAATAGATTGAGCAAACGTTTATGCAGGCATGGGCCTTCATCAGCGCTGACCCAGAGCTCGGTTAAAATATCAGAGACACGCACAGCAATCATTTGATTGTGGTGCACGATACTGTTGGTTTCTGTGGGTAGATCAATACCCAGCGCAGTGAGTGCAGCATCACCTTGATAGAGGCCAAAGCGGCTCCAGAGTGCGCTGTCATCCGTCAGTTTGGATTTAGAAAAGACTGCGTATTTTTGCAGTTCAGCCAATTGCGCGACTAAAATGTCGTGATCCATTGCTAATAAATAGCCGTCATTTTCTAAAAGCACGCGAAAACTTGATAACATGCGACCTTTAGGCGTACAACGCGCACCTAAGCTGCTGCGTTCATCGCTTACGTAGGCTAGGTGGCAGGTGATTTGGCCTTGGAGGAATGCTTTTGCATCGGGCCCACGAACAGCAAATACGCCTTCGTGGTTCAGTGGGGTAAAACTTGCACAACCGGTCATGACTGTCTCGCTTGTTAAATAATGCATATGCCTATCATAGAGTGCAAATAGCGTCTTGTCAGCGTATGCCACTTTGTTAAATTTGTCTTATACTGAGTCTACTAATTTTTGGAGTGCGTCATGTCTATCGAAGTTGAAGTGAAACGTCTCTATTGGCACAGCCGTCGTGGCATGTGGGAACTTGATCAGTTGCTCGTGCCATTTGTCGAAGAGCAGTACTTAAAGCTCGATGATGCAGACCGTGAGCGTTACCGTATGTTGCTGGATTGTGAAGACCAAGATATTTTTGGCTGGTGCATGCTGCGTGCTGAGCCTGAAAGTGATGATTTAAAACGCATTATTGGGTTGATCTTGGAACATGCAAAACCAAAGTAAGCCATATTTTAGCTGTTTTTGGCAGCCTTCATTAAGGCTGTCACAGGCAGTATTGTGTGTGTTGTTACTTGCTTGTGTGGCTGTTGTTCTAGCAGCCATTCCTTTAGCGCTTAAGCTCGCTGTTATCGTGTTGTTAAGCGTGCAAATGTACGCTCAGTTGCGTTGTCTGCGCGATTATCAGCAGCCATCATTACGTCGTGGTGTCAGGCATACCTCTGCAGGTTGGCAGTTGTGGAGCGCTGAGCATGGCTGGCGCTCAATACAGTTACGGGCTGATAGCATGGCCATACCGGCATTGGTGTTATTGCGCTACAGATATGCCCATCAATGGTTTTACTGCAGTGCGCTGATTCCTTTTGATAGCGCGCCGCAGGACAGTCATCGCCGCCTGCGGGTGCGCCTTAAGTTCAGTCGTCAGCGTTGGCAGGCTGTAAAATAGTATCTTGTATGATGTCGCTGAGCTCAGGGTAGTCCAAGGTGTAATGCAGGCCGCGGCTTTCTTTACGCTGCATCGCTGAGCGAATAATCAAGTCTGCAACCAAAGCAAGATTGCGCAGCTCAATTAAGTCCCGGCTGACGCGGTAATTGCTATAGAACTCATCAATCTCGTCCAGTAGCAGGTGGACACGGTGCTGAGCGCGCAATAAGCGCTTGTTGGTGCGCACAATGCCGACGTAATCCCACATAAAGCGTCTCAGCTCATCCCAGTTATGCGCGATAATCACATCTTCATCTGAATCAGTGACCAAACTGGCATCCCACTCTGGCAACGCTTCTGGCATCGAGACTTGCGCGTCGTTGCGGATGATATCGCTCGCAGCTGAGCGCCCGTAAACAAAGCATTCCAGCAATGAGTTGCTGGCCATGCGGTTAGCACCATGCAAACCGGTAAAGCTGGTTTCACCAATGGCATATAAATTACTGACATCGGTGTGGCCGAACTGATCGACTGCTACGCCACCGCAGGTGTAGTGGGCTGCAGGCACCACCGGAATCGGCTCTTTGGTGATATCAATACCAAAGGTCAGGCAGCGCTCATAGACGGTGGGGAAGT
>JAVETP010000078.1:0-12844 GCA_034006005.1 Pseudomonas sp.
CGCCTAATTTGATCGTGCTCTGCTGCACTCGTTAACTTATCTGCGAGCGGATTGTTGAGTCCAAGTAATGCAGGAGCAACACGATTATAAAAGCTGTGGCGACAATGGTGCAGTACAAGTTGCGGATTGCCTGTGACGCCGCGCATAAGCCGAATCAGTACTGGAGAAATTCGTGGTGCTAGGCTTGTCAGTACTGGCTGTCCGCTTTCTTGATTCGATGCTTCGCATAGAATAGGTCGATTGTTTTGTTTGCCAGCAATACTCGTGTATCTAGCAAGGGTTCGATTAACAATATCTTGCTCGTTTTCTGAAAGCTTAAACAACAGCGGTATCGCTCGACGGCTTGCTTTGCTTTTTAAGGCTCGGTACTGATTGCCTAGCACAAGAATCCAGCTGAGTTGTTCGTGCTGACACCAGTCACGGCGAAGCATGCCAATTGCTTCTTGTGCTCGTAATCCAAAGCGATAAGTAGTCAGCAATACAAAACCTAGTATCAACTGCTCATCGTGAGTCAGTGTGCTGTCTGTTAAAATTGTCATCTGGCATGCTTGATACTCAGCCTCACTCATCAGGCCTGCGCTAACAGCGCGATAGCCACTACCTAGATCAAGATCTGCCCACTCAGGTGAAGCTATGCCAAAACGCGCAGCCCAACGGAAAAAGTCTTTAAGTCGTTTACCAAAATAATCAGCATGTTTTGATGACATGGTTTTGTAATCGATCATCTGTACGCACAGAACAGTCATCTCTTCACTGTCTTGCGCAAAAAGGTCAACTTGGTACAACAACTCACGAAATACTGGCGACAAACTGCTGAAGTAAGTTGTTAAAGACTTAAGAGCATAAGGATCTATTTTTTTACGGTTTTTAGCTTTACCTGTGGCTGTAAGGTCAGCAATCCAGTAACCCAGCAGCATCATGCTTGAGCTGACTTTAGTTTGATATGTATCGCAAATAGATTTGAGCTTTTTAGCACATTCTCGAGCGCTCTTAGTCTCGTAGCCTTGCAAGGCAATAGCCAAATTCTTTGATAGCTCTTTGGCTTGCTCTTGTAATGAAAGCTTGTCAGTGCTTCTATCGCGTACATTAGGCAAGGCACTATTTGGCCATTCAGTCTTGCCCACTGCGTCAGATGGGAGGGCTAACATTCTGCCGTTAAGTAAGCGCTCATGATCATGTAGAGATGAACTTGTCGGTGGCGCTCGCTCGCTCAGTGCAGCGGCAACAATACCCGGCAGCTGAACTAAGTTAGCTTGATTGATGATATTGCATAGCCAGCTTAGTAGTTCTTCTATTTGTGGCTCACAACTCTCAGGGTTATCCTTGGAGTAAATATCAAGTAACGCTTTAAACTTGCCGATCTGGCTTGGCTCTATTGTTTCGACTGTTTTCTTTTTGTGCATACCATGAGCGAGCAGGCTCATAGTTTTATAGCTCAACTCATGCCGCTGAACTGCTACAGAAAAATCGTCAGGATCTAAAATCTCACTGTATTCTAAAAAGTAGTGACGCTTATTCTGAAGTAAGCGGAAATTTTGTCCAGCTATGACATCGAGCAGTAGTTTCTTGTATCCAAGACGCTTTTCAATCGCCATAAGGACTGTGCCAATATACAAGGCATGCGACATAGATAAAGTTGTTTTTAGTGCCTCTTTCATTGTTGAAGTAGCCCATGATGAAAGCTGTGTATAAAGTTCAAGGGCATGTGTGATCCGTGGCGTTATATGTGTACGCTCATCACGCAGTTCAATAAAGCGTTTGCTCAGTAACTGACGTTTTGCTAATCCTGAAGATACTTCATTTGAAGCAATATCGTTACTCGCTGCACTATCAGGCGGTTGTTCGCTTTCTTGAGCAGATGTGCTTCCAGCCTCAGAGCGCTTCAATGTCTTTACAAGAATGTTAAAGCGTATCGCTGCTTGCGGATGCGGTAAGCGGTTTTCTCGCAATAACATGCGATTACTTAAAAGCAGTAGCTCATTATCACTGATGCTCTGAATTTTCCGGGTGTTCAAGAACAGCCTAATATCAATATGGGCTTCTCGTATTGCTTTTTTAAGTCTCAACGATCTATAACGTGCACGGTCTTTTTGACCAAATAATTTAGGCTCAGTGTAGTTTGTGTTTTCGACGGGTAAATAAAGCAGCGGCGGTAATTTTTGAAGGTCTTGGGGAGTCGCAAATGGCAGCTCACTGTAAATATTATCAATAGCGCCTTGATAGCGTCTAGCATCAGCTTCCCAACAGCGTGCAGAGTAATCACTGTACGTTGCAGCGCCGCGCTCCCCGTGCCCCATAAAACCATCAACAACTTCGGGGTCAACGCCTTCTTTAAGTAGGCGCTGTGCATAACGATGGCGAAAGAGGTTGGTAGGTAGCATCCATTCAAATAGCGCGCACTCAAGCTGTGCTGCATCAGACATTGAATGCCAGCGTAGATTATCGTCCAATAGAAAAAACAACGGCATAGGTGCTTCGCTGCCATCAATCAGAGCAGATATCTGTAATGCCAGCTCCTCTCTGTGTATAGCAACCTGCCGGATCAGATTTTTCAAGAAATCTAAATAGTAAGTGAGCAATGCAACGAGATTTTCAGGCAGAGGCACCAGTCGACCGTTATGCAAGCCTTCATCGTTTTTATCATTGATAAATACGCAGCGATGCTGGTAAGAAAAGTGCTGAAGTGATTCAAATGGATCGCGTAATGGTCGTGCGCCAGTTGCAGCATACAGCGCCATCACAACGTACTGTGTTAAAGCATTGTGATACTGAATCAATCCTTTATCTAAAGCCTGCTCGAGGCTCGTATTGCAGCGTATAACTTCCTCATGCAGAACTGATTCAAGCGGTGTCAGCATGCTACCTATCATGTAGGTGCTATCTGGTTCATCAAGTGATGATTCCACAACAGGCAGCTGCAACCCTTTTTCAATAGCTTTAATATCCCAACTTGCATAACTGCAAGCGCCAGGCAAAGCACTATTGCTGTGTGATGTTAATAAGCGTGCAAAGTTAAACTCGCCTGTTGCATCAAATAATCGCTGCGGCTGGTAGTTCGCAAGCTTTGCGCTCGTTAATCGCGGGAAGTGCTCTCTGGCTTGCTCGTTAAACCAGTTGTCTAGTTTTTGTGTTGAGACTGCCTGCCAGAGCTTGCTAATTATTTGAGGAGTTTCGACTGCATTGCTTGCAGCAGTTTGTAAAACTTCTTTAATGGGTTGCGGTACTGAGACCGTTAAATCATCTCGAAACGCATTGACTTGCTGCCGTGTGGTTTGATTTGGTTTCCATGCGCTACGCCGCCGCGGGGACGTGCGCTTAAGAACATTAAAGTCATTGCTAAAACTCCATTCGTCAGACAGCTTATCCTCAATAGTCAGCCGCTCAGTCATCGCCAGTGATCTAGAGAAATGCATCGCAATCCAGACTAAAGCAGCGCCTGTTCGATCTACCACATCAATTGAGCGTAATTGCTTGTTGAGCCAATCTTCCAATGCTTTCGACTCTGTCGGTAGTACGCGATCCCAAGTCCATGGCAAATAGTGAGATAACTCCATATTTTGAATATAAACACTACCGGAGCTGATTACTTGCTGTGCAGCGCTATCAGTTGGGTCGATGTCTGTAATATAAAATAAAGGCTCTTCATCCTCTTCACCAGGTGCAATGATGGTGAAATCATTATCGTCGGGGGCGGTCTTACCAAAGAGAGGACTCACGACCACTGGAAGCAAAGCTCTGAAACGTGGCAACACTTTAATATCAGTAGTGCTCGCTTCAATTTCTCTGCACTCACCATGCGCAATGCTATTAATGGCGTTAAGAAATTGTGCTGCTGTTTTGCCTAGCTTTCGAGAGTCATTTTTTATGATGTGTGAAGCATTAGCTAACGTAGAGGTAAATCGCTCATAAGTGTTTGGTGTTCTGCCGAGCTGGTTTCTTGCTCTTTTTAACAAATCGTCTATCAGCGCCCAATTTTGATCTGTCGCATCAATAACTAAGAACCGCGCTGCGCTACTAATCGCTCTATCTGCAGAGTAACCGAACTCAAGCAAGCGACTGGCGGCCTGAATCAGTAACCAAATTCGCAAGCGTCGTCTGTCAGTATAAGTAATCGCATCGGTGGTATCTGCAAGCGGGTTAGTTATGAGTGTTAGCAGAAATGTTTGGATTGCGTACTTTTTGAATTGATTGCGGTTTTTAAGAGCTCCACCAAGATGCGAGATACCACTATATTTTCTAGAAATACTGAGATCATCAGTTACAGCTTTGGTGAATTTTTGCAGCTCACAAACAATTGGATTTGCATTCCACTCACTAGTGATGAGATGTGATTCAGGGTGGCTGAGTTCCTTAACTAAGTTTCCAATACCGACCGTAAATGGGTCTAAGCCAAGAATGCGATAACCAACCTCTAGAGGCAACTCAAGTTCTCGCTCAACAGCCCACGAGCAGATCTCAGCAAAGGGCTCGCCTAGCCTTACGGTCAACTCATCAGCTTCTACAGAAACATTTCTGTGCCAATCTTGAGCTACATCTTTAGTCATTAATGGATCCTATTAGCCAGTTTGAAAAACACCAAAACCGGCCTTATCATAGGCATTAACGCCACTTTATAGCAATTAGAGACTTTTAATATGTCGCAAAGCTATCCGTCTCATAACCAAATCCTGCTCCCGCAACCAGACACTAAACCCCTAACTTTTAATAAGTTAGGGGTTTTTTTATGCCTGAAATTCCTGCTTTGAAAACCCTCTAAAAAGCATCTGTGCCCAAATCGTGCCCATTTTGAAATTTTAGGTTTGTAGATGCGTTCGATTTTGAGTGTAAGTCTTTTAGGGGTAGGTTTACTTTACAGCCCATCCTGGCGCTGCATCAGTCGCTAATTCTTATCGTTTTCCTCGGCCGCTTCTGGTGAACTCTGGTTGATATGAGTCACGAAAATCTCGACACTGCAGTCAAAATTAAACAGGTGAGGACTGTTGCATTACCTATAAGTCGATGGCCCGTTTTGCTAGATCACAACAGTTCTTAACTGACGCTAGATAAGTTATCCAAAACGCCTTAATATGCCTGTAAACAGCACTTAAAGACAATGAGCCACTTTACAATATAGGCTCAACGGGTTTTATGTTTTCTTGACTCTATAAAGCGCTTTTTAAGCGTGAATTCACTCGTTTTTTCATAATATTTCACAACGTTTTTTATCTCTATCCTGTTATTCTCTAGAGGCCGGCACTAGCTAATGCTAGTGCTGACTGCTGGTTAGATTAAAAATAATGAGCCAATCCATAATTATGGATTGGTTTTTTAATTGGATTGATATTATTTTTTTTAAATTAAAATAATATAATGCGTGAAAACTTTTAAAGTTTAAATTATTAAGGAGGCTTTGTGATGAAATTTAAAGTTAAAAACATAAAGAAAAAACTTTTTTCTTTAATAGTTTCATTTTTTATATCATCTTTAATATTTTATAGTTTTTTTGTTTTTCAAAAAGAGGAGATAAGTGCTGATAGCAACTTAGAGCGATTTCATGCTTTAAGTAAGTTGACAGATGTTGCAAATAGTATACAAAGAGAAATTCAAAGTTCGATCGTATATACAGATTTTTTCTCTATTATTATTTCACATAATCCAGATATAAAACCAGAAATTTTAGAAATATATTCTTATTGGGCATTGAAACATAATAAAAATATAAAAAGTGTTCAGTTTGCTCCAAATGCAGTGATTCAGACTGTTTATCCTAGGGCTGGAAATGAAGCTGCACTGGGGCATGATTTACTAGGCGATCCCGCTAGAGCAGTGTTTGCACAAAAAGCCATAGAAAAAAGAACTGTGATTTTACAGGGTCCAGTTCTGGCTAAGCAAGGTGGTTTTTTAATGTTTAATAGAAAAGCTATTTTTATTGAGAGTGATGAAGGTGAAGATTTTTGGGGGTTGGCTGTTGTTGCGATTGATTTTGATAAGCTTATTGAAAAATATCAAACCAGCCTAAAGGATGTGAATTATCTTTTTGCACTTAGATCAAACAATAATAAAATTCAAGAAAATCTTTTTGGGCTTTTTGAGGTTTTTGAAAAAAAGTCAATAATAAAAGCTATTAATGTTGCAGATACCACGTGGGAGCTTGCAATTTATCCTAAAGATGGCTGGAAAGATGAGCGAAGTTTTTTTCATTATTTTAATAAGTTTTTATACTTCATTTTTATCATAATATTTATTCTTTTATATTTAACTGTTAAAAATTATCTGAAAAAAATAAGTGATTTAAAAAAAGATCCATTAACAAATACTCTAAATAGAAATACTATTGTAAAAGTTGTAAATAAAAGACTGCATAGGAAAGAAGATAGCTTCGCATTTTTAGTGATGGATGTTAATGATTTTAAATTGATCAATGATAATCTAGGTCATTATGTTGGTGATTGTGTGTTAGTAGAAATAGCTTCTAGGCTTGATAGTGTTTTAAGAGAGGGTGATTCTTTGTCAAGATTTGGAGGGGATGAGTATATTGTAATATTAGATTGTGTAGATAAAGATGTTGCATTGGATGATGTTATACAAAGAATGGTAGAAGAGGTTGCGAAACCTATGATAATTGAGGGGCATTCTTTACGGATTGGTATTGCTATCGGTTATGCAAAATTCCCAAATGAAGGTGCAAGCTATAATGAGCTGTATCAAGTTGCAGACAGTAAAATGTATGAGTACAAAAAAGAAAATAAACTTAAATTTAAAAGTACGTATAAATAATATTAAAATTTATTGTGTGTTGTACTTGTGACTACAGTTTGTATGTTGGTTTTTTAGCTGAGTAATAGGTATGACGAATCTTTTGCGCCTTTAAGCGAGCTTAAAACTTGTGTGGGCAGAAGAGGAGCCCGCTTAAGGTGCAGTCAGTTGAGTTTTAACGTTAGTAATGCGCTGGTTAAAGTGAGCAATACTATCTTCTTTTGTTACAGGGCTAAGTCTTGGCGACTTTTGTATCGCTGCTTTTACTATCCCCACGCTGCTCTGGAACTTTAGGCGGCACAAGGCTGATCAGTTTAGACTCTTCGTCAGGTTTGAATTTGTCCATGGATTTTACTGGGGTAATGTGATCTTTACTGTCAATAAAGAACAATACCAGCGCTTGATTATGATGCTGCTCAAGAAAGTCTTGATAGCTGAATTCATCGCTCAGTTGCGTAGTTTTGATCGTATAGCCCTGACTGGCTAAGCTGGCGAGTTTTGCATAACTGACACCATCAAACAGGCCACGAGTGTGCTGTATTTTCTCAGCCGTCTGATGACGTGCTTTCTGATCTTGGTCGCCTTCGGCAAGGCTGAAGACACTGTCGTCATCACCAAACCAGTCGAGAAAGTGATAGGTGGCCAGTGAATTCATATGCTTATACGGTGAGATCACTAGCAGGTTGCCGATGCCGCTCATATTCAGTTGATTGGATGCATGTTCTGAGACAGGATTACCAAAGTACACCTGTAAGTTATCCATACGTGCTTGGCGTACGTTATCCCAGTTTGTATCTGTCAGCAGTATCGGTACTTCATGCTTTTTCAGTTCCTTAGCAATCATGCGCGCGACTGGGTTAGCGCCCAGAATTAAGAATCCAAATTCTGCAGGTTCTGCCACACCCAGCAGCTTAGCGAGTGGGCGGGCGGTCAGGCTCTGTACCGTCACAGTGGCAATAATAAGCATAAATACTAAGGGCACCAGAGTCTCAGCGCCTGCGTAACCGTTACTTTCTAGCTGGAAGGCAAATAATGCGGATACTGCCGCGGCAACAATACCGCGTGGCGCAATCCAACTTAAAAATAGTTTTTCTCGTATGTTCAAATCGGTGCCAATAGCCGATATAAATATACTCAGGGGCCGCGCTACCAGCATCAGAATGGCCAAGACTAGAGCGAGTCCCCAGCCGAGTTCAGCAATGGCTGAGAACTCAATACGTGCCGCCAGAATAATAAACAATGCTGAAATAAGCAGTACGCTTAAGGATTCTTTAAATTCTAGAATACTGTCGACCTGAACGTGTTTCATATTGGCCATCCAGATGCCCATGATGGTCACTGTCAACAGACCTGATTCGTGTGCGATTTCGTTGGAGAGGGCGTAGACGCCGAGCATAAAGGTCAGCGTACCGGCATTGTGCAGATAGTGTGGTATCCAGTGCTTGCGCAGCACCTGACCGTTTAGATAGCCTGCCGCGGCACCAAGTACGCTGCCCACAAGAATAGTGGTGCCAAAAATATACAGGGAATGACCAAAAACGTTACCTTGCCCCCAAGACACGATGCCTTCATACACCAGCACTGCCAGCAAGGCACCAACAGGGTCAATAATGATGCCTTCCCATTGCAGTATGTTGGCCAGTTTAGAGCTAGGACGTACCGAGCGTAGCAAGGGTGCGATTACGGTAGGGCCGGTGACGACAGAGATGGCGCCAAATAGCAGAGCAAGCTCCCAGCGAATATCTAAAATCCAGTGCGCAGATAAGGTACCGATAATACCGGTCACAACAGCGCCGACCATGATCAGGTTGCGCACCATTTTGCTGTGGCCGCGGATCTCTGAAAAGCGCAGTGTTAAGCTGCCTTCAAACAGAATAATGGCCACTGCCAAGGAGACCATGGGGAACAGTAAGTCAGCGAATACATCTTCCGGATTGAGATAGTGTAAAACCGGACCGCAGGCGATGCCGGCCGCTAACAGAAATAAAATAGCGGGCACACGAATGCGCCACGCCAGCCACTGACAAAACAGCGACAGCACACCAATAGATGCGAGCAGAAAAGCAGTGCTAACCGGCATAAACGATAGGTTCCATAAATGATTGTTGTATAGGTGGGCTATTCTACTGAGGCGTGATTAAACGGCAAGTCAGTCTTAGATATTCAGCTGTTTAGAGGGGCTTTTGTGCTGTTTTGGTTGTTGATGTATAGATGATGTGTAGATCGTGTCGCGACCCTCTATGGCATCAGTCATTTTGAGGGTCACATCTTTTTAGAGAAAAGGCTAAAGTTTGGTTTAGCGCAGTATATTTTCAAGCACGTCAATAATGATATTGGTGACGTTATCCACCATTAAAACATCATCATTCACTCTGACGTAGCGGTGGCTGGGCTGCTGATATATTTGCGAATTCAGGCCTCTAGGTAAGTCATAGTAACGGGTGTTTTTACTCAGCTTCTGACCTTTTTTCCAGTGCTTAGCCTTGCCGTAAGGTTGACAGCGATTGTTCTTTTTTGTTAATCCGGGTGGGCAGTTATTACGGTATTTTTTATGACTGTAATACTCGTTAATCACACGGCGGTCTTCATGACGAAAGCCATAGCGATCATTATAGTTGCGACGGTTTTGGTTCTGGTAGTGCTGCTTACGATACTGGTTGCGGTATTTTTGCTCGTGTTTCCGATCATAACGATACTCTTTATCCCCACGATAATGGTCACGATCGCCAGAGTAGTATCTATCAGCAAAAGCGCTGCCTGTTGCGAGTAATAAAGCTATACCTACAGCCGCCAGATACAGCGCTGACTTTCTAATATTATTGAGCATAACTTATCCTATCTAAAGTACTGTTCAAGCGTAAATATAGAAATGTTAATACATTGTGATTAGTACGCAGGCTGGTGTTTTAGTTCCTAAATCGCTGATTCTAAGCATAAAAAAACCTCAAGGCGCTATCAGCACACTTGAGGTTTTTTTCGGCAGTAACGTTACATTACGCCGATCAACGCTTAGTAACGAGCGTCTTTAGGTTTTTTACCTGTAGGCCAGTCATTCACTTTGCCTGGGAAGTCAGGGCGAGGTTGGTGGGTAAAGAACTCCGATACGTCAACCGCATCTTGATCGCTGAGCACGTTACCGTGACCCCATAGACCTTTGGTTTGGATACCCATGGGCATATTGTATTTTACAAACGCGGCTGCTTTGTAAGTACGCGCCATACCGGCACCAATATTAAAGGACTCATCACCCCATAATGGTGGGAAAACGATATCGCCACGGCTGTCCTTGATACCTTCACCGTTATTACCATGACAAGTTGCGCACTGGACGTGATAAATCACTTCACCGCGCACTGGGTCGCCCACGAGTGACTCATCAACTTTACCGGCATTGCTGATATCAACCATATTATTTTTCGAGGTTTTCTGCGCAAGCCATTCCATGTAGGCCAGGATCGCTTTCATTTCATCCGACTCTTTAGGTAATGGCTTACCGTTCATTGAGCGTTGGAAACAACCGTTAATACGACCTGCTAAATCAACCATTTTTTCGGCACGCGGCATGACGCGCGGGTAGGTATTGAAGCTGTTGATGTAGGGGTCGCCCAGCGGAATTTTACCCTGTGAAATATGGCAGCTATTACAGTTCATCTGTGCGCCGACATACTCAGGTAGCAAACGCTTGGTCTCATTGAGTAGACGTTTACCATAGAAAATCTGATCAGCATTAGGCTCCAGCAAAATGGATGTATCTTGCGGAAGAATATACGTGCCAATATCTTCGTTAGCGTCGTCAGTTTTTACTAAGTCAAATTCTGTGGCATTACGCTCTATTGGCTTAGGTGAATCACAGCCGCTGATTACGAATGCGCAGACAGCTGCAAGGACGGCTACAGGCAAACGACGTGCGTTTATGCCAAGAGCATCAGTCAGATTTAAAAGTGATTTATTCACATTTGACTCCTTTTTTCTGCAGCTGGAACACTTAGATCAGGCGCAACATCGGTACCTGTTTTTGGTTTTTTACTGAGGAAGTGGCGCATTTGTACCACGTCATCAACATCAACCGTACTACCTTGGTTGGTCCAGCTGTTACGAATATAGTTAACGACTTCAGCAACGTCAGCATCACTGAGGTTAATGAACTCAGGCATGGTGAACGCCATACGGTCATGCTTAGTATTAGGCATGCGACCACCACTTAAGGTGATTTGCAGTACGGAGTCAGCATCACGTGAATACACGGCGCTGTTGCCTTCCAGTGCTGGGAAAATACGTGGAACACCTTTACCGTCAGCACGGTGGCAGACTTGGCAGTATTCCGCATATAAAATCGCGCCGCGTGAATCGTAGTCGCCATCCATCAGCTTCTGCGTGGTCACGTCTACTTTTGCAGGCACAGTGACGGGCTCGCCAGGCTTAGGACTTAGAGTCTTCAGGTAGGCTGACATCGCATAGAGGTCGTCCTCAGTCATATACTGAGTACTGTGCTCAACCACTTCAGCCATGGCGCCAAAAGCAGCGGTGATATCAGTGCGGCCGGTTTTAAAGAAATCGACCAGCTCTGCAGTGCTCCAGATTGCTAAACCGTCATGCTCACCACGTAGGCTTTTTGCACGCCAGCCATCGATCACTGCGCCGCTTAAAAACTCTTCAGAGTCAGCATTCGACAGGGCGATTTCTTGGAAGCCAATACCTCGTTCGGTATGGCATGAACCACAGTGGCCTGGGCCTTCAATCAAATACTGACCACGAGCCAGTACCGCGTCATCTGTTTCGGCAACAAATTCACGCTCAGGCGCGAAGATGGCTTGCCAGTATGCTAGCGGCCAGCGCCAGTTCAGAATCGGTGGCATTTCGCTGGGTTTGTTTTCTTGTTTAACGGCTTTTACACCTGACATAAAGTAGGCGTACATCGCAGCCATATCTTCATCCGGCATAATTTGGTAAGACGGGTACGGCATCGCAGGGTAGAGCGCGCTATTGTCCTGACGCACACCGTGTTTGGTGGCGTTATTAAAATCGTCAAAGGTATAGCTACCAATGCCGGTTTCTTTGTCTGGGGTGATATTGGTTGAATAAATTGCCCCCAGTGGGGTTAGCATCGGCAAACCGCCAGCAAAGTCTGCACCACCTAACGTGGTATGACATGCAACGCAGTCTGCTGTACGCGCAACGTATTCGCCTTTTTTGATCAGTTCAGGATCGTTAATGTTGACTTCAATAGCGCTAGTGGTGGTACGCAGGTGAGGCAAAACTTGCCCCAGCGTAAACGCCAGTGCCAGTCCACCGACTCCTAGGATACCGATTGTTAATGGCCACTTTCTCATAAGCCGTACTCCCTCAGACAAATACAATTGCCGTGATGCATGATTAGGTTTGGCATCTTTTAATATGTGCCAATGATTTTGATTAAGCTTAGTACGCTGCCAAGCTCATTTTATTTACCGCACAGCTTAATAACATAAGTGACTAAATAGAAGTAAATAAGTCAAAATAGACTTAAATTCGAGCTTAAGGCCATGATTTGTCAATACTTAACACAATAGGCGTTGTGTTAAGTATTGCTTTCTGATCAAGTTGTGGGATGGGGTTTTTATTATTTAGCAGGATGGGGGACTTTAACAGCAGGTGTTGCTTGCAGAGTTCTTTCAGCCGCCAGCAATTGCTTTTGTTTAACGTCGTAACGCATTAAAAAGCTAACAGGGCGACTATGAGCGTCTTTTTTGATGGTCAGTTCAAGTAAGTCACCTTTCAGTAAGGCGCTTTTGAGTTGTACTTCTTGATCGTCGATCCAGGCTTTACCGGTTACATTTTGGTATTTCTGCTTCAGCTCAACGCGGTATGTTTGACCACTGAATGTTTGCCACTGCCAAGTGCCAGCGATTTTGGCGGGGACAATCCATTTATATAGATTAATACTGCCGCAACCTTGGCGCTCATCCGCTTTCCAGTCGCCCATATCAAAGGCATGCGAGACAATGCGTGTGCCGGGGCGCAGTTCATCCAGCAGTCGTGGTCTGAGTTGCACGTTAACTAAGTCAAGCAAATACAGAGTTACGACCGTGGCGTCACTAAATTCAGCTTCAAGTAAATCACCTTCAAGGAA
>JAVETP010000104.1:0-7876 GCA_034006005.1 Pseudomonas sp.
TGATCTGTCAGCCGACATCAACGAAAGCCTGATTGTCGAGCTCTACTCCAAGTAAGGGCTAGAAAATAGGTGTATCCATGCAGATTTCGGTAAATGAGTTCCTGACCCCTCGTCAAATTAGTGTTGACATGGTCAGTCCGACCCGCGCCAAAATCACGCTTGAGCCTCTCGAGCGCGGTTTTGGACATACTTTGGGCAATGCGCTACGGCGTATATTGTTATCTTCAATGCCTGGTTGTGCAGTTGTCGAGGTTGAAATCGACGGCGTATTGCATGAGTACAGTGCTATTGAAGGGGTTCAGGAGGATGTAATTGAGATCCTGCTGAATCTGAAAGGCCTTGCAGTTATTATGCACGGTCGTGACGAAGCCACGCTAACTCTAAGCAAAAAAGGGCCGGGCGTGGTGACTGCTGCCGATATTAAGCTGGATCATGATGTGGAAATCGTCAATGGCGACCACGTGATTGCTAATCTGGCTGACAAGGGCGCATTGAATATGAAGCTACGTATTGCACGTGGCCGTGGTTACGAATCAGCTGATTCTCGTTTTAGTGACGAAGATGAAAGCCGTAGCATCGGTCGCTTGCAAATCGACGCATTATTCAGCCCTGTTCGCCGTGTAGCTTACGTGGTTGAAAACGCCCGTGTTGAGCAGCGTACTAACTTGGACAAACTGATCATTGATCTTGAAACCAATGGCACGCTTGATCCTGAAGAAGCGATTCGTCGCAGTGCAACAATTCTGCAGCATCAGCTCGCAGCGTTCGTTGATCTTCAAGGTGAAGCTCAAGTTGTTGAAGAGAAACCGGAAGATGAGATTGATCCAATCTTATTGCGTCCTGTTGATGATTTAGAGTTGACTGTGCGTTCGGCAAACTGCCTCAAAGCAGAAAGCATCTACTACATTGGTGATCTGATTCAGCGCACCGAAGTAGAGTTGTTGAAAACTCCGAACTTGGGTAAAAAATCCCTGACTGAAATCAAGGATGTTTTAGCCTCGCGTGGTCTGTCCCTCGGTATGCGCCTTGATAATTGGCCACCGGCAAGTTTGAAGAAAGACGATAAGGCTACGGCCTGATCGCCATTATCACCGAACCGAAGAGTTTGGTAAGGAATTGAATCATGCGTCATCGTAAAAGTGGCCGTCACTTAGGCCGTACTAGCGCCCACCGCAAGGCTATGTTTCAAAACATGGCAGTGTCGCTGTTCGAGCATGAACTGATTAAAACTACTTTGCCTAAAGCCAAAGAACTGCGTCGCGTAGCCGAGCCGTTAATTACTTTAGCTAAAGTTGATAGCGTTGCTAACCGTCGTTTAGCATTTGACCGTACTCGCTCTAAATCAGCGGTTGGTAAATTGTTTAACGATTTAGGTAAGCGTTATGAAACTCGTCAAGGTGGATACCTACGCATTTTAAAATGCGGTTTCCGTGCTGGCGATAACGCTCCTATGGCTTATGTTGAACTAGTTGACCGTCCGGTTACTGGTGAAGTAGAAGCTGCAGAGTAAGCAATGTTGCAGTTCAAAAAAAACCGAGCCTAGTGCTCGGTTTTTTTGTGTTTATAAATTGTGTATAGAAAATTTATATTGTTGAGTTTTTATTAATGCATTAGGTGGTTTTTATTTTTTTAGGTACTCTCATGTGAAGATAATTCTAATAACTACGTGAGAGTAAAGCCATGAGTGATAAACCCAAACTGACGTCCGTCTCAGGATGCCCGATAGCCAATAACCAAGACAGCTTAACTGCAGGTGCTCGCGGGCCGATGCTTATGCAAGATGTTTGGTACTTAGAAAAGCTCGCGCACTTTGATCGAGAGGTGATTCCGGAGCGCCGTATGCACGCTAAAGGTTCAGGTGCTTTCGGCAGCTTTACCGTAACCCATGATATTACTCAATATACAAAAGCCATGCTGTTTGCCGAGGTTGGCAAGCAAACGGATATGTTCGTACGTTTCTCCACCGTTGCAGGTGAGCGTGGTGCGGCGGATGCTGAGCGCGATATTCGTGGTTTTGCCATGCGTTTTTATACCGAGCAAGGTAACTGGGATTTAGTCGGTAACAATACGCCGGTATTCTTCTTTCGTGATCCGCTGAAGTTTCCAGATCTGAATCATGCGGTGAAGCGTGATCCGCGCACTAATATGCGCAGTGCGACGAATAACTGGGATTTCTGGACGGGGCTGCCCGAAGCCTTACACCAAGTCACCATTGTGATGAGTGATCGTGGTATTCCTGCTTCTTATCGTCATATGCATGGTTTTGGTTCACACACCTTTAGTTTGATTAATGCTAAGAATGAACGCTACTGGGTGAAGTTTCATTTTAGAACCCAGCAAGGTATTAAAAATCTAACTGATCAAGAAGCGGCTGATTTGGTCGGTAAGGATCGTGAAAGCTCACAACGTGACTTGTATGAAGCCATTGAAGGTGGTGATTTCCCACGCTGGACTATGTTTGTACAGATTATGCCTGAGGCGGATGCAGGAAAAGTGCCGTATCACCCATTTGATCTGACTAAAGTGTGGCCAAAAGGTGATTACCCTCTGATTGAAGTGGGTTACTTTGAACTGAACAAAAATCCAGAAAACTATTTTGCTGATGTTGAACAGGCCGCCTTTAATCCAGCCCATATTGTCCCTGGCATTAGTTTCTCGCCTGATCGGATGTTGCAAGGTCGCTTGTTCTCTTATGGTGACGCGCAGCGTTACCGCTTAGGTGTCAATCACGCACAGATCCCAGTGAACACTCCGCGCTGCCCGTACCATAGCTATCACCGTGATGGTGCGATGCGTGTCGACGGTAATCAAGGCAGTCGTTTGCACTATGAGCCAAACAGCCAAGGCGAATGGCAAGAGCAGCCCGACTTCTCTGAGCCGCCGTTAGCCTTAGAGGGGGCGGCTGATCGTTTTGATTATTGGGAAACTGAACCGGACTACTTTACTCAGCCGGGTAATTTATTCCGCTTGATGAGCCCTGAGCAGCAGCAAGTACTGTTTGAGAATACTGCGCGGAATATGAATGGGGTGCCGGATGCAATTAAGATGAAACATATCTGCCATTGCATGCAAGCTGATCCCGCTTACGGGCAAGGTGTTGCGAAGGCCTTAGGCATTGAGCTGCCTAAGTAAAGGATTCATCCACAGCGGTCAGTCATAGCACCCGCCTCGAATATCGAAGCGGGTGTGTATTAACGGCTTATAGCTTATCTTTCAAAAAACGTCCCGTATGTGAAACACTATTTTGCGCAATCTGCTCAGGCGTACCGGTCGCAATAATCTGACCACCACCAGAACCGCCTTCAGGGCCTAGGTCGATGACCCAGTCTGCAGTTTTAATCACATCCAAGTTATGCTCAATCACTATCACGGTATTACCACGATCGCGTAAGCGGTGCAGTACATCAAGCAGTTGCTGGATATCAGCGAAGTGCAAACCAGTGGTTGGCTCATCAAGGATATAGAGCGTTTGTCCGGTATCGCGTTTGGACAGCTCACGGGACAGCTTAACTCGCTGCGCCTCACCACCTGAGAGCGTAGTGGCGCTTTGCCCAAGGCGAATATAGGATAACCCTACATCAATCAATGTTTGCAGCTTGCGCGCCAGTGCCGGCACAGGATCGAAGAACACACGCGCTTCCTCGATCGTCATATCCAGCACTTCATGGATATTCTTGCCCTTATAGCGAATATCCAAGGTTTCGCGGTTATAACGCTTACTTTTGCAGGTGTCACAGGCCACATAGATATCCGCCAAGAAGTGCATCTCAACCTTAATCACGCCATCACCCTGACAGGCTTCGCAACGACCGCCTTTAACGTTAAAGGAGAAACGTCCAGGGCTATAGCCACGTGCACGGGATTCAGCCACACCTGAGAACAACTCACGAATGGGGGTGAAAATCCCCGTATAGGTGGCTGGATTTGAGCGCGGCGTTCGACCAATCGGACTTTGGTCAATATCCACAACTTTATCGAGCAACTCTACGCCTTCGATTGATGTGTAAGGTGCGGCTTCTAAGGTGGTCGCACCATTGAGCGCCGTGGCCATCAGTGGATAGAGGGTGTTATTGATCAGGGTTGATTTACCTGAGCCCGATACACCGGTGATGCACGTTAGCAGACCTAGCGGAATCTCAAGATCAACATTCTGCAGGTTATTGCCACTGGCACCGTATAAACGCAGCATTTTTTCTGGGTTAACCGCTGTGCGTTCGGCAGGGTAGGTGATTTGCACCTTGCCTGATAAGTACTGACCCGTTAGCGAGTTGGGGTTAGCCATGATTTCCGCGGGCGTACCTTGCGCAACGATTTCACCACCATGGACACCTGCGCCAGGGCCGATATCCACAACATAGTCAGCCATGCGAATGGCATCCTCATCATGTTCAACCACAATTACGGTATTACCGATTTTGCGTAGATGATCCAGCGTGTGCAGCAAACGTTCATTATCACGTTGATGCAAACCAATGGAGGGTTCATCAAGGATATACATCACGCCCACCAGTCCCGCACCGATTTGACTGGCCAAGCGAATACGCTGCGCTTCACCACCGGACAAGGTGTCGGCACTGCGATTCAGCGTCAGATAATTCAAGCCGACGTTCACCAAAAACTGTAAGCGCGCACTGATTTCTTTAAGGATTTTCTCGGCGATTTCGCCACGTTTGCCAGGTAGGGCCAGCGTAGAGAAATATTCAAACGCTTCACCAATTGGCATCGAGGTGATGGTCGGTAAGGTGTTTTCGCCCACCCAGACGTGACGTGCTTCACGGCGCAGACGCGTGCCGTGGCAATCAGGGCAGGATTGTGTGCTTAAGTACTTACCCAGCTCTTCACGCACGGTATTGGATTCGGTTTCACGGTAACGGCGCTCTAGATTAGGCACGATGCCTTCAAAGGAGTGCGAACGTTTAACGATATCACCACGGTCATTTAGATAGCGGAACTCAATTTCTGTTTTGCCTGTGCCATATAAAATAACCTGCTGCGTGGCTTGATCCAGCGACTCAAATGGCTCTTCAAGACTGAAATCGTAATGCTCAGCCAGTGAATTGAGCATCTGGAAATAATAGACATTACGTCGATCCCAGCCGCGAATTGCACCTTCCGCCAGTGTCAGCTCACCATTGACCAGGCGCTTGATATCAAAGAACTGCTTCATCCCTAAACCATCACAGCTTGGGCAGGCGCCGGCTGGGTTGTTAAAGGAAAAGAGTTTGGGTTCCAGTTCACTAATAGCATGACCACAATGCGGACAGGCAAAACGTGCGGAAAACACCATCTCTTCACTGCCGTCATCATCCATGGATGCGACTAAGGCAATACCATCGGTGAGGCGCAGAGCGGTCTCAAAGGATTCTGCTAAACGTTGAGCGAGGTCTTCACGCACTTTAAAGCGGTCAACCACCACATCAATCGAATGTTTCTTTTGCTTATCCAGCTTGGGCACATCATCAATTTCATAGAGTGTGCCGTTCACCCGCACACGGACAAAACCTTGCGCACGCATTTCGGCAAAAATTGATAGATGCTCACCTTTGCGCTCACGCACAACCGGAGCCAGCAGCATTAAACGTGTTTCTGCTTCACGGCCCAGCACCAAGTCGACCATTTGGCTGACGGTTTGTGCTTCAAGCGGCACATGGTGATCCGGGCAATGGGGTATGCCTGCGCGTGCATAGAGCAGGCGCAAATAGTCATAAATTTCGGTGATGGTACCCACAGTTGAACGCGGGTTATGTGATGTCGACTTTTGCTCAATAGAAATAGCGGGTGATAAACCTTCAATGGTATCAACGTCCGGCTTTTCCATCATCGATAAAAACTGTCGCGCATAGGCAGACAATGATTCGACATAGCGGCGCTGACCTTCGGCATACAAAGTATCAAACGCCAGTGAGGACTTGCCCGAACCGGATAGACCGGTGATCACAATCAGTTTATTTCGAGGTAAGTCGAGATCAATATTCTTTAAATTATGGGTGCGAGCCCCACGAACTACTATGGTATCCACTGCATTCCTCGCGCTGCGAGCGTAAACGGATGAGTATACGGGTTAGAGGGAGGCTGCGGCAAAGTCTTCGTCCTGCTAGAATTGCGCGTCTAATTTGGGGAGGTGTCATGCAGGATCATAATAGTGACGCAATGAATGCTCAAGAAAAGCGTGCAGCCAGTGGTTTATCACTGGTGTTTGCCTTTCGTATGTTGGGCATGTTTATGGTACTGCCGGTTTTAGCGACCTATGGGCAAGATTTAACAGGAGCAACACCGTTTTTATTAGGATTGGCGATTGGTGCTTATGGTTTGACTCAGGCTCTGCTGCAAATACCTTTTGGCATGCTGTCGGACCGTGTGGGTCGTTTGCCCATTATTTATCTGGGTTTGTTAATTTTTGCCGCCGGTAGTGTTGTTGCAGGGATGTCGGATTCAGTTTGGGGTGTGATTGCTGGACGTGTGCTGCAAGGTGCCGGGGCTATTTCAGCCGCAGTCATGGCTTTATTATCAGATTTAACCCGTGAGCAACACCGCACTAAGGCTATGGCCATGATTGGTATCAGTATTGGTATCTCTTTTTCTGTGGCAATGGTGGTGGGGCCGTTGGTGACTCGTGGTTTTGGCTTATCCGGTTTGTTTTGGTTAACCGCAGTGATGGCCTTGCTAGGCATGGTGATTATTGCTGTGGCTGTGCCTAAGCCCGCGCAACAAGTGCGTCATCGTGAGTCAGGCGTGGCGAAAGATGCATTAGCAGCCACGCTGAGTAATGTGGCGTTGTTGCGTTTAAACTTTGGTATCTTTGTTTTGCATGCGTTATTGATGGCCAGTTTTATTGCGCTGCCTTTAGCCTTAGTCGATCAGGGTGGTTTGCCAAAAGAAGAACACTGGTGGGTGTATTTAGTGGCGTTATTTGTTGGTTTTTTTGCCATGTTGCCTTTTATTATCTACAGTGAAAAAAAGCGCCAGATGAAGCGTGTGTTTGTTGGTGCAATTAGCGTATTAATGGTCACTGAGCTGTTTTTATGGCTTTTTGCCGATAATCTAACCTTGCTGATTATCGGTACTTTGGCGTTTTTTACTGCATTTAACTTTTTGGAAGCATCCTTGCCGTCACTGATCAGTAAAGTTGCACCCGCTGGTGCGAAAGGAACGGCGATGGGCGTGTACTCCACCAGCCAGTTTCTAGGGGCTGCGTTAGGCGGCATGCTGGGTGGCTGGTTATTTAGCGTAGGTGGTGCGTCATTGGTTTTTGCTGGTTGTGCCGTACTTGCCGCACTTTGGCTGATTTTTGCTGCTAATATGCAAGAGCCGCCTTATGTCACTAGCGTGCGCTTGCCGGTATCCCCAGCAGCGATGCAAGAAACTCAATGGCTGACTGCGTTAAGTTCGCAAGCGGGTGTGATGGATGCTGTATTGGTGGCAGAGGAAGCTGCTATTTATGTGAAATTTGATACGCAAATAATAGATCGTGCATCTGTTGAGAGTTACCTTTAAGTAACGTGGCGTGCTGACCGTTTGGAGAAGAATATGGCTCGTGGAATTAACAAAGTAATTTTGATTGGTAATGTGGGCGGCGACCCAGAAACACGTTATTTGCCCAATGGCAATGCGGTGACCAACTTGACACTAGCGACCAGTGATAGCTGGCGCGATAAGCAAACTGGTCAAATGCAAGAGCGTACTGAGTGGCACCGAGTAACGTTTTTTGGAAAAATTGCTGAAATTGCGGGTCAATATTTACGTAAAGGTTCTAAGATTTATGTAGAAGGTCGTCTACAAACCCGTGAGTGGGAAAAAGATGGTGTGAAGCGCTATACCACTGAAATTATTGTGGATATCGGCGGTTCCATGCAAATGCTCGACAGTCGTGGCGATT
>JAVETP010000079.1:0-12137 GCA_034006005.1 Pseudomonas sp.
GGTTGCGTAGTTTTACCTGATAATCCCCGTCTTCCGTCCCTGGTCGAAACTTAATTTCTTTAATTTGAATCTGCTTCTGATTCTTACGCGCAGCTGCCACTTGTTTCTTTTTCTCAAACACGTGCTTGCCGTAGTCCATAATGCGACATACAGGCGGCAACGCGTCCGCAGAAATCTCAACCAGGTCCAGCTTTGCTTCATCAGCAGCGGCTAGGGCTTCATCAATCGAGACGACCCCGATCTGCTCACCTTCCGCACCAATCAGGCGCACTTCGCGGGCTGTGATGTTCTCATTAATGGGTGCCTTAGGGGCAGCTCGTCTGTCTTGTCTCATATCTCGCTTGATAATTAATCACTCCAAATCTTGGCGACCACGCCGGGAAACTGCAGCATCTAATAACTCACTGAACTGCTCGACCGTCATACTACCGAGGTCTTCACCGCTACGAGTTCTAACTGCAATTGTTTGTGTCTCAACTTCTCTATCGCCGATCACTAATAAATAGGGAACTTTGAGTAAAGTATGTTCCCTAATTTTAAAGCCGATCTTCTCGTTTCTCAAGTCGCTAGTGACTCTAAATTCACTTTCTAGCAACTTTTTTTCCACTTTTCGTGCAAATTCGCTTTGTTTCTCACTGATATTCATAATTGTCGCTTGTGTCGGTGCTAACCACGCAGGAAATGCACCTTCATAATGCTCAATCAAAATACCAATAAAACGCTCAAATGAACCTAAAATTGCGCGGTGTAACATCACTGGATGTTTACGACCGTTATCTTCGCTGACATATTCAGCGTCTAAACGCACCGGCAAGTTAAAGTCGAGCTGCAAAGTACCACACTGCCAAACACGACCTAAACAGTCACGCAGCGAGAACTCGATTTTCGGGCCATAAAAAGCACCTTCACCGGGCTGCAACTCATACTCTAAACCAGCAGAATCAAGTGCATCAGCCAAGGCTTTTTCAGCCAGATCCCACTGCTCGTCAGAACCGACACGCTGCTCTGGACGCGTTGACAACTTTAATTCAATATCATCAAAACCAAAATCAGCATACACTTTTTGCGTTAAGCGAATAAAGTCAGCCGACTCTTCTTGCATCTGTTCTTCAGTACAGAAGATATGCGCATCATCCTGAACGAATCCACGCACACGCATTATACCATGCAATGCACCGGACGGCTCATTACGGTGGCATGAGCCAAACTCAGCCAAACGCAAAGGCAGTTCACGATAACTTTTCAGGCCTTGATTGTACACTTGCACGTGGCAAGGACAGTTCATCGGCTTAATCGCATAATCACGCGACTCGGACTGAGTGACAAACATATTGTCCGCATAATTAGTCCAGTGACCTGACTTCTCCCACAGGATACGGTCAACCACTTGTGGCGTTTTAATCTCTAAATAGCCATTTTGACGCTGTACTTTACGCATATATTGCTCAAGCACTTGATACAAGGTCCAACCCTGCGGATGCCAGAACACCATACCCGGTGCTTCTTCTTGCATATGGAACAAGTTTAAACGCTTACCGAGTTTACGGTGATCACGCTTTTCTGCTTCTTCGATACGCTTCATATAAGCGCTGAGTTGCTTTTTATCGGCCCAAGCAGTGCCGTAAATACGCTGCAATTGCTCATTTTTAGAATCGCCGCGCCAGTAAGCACCGGAGAAACGAGTCAGCTTAAATGATTTCAAGAAACGTGTATTAGGCACGTGGGGACCACGGCACATATCCACATATTCTTGGTGAAAATATAAGCCCATTTCTGTTTCTTCAGGCATATCTTCAATCAGACGTAATTTATAATCCTCGCCACGCTCGGTGAAAATCTTAATCACCTCTGCACGCGGCGTCAGTTTTTTAATCACATCGTAATCTTGATTGATCAGCTCATTCATACGCTTTTCAATCGCTTGCATATCATCTGGCGTAAATGGACGCTCAATTGCCACGTCGTAATAAAAGCCCTCTTCAATCACCGGGCCAATCACCATTTTCGCTTCAGGAAACAACTGCTTAACCGCATGACCCACTAAGTGCGCGCACGAGTGGCGGATAATTTCAACGCCTTCGGGGTCTTTGGGGGTAATGATCGATAACGTTGCATCGCTGGTAATTAAATCAGTTGCATCCAACAAACGGCCATTGACTCGACCGGCCACGGTTGCTTTAGCAAGACCTGCACCGATTGATTGCGCGACTTCAAGGATAGAAACAGGGTGTTCAAATGTACGCTGACTTCCGTCAGGAAGAGTAATGATGGGCATGGCGCCTCCTCTGCCTAGTGGTGACCCCTACAAAAGGCCACATGGGTTGGGATGAGCCAGTAAGAGCGATTGAGTTTGAGGCTCACCTGCCATACTGCGGCAGAAGGGTTTTACCCACCTCTAACAACCGGATTCACTGGGAAGTTACAGTTATAAAAGCAACTGCTAAAAACACAAAAGGCCGCACTGGGCGACCTTCTGTTAAATTTGGTAGGCACAATTGGATTCGAACCAACGACCCCCACCATGTCAAGGTGGTGCTCTAACCAACTGAGCTATGTGCCTGCAATGGGCGTGTATATTACGGATAAATTAATATTTGTCAAACACTTTCGCCAATATTGCGTGAATAACGCCAATTGATTGCATTTTAGTACGCAGAACTCTGGTCGCCCTGAGTTACAGCCATCTGCTGGGTGATCACTGTCGGTATACCTTCGCCTGCAGCAACCACATCGCGCACCCGCTCCCAATCAATCTGCAGCCCTTGAAGGTCATCACGCTTCAGCATCTCATTGACTACGGCCGCATGCTTATCAACAATTGAAGTTTCACCTTCATCATTCAGCGGCTCGTGGGCTTCAAGGTACAACTCACCTTGCGTAAAACCAAACTTATACGGCTCATTAATAATGCGCACTTTCGCGCCGACCGGTACCAGATCAGCTAACTCTAAGACGTTATGATTGAGCATGCGAAAGCAGCCGTGGCTGACACGCATACCAATACCAAACTTTTTATTGGAACCATGTATCAAATAACCTGGCAAACCTAAGGTCAACTTATAAGGCCCCAATGGGTTATCAGGACCGGGTGGCACATAAGCCGGCAATGGGTCACCAGCTTGCGCATGCTCACGCAAAATAGATTGCGGCGGTGTCCAACCCGGATTGGGCGTCTTGACTGTAATCGAGGTGTTACTGACGGGCGAATCCCAGCCTTCACGGCCAATACCCAACGGATAAGTGTAGACCACCGACTGATCTTGCGGATAGTAATACAGGCGATATTCAGCCAAGTTAATCACCACACCTTCGCGCGGACCCGGCGGCAAAATATAACGCTGCGGCAAGGTAATTTGCGTACCCTCACCTGGCAGCCAAGCATCAATGCCTGGATTGGCTGCCACCATTTCGAGATAACCCAGATCATGGGTTTTACCCAAATCGGCAAAGGTATCTTCATAGCGGGCCTCAATCACCTGGATCTCGCCCACTACATCATCCCCCACAGGTGGCAACGGCAGTTCTATTGCTGCCGCAAAAGGCGCAACACACAGCATAGTAATGCAGCACGCACGCAAAGACTTTAGCGTTAACATGTTTAACAACATCGAAGTAGCCCTACTGGAAAAAGTATCAAGAAGCCGTTGCATCGTACGGAATGTTCAGCAGTTAATACACAACGTCTTGGGCAAACTGCCAGCCAGGTTTAGCATGTTTACGTTGCGCTTGGATAATTTCGCGGCACTGTGGGCAAAATTGCTTAGTGCGCAAGAGATTGCGCTCTAACGTGTCCCAATGCGGCTGGGCCGGTAGCAAACTACCACACAAAGTTCGATCCGCCTGACTGCCGAGCTCTAACTGACGATTAACGGCGTGCACATACTCTTTTTGACAGGCGAACAGATCCATTTGCTCATCTGGCAAAATAATCTGATAAGCATGTAAAGACCACATTAAACGCGCCATATAGAGCCCCTAAAACCGCGCGTAACATTAGCCCAAAGTCGCGCACTATAACAGGGTACAGACAAAATATTATTCATGTATCTAAGGCAGCAAGGGCGCAAACCCTTGCCAAGCATTCTCTAATAAAAATGGTTGTGCTGATTGCGTGGGATGCACACCATCGGCTTGCATCATGCCGTCTACAGCACCAATACCTTCTAAAAAGAAATCAACTAATGCTACCTCTTCCTGAGCCGCAATGTCCTGATACACATTATAAAACGCATCAGTATAACGTCGGCCATAATTACCCGGCAAACGCATACCCAACAGCAAAACCTGTGCATCGGTTTGCTTGGCCTGCTGCACCATGCCGGTCAGATTCGCCGCCATATGCTCAAGCGATAACCCGCGCAAACCGTCATTACCGCCCAGCTCAATAATCACAATCTGCGGCTGATGCTGCACCAACAAATCAGGAAAGCGCGCTAAGCCACCGGCTGTAGTGTCACCGCTGATGGAGGCGTTAACCACACTGATATCGTCATCCTGCTGCTGCAAACGCTCTTGCAATAAAGCCACCCAGCCGCGTTGCGTTTCCAGTCCGTAGGCGGCACTGATACTATCGCCTACCACCAACACAGTTGCAGCTTGTACCTGAGCCGTTAAGCACAGAGCAATCAAGCCTATCGTTGCTATCCATTGACGCATTGGAACCCTCATGATTAACAGTATTCTTCGCGCACAGAACCTTAGCAAAAAGGTACCTTCAACAGAAGGTGAACTCACAATTCTTGATAATGTCTGCCTTGATCTTCAACAAGGTGACTCGCTGGCCATTATAGGCCGTTCTGGCTCTGGAAAATCGACTTTATTAGGATTGCTGGCTGGACTGGACTTACCCAGCAGCGGTGAAGCGCTGTTAGTGGGCAACAATTTAAACACACTCAATGAAGACCAACGCGCCGCAGTACGTGCCGAGCACGTGGGTTTTGTCTTCCAGGCGTTTCTATTACTGGACAGCTTAAATACCATAGAAAACGTAATGCTACCTTTAGAGCTGGCTGGCCATGCTAACCCACAGCAACGCGCAAAAGAGCTGTTGATTCGCGTAGGTTTAGAAAGCCGCTTAAAACATCCCGTTAATCTACTCTCTGGCGGTGAACAACAACGCGTGGCGTTAGCGCGGGCCTTTGCCACTCAGCCTGATGTGTTATTTGCCGATGAGCCTACGGGTAACCTCGACAGCCAAACCGGTGAAAGCATCAGCGACTTGTTATTTGAAATGAATAAAGAATTGGGCACTACCTTGGTTTTAGTCACCCACGATGAAAAACTCGCTGCACGCTGCCAGCACACATTACGCTTAGAAGCCGGCCGTCAGGTGCAACAGTTATGCGACTGACACTCTTAGGTTTATTTAAACTGGCCGGTAAACAACTGTGGCGTGAACGTCGTACTTCAGAGTTGCGCATCTTATTTTTCGCACTGATGATTGCCGTCGCTAGCAGCAGCACCATTGGCCATTTCGCTGAACGCCTGCAAGGCGCAATGCAATTGAGTGCCAGCGAGTTTTTGGCTGCGGACTTAGTCCTCTCCAGCAGTGAAAAACCCAGCGCTGAGCAACTGGCAGTCGTACACAACGACGCTTTAAATAGCTCGCAGACGGTACAGTTTGCCAGCATGCTCGCCACCGACAATGACTTACAACTGGCCAGCGTTAAAGCTGTCGATGATCACTATCCTTTACGCGGCGCACTGCGCAGTCGTCAACAACTAGAGACTGAAGAGCTCAGCGGCGGACGCCCACAACCCGGCGAAGTTTGGCTCGATCTTGAGCTGATCACCCGCTTAGAACTGCAGGTCGGCGATAGCATCGAAATTGGCTCAGCCACTTTTAATGTTGCGCGCATCCTCACCTACGAACCCGATCGTGCTGGCAACTTACTCAGTTTCACTCCGCGCGCCATGATCAACTTCGCCGATTTAGCTGCAACCGATATCCTGCAGCCCGGTAGCCGCGTGAGTTACCGACAACTGTGGAGCGGCGATGCGCAAGCACTGGAAGTTTTGCGCGCCACCTTAGAAAAGACTTTATTAGCGCATCAGCGCATTGAAGGCTTAGCCGATGGCAATCAGCAAGTCAGTAGCGCCTTAGAACGCGCCGCCAGCTATTTAAATCTAGCCAGCCTCGCAGCCATTTTATTAGCCGGTGTTGCTGTGGCTTTATCGGCCAACCGCTTTGCCCGTCAACGTTTTGATCAGGCAGCCCTATTGCGTTGCTTTGGTTTATCGCGCCGACACACCTTATGGATATTTAGCATGCAGTTGCTGCAGTTAGCACTGCTGGCTAGCTTACTCGGCACGCTGATTGGCTGGATGGCCCAGTTTGTTCTATTTGAACTCTTAGCCGAGTTGTTGCCTGATGATATTCCCGCCGGCAGCTGGAAACCCTTTATCGCCGGTATTACCACCAGTATTGTGATGTTAGCCGGCTTTGCTTTACCGCCCTTAATCGCCTTAGGCCGCATTGCTCCTCTGCGTGTATTACGCCGCGATTTAATCCCTGCCGCGCTATCTACTTGGCTGCTGTATGGCATGGTATTTATCGCGCTAGCAGTCTTGATGTGGCAACTCAATCTAGATATGCGCCTGACCAGCGCTCTACTCTTGGGCGGCGGCTTAGCGGCTGCCCTACTCGGTACAGCACTCTATTTTGCTCTAAAAAGCATTCGTTTTTGGTTGGCTAAACGCAATTTAGCCTGGCGCTTAAGCCTAGGGCATTTATTGCGTTACCCACTGAATAGCGTCGGCCAGATTATGGCCTTTGCATTAATCCTACTGTCGATGGCCTTGATTGTATTACTGCGCAGTGAGCTGCTGGATAACTGGCAAGCACAACTGCCTGAGCACGCACCCAATCATTTTGCGATTAATATCCTACCCAGCCAGCAAGCGGATTTCAGCACGGCGTTAAATGCGATCAGTGATAACACTGCACCGCTCTACCCAGTTATTCTGGGCCGTTTAACCGAGATTAATGGACAGCCTGCAACTGAATTAATTGATCCTGATGCTCGCGTGATGCGCACCTTACAGCGCGATCTCAATCTAACCTGGACAGAGCAACTGCCCAACAACAACGAAGTGATTCAGGGCGATTGGTGGGCGGACAGCAAGACCAGCGCTGCAAACAACAACACCTACCCTATTTCCTTAGAAAGCGATCTAGCTCAACAACTAGGCGTCACAGTTGGCGATCAGCTAACCTTCCATATTGCCGGTACCGATTACCCTGCCCAGATTACCAGCCTGCGCACCGTGGATTGGAACAGCATGCAGCCCAACTTCTTTGTGATCTTTGATCCGCAGCAGATGCACAATGTCGCCCACACATGGATGACCAGCTTTTACCTGCCAGAAAACGCAGAACAACAACGCATTGATTTATCCAAGGCTTTTCCTAGCGTAAGTATTTTGCAAGTGGATGCCGTACTGCGCCAATTGCGCGATATTTTAGCGCAAGTGACTTTAGCCATTGAGATGATTTTGCTATTTGTCTTAGCCGCTGGGATTAGCGTCTTAATTGCCGGCTTACACAGCACACTAGCTGAACGCATACAGCAAGGCGCTTTAATACGCGCACTGGGTGCTTCACGTAAACTACTGGTGCAATCACAACGTAATGAATTCGCCCTGATTGGCGCATGCAGCGGCTTACTGGCGTGGCTGGGCTGTGAAATCAGCAGCTATATTCTTTACCATTTTGTGTTTAATTTAGCTTGGCAGCCGCACCTGTGGTTGGTCAGCTTACCGATTCTCGGAGCATTACTGATTACCACTGTGGGCATGCTGGGGACACGGCAAGTGCTTAATAGCAGTCCATTACAGATTTTACGTGGCAATTAATTCATTATTCAGGAGGTTCAATTGAGTCGTTATCGTCCACCCCGCGCACAAGGCACACCTTTGATCACCCCTGAAGGTGAAGCACGCATGCGCGCTGAATTACACGAACTGTGGCATGTGCAGCGTCCTAAGGTAACACAAAGCGTCAGCGAGGCCGCAGCACAAGGCGATCGCTCGGAAAACGCAGAATACACCTACGGGAAAAAAATGTTACGGGAAATTGACAGCCGCGTACGCTTTTTAACCAAGCGTTTAGAGAAGCTAAAAGTGATTGCCGAGCAGCCTGCAGAGCTCGATAAAGTCTACTTTGCGGCTTGGGTCACGCTCGAAGATGAAGATGGCAAAGAGTCCCAGTATCGTATTGTCGGCGCAGATGAGTTGGATATGCACAAACAGTACATCAGCATTGATGCTCCCCTCGCTCGCGCAGTGCTGGGTAAATCACTGGACGCCGAAGTCAAACTCATTACACCCGAGGGTGAGCGTGAGTTTTATATTACTGCGATTGACTACCAGTAAAACAGTCATAAATACCCGCAACTGAACACAAAAAAGCCGCTATCTGAATAAACAGATCAGCGGCTTTTTTGTAAATTGCAGCTCTAGCTTATTTCTTTTGATCAACCACTAAAGCATGCTTCGCTTGTGTATCTGTTGTGTCCACCGAGATGGGCAAACTGCTCCACTGCGCATCCATTGCATTATCCGTACTGGAAATACTGGCTTGCAATTTAAGCTGAGCAACACTGGATAACTTCAACTGCGGTAACAATGAGTCCGCATCATTGAGCACAATACGTGCTGGCAAGTCAGCCACTGTTAAGCGCTTAGCGGCTAACGGCATAGGTGAACCATTCGCTGCACGCGCAAAAACATAGACTGTATCAGTCGCTGATACTTGCTGTGCTAACTCAGCGCTGATGGAAACATCAACAAAGACTTGATAATCATCACTATTGGCTGGTTCAGCAGCAGGTGTTTCAGCCTGTGCAGGTTCGACAACTGCTTGCGGGTGATCACCTTGGGCCGTGCGTGCGCGCTCAATACCCATTTGAATCGCTTCATAGGATGGATCTTGCGGATCAATGCCTTTGAGCAACTGTCCCCAAGCATCAATGGCATCTTGATAGCGCTGGCTTTCAAAAGCGGCAATGCCGACTAAACCTAAACTGGTCGCTTCATTGGGATCTTGGCGTAATGCTTCATCCACCAAGTCTTGCAACTCAGCACTCCACTGGCTGCCATTAGCAAAATACAACGCCTGCGCCCACTGCCCCAGTAAATCAGGCTGACGGCCAACTAGGTCAACGGTTCTTTCATAAGCATCAGCCGCTTCTTTAGGACGCTGCTCACTCATATAAGTGCGCGCCAAGAAATACCATGCATCTACCGACTGAGGCTGTAAGCGTACAGTGTCTTCTAAACGGGAGATCATTTCCTCTGCTGTTTTTGGCTGTTCTTTAAGGCTGATAGTCAAAGCAACTTTGTCACTCGCACCCCAATAAAAATACAAGCCTAGGCCCGCAATCGGTACCAGTAAGGCAGCAATCAAAGGCAAAGTACTGCCCAAGTTAGCGCTTTGCTTAGGACGACCCACATCAGTGTCATCCAACAACTCACGGTCCGCTTCCATACGGCCTTCAAGCAACTGCTCAGCAGATAAAGCACCGCTAGCATGCTGCGCTTCAAGCTCAGCAATATGCTCTTCATAGAGGGCAATATTAAGTGCTGTGCGGTCTTCTTCAGCCTGATCTTTACGCACTCGTAAAACGGGCACTAACAATAACAGTAATGCCACAATCAATAGCAATACTGAGTAAATCCAAAACTGTGTCATAACGATGAGGTTTCCTACTTATATTGCTTAAGAATGTCAGACAGGCGACTTTTTTCATCACTCGACAAATGCTGCTCTGTCTCAGCACGCAAGCTACGGCGACGACGGAAAATAATCACCGCCACCATCAAAAAGCCAAAGGCTAAGAAAGCTGCAGGTCCATACCAGAGAATCAAAGTACGGCTGTTAACTGGTGGTTTATAACGAACAAAATCACCATAGCGATCCACTAGAAAGCCAACAATTTGCTCGTCTGTCTCACCGTTTTCAAGCTTCTTAAAGATCTCATCACGCATATCCATAGCAATCGGTGAGTCTGAATCAGCAATGTTTTGGTTTTGACATTTAGGACAACGCAACTCTTCCACCAGCACACGGTAACGCGCACGCTCTGCTTGAGTTGAAAACTCATAGGTGTCGATGGAAGCTTGCGCAGTACCGAAACCGGCGAGAAGCAAACCTAAAGCATAGAGAAAGCTTTTCATTCGTCGAGTAACCCCTGATAAATCGGCGCTAATTTTTCACGCCAAACACGCTTATCCACGACACCGACAAACTTATGACGAATAATGCCTTTTTTATCGATTATAAAAGTCTCAGGCGCGCCATACACACCTAGATCAAAACCAAGCGTACCTTTAGGGTCACTGATATTGAGCTGGTATGGGTTTAAGTACTCATATAACCAACGCTGCGCAGGTTGCCGTTCGTCTTTATAGTTGATGCCGTGAATCACGACGCCTTGCTTGGCTAAGTCATTGAGTACCGGGTGTTCAACCTTGCACGAAATACACCAAGTGGCCCAGACGTTAATTAACGCTGGGCGACCGAGCAAGTCAGCACGAGTGATGACCACATCATCTTCAATCACTGAGCCGGTAGTGAACTCAGGAAAGGGCTTGCCAATCAACGCTGATGGCAGCTCACTTGGATCATTATTGATACCAAATAGCGCCATTGCAGCAAAGAGTCCAACACCCGTGAGCACACCAAATGCAGCTAATAAACGCGTTCTAGACATGAGATTTTTCCCCGTTGCCAGCGCCGCTTAAAGCGTCTCGAACTTTCTTGGTCACTTTAACGCGGTAGCGTCGATCCATGGCCGAAAGAAGCCCGCCAAATGCAGTGAGGAAAGCCCCCAGCCAAATCCAGCGTATATAGGGTTTAATATGTACACGTATGGCCCAAGCACCATTTTCCAACGGCTCACCCATCGCAACATAAAGGTCGCGGGTAAAGCCTGCATGAATACCGGCTTCAGTCATTGGCATTTGCTGCACAACATAAAGGCGTTTTTCTGGATGCAGTAACGCAATTTCACGCTCATCTTTAAAAATACGCACACTGCCTTTATCAGAAATAAAGTTAGGGCCTTCGTAGTGTTTAGCACCTTCAAACTGGAAACGGTAACCGGCCATTTCTAATGAATCGCCCGGTGCCATTTTCAAGTCACGCTCATCGCTGTACTGGCTGACCATCACCACACCAATGGCCATAAACACCATACCGAGGTGACCCATCTGCATACCCCAGTAACTGCGGGTTAATGAGCGCATACCACGTAGCAAACCCTTGTTGCGCGTTTTATCTAAGATATCGCGCGCACCGGCCAGCAATACCCAAGCAGAGAGGAAAATCACCGCCAGTACCGCACCATTGGCATCACTGTAAAGCACGCCGGCTAAACCGCTGAGTACCGCGCTGAGTATTAAGATAGGCGCCAGCATTTTAATCAGCCACTGGCCTGGAGTGTTTTTCCAACGCGTCAGAACACCGACACCCATGGCAAACATTAAAATCCCCATCAAAGGTACAAACAGGGCATTAAAGTACGGAGGGCCAACAGATAATTTAGCACCTGTTAAGGAGTCCAGCACCAATGGATACAAGGTGCCTAGCAATACCATCGCGGTGGCAACCACCAAGATAATGTTATTGATCAGCAGTAACGTTTCTTTTGACCAAAAGCCAAAGCCGACTTTGCTTTTCACTGCCGGTGCACGCATCACAAACAAGGTTAACGATGCACCCACAACCACCAGCAAGAATATAAGGATAAACACGCCACGCTCTGGGTCAGCTGCGAAAGCATGCACCGAAGTCAGCACGCCAGAACGCACTAAAAAGGTACCTAACAAACTTAAAGAGAACGCTGCAATGGCCAGTAATACGGTCCAGTTTTTAAACACACCACGCTTTTCAGTCACAGCCAATGAGTGAATCAAAGCAGTACCGAGCAACCACGGCATAAAGGATGCGTTTTCAACCGGGTCCCAGAACCACCAGCCGCCCCAACCCAGTTCGTAATACGCCCACCACGAACCCAGAGCAATACCAATGCCTAAGAACGCCCAAGCAACCAAGGTCCACGGACGTGACCAACGCGCCCAAGCCGCATCTAACTTACCGCCCAGTAACGCAGCAATCGCAAAGGCAAAGGCCACGG
>JAVETP010000080.1:0-11949 GCA_034006005.1 Pseudomonas sp.
TCTGATGCTTCTGATGCTTCTGATGCTTCTGATGCTTCTGATGCTTCTGATGCTTCTGATGCTTCTGATGCTTCTGATGCTAAATCAGTGTCGGGGTCTATTTCATTCACTGCAACCGTTGCCGTAGGAATAACAGTCGCTGCAGTCTCAGATGTTTTTTCTTTAGCTGTATGCGCTGGCTCACCACTGGCAGCACGCGCAGTCGGCCAATCAGCGACAGGCCAAGGCTTTTCATCGGTATTAAACACTGCAAAACGACCGATCTGCCCCAGATACTGGCTAATGCTATCGCCAAAACTCATAAAGGGTCCGCTGGGTGCGCCCATAAATAAGCGATATAACAGCTGTGCCACAACCAAGAGACCCAATAAGGGGACAGCGATATACCAAGCTGCTAAAAACACTAGCATCCACAAAATACGTAATATGAGCGACTCTCGGCGCATGGTTTTATCTGGTCTTGCCATATTTTCAATCCTCTTTAAAAGCCATCTATCGAAATAAAATCAACATCGGTTTTCGGTTCACCGCTCATCAAACCGCCAATAATTTGCTCTAGCGTACAGCCTTCAAATAAAATCGCATGCAGACCCGCCACTAGCGGCATATACACATCCAGCTCTTGCGATTTTGCTTTAAGCACTTTTAAAGTATTGACGCCCTCGGCCACTTCACCCAGACGTTCAACCGATTCCTCTAAACTCAAGCCCTCACCCAAGGCAAAGCCGACCTGATAGTTACGGCTTTTCGGCGAAGTGCAGGTGACAATTAAATCGCCAACACCGGCTAAGCCTAAAAAGGTCATAGGATTAGCACCCAGCTTGACCGCAAAACGGGTCATTTCTGCTAGTGCTCGCGTGATCAGCATACTTTTTGTATTTTCACCCATGCCCATCGCGGCAGCCATACCAGCAATAATGGCATAAACATTTTTCAATGCACCGCCCAACTCGACACCAAAGCGGTCACGACTAGCATAGACACGGAATGTCTTCCCATGCAGCACCTTTTGTACCTCACGGCACAGCGCCTCATCTTCACTGGCGACGACAGTGGCAGTCAACGCATGGGCTGCCACTTCACGGGCCAGATTGGGCCCAGATAACACACCCACACGGGCTAAAGGAGCAATATCTTCTAAGATTTGACTCATTAGCATAAAGGTCTGCGGCTCAATGCCTTTAGTGGTGCTGACCAACATTTTACCAGACAGCAGCTCTGCATAAGGCTCCAGCACACTGCGTAAAGCTGTCGAGGGTAAGGCAACAAAAATCAAATCGCACGCAGCTAATACAGCGCCTAGATCCGTCAGCGCGGTGACACCATCGAGTACCGTCACGCCTTTTAAATAACGCGGGTTTTGTCTATTGTCATTAATCGTCTGTGCCTGTTGCGCATCACGCATCCAAAACTGCACTGATTGCTGATTGCTGGCCAACAAATTAGAAATAGCAGTACCAAAACTGCCACCACCTAATACCGCGATTGGTTGTTGTACTGTCATGCTACTGCTCTCTTCTGCCTCAGATCGGCGATCGCATCATTATACGGTGCTGTTCAAGCATAACCAGTGTTTAACATTTTCAGTTAAACTATCCGTTGTTTTATTTCTTATACGATGGGACAAGCGATTGCAGCAGATACAGACGAAACGAGCGTATTTACAACCCAGTATCGTGCTGACATCACTTTTAGTGATGGCTACAGCTGAGAGTGGCTATGCTGATGACTTATTTTTCAGTGATCAGGCTATTCCTGAAGTACTGACTGCAACGCACCTCTATCAGCCTCCTGCCGCTGTACCCGGTAGCGTGACCATTATTGACCAGCAACTTATTAACGCCAGTGGCGCACGTAATATCACCGATTTATTGCGCCTTGTACCTGGGATGCTGGTGGTACCCGATAGTAGCAACCTGACCACTGTCAATTACCACGGTACCAGCCCCGGTCAGGCGCGTCGTTTACAAGTGCTAATTGATGGTCGTTCTGTGTATCGAGCGGGATTTGCTCAAGTGGATTGGTCAGACTTACCGGTTGCTTTGGAAGATATTCAACGCATTGAAGTCTTTCGCGGCCCAAATACCGTCAGTTATGGTGCCAATGCCCTACTTGGGGTGATTAATATCATTACTACGCCCGCTAAAGATGTACACGGCACCCTACTCAAAACCAACCTTGGGCAAAATGGCATTCGTGATTGGTATGCACGCCAAGCTTGGCACAGTGATCGTACCGATATGCGTTTATCGCTGTCGGGGCTGACTGACAATGGTTTTGATAAGCGCAGAGATGGCAGTGACTTTAGAGACAGTCGCCGCCTGAGTCGTTTTAACTTGCGTGCTAACCATCAGCTTGATGAGCGAAATAATATTGATTGGCAGCTGGCTTTTAAAGAAGGCAGTAACCAAGTTAACAATAACTACTCATCTATTTTTGCTAAAAAACTTCAGCTTAAACCAGGCGAATACGACAATAACTCAGATGGACAAGCCAAAGATTACGCGGGTAGTTTGCGCTGGACCACTGCTGTCAACTCACAACACAGTATCTCACTGCAGGCCAATGCGCAGCAGTGGGAGCGTTTGCGTGAATGGCGCGCCTGTGATGCTCAGATCAGTTTTGAACCCGACCTGAATGAGCTATGGCAAATTTCCTCAGCAGAACAACGTAAAGAATTGTTAAAAACACAATCAATGAGCAAGCCAAATGCGCGCCAGCAAGAACTCACAAATAACATCAAAAATATCTACATAAAATACGCAGACCAGCCTCTGCCTCACAGCTGCGGCCTGATTAACGAAAACAGCCGTGAATTACGGTACGACATAGAACTACAAGACACCTACAGCGTCTCAGATAGCCTGCGCCTGATCAGTGGCTTAAGTTATCGCTATGATCAAGCACGCTCAAGAACCTTTTTAAATGGCCGTCAACGCAAAGATATTATGCGCGGTTTTAGTCAGTTCGAATGGTACTTAACTGATCATTGGCTGCTGCAAGGCGGCGGCATGTTTGAACACAGCAGCAGCAATGGCAACTCATTCTCGCCACGCTTAGCCGCGAACTATATGTTTTCCCCTGCTCACGGATTGCGGGCGCTCTATAGCGAGGCTGTGCGCTCACCGGATATGTTTGAAAACCGTGCAGACTGGCGTTATAAAGTCCGTGATTTGCGCCCCACAGTGAACGGAAACAGCGCTGCTGACTTCTTTATCAGCTCAAAAAGTAATGGCCAACTCAAACAAGAAAAAATCAAAGCCTATGAACTGGGCTATAACGGCCACTTTGCCAGACAGCGCGCCTCAATCGACATTAAAGTCTTTGAAGAAAAAATCAGTCGCATGATCAGTCACTCGCCGCGCTTGGAATCATTTAACTTAAACAATAATGATCAGATTAAATTCTACGGCTCAGAGCTTGAGGCCAACTGGCAAGCTACCCATAACGACCGTTTACGCCTGAGCTATGCCTATATTAAAGAACGCGCCAGCCATAAACTTGATCAAAAAGTCTCGCCACCGCATAGCGGATCGATCAGTTGGCTACATAATTGGGGTTCCCACTGGAATGCCAGCCTGATGTATTTTGCAGCCCAGCAACCGGATCAAAAAGACTTACAACTGGCGACATTACGCCTCGAAAAAATGCTTTTCATACCAAATAAGCGCCTCACTGTAGCGGGCACAGTACAAAAAAAACTGAACAATCAGCCCATAGGACGCACCAACAATAAGGATAATTCTCATGACTCTGTATACGCTACCGTGCAGCTGGAGTTTTAAGCAGGCGATGCTGACTTATCTGCTGCGTTTCGCAGCGATGTGTAGCGTACTCTGTAGCATCAGTGTATCGGCATTGGCCCAAGTGATTCTCAGTGCCGAGCGAGACAGCCCAGCGGTGCGTGATTTTACTCTGGAATTGGCGCAGACGCTGCCGAGCCACAACATTATCTATATGCCGCGCTCACAACTGGAACAACAGCAGAGTTTTGCTGCAGATACACAGCTGATTCTGCTTGGCCCCGAGCTACTCGACTGGCGCTTACGGCTGGAACACAGCAATCCACCGACTCTGATGATGCAGGTCAGTCGCGTGCAAGCGCGTCAGCGTATTCAAAAAAAACAATCTAAACACTTGAGCTTCATTTGGAGCGACCCTCCACTAGAACGTCAAATTGAACTATTAAAACTGATGCAACCGGATATCCACCACGTTGCTGTAATCTACAGTCAAGACAGTATATTTTTAGCGCCAGAAATGATGCGAGCACTGCAAGAAGCAGGCATGCTGATGCATGCCTACGTCTTATCTAAACAAGGCTGGTCTGACCATCGCGCTACACGTGGCCTTAACTACTTGCTGAACACAACAGACGTACTATTGGGCATTGATGATCCACAGGTGTACAACCCCACTACTATTAAACGCATTCTGCTGAGCAATTATGCTCGTAAACAAGCCCTAATAGGCCCCACTGCTGCTTTTGTTAAAGCTGGCAACCTTGCTTCAACCTATACAAATAAAGAAGGTTGGATCAACACTTTACAGCAGCTATTACTCACACCCACTGATACCTGGCCCTACAGCATTTACCCCACAGACTTTAAAGTGATGGTCAACCAACAGGTGGCACGCTCACTGGGTATCCAACAATACCAACCCGACGAGATCACTAAACTCTTACAACAACACAGGCTTACACCATGAGAAATTTAGTCGGCGGTAGTATTCGTCGCCATACCTTATTTGTCAGCCTACTGCCGGCCGTACTGATCGCTTTTTTACTTACGGGTTACTTTACTTTATCGCGCCTCAACAGCCTACAAGATGAGCTGGCTGACGCAGGCCAGCTCATTGCTAATCAGCTGGCCCCTGCTGCGGAATTCAGTGTTATTTCTGGTAATATTGAGTCATTAGAGTCTTTAATACAGGGTTTATTAAAGCATCCTGCTATTGCTTTTATTGAAATTTACAACTCAGATAACCAGCGCTTAACGCGCAGTGAAAAAGAGCCTCTGCAAAACAATTCAGCAGCAACATTTCAAGCTCAAATCACTCGCCAAACCATTGAACTGACGCCTATTTTCTTATCATCAACGGCCTTAGCGCCAGCACCTAGCAAAGAAGAAGTTTTAGGTCGCGTGGTGATCGGTATGACTGATAACGCACTGAAACAACAGCAATTGCAGATTTTATCACGCGCGCTCTGGCTGATTTTTTTAGCATTATCTTTAATCTGGATTCTGGCCTACTTGCTGGCACGCAGCTTATCGATTCCAATCCAAGGCATGCGCAGAAAACTTCAAGCGCTCGGTGCAGGTGATTACAGCTCTTCGCCTTTGACTGCCATACATAACGGTGAGTTAGGTCAGCTCAGTCAGCATATCAACATGCTCAGTCAAGCCCTCAAACAAGCCCAATCCGCACAGCGTAAATACACCACTGAACTTAAACACGCACAGCACGAAGCCGAGCGCGCAGATAAAGCTAAATCAGACTTTTTAGCTATGATGAGCCATGAACTGCGTACCCCAATGAATGGCGTATTGGGTATGCTGCAACTGCTCGAACAAACCGAGCTCAGCACCGAACAAGCTGAATACACTCTCATTGCTCATAATTCAAGCGTGCAAATGCTGGATGTGATTAATGATATTTTAGATTTCTCACGCCTTGAACACGACGCTTTACAGCTGGAGTGCATCGCTTTTTCATTAACGGATGTATTCACCTCTCTGCATGACACGTTCAAATACAGTGCCGAACAAAAAGGTATCGAGCTGACCTTTGTCTTACCCGATGCATTGCATGAGATAGAGGTTGAAGGTGATCCGACGCGACTGCGACAAATTTTAGTTAATCTATTGGCCAATGCATTAAAATTCACGACCAAAGGGAATGTCACACTGCGCGTTGACTGGGTATTACAGCGTCACTCGCAACTGCTGCTCAGCTGTGAGATAAGCGATTCAGGGATTGGAATCGCAAGCGAACAACTCAAGTCCATCTTTAACGCCTTCCACCAAGCCGATCAAAGTATTTCAAGACGCTACGGCGGCACAGGGCTTGGTTTATCCATTGCTCATACGCTGGCACAGCAAATGGGCGGCGATCTCAGTGTATCCAGCGAAGATGGTAAAGGCTCAACGTTTACCCTTGAAATTCCCTTACACCACATATAAAGCTTTTCAACAGCACTCAGCCGCGAACAAGCGTACAATAGGCTCTTTTTCTGGTAGCTTGTATTGATCATTATAAGCGTGTGACTTATAAGTCGTATCTGTGGTCTAACCAATCAATTATACTTAAGCAACACTGTTGTCTGGTCGCTAAGTGCAGTCAAGAGCCTGACAAAAGGCTTAAGTTGAATAGAGTTTTTTTGTTAAGCGTTATTAAATGTGTTAAAAACACGCTAATACATTGAACGCAATTATTTGCCAGATGGATATCCATCACCCATGCAGTACACGATTAGGCACGTTGAGGAGCCCGCATGACCAAACAAAACGCCTTCACCTACGAAGATCTGCTCAAATGCAGCCGAGGAGAGCTCTTCGGACCAGGTAACGCGCAATTGCCCGCACCTAATATGCTTATGATTGATCGCATTGTGCACATCAGTGAAACCGGCGGAAAATACGGTAAAGGGGAAATCACTGCTGAGTTGGATATCAACCCTGATTTATGGTTTTTCGCCTGTCACTTCGAAGGTGACCCAGTGATGCCAGGCTGTTTAGGCCTTGATGCAATGTGGCAGCTGGTCGGCTTCCACCTCGGCTGGCAAGGTCACCCTGGGCGCGGACGCGCTCTGGGTTCAGGTGATGTGAAATTTTTTGGCCAAGTTTTACCAACAGCTAAAAAAATCACTTACCAAATCGATATTAAGCGCACCATTAATCGCTCTTTAATTCTCGCGATTGCTGATGGCACTGTAAGTGTTGATGGCCGCGAAATTTATAGTGCCGAAGGCTTACGTGTCGGCTTATTCACTTCCACAGACTCTTTCTAAAGGATGACCAGTATGCGTCGTGCTGTAATCACCGGAATGGGCATTGTTTCTTGCCTAGGTAATGACAAAGATACCGTAGCTGCCAATTTACGTGCAGGCCATACTGGTATTCGTTTTAATCAGTCTTACGCTGATATGGGCTTACGCAGCCAAGTGTCAGGCTCTATTGATATTAATCTGGAAGAAGCCATTGATCGCAAAGTATTGCGCTTTATGGGTGACGCTGCTGCATTTTCATACTTATCTATGCAGCAAGCCGTTGCAGACAGCGGCTTAAGCCCTGAAGATGTCTCCAACCCGCGCACTGGTTTGATTGCTGGCTCAGGTGGTGCATCCACTTTAAACCAGATGGAAGCCATTGATATATTGCGTGAAAAAGGCGTTAAGCGTATTGGCCCATACCGTGTCACCCGTACTATGGGTAGCACCGTATCAGCCTGCTTAGCCACACCCTTTAAAATCAAAGGTGTGAACTACTCTGTATCATCTGCTTGTGCAACCAGTGCGCACTGTATTGGTCAAGCGCTTGAGCAAATCCAACTGGGCAAACAAGATGTCGTTTTTGCCGGTGGTGGTGAAGAAGAGCATTGGAGCCAGAGCTGCTTATTTGATGCCATGGGCGCTTTATCTACCCAGTACAACGACACCCCAGAAAAAGCCTCACGTGCTTACGATAGCAAGCGTGATGGTTTTGTCATCGCAGGTGGTGGCGGCATGGTGGTGGTTGAAGAGCTGGAACACGCTCTAAAGCGTGGCGCCAAAATCTACGCTGAAATTGTTGGCTACGGCGCAACATCAGACGGTTACGACATGGTTGCTCCAAGTGGCGAAGGTGCTGTGCGCTGCATGCAACAAGCCATGGCAACAGTTGATACGCCAATCGACTATATCAACACTCACGGTACATCAACGCCCGTCGGTGACACGGCAGAGATCCGCGCCATACGTGAAGTGTTTACAGATAAGACTACACCGCCGATCAGCTCAACCAAAAGCCTATCAGGCCACTCATTGGGTGCTGCAGGCGTACAAGAAACAATCTATTCACTGCTGATGATGGAAGGTGATTTTATTGCCGGCTCAGTCAACATTGAAGAGCTTGACGAAGAAGCTAAAGGCTTGCCTATCGTTGAGAAAACTCAAGAAAACGTCACGTTAAACACGATTATGAGTAACAGCTTTGGTTTTGGTGGCACTAACGCTACTTTAATCCTCAAGCGTTATACAAAGTAATTGAGCTTAGCGTCACTGAAAACGGCCACTGTAATGTAAATTGCGTGGCCGTTTTTTTATGGCTGACACGTACATCTCAATCCTAATCAATCAGTAACGATGTATTGCACACAGTTTGACTGACCAGTTCATCACAAGCATTGCGCCTGTGCTCGCGGCTCACTGACGGCATATCGACACTTGAGCCAAATGATAAGCTAAAGGCCGCCCAACAACTGCAGCCTTGCACTTAGGTTGTTCAGCACCCTAGCCCATAAAGCGACGCTGCAAACGCTCCCAGCCTTTATCAGCAATATGCTCAACTGCTGTTCCTGCAGTTAAACCGACACGCTCTTGGAATGATTTCTTCTGCACAAACTCAAGCAGAAAAACATCCGCCTCTTGCGCATGCTTGGATAAATACTCATCACTGGTTTGCAATGTATCCACCAAGGTTAAACGTTGCGCATCAGTACCTAACCAGACTTCACCGGTAGCCACAGCATCAATATCCAACTGTGGACGAAACTGCGACACAAACTCTTTAAACAGATCATGCGTGGTCTGCAGTTCTTCTAAGAACTTTTGGCGCGCAGGCTCAGTATTTTCACCCAGCATGGTTAAAGTGCGCTTGTATTCACCGGCCGTCAGCACTTCAATATCAATATTGTTTTTCTTCAGTAAGCGGTGGATATTAGGAATCTGCGCCACCACACCAATCGAGCCCACTGCAGCAAAGGGTGCGCTTAAAATCTTATCGCCAATACAGGCCATCATATAACCGCCGCTGGCAGCGACTTTATCGATACAGACGGTCAAAGGTATCTTGGCTTCACGAATACGTGCCAGTTGCGACGAGGCGAAGCCATAGCTGTGTACCATGCCACCACCACTCTCTAAACGCATCACCACTTCGTCTGTCGGCTTGGCAATGCTCAATAGCGCAGTGATCTCATGACGCAAGTTTTCTGCAGCTGAAGCTTTAATATCACCATCAAAATCTAAAACATAAATACGCTTTTTCTCAGCTGTGGATTTTTTATCCGCTTGCAGCTTGAGCTTATTGGCTTTTTTGATTGCCTTGAGCTGTGCTTTATCCAAGATGCTGTATTCAATATTTTCTTTAAGATCAGTATAGAACTCATTTAAACTGGTCACTGCCAGCTCCCCGCTGCGGGTGCGACCACGTGAACGCATAGCAGTCATTAACGCCAACACTACAGCAATCACTATCAATACGGTGACTGCGCGCGCTAAAAAGCCCGCATACTCAAGTAGAAAATCCACTGTAAACTCCTTAAATGATATTGGTTGCTATCTTACCTGAGCATGCACTGAAATTTTGTTTTTTCATCGGCTGAATATTCAATTTTCAAACAATCGTATGAATTTCATTTGACAGCCTGCAAGGTTCACAATAATCTCTGTGTCGATCATATCAATTGATGTGAATTTGATTTGGACAGCATCTCTTAAACTTAGCCCATCACGCTGAGTTATTTATATCACGCGGGATATACCGCACAAAAACCCTAAAAAGGATCGATTATGTCTTCTACCGCCGATATCATTAAAACTCTAACCGCTAAATTCAACTCTGCAGCTGCTGCAGGTTTAGATTTAGTGTTCCAATTTAATATCGAAGATGCTGAAAATTACTACGTGGTCGTTAAAGATGGCACCTGTGATGTTCAAGCCGGTGAAAACGATGACGCTAACGTGACGCTGATTATGGATCGCGAAACCTTTAAAGGTATTGCCACTGGTGAAACCGATGGTATGCAGGCCTTTATGGGCGGCAAACTGCGCGCTGAAGGCGATATGATGTTAGCCATGAAATTAAGCGAGTTGTTCCCAGTTTAAACTGCAGACCACTCACTGAAAAGCCGGATTTTTATCCGGCTTTTTAATTATCTAGGTTTAGTTTCAGCTAGGCGTGGACAGTACTCTCCCCTCTCCTACTCGGTTGATAGTAAAGCCTAAAGCACACAGCATCGAACGGGCACTCTACCCTTAAGCAGTACAGGTACAGATCGGCAAGCACACAAACCTATCTTAAGCTTAACCCGAGCTTGCTCAACACCTGCACTCGCTTATATCTGACAGCTTGTACCAATAAATAAGCATCCATAAAAAAGCCCCACTTCACAGATCTGAAGTGGGGCTTTTGACTGCAAGTTATCTTATTTTAACTAAGCTAGCTTGGCACCTGCATAATGCTTTTTATGCTGCATAAGCAAGCCAACAAGGGCAACCACCACAGTGACAGCACCAATCGCTTTACTGTATTCAATCGGTAAATTCAAACCAATGCCGGCTGTCGCAATATACGATACGCTCACAGCTGTACCGATCACCGCTGGAATACTGACAATCCAGTGGAACGATCCTCTATCAAACAAGTACTTAGTGGCTAACCACAGCACGCTGGTTGACAGCAACATATTGGAGAACGCGAAATAACGCCAAATCAATGCGAAATCCATAAAGGTCATTAAGTACGCAATCGATAGAATAGGTACTGATAATGCCAGTCGATGCAAGGTCGTTTGTGAGATATTAAACGCATCCATAATGGTTAAGCGCAATGAACGGAACGCCGTATCACCCGAAGTAATCGGGAAGATTGCCACAGCCAGAATCGCCATCACACCACCAAACACACCCAAATAACTGGTGGCAATATGATTGACCACTAAACCTGGCCCACCGGCATCAAGCATGGCTTTTAAACCGACATAGCCTTCAGGGAAGGCAGCAATACCCGCCAATGCCCAAACACAAGCAACGATACCTTCACACACCATGGCGCCATAAAACACCGGACGCGCATATTTCTCATTGGTGAGACAGCGAGCAATCATTGGCGATTGCGTAGAGTGGAAACCGCTGATCGCACCACAAGTAATAGTCACAAACAACAATGGCCAGACTGGCAATCCATCAGGATTCGGCGCCAAGAAATCATGCTCATGATCATCAGTGAAGTAAGCAAAAATATCAGTCACTTCAGGCAGATTGGGTGCTTCCAGCAAGATAGCTATCGCAATCAGCGAAGTCATCACAATCATCAACAAACCAAACAGTGGATACAGTTTAGTGATGATCTTATCAATCGGCATCAAGGTGGCCATAAAGTAATACGCTAAGATCACTAAGACCCAAAAGGTATTACCCGCTAAGAACGTACCCTCAAAGTAGGATAAATTACTCAGCAGCCCAGCTGGGCTCATAATAAAGACCACGCCCACAAAGAACAGCAGCATGGCGGTAAACACCAACATAATGCCTTTAAATACGACGTTATAATATTTACCAGCAATTTCAGGCAAGCTTTTACCGTCTTCTTTTAGGCTCATAACACCTGAGAAGTAGTCATGCACGGCGCCGCCGAGAACGTTACCGATAACAATCCAAACCAAAGCCACTGGGCCATATAAAGCACCCAGAATCGGACCAAAAATCGGACCTACACCGGCAATATTTAAAAACTGAATTAAAAACGCTTTAATTGGACTGATAGCAACGTAGTCCACGCCATCATTCAATCGCTCCTGAGGGGTTATGGCTGTAGGGTCTATACCCGCTTGTTTTTCAACAAAGGGGCTATAAAACTTATATCCAAGGATGAGTATGGTGATACTGACAAAGAAAATAAGCATAGTGCATATTCCTATATTATTTTAAGTATAAAAACTGTCGCAAGACATTTCACGCAATGGACA
>JAVETP010000125.1:0-6052 GCA_034006005.1 Pseudomonas sp.
AGGCTTTTCTTGCGTACTTGTTTAGCCACCCACGACCCTTGGAAGAATTACTAGCCCCAAGATGGAAAGATATTGAAAACCAATATCTAGGTGAGTTTTCTGGCATGACCAGGCGAAGTGTCACGATTGAAGAGTTAGAACAAGCCGCAGTTTCAGCACACCAATTAATATTAAGGGGACTCACAGACTGTGAGAAAGAGCTTATCGTTAGTATTTATGGTGGTGAACCACAGTGGGAAAACTCACCCATTGGACATATCCAGCATTTGCCTGCTGTAAACTGGAAGCTAATCAATATAGCTAAGATGCCCAAAGAAAAACGCGAAGCGTCACAACAAGCATTAATGAGGGTGTTAGGTCTATAAAGGTGGCTTGAACATGCCTAGCCCAGATATAGCTGAACGCCTGTGGGCGTGTAGCGTTAAGGATATTGATTAGCGTGCACATGGCTTAGAAAGCGCAAAGCTAGAGTATTTACTACTCAGCAATGGCTACTTTTATAATGGCCATCGCGCTGCAACAGAGCAGTTATAAGATTTTAGCCAAAGGCGTTGTATGCTGACCGTGAAGTGGTGAAGTGGTGAAGATGTGAGGTTATCGCTGGGATAGTGGTAATCGTCACTGGTGGACCATTGTTGCTGGAGACGACTATGCCCTTGAGCAATTGTTCTTAGGTGAACTGTGCGGTTCTGCAAGCTCCAAAAATGTGTTCGGGCTAATAGGCACAACCTCTCGTCACAAGGTTAATAGTCATGTCTAAAAAAGTTTTTGATAATTTCACGAGATTAAAAAATTATTTAAATATTCAGCCGATAAATACAGGGCAAGAAATAAATATCGGTGGGATTGTTTCCGATGATCTTGAGCATTTGCATGCTATGGGTAGTGTAAGTGGCGAATGCATTCATTTAATGAGTGGTGTTGAGTTTTCAATAAATGAGTACCGTGGGCAAAATCAAGAGTTTACTCCTTGCCTATCTAGCTTGGACAGGATAACTAAAGATCATGAGCTTTTTTCAGCACTGTGTCGTTCTGAATATTTTGAGCAAGCATTGACACATCACCCTGTTATAAAAAATGCACAGAGTTATCGATTTTCTCCTGACAGAATAGATTTGCATTTACCTCTTTGCATAAATCTGCAGGCGATAGGCCAACATTATGGCCTAGAAACTGAATATTTAGATATTACTAATAATTTTTCTGTGGCGAGTTTTTTTGCGACACAGAGATGGAATAATAAAACCAAAAAGTTTGAACCTATGCGTGCAGCAAAACTCCCTGGTGTGATTTATAAGCTAATGCCAACGTTTCTGCTCAATGAAGGCTTGGATGGTCAACCCTTATCTTATGTGCCTGTTGGCTGGCAGCCTTTTCCGCGACCGGAGAAGCAGCGAGCAAATGCTATTCATCTGAATCCTGGAGAGGATTTTATAAAGAAGAGAGGCATAGCATCATTTTATTTCCATCACAGTTACAACCAGTCCAAGCGAATTTATGAAGAGTTTGAGGGTGGTGAAGCGCTTATTCCAGTAGATGCACTGAGTGACTTCGCTGAAAACCTAATGGCGAAAACCTGCTTTCCTGAAAGCACAATTAAAAAAGCATTTCAACGCTATAGGTCACGTAAAAAATTACCAAATACAGTGAGAAACTGTACTCACATAATGATAGAAGCAGGCATAACACAAGAGCCAAAGGATAGTTTTGAAACGTTAAACTGGGATTTTTCAAAGCAAGAGTTTGAAAACGAACTGCAACGATTAAACAAGCGCATAAGGTGGCGACTAGCTTCTTACGCACGTTCGTAACCCAGCATGGGCAATCGCTAATTCGTCCGGAATGATTTTCTGAGCTTCACTGATAAGACTTAAAATAGCCATATTGTGAGTATCCTTACGGTATGACTTATTTCTGATTTTGACACGTGATGTCGTCATTTAAAAGGCATGACAAGGTAGATTTTATGCGTACGGTTGCCCAAATTAAAGAGCTGCTGCTTGAGCTTGAACATTGCATTGCAGACGACCTAGAGGATCAAGACCTCGATTTCAAACAGTGGGATACGCAGAGCTGGGATAAAGCGGTTAGAACAATCGTCCATATGGCTGTATGTATGGCTAATAGCGGTGGTGGAACTGTTGTCTTTGGTGTATCCGATAGAGTGATGGGGCAGGGGCAAGCTGTTCTTGGTATTCCGCTTGAAGTCGATGTGAATTGAATCCACAAACTGTGCTGATTCAAGTCGGAACTCAGGACTAAAATTACGGTTTGGTCTGTTTTTCATACTGTCACCTAATAGCTGCTTGGTGCATGATAGCACCTCTAATTAGGTGGCCAAATTCACTATGCCACTACACTCATGCTGAATACACTTCGCACCTATTACGACCTAAGCGTTTAGCTTGATATAAGGCTTCATCCGCCTGCTTGAGGACTTCTTCACTTGATTTATTAGTTGCCGAGCTTGCTGACACACCCACAGACACCTGTATTGAACCAATCGGTTCAATCTGCATCTGTTCAACACTCATACGCAGTCGCTCAGCAATAACTAAAGCGGTGTCAATGTCGGTAGCAGGAAGTATCAATAAAAACTCTTCACCACCGGTTCGCGCAACAATATCTTGTTCGCGTGACACTTGATTAATGACCTCTACGAGTTTTATCAACACCTTATCACCTTCTGGGTGACCATAGGTGTCGTTCACTTTTTTAAAGTGGTCTATATCAATTGCTAATATAGAAAAGTCACTTTTACTGTGTTCAAGACTTGCAAGCAATTCATCTAAACTGCGACGGTTAACTGCACCTGTTAAAGGGTCAGTTGCTGCTTGTTCTTTTAATTGAATGAGCTGCAAGCTAATCAATCCTAAACCTTTTAAAAAGCCTATTTTTAATTCATGAGCCTCAAAGTACCATGGCTTAATGCGCTGTAAATAGTTGTGAGCATCTGGTGTGCCGATTTTCACTGCTGTGTCAGCTAGATCGCGTAAAGGTCGAGAAATCAAGAGAGCCAGCACCCAAATAAAGACAAATGTAAATAAGGTGAGTGGTATTGTGCGAGATACAACTTGGCGGATCAAATGGTCTAAACCGCTGAGCGTTGCCGCAAGTGGTCGCTGCGCCACTACCCCCCAGCTAGTGGATTGAATGGGCGTAAAACCAGCTAGCATTTCAATCCCTCTGCTATTAATCACCCGCGCAGAGCCGCTGATCTTCTTGGTAACATCGTTAATAGCTTGGTTATCCAAAACATAAGAACCTATACGCTCTGGATTGGGGTGGTAGATAATCTGACGGTTACCATCCACAACAAAAATATAAGAGCCGTCTTGGTGAAAGTGCTGTCCGAGTAAATCATTAAGAATGTTCGAGCGCTCTAAATAAATACTCCCGCCGATGTAACCTAAATAGGTTCCTGAGGAGTCAAAAATGGGGCTGGAAATAAGTACGATATAGTTACCATCAACAGCATAGTAAGGCGTGCTGACAGTTGGAGTTTTAGTGTGCAGGGACTCAACACTGCCCGACCTGCTGCCAACAAAATCTGCTGCTTTGGATGAAATAGCCAATATCACTCCATCAGCATTAGCCACGGAGACTGAACCAAAGCTTTTGGTTTGTAACTTTAAGCGCTCCACTTCGCTTATTAACAATGACTGGTCTGTAAAATTATTGGCCAGTATTTTGCTGGAGTAAGCCAGTTGGTCATGAGCCGCTTTAATGAAGTTATCAGCTGCTGATGCAAGCTTTTGCGAATAGGCATAATTGCTCTCCAGCTCTTGTTGTATAAGCTGGTCTCTTTGCACTTTATAACTGGCATAAAAGCCATTATTAAGTGTGATTAATGCGACTAAAAATGCTAAAAAAACAATTAAAGTCTGTAAGCTAATAAAGCGAGTATGCAGTAGGATGGGCTTCACCTATATTCCAATAAATATCTAATATCCTGCTCTATACTCATTTTTCGCTGGAAAGCGTAATTATTATGTGCGTTAAAAATGATTGCAGATTTTAATCTGCCTTGTATAGCTAAAGGTTGCTGTGATTTCTATCCAGTTACGTCTTGCATAGCGACAGAACCATTCTGCGCAAAAATTCACTTCCCATTATAACTTTTATTTAAAAAGCAGTTCAGATCAAATAATCCATCCCAAGTAGGGCTTGCCAATAAAGTTAATCGCTGATTTTCGTTAAGCTAAAATTAAACGCAAGCCATTTTAACAGATCACAGCAGCCCCTCTCTAATTAGGTGGCTAAATTCACTATGCCACTACAGCCGGAGGATAAAATACAAGAATGCTTTATATATTGCCTAGCTCCAAAAAGTAAAATATCGTATCAAAAGTGGATGCGAATCCTTTAAGTTTAAGAAGTTATAATCAAGAAATACCGTAGGAAAACGATTCAAGCCTATGAGCTAATCTGGCTGGGATCTAAAGCTAGTGTGCATGTGATAGAAAAAGATATATTTGACAGTACAGGCAAGCCGTTTAGAAAAGAAAGCATATTTAGCGATTTATTCGCCTGCGCGTTGGCAAACCCCAGCTTTTGTATTCCTATCGGTTCCAAGCTGTTGTCACAAAATTTGTCATCAGTAGATGCTGGTTAAATCTGATAACAACAATTTGAGTAGGCACGGTGGTGAAAGATGTGTATAATTCCCTGACTGCTGCTGCTTGTGTAACCGCGAATCAATAATATATGTTTAGATTTAGATCCAATCATTGCTACGACTCCTGTAACTCCTTGCGCTCAGTATCATTTTGGGTTCAGCCCAATTATAAATTTACTTCGTTCAAGGAGACATACAATGTCTAATCGCCAAACTGGTGTAGTTAAATGGTTCAATGATGATAAAGGCTTCGGCTTCATTACTCCTGAATCAGGTGACGATTTATTCGTTCACTTCGGCGCTATTCAAAGCGACGGTTTCAAAAGCCTGAAAGAAGGCCAGACTGTATCTTTCGTCGCAACACGCGGCCAGAAAGGTATGCAGGCTGAAGAAGTACAAGTTATTTCTTAATTTGTGCCTCTAAAAAACCCGCTTCGGCGGGTTTTTTTGTGCCTATAGAAAAGTCCCCGCCACTTAACAATATAATTTCACAACTTTATTCTGGGCTCCTCGCTCAAAATTTCCCGTACTTCAGTCTCGCCTAAAAACCTCTAACTCTCCCAGTTATCAGCCTTGATAGGGTGTGCACAAGAGAAGTAAGGAGTTGACGACGTATGACAATGCGGGGCTATATCTTGTTGAAGTGAGTGCTGGGCTAGGTAGCAGAGTAAAAATTCTGAACAACACAGTCTCGGTTTTTAAGTGTTCGGGATCATTAGATCACTACAATTTGACGTTATTGCAATAAGGGCAGTTTATGGCATTCGCCTCCTCACGTTCCGCAACCATAGGTTTAACCATAGGTTGTATTATTTTCGGCCTAGGAAGTTTGATTGTCGCCCATGTCGATATTGGCGGCTGGGCCATGTCTTTTTGGCGTCTGGCTATTTCAGGCGTGGTCTTTGCGCTGCTGGCGAAGCTCACACGCCAAAGAATGCCGCGTGCACGTCGCGCCATTACTTTTGGATTACTATCCGGTGTTTTCTTAGGTGTAGATTTGGCGTTATGGCATGAAAGCATTCATGCGGTGGGGCCGGGCATTTCAACCTTGCTCAACAGCTTGCAGATTTTCTTTTTAGCGGCGATTGGGTTTTTATACTTTAATGAGCGCCAAACCATCGTGCAGTTGCTCAGCTTGTGTTTGGCGATGCTTGGCGTAGCGCTGATTGGCAGTCCTGAATTTGCGCACAATACTCAAGCCACTTGGGGCTTTATTGCCGGTATCCTCTCCGGCGCCATGCTGGCTGCTTCTATGACTTTTATTCGCAAGACTCACGAGGTCGAACCCACACCTATTTTTGCACTGATGCTGTTGATCAGTATCGGTGGTGTGCTGGCTATGCTTGTGCCGATGTTTATTTTTGATCGCGGCCATATACTGCCCAACACATGGTCTGAGCTGGGTTGGGTGCTGGTGTATGGTGCTGTGATGCA
>JAVETP010000129.1:0-5853 GCA_034006005.1 Pseudomonas sp.
GTTTGGCGTGGGGGCTGATTGCTTACTCGATTCCTAAACTATCATTGGCGCTGACCGGGCTGTTGTTATTAACCGAGCCTATTGCAGCGTTGATTATTGATTACAGTTGGTTAGATAAGCCTATTAATACCTTGCAGTGGGGTGGTGCGCTATTGACCATGTTTGCTATTTATTTAGGCTCACTGAAGCCCAAGCACAAACCGCAGCGGGTCAACTGAGATGCGCATGCACAGTTGTGATGTAATCATGTGCGTAAACGGGATTTGTGAGAAAACCTGGTAGCGTGCCATTCAGCACATATAGGCTTGGTGTTATTATCAGCTTTGGTTTTTACGCGACTTTAACTTTTGTGTGTAATTAAAAATATTACACACTTTAAATAGGTGATATCTGATGGCTGCTAAAAAGATTTTAATGTTGGTTGGTGATTACGTTGAAGATTACGAAGCCATGGTGCCGTTTCAGGCATTGCAAATGGTGGGTCATACAGTACATGCGGTGTGTCCAGGTAAGAAAACAGGTGAGTTTGTACGCACTGCCATTCATGATTTTGAAGGCGATCAAACCTACAGCGAAAAGCCAGGCCATAACTTTATCCTGAACTTTGATTTTGATGAAGTGAAAGCACAAGACTACGATGCGCTGATTGTTCCCGGCGGTCGTTCGCCTGAGTACCTGCGTTTAAATGCAACGGTACTTGAATTGATCCAAGCCTTTGATCGTGCCAATAAGCCCATTGCCACAGTGTGCCATGGTGCACAGTTGTTAGCGGCGGCGGGTATCTTGGAAGATCGTGAGTGTTCTGCCTACCCAGCGTGCGGTCCTGATGTGGAAATGGCCGGCGGACATTATGTTGAGCTGGACGTCACCAGTGCACACCTTGAAGGTAACTTGGTCAGTGCACCCGCTTGGCCTGCACACCCGACCTGGTTGGCTGGATTTTTAATGCTGCTGGGTACAAAAATCACTTTATAAGTGTAGTTTGAAGCGCTGAATCTATTTAAGCGTTGGCTGCCGTGCAACCTACAACGGCGACGCGTAGAATAATGTACTGTGTAATCCAGACTGATTGCTGTTTTATTCAATAAAGGAAATATAAATGACGACCGTTACTTTTAAAGGCACACCTGTGCGCATTGATGGCCATTTTCCACAAAAAGACGAACAAGCACCGGCGTTTAGCTTGGTGAATAAAACTTTAGATGACGTAAGTTTGTCGAGCTTGAGCGGATTTCGTAAGATTTTAAATATTTTCCCAAGCATTGACACGCCAACCTGTGCGACTTCAGTACGCAAGTTTAATGAAAAAGCGGCTGCTTTGAAAAACACCCGTGTGTTGTGCATTTCTGCTGACTTGCCATTCGCTCAGGCGCGCTTTTGTGGCGCTGAAGGTTTAGAGCGTGTGCTGATGTTATCCACCATGCGTGATCCTGATTTCTTCCAAGTCTACGGTGTTGATATCGCTGAAGGTCCATTGGCTGGTCTAGCTGCACGGGCAGTGATCGTTTTAGATGAAAATGATAAAGTGTTGTACAGCGAGCTGGTTTCAGAGATTGGTAATGAGCCTGATTACGAGAGCGCATTAGCTGTATTAAGCTAACGTACAGTCAACGCAGCAATGATCTGATTGATCTTTGCTGCGTTGTAGTGTCATATTGATATCATGCTAGCTGCATGGTTATTATTGTTCTAATCATAAAAATGAGCGAAACAGTATAAGAAAGCCATAGTTGACTAGCATTTTCTCGCTATTACACTTTGGAAGATACGATGTATGGATACGCTTTATCGTGTTGTTTGTTTTTTATTAGTGCTTGCAATAAGCACAATAAGTGCCGCTTCTGTCCGGGTATTACCGCCCAACGATCATCTCATCACTTTAAATGCCCCCGTCGAACTCAGTGCTGACGATTTAGCCTTTGTACGCTCGATCCCGACGCTGCAAGTCAGTGCCTATCGACATATCCCACCGTTGTCATTTCTTGATGAAGTCACAGGTCAATATCAAGGTATCAGTATTGATGTTTTTCGTTTTATTGCAGATCAAATTGGCTTGTCGTATGAGTTTTACGAGCAGGGTGGTTTGTATGTTGATAAAAAAATCGAAGAATTTGAATTGGGTAAATATGATGTTTTAATCCCCGCAAGCTATGTTGCAAGCCGTAATGGTTTGTTGACTGAAACCTATTACGAAGGGTTTTATTCTGTTATCTCGCGTAAATCAGATCAGTTGCAAATACAGGATATTCAACAGCTGCAACAGTACCGTGCTGGCATGATAAAAAATGCTGCGGTGGTGCCTTATGCTCAGAATTTAGTCGGTGAAGTGCAAATTTTCGAGTTTGTAGATGGCATTCTTTACGAAGCCTTACGCAAGAATAAGATTGATATTGCGATTTTTAATCAAAGCGTATTCGAGCAAGACCGCTATCGTTTTGAATTGTTTGATCTTGATGCCATTTACACGCTAGATGAGTATCCACGCAATTATGGTTTTTTATTTAAAAACAATGAAGAAAGCCAGCGGCTGATCCATATTTTTAATCGCTACATTAAAGCGATGAATAATTTGCAATCTATACGCAAACATGAAAGTGCTGAGCAGTATTTAATTGAAAAGTACATTAAGCAAAAAGGGCATCAGCAGTTGCTGTGGGTGGCAGTTGTCATCAGTTCGCTGATGTTTATCGTGTTGTTTGTTATTTTTCGCTCACGTCAGCAGATGCTCAAACAGCTGGCTGAAAGTCATACGCGTATTAGCCAGCAGCGTGAGGCGTTACAAGAAGCCAATGTCCAGTTGGAATGTTTAAGTCGTACCGATGTGTTGACGGGTATGCCCAATCGTCGCCATCTTGATGAGCGTTTGGCTCTGGCGTACGAATGGTATAAGCGCAGGGGTAATCCGCTGTCTGTATTAATGATTGATATCGATTTTTTTAAGCTGATCAATGATGATTATGGGCATGCGGTGGGTGATCTGTATTTGAAAAAAGTAGCCGATGTCTTGACCCTTATTGTTGGGCGCTCTACAGATTTTAGTGCGCGCTATGGTGGTGAAGAGTTTGTGTGTGTGCTGCCTAATACCAATACGCTAGCTGCTTTAGCTGTTGCGGAGCGGATTCGCGAGGCTATTTTTGCATTGCATGATGACCATGCCGATGTCCTTCCGAGAATTTTGACCATCAGTATTGGTGTTGTAACGTTACAAGGTGGGCTCTGTGATCATAATCAGCTTTTGGCTCAAGCTGATGCTCAGTTGTATCGTGCAAAAAAGAGCGGTCGCAACCGTGTTTGCTCTATTGTGATGAATAAGTCTGCCCAGAGTTGTGATGCGAAAGCTCAAGTACAACAACCTTGTGACTTTGCCTAATATAGGCAGCTATCATGGGCTGGCAGAGGCTTCTGCCAGATGAGTGTCGGAACCCAAGCCTGATCTAGAGTTTAGGCGTGGGTTTAATGTGTCAGCTAAGGTAAATTGATCGTAAAGACCCTGCTAAAGCGCGCGAAGGCTGTTATCTTTCATGCTCCCAAAGACTGTGAATAATTGACATGCCTGATTCGTCTGTATCCCCTGCGAAAAAATCCTCTAAAAAACTATTAATTGTCGTGCTATTACTCTGCGCCGCAGCTGGTGCGGGTTGGTGGTGGACGCAAAGCAAGAGTGAGTCCACTGAGCAAGGCCCACGCCGTGGTGGTAGTTTTATGGGTGCAGTACCGGTGCATGCGCAGCAAGTGCGTCTAGATCGTTTTGCTGTGCAGCTTAAGGCGTTGGGTACAGTCACGCCTTGGAATGCCGTTAATGTCACCAGTCAGGTCAGTGGTGAGTTGGACAAGGTGCTGTTTACGGAGGGGCAGTTTGTCGAGAAGGGCACCGTGCTGGCGCAGATTGATCCGCGCAATTATCAAGCGACGTTATTGCAGGCTGAAGGTGCATTGCAAGAAACTCGTGCGCAGTTGGCCAGTGCTGAATTGGACCTCAAGCGTTATCAGGGACTGTATAAAGAAGACTCCATCGCACGACAAACCCTTGAGCAGCAACAAGCCACTGTTGCGCAGTACAAGGGCAGCTTAAAGGTGCGTGAAGCTCAGCGTGATAATGCCCGTTTGGATGTGGAACACACACGTATTGTGGCGCCGATTTCAGGTCGTTTAGGTCTGCGGGCTTTGGATGCCGGTAACTATGTGTCAGCGGCATCGACTGAGTTAGTCAGTATCACTCAAGACAATCCCATTGCAGTGAACTTTACTATTCCAGAGCATGAACTGCAGGCGGTACTGCAAGCCTATCAACTGGGTGAGCCGCTGGGTGTGCAAGCGTGGAACCGTGATGAAACGCAGTTGCTGGCTGAGGGCGTACTCGAGAGTATTGATAACCAAGTCGATGTCACTACGGGTAGTGTGCGTTTAAAGGCGCGTTTTGAGAATCCCAGTCAGGCGCTGTTTCCCAATCAGTTTGTCAATGTGCGTTTGCAGGTGACGGTGCATGAGCAGGCGTTATTGTTGCCCGCAGATGCGATTCAGTTTGGTAGCAATGGTCGTTTTGTTTGGAAGATTAAAGATGACGATACGGTAGTGATTCAGCCGATTGAAATTATGACCAGTGATGGCACATCCAGTATGTTGCGCTCAGGCTTAGCTGCGGATGATTGGGTGGTAGTGGAAGGTGTGGATCGTTTGCGTACCGGCAGTAAGGTTCAGCGTGTTGTGCCAGCAGGTGAAGAGCCTGCTACTCCTGCAGAGGCCGACGCTGCGCCTACGACTGATGCGCAGAAACCAGCGCGCGGTGAAGGTGCTGCCGATAAAAAACCTGAGCAGAAGCCTGCCGCATGAATGTCTCACGTATTTTTATCCAGCGTCCGGTGGCCACTACGCTGTTGATGCTGGCGATCTTTTTAATGGGCGCGCTGGCCTACCGTTTATTGCCAGTTGCTGCTTTGCCGCAAGTCGATTACCCAACTATTCGCGTACTGACTTTATATCCCGGCGCCAGTCCACAGGTGATGAACAGTGCGGTTACCGCGCCACTTGAACGCCAGTTTGGGCAGATGCCCGGCTTGGCGCAAATGTCATCCACCAGTTCCGGTGGAGCCTCGGTGATCAGCTTACGTTTTAGTTTAGATATTGAACTGGATGTAGCTGAACAAGAAGTGCAGGCAGCGATCAATGCCGCGACCAATCTATTGCCCCGAGATTTGCCTGCACCGCCGGTGTACAACAAGGTCAATCCAGCGGACAGTCCAGTGATTACCTTAGCCATTACCTCGGCGAGTATGCCGTTGCCGCAGGTGAATGATTTAGTTGATACGCGGATGGCGCAAAAGATTGCGCAAATTAACGGCGTGGGTTTGGTCAGTGTCGGTGGTGGCCAGCGTCCTGCTGTGCGCATTCGTGCTAATCCGCAAGCTTTAGCCGCGGCGGGTTTAACCTTGGCGGAAGTGCGCAGTGTGATTACTCGCGCGAACGTCAATCAGCCCAAGGGTAGTATTGATGGACCCTCGCGTATTACCCAATTGGATGCCAATGACCAACTGCGTTCGGCAGAAGATTATGCAGATCTGATTGTTGCGTACAAGGATGGCCGAGTTTTAAAACTGGGCGATGTAGCGGAGATTATTGAAGGGGCAGAGAACAATCGTTTAGCGGCTTGGGCCGATCTCAATCAAGCAGTGTTATTAAATATCCAGCGCCAGCCCGGTGCTAACGTGATTGAAGTGGTGGAGAGTGTTGAAGCTTTGCTGCCGAGTATTATTGCTACCTTACCTGCTAGCCTTGAAGTCAGGGTGCTGACCGACCGTACGCAAACCATTCGCGCAGCGGTCAGTGATGTGCAGTTTGAGTTGATGTTGGCGGTAG
>JAVETP010000081.1:0-11754 GCA_034006005.1 Pseudomonas sp.
AGCTAAATGGCTGCATTATCTGACTCCGTGTTTGTGCTATTAAAAGCAATGGGCTTCAGTTTTTGTTTATCGTCAGGATGCAGTTGCAGCGGGTATTGCTTGCAGAATTTTGCTTCATCCGGCGTGATAGCAGCTTGATAGCGTTGCAAAGTGTAGTGCGCTAACGCTTGGCGAACATTGAGTGTGAGCTGTTCGTTATCCATCGCGTAATCATGTGCCACTAACGCGCGTTGCTCAGCGTTTAGTAGCAGATTAGGGATAAGACGCAACTGGATGTCGGTTTGCCATAGCGTGTCGTGCTCAGCAGTTTTGTCGCTGTGTTGCTGTAGTTCTGGGGTGAAGTAAATGCGTGACAATAGAAAGTCTCTAAAATCTTCTCGACTATAGCACCATGCGCGTAAATGCCAGCGAAAACCAGTGTAGACCAAGGTGTGTGGAGCGATAACACGTTGACGTGGCTGTGGGTTTTCCATCGAGCTGTAATGGATACTCAATTGTAGCTTTTGGCGGCAGGCTTTAATGGCTGCACGCACTACGTCGGGACGCACCGCACGATTAGGTAACTGCACAGATGCTGCATTATGCCCTTCAAGCAATTGCGCCATAGGTTGGTTATTCAGACTATCAAGTAACACCATGTACTCATTGATATGACCGCTACTGAGCACAGGTTTAAAACCTGGCGCGAGGACATAGCCTTTGACAGCGGGATCATGAATCAAAGCATTGGGGTTTATTTCGCTGTTATAGCGGTTGATATCTGCTGAGGCTTGTTGACGGCTCACGCCAAACCAATCGCTGAGTTGATTGGTAATCAAGCGACCTTCCCACAGAGCAATTAATTCTATAGTGCGCAAACGCAGCACAACTTCGTATTTCAATGCCGACACGGTAAATATCTTAATAAAAAAAATCAGCTTGTATTCTGCCAGTTAAGGCCTTCGTAGTAAATTACTTTACAGTAGGCTGCTAGTGTATATGCAGTTCACACCGCTGGATGAGTAATTTGGTGGTTATAAGGTTATTGTGTCTGCTCGGGCGTTGATAAAAGATTCTTATATTTTGCACGCCTATGCGCGATTGTATTTAGACCCTAGAATGGGTCAGATTTTTATATTGCTTTGAACAGGAATGGTCATGAATACGCAGCAGCTTTCTCAAGGATTACAGCGGGCATTTTTCACGGAAGGGAACCGCATTGTATTTTGGTATGACGCTGAACAAAGCTTTGTGGATGATTTGACTGAGCTCGATTTGCCAGAAGTGACACTGATCAATATGCAGGAGCAGTCGAGTCTGGCAATCAAGTTCAAACTTGAACTGGAAGATACTGAAGGAAAATATCTGCTGTATTTTCCGTTTGCAGAGCCAGAGGCAGTTGATGACTGGTTGCTGGATATCAAACTGTATTCCCGCCAGTACTATGCCGATCGCATTTCAATGATTTTTAATGAGCTGGGACTGCAGAGCATAAGCCTGCGGGAGCACTTGTCACGCAGCAGCAGTTTTCTCGACAGTAAAGCACGCGTTAACAGTTTAAAGCGTCTGCTAACGCCGGGCATGCAAAATCCTGATGCCTTAGATTTGGCCATGATTGCTGTGGTGTTAGGCGAAACCCATACAGATATAACCACTTTGGTGTGCGCCTTGGGTGAGCATCAAGTTAAAGCTCAAGCTGGCTTAACAGAGAATCCGGATGTAATCCGTGAGCTGATTCGTTTTGATCTGCTAGCTACTTTACTTAAAGAGTTGCAGCAAGCTGTAGGTTATCCGGTTAGCGCTGCTGAGCTACAGGGTGAAGAGGCGTTTTCCTTAGGTCACTTTTTCATACGTCTGCTTACAACTGACTTTTGTGAGGGTGTCGGTGAGATACCGGTCTGGGCTGATAAGTTAGCGATGCCATCGGTCGGTGCCCGCGCTTCGGCTCGCGCGCTGTTATCTCGTTGGCGTGATAGTTCAAAATATTATCAAGTTTATGATGCGCTGGCTGAGTGGGTGTCTTCAGCATTGCAGTTGGAGAATAAGCTACAGACTTTTTCTCTCGACACGCTTTCTACAGTTGAAACATTTGAACGGGTAGAGCGGCAGATTATTGTTGAGTTAGCCGAAGCACTGCCTAAAGCTGTCCCTAGTGATTTACAGCAGTTTGCGAGATTGATGAATGCCCGTCTTGATGGTTACTGGGCATCCCGGCACAAGGATGATGCGTTGCGCGGTCAGTACCGACGTTTGTATCGTGCTTTGCTGTCGGCACTAGAATTGTTTCAGTTGCGTCAGAAACATGCTGGTGGTTTTCACTATGCATCGGTGCGCGAGTTGTATGAGGCATACAGTACTGAGCTGTACCGCTTTGATTACCATTACCGCCACTATATAGCAGCCTCGCAACAGGCTAATCTCAATTTGCTAAAAAGCTTAGATGATCAAGTCGAGCGTTGTTACGCCAACTGGTATATGGATCAGTTGAGTCGAAACTGGAGCGAACGTATTGATGCAGAAGAAGCTTTCAGCCATTGGCGTATAAGTGGCGTGCCGAACCAGCAGGATTTTTATTCGCAATGGGTACGGCCACAGTTTGAAAAAAATACTCAGAAGCGTCTGGTCGTTATTATTAGTGATGCGTTTCGCTATGAGGCTGCAGTCGAGCTACAGCAGCGCATCAATGAAAAACGTTTTAGCCAAGCTGAGCTGTCGACTCAGTTAGGTGTTGTACCCAGCTATACCAGTTTGGGTATGGCCTCTTTATTGCCACATAAACAACTTAATTATCGCGATGATGGTACAGATATTGTCTATGTCGATGATAAATCCACGGCAGGCACTGCCCAGCGTAATAAAATACTAGCCCAAGAGGGCGGTATGGCAGTGACTGCTGAACAGGTTAAAGCATGGTCGCGGGAAGAAGGTCGTGAAGCGTTGCGAAATCAGCATTTGGTGTATGTTTACCACAATGTCATTGATGATCGTAGCGACAAGGGCGGAACCTCTGAGGGCGCTACGTTTGATCATGTGGAAGTGGCTATTGCCGAGCTGACAGATTTAGCACATAAGTTTGTTTCTCAGCTCAATACCAGCACAGTACTGATCACTGCCGACCACGGTTTTTTATTCCAGCAAAGTCATTTAGAGGCGGCGGATCGTACCGCTTTGGTAGATAAGCCAGAATCGGCCTTTAAAAGTAAAAAACGCTATGTGCTTGGGAAAGGTTTATCGGATAACCTAGCGATTTGGCACGGCCAAACTCGACATACCGCAGGTACTCAGTGTGATACGGAGTTCTGGATTCCTAAGGGTGCTAACCGTTTTCATTTTGTGGGTGGTGCACGTTTTGTTCATGGTGGTGCTATGCCGCAAGAAATTGTAGTGCCTGTGCTGACTGTTAAGCAGTTACGCGGCAGTAAAGCAGAGCAGCGCACTAAGTCGAAAGTTGAAGTTATTTCCGCGCGCAGCACCTTAAAAATGGTCAATAACATTCATAAGTTCGAGTTGATGCAAACTGAAGCGGTTAGCGAACTTAAGTTGCCGGTTACTGTAGCAGTGGCTATTTATGACGGTGGTAATGTGGTTTCAAGCGAAGAAACGATCACGTTTGATACCACGTCCGATGATATGAAAGAGCGTATCAAGCCTGCTCGCCTGTCCCTATTAGGCGGTGATTTTGATCGTAAAAAAGACTACTTTTTGGTTATCAGTGATAAAGACTTTAATACTGAGTTGGTGCGCTACAAAGTCACGATTGATCTAGCTTACACGGATGATTTTTTCTAATGAATACTCTGGAACCCATTATGCCGATGGACTATGACTTGGATGCTTTGCTGAATGAGCATTTTACTGGGCGGGTTGTACGCAAAGACCTGACCAAGCTCATTAAAGAGGGTGCCAATGTACCTGTGTATGTGCTGGAGTACTTGCTTGGAATGTACTGCGCCAGTGATGATTCAGAGATCATCGAGCAAGGGCTGAAAAACGTTAAAACTATTTTAACTGAAAACTATGTTCGTCCCGATGAAGCAGAAAAAATAAAATCCTTAGCGCGTGAGCGTGGCAGTTATAGGGTCATTGACCGTGTGACTGTACGCCTTAACGAGCGCAAAGATCGCTATGAAGCGTCTTTTAGTAACTTAGGGATTAAAGATGCAGAGATTTCTGCAGGTATCGTCAAAGAGTTCGAAAAGCTCTTGGTTGGTGGTATCTGGGTGATAGCGACCTTGAGTTATTACCATGAGGAAGGGCAGTCTAGCTCGCCCTTTGGCGTATCCACGCTCAAGCCCATTCAAATGCCTAATATGAATATGCAAGAGGTGTTTACCGGTCGCGCTGCGTTAACGAGTCAGCAGTGGCGAGAAACCCTGATTCGCTCTATTGGTATGGAGCCTTCCACGTTAGATGAAACTGTGCAGTGGCATCTATTGGCGCGCATGGTGCCCTTTGTCGAGAATAACTATAACGTCTGTGAACTTGGTCCGCGAGGCACAGGCAAGAGTCATATTTATAAAGAGTGTTCTCCCAACAGTATGCTGGTGTCCGGTGGGCAAACTACAGTTGCTAACTTATTTTATAATATGAGCAGTCGCAAGATTGGTTTGGTGGGGCTGTGGGACGTAGTCGCTTTTGATGAGGTTGCAGGTATCAACTTCAAAGATAAAGATGGCGTGCAAATTATGAAAGACTATATGGCATCAGGATCATTTGGCCGTGGTCGTGAGCAGATGGAAGCTTCAGCTTCCATGGTTTTTGTCGGTAATATTAATCAAAGCGTTGAGTCGCTGGTTAAAACCAGCCATCTGCTGGCGCCTTTTCCTGACTCGATGATTGATGCCGCATTCTTTGATCGTTTTCATGCGTATATCCCAGGCTGGGAAATTCCTAAAATGCGTCCTGAATTTTTCACCAATAGCTACGGCCTGATTGTTGATTACTTAGCTGAGTTTTTCCGCGAGATGCGTAAGCGCAGCTTTGCTGATGCCATCGACAAATACTTCAAACTGGGTAATAACCTGAATCAGCGTGATGTGATTGCTGTACGCAAAACCGTGTCAGGCCTGATCAAACTTTTGTATCCGCATGGTGAGTTTAATAAAGAGCAGGTGGCTGAGTGCTTGCACTACGCTCTACAGGTACGTCGTAGGATTAAAGAGCAACTGAAGAAAATCGGCGGCATGGAGTTTTACGATGTGCATTTTAGCTATATCGATAACGACACCTTAGAGGAGCACTTTGTTACCTTGCCTGAGCAGGGTGGCGGCACTCTAATACCGGATGGCATGAGTAAAGCGGGCGAGCTTTATACAATTGGTGTTAGCGGCAAGGGCATGCCAGGCCTCTATCGGATGGAGCTGCAGGTGACTAAAGGCAGTGGCAAATTAGCTACCTCTGGATTATGGAATTCCAGCCATGCTAGGGAGCAGGTCAAGATTGCTTTCGATTATTTTAAAGCCAATGCTAGCCGTATCAGTGCTTCGGCCAAAGTAATGGAGCATGATTTTCATTTGCACGTGGTTGATATGCAAAGCACCGGTGCGTTAGCGCACATGGCGCTGCCGAGTTTGATTGCTTTTGCTTCAGGACTGCTTGGACGACCACTGCAAAGTCAGATGGTTATTCTCGGTGATATGAGTTTAGGCGGAACTGTTGATCCAGTGGAGAGTATTGCAGAGTGCTTGCAAGTGGCTTTTGACGCTGGCGGTAAGCGGGTTACCCTGCCGATGAGCAGCGCTAAAGATATCGTAACTATCCCGCCTGAGCTGTTTACTAAATTTCAAACCAGCTTTTATTCAGATCCAGTGGATGCGGTTTTTAAGGCACTTGGGGTGGATTGATAAATAGGGTGTAACTTGCACTTTTGAAGACTACATGAATGTGCGGCCTCCCAATATTGTATGTAAAGCTTGTAGCATTAAAAAGCGGGCAACTAGCTTTACAGATGCCGCGCCCCGACATTTCTGTTTGTGTTTCTGGGTAAGCAAAAGGTGATTTTCACCGTTGCTTTAGACGGGTAACAGAAGGACTTTGGAGAGAAAATGGAAAGCTACAGTGACAAATACAAACTCTGGGATGAGTTTCTAGATGAGTGGCCTTTATCGCGGCTGTCAGAAATGACCCTAGATGAATATATCAAAACGGGCTCTCAAGATACCTTCACTTATTGGATAGAGTCGCGCTTAGGTAAGTTAGGAAGTATTTGGGGTGGTTCAGCCTTTAAGTTTGGTGTGTTTTCCCGTGAAAGTTCTGAACCTAAAGTGAATGATAAAAAACACAGTTATACTGACACCCATGGATGGTATACGGCACTAGGTGACAGTGCAGAAGAAACTTTTGAAAAAGTACGGGAGAGTGTTGTACGGGTGGCTCAACTAGCCAGAAGTGGTGACCTAGAAAGTATAGAGTCTTTTACGGGTTTAGGTGAAGCTTACAAGTGGAAAATTGCTTTTCATTACCAAGATCGTTCAAACCCTACAATCGTCAACGTGTTTAAGCCTGAAGCTTTAGCTGCTTATGCAGGAAGTGAATCAATAAAAAATACTGCAACCTTGCAAGAAAAAGTGTTCGCTATAAGCACAGAAGGTTTGGGTGTTTTAGAGCTTGGTAAGCAGGTATGGGCTGACTGGAGCAAGAAAAATATCCCTGTTTGGAAGCTCTCCCACGGGCCAGCGGTTTTTACTGCAGATGAACAGCTGCAGCTTTTAGACGCGCGCAAGGTGGTAGTAAACGAGCTAACAGGAAAGGGGCAAGGCAAGCACTTCCAAGAAGCACCTATTGGTACATTGTTTTATTTGTGTCATGGCAACAGCATCCAGCTACTAGGTAGGTTTACCACAGCAGCAAAGTCTTCTAGCAAGGGCGAAACTTGGCTTGAGAGAGAATATGAGGTGCTTTTTCCAGCACTTAAACATGATAGGTATACGCATAACTCTAAGTACTGGTCGCCACAAGGCAACTCAACGTTTTACCAAGTAAAACCTAGGGATCTGCCAGAGTTTGAAGTAACCCTGCTAAAGCCTTTTTTTTATAAAGATTTAATAGCTCTTAGCGAGTTTTATTCGCAAGATGAGCAGCTGCGTGTTGAAGAGGCACAGCAAGAATATAGCGATGATGCTGATGAGTTACAAACAGATGAAAAGCTGCCTATCAATTGCTTTAACCGTATTTATTACGGCCCACCAGGCACAGGAAAGACTTACCAACTATTAAGGCTTCTTGAGGATTATGAGCAGAAGCCTGAAGCAGCAACGATAGAGCAAAGGGAAAAACAATTTTCCGCTGCAAACATAGCAAGCCTAACGTGGTGGAGGGCGGTTTTCTGTGCGCTTTATGATCTTGGCGCAGAGGCGACTGTACCTAAGTTGTTAGAGCATGCTTTTGTTAAGGCGGTGGCTGCGCAAAGTGCCAGCAAAAATTATCGTGCGACTGTGTGGGCTAGCCTGCAAACACATACCATTGAAGAATCCACTACAGTAAATTATAAAAACAGAGTTGAGCCCGGGGTGTTTGATAAAATCGAAGGTTCTGCTTGGGTACTTGCTGGCGAGTGGAAAGAAGTCTGCGCAGATCTTGTTGAACTGGTTGATGAGTACAACGCCATTTCACACGGCAAGCCGAGCCAAGAAAAAATCAAACGTTATAGTTTTGTTACCTTCCACCAGTCTTATGGGTATGAAGAGTTTGTGGAAGGCTTGCGCCCTGTTTTGAACGATGATTTAGACAAGGGTGAGGTGAAATATGAAATTCGTCCTGGCGTATTTAAACAGCTTTGTGAAGAAGCACGCCAAAACCCAGCAGAGCGCTACGCCATGGTTATCGATGAAATTAACCGGGGCAACATCAGCAAGATCTTTGGTGAGCTAATTACTCTTATTGAGCCCGATAAGCGTGCTGGTGCCAGTAGCGAGGTGATAGTGAAGCTGCCTTACTCAGGTCAAGAGTTTTCTGTGCCTGCCAACATCGACATCATTGGCACCATGAACACAGCAGACCGCTCCCTTGCTCTGCTAGACACAGCATTAAGGCGTCGTTTTGAGTTTGTGCCTTTGCTCGCAGATACCCGCAATGAGTCAGGCGCACCTTTGGTGGGCTTAGTAGTAAAAACAGAGCAAGGAAAAATTGATGTGCGCCAGATGCTCGAGCGCATCAATGAACGCATCGAAGTGCTGTATGACCGCGACCATGCTATTGGGCACGCTTATTTTATAAATTTAAAGCACGTAGATGATGATGCTGAGCGTTTTAGTCAACTAGCTGATATCTTTCGCAAAAAAATAGTGCCATTGCTTGAAGAATACTTCTTTGAAGACTGGGCAAAAATCAGTTTGGTGTTAGGTGATAATCAAAAACCAGAAGACGCTAGATTCATCACCAAGCTTGATGCTGAAAAAGACCTGCAGGCGCTATTTGGTGAGCATGAGCTGGACCTTTATTCGGTTAAAGAGAGGTATCAAATTAATAGCGACGCCTTCGATAAGCCTGAGGCCTATATAGGTATTTATGACCTCCAGGCTTTCCAGCTGCTGTGAATACGCTAACGGTTTATGAATATGACGTGCTAGTGGAGGGCACTGGCCAACCCGCTCATGACTCCACAAAAGTTGTACCTAAAGGCCTGTTTAAATGGTTGCAAACAGAGGCTGTTCGTCTATCTGAAAGCGGTGAAACAGCTTGGCTTAGGTTAAGCCAGCGGCATGGGCGGCCCGCAGTCAGGCTGATGAATTATGTAGGAGTGATCAGGAGCCCTGCTGGCTTTCAGTTAGAGGTGTTGCCTAAAATCGGCAGAGCAGCCCCTCAGCCTGAAAGAATAAGGGCGTTGCTTATTGAAATGCTGCGTTGCTTGGCTGGCTTTAGGTTTATCCAAACAGAAAGAGCAGTTCTAGCTACGGCTAAAATGCCACTGTTTGAAGTGTTTATCAGTGAGTTTCTAAGCTCGATGGAGCACCTAGTAAAGCGGGGTATTCGCAGCGACTACGTTCAACAGCAGGATAGTTTGCATGCCCTGAGAGGCAAACTGCTAATCTCTCAGCATCTACGCGCGAACCTTGTTCGTAAAGATCGTTTCTATACAGAGCATGATGAATATACCTTGGATCGACCTGCAAATCGGTTGCTCCATTTGGCGTTACTGCGTGTTATGAGTTGGTCACTTAATGTAAACAATCAAAAACGTGCCCGCGAGCTCAGCTTCTTCTTTTCCAGTGTTCCTTTACCCAGGTCATTGCAGGCTGATCTACAGCGTATACGTGTTGATAGGGGCATGGATCACTATCATGATGCAGTGGCTTGGATGCGCTTAATTCTCGGCGATAGATCGCCCTTAACGGGAGCGGGCCAGCACTCTGCATTTTCTTTGCTTTTTCCCATGGAGGCAGTGTTTGAGGCTTATGTTGGAAAGCATTTATCTAAGCAGCTCCATGAATCTTGTCGTTTCCGTACGCAGGCAAGCTCTTTTACTTTAGTGAAACACCAAGGAAAAAATTGGTTTCAATTGAAGCCGGACTTCTTGGTGGAGAGAAACGCCAGCACAGAGCTTGTGCTAGATACTAAATGGAAGCTTTTAGACTCAGGGCTTAATGATGGCTCTAACAAGTACGGTTTGAGCCAGGGTGATTTTTACCAGCTGTTTGCTTATGGGGAAAATTATCTAAACGGGCAGGGCGATGTGGTGCTTATCTATCCTAAGACCGATACGTTCCAAAACGCTTTACCTGTGTTCGAGTTTTCAAGCTCGCCTAATTTAAAACTGTGGGTGCTGCCGTTTTGTTTAAGCACTAAGCGGCTTATTTTGCCAGGATGTGGGCAGTTAGATAGCTGGTGGCTTTGTGAGCCATAAGGTACTTGCACTGGACACTATCTTGGCGGCTACGCCGTCAGGCTCAAGAGGGGTTTACCGGACGCTAACTTATCAAAAGGGGTAACTCTCACTTCTTAATGAGTAACGGTAGATTAGCTATAGGCCGCTATAACCTCTTTTTTCCATCTCGCCCAAGGGTTTCTATCGATTAAGCAGTCATCTAGGGTCTCACCTGATTTAGCTTTTAATTCATTAAACCGATCATCTCCATGCTTATAAATATTAACTCGATTCGTATTGATAAACACAGTTATGTAATCTGAGTCATAGGGCCAGCGTGCAACTCCAGGACCATGCAACATATACGTGTTGAATTTTCGTGATGAGTTTGTACCTACTTCCAGAGGAAGCGTTATTTTTTCATCAAGTAAAACCCACCTTATCTCACTTCCAATAACTCTTGGGGCGTGGATAGGTTTTGACCACGAAAGAGATCCATCTTCATCTTGATTGCCGCCATGAAAATGAGCTTTAAAAGGCCTGTTTAGTTTTTTGAGTACTTCGTTATTTTGCTCTGTTTCCTTATCCGGATACGGGCTTTTCCCCACAAATATATGAAAAGCTAAATATTCAGGGGCTTCTTTATTGAGAAGTTGATGGGTTATGTATAGTACATATTTGTCGAACAGGTCGGGCTTGTGGTATCCGAAGTTTTGGTAAACACAATCCACAAATGATTGTGCAAGTTCTTCTTCGTCTTTTGACGATATAAAAAATCCTAAATTGTTTAACAGTTTAGGATTTTTTGCGAGTATCTCGAGAAAGTGCATTCTTACCTCAATATCGATACTATTCATCATAATGCCCTCTGGATTTAAACAGTAAGTGCAACACTTGAAACTCTAGACAAAGACTAGAGTTTGCTAAGCTTCGTGCTTTCATGCAAGAGAAACTCCGCGACAAGGAACACATATTGCCAGCAAGTGAGTCAACTGCAACTATACCCAATAGAACCATCGACGCTTTATGACACCTTGCTCGTCACGCTGGTTTATCTGTCGGTCTTTGACATCAATTTGCTAATTACCATGGTCCAGCAAACGAACTGGGTGTCTGGATGCACCGCGTTTATAAAGTGTACTTGCAGCAGCCTAAATTGCTGGCCCGTGCTTTAAGTATGGCACCTTTCAGCCTGACTGATAAGACGACTGAACAAGCCCTAAGTCAGCACTTGGACGGCTTTCACACAGCACTGGAGAGCCTATGTGGTGGGATTAAAAGCCTGCAGAGCGAAGTGCCCGTCACTGGGCTGAACTCGCGTGGCCAGGTAATCAGTGGCGTTATTGATTTGTTAGTTGAAGGGGCTAATGGTTGGTGGATTATCGATCATAAAACTGACAAGCAAGCTATATCCAAAGGCTACTGGGAGCAGCTGGAAGCCTATCGCCGTATACTAGCAAACAACCGAAATATTTCTGGCTGTGTGCTGCATTGGACACGACACGGAGTGATGAGTGTGGTGGGTCATTAGGCGTTAAGTCTGGCATGCCATCCTGAGTGATGGCTTGCCACGCATATTTAAGCTCTGCATCTAAGTGGCGTCCGGCGTTAACCGCTACCTGATAGCCCAAGCCGAATACATTAATCGTGAATGAATGCTCAGCAGCTGCTCTGAGAGGGTAGGGTTGTGGTATTAGCACCCCGATTTTGTCGGTACTACTATTGTCAAAATGTTTTAAATGATCTTAAGTTTGTTTGAGTCGTTAGCTTTAGCTATTCAGCTGTAGATCAATAGTATAGGCTATTACATATCAACGGAGCTTAAGGCATATTAGGTTGGTGGGTATTGCCAAGGTCGGGGTCGCGAGTTCGAGTCTCGTTTTCCGCTCCAAATTTGGCGTACGCGCTAAAAGAAGAAAGAGCCTAAGGGCTCTTTTTTTTCGTCTGTTGTTTGTGCTCGTGTTTAGCGAGCT
>JAVETP010000012.1:0-61276 GCA_034006005.1 Pseudomonas sp.
GTATTGATCTGGGGCTGGCAACTACAGCCACCTGTTCAGACGGTGAAACGCTTGAAGCGTCACGCTTCTATCGTGGCTTGGAAAGCAAACTTGCCGTGGCGCAACGCGCCAGAAACAAGCAGCGCGTTAAAACCATCCACGCCAAGATTGCGAATCGTAGAAAAGATAGCCTACATAAATTCAGTCGCAAGCTGGTCAATCGCTGCGGTGAAATCTATGTTGGCAATGTCAGTAGCTTAAAACTCGTTAAAACCAAGATGGCCAAATCAGTGCTAGACGCTGGCTGGGGCCAATTAAAAACAATGCTGGAATATAAGTGCGATCACGCAGGCATTGTCTTTAAGGAAGTTAACGAGGCGTACACCACCCAAACCTGTAGCAATTGTGGCGCTTTGCCCGACAGCAGGCCGAAAGGTATCGCAGGGCTTGGAATAAGAGAATGGACGTGCAGTGCGTGTGGTGTCACGCACGACCGCGATGTCAATGCGGCAAAGAACATTCTCGCGGTCGGGCATGGCCGTCTAGTAGTAGGAATCACCGTATCTTTAGGACGGTGAGGATGTCAAAGAGACGACTGAGCTATCTAACTTTAAATGCGTGACGGATTATCCGGCCACTCGCGATCCGTCTTTTCAACAGGGTGGCGAGCAGGCAGCGTGGCAGACATTGCAGTCGTTTTTTCAACTGCGCGGCAAACGTTATTTTGGTTCGATTTCCAGCCCTGAATTAAGCCAAACTCATTGCTCGCGGCTGTCAGCTTATTTAGCGTGGGGCAATCTCAGTCTGCGTCAGGTGTATCAAACACTGCTTGAACATTGGCAAACCCCAGGCTGGAAACGCAGCTTTGTGGCGTTTAGTGCGCGTCTGCATTGGCACTGCCACTTTATTCAAAAGTTTGAAAGCCAAAGTGATATGCAGTTTTATCCGGTCAATAGTGGTTATGACCGACTGCCGAGAGTCACCGGCGAACTCGCCGAAAAACGGTTGCTGGCGTGGCAACAGGGTCAGACCGGTATTCCTATGGTGGATGCCTGTATGCGCAGTTTGCAGCATACGGGCTATTTGAATTTCCGTATGCGCGCTATGTTGGTCAGTTTTTTATGCCATCACCTTGAAGTGGATTGGCGCTATGGTGTGCAGCATTTAGCACGTTTGTTTTTAGACTTTGAGCCAGGTATTCATTTCGCTCAGTTTCAGATGCAAGCGGGTGTCACCGGCATTAATACCATTCGTATTTACAGTCCTGCCAAACAAGGCGAAGACAAAGACCCCGATGGCAGCTTTGTAAAAAAGTGGCTACCGGAACTGGCTCATATCCCCGCGCCGCTGGTGCATACGCCATGGCTGTTATCGTCGATGGAATGTTTAATGTATAACTTTGAGCTGGGGGTCGATTATCCTCAGCCGATTGTTGATCTCAAACACAGCTATGCCCAAGCTCAAGAATTGCTATGGAGTTGGCGTGAAAGACCTGAAGTGAAGCGAGAGAATTATCGTTTGCTTAAACGTCATGTGCGCTTGGCGGCTGGCAAAGGCGGCAATTAACACACTTTTCATCGGTGAGTATTCCTGTGTGTGAGTAGCTATATTAGTGTGCAATAGTGGTTTTTGTACTCTATTTTTTCTGAGTAGGTTGCTCAATAAAACGAGCTTCTTCATAGTAGAGCTCAACTCAGGTATGGGTTGCATGATGGGTTTAGGTTTAATTTTATAGCGCGGTAGTCATTAACAATAAGAGTTTCAGCCAGCGCTGCTTGGATACTGCAGCAGTGCTCGACTGAAAAATATTTAAATTCCAAGGAAAAGGGTAAGTTTTCTATGAGTGCTTATTACCAGTTTATCGACAGACAAATAGATACTGAGGGTGTTGTTACGGCTAAGTATCGATCGACGATTCATGCGCAGGGTGCATGGAACGAGCATGAACAGCATATGGCACCTGCTAGCGGTATTATCGCAGCAGAATTAGCACAGTTTCAGCCGCGTGATGATGTGCGTATTGGGCGTATCAGTTACGATATTTTTGGGTTGATTGCAGCGGGTGAGTTTTCCATTGTCACGCGAGTGATACGACCTGGTAAAACCATTGAGTTGCTTGAGTCAGAAATGCAAGCCAATGGCAGAACCTGCATTGTCGCCAGAGCTTGGCGCATGTGCGTCCAAGACAGCTCTGAAGTTGCAGGCTTAGAAGATCAAGTTATTCAACACCCTGAGGTATTACCCCAGTGGCATGGCATGTCGCGTTGGCCGGGTGGTTTTATTCAAAGCATTGAGGCCCGCGTCGATGAAAACTACCGAGCGGGTAAAGGTATCGTTTGGCTTAATAATGCAAAAGAAATGGTAGAAAACCAGCCCGCCAGTGATTTTGTTCATTTGTTGGGTATGGTGGATACAGCCAATGGTATTGCTCCGCGTCAGGGTGATGATGTTACCTGGGGTTTTCCAAATTTAGATTTGCAGATACATCTGCACCGACTGCCAACAGGTCGCTGGTTAGGTTTAGAAGCTATGCAACAGTTTGGCAGTGATGGAATTGGCTTAACCAGTGCTATTTTGCATGATGTGCAAGGGCCTTTTGGCCGCAGTGAGCAGATTTTGACCTTGAGAAAAACACCTTAAACCGATAGTCATCGATGCTAAAGGTATGTTTTTTAGTAAATATGGCAGCCAACTATCGCTAAGTGTGGCAACACCTTTGCGCTATGTAAACGGTATGTCACGCTCAGTTTTATGTAAACTACAGCGCTTTTGCAGGCGGAAACCGTGGCTCTGCAGTGGGGAAATATTAACCCACACATCGATATGATTAACCGGGACGGGCCGGCTCTTGATTCAATCTAAGAGCATACAAGGCTCAATGGAGTACCAGTTGATAACATTAAGTCCCATTAAACGTCGCCTGCTGTATGTCACCGTTTTTGAACTGTTGGGTATTGTCTTTGCAACGCTGGTGTTGATGGCGCTGAGCGGTGGTGATGCACAAAACTCCTTGCCTGTTGCCATTATTGTTTCCACCGCGGCGGTGATTTGGAACTTTATTTACAACACCTTTTTTGAGTCATGGGAATCTCGCAATCAGGTGTTGGTGCGCACACTAAAAATACGCAGCATGCATGCCATCGGTTTTGAAGGAGGATTGTTCTTATTTTGCTTGCCGGTTTATATGCTGTGGTATGGCGTTGGACTGTGGAAAGCCCTGACGATGGAAGCCGCTTTGCTGCTGTTTTTCTTGGTCTATACCTTTATCTTTACCTTGTTGTTCGACAAGGTGTTTACTCTGCAGCATCAGAAACAGGTCGGTGATATACCTCAGTTATAAATCTTTCTTGCAGTATCAATTGCTAAAGTCTGGCATTTACAGAAATATTTTGTAATCTTCTTTAAAAATTGGTCGTGCTGAGATAGCTTACCTATACGGAAGGGTAAGTTTTTCTAGCCTATTGCTGTGCAAATACAAATACACTTAAAAATGATAAAACTATAAATAGAAAGATTGACCATGACTCATAGAAGTCTGGCTCGCGATTTTCTTATAAAAAAAATATAAAAAGGAAAAACTATGAATGCTCTCGTGCAAAAACCAACGGTCTTCCAAAAAGTAAGCCAATTCTTTGTGACGTTGGTACAACGTTATCTTCCTGATCCCTTTATTTTCGCCATCGTTCTAACCTTCGTCGTGTTTTTATTGGTGATGCCAAGCACCGGACAAAGCCCGATGCAGGTGGTGGATGCGTGGGCTGGTGGCTTCTGGAATTTACTCAGTTTCTCCATGCAGATGGCGATGGTGGTATTCACCGGACACGCCATGGCCAGTGCGCCTGCTTTTAAACGCAAGTTAGCTGTGATGGCAGGAATCGCAAAAACGCCTGGCCAAGCGATTATCTTGGTGACCATGGTCAGTGCCTTAGCCTGCTGGGTGAACTGGGGTTTTGGTTTAGTGGTGGGTGCTATTTTTGCTCGTGAGATTGCTGCCCGTGTACGTGGTGTGGATTACCGCTTGCTGATCGCTTCGGCTTACAGTGGCTTCTTGTTTTGGCACGGTGGATTATCGGGCTCGATTCCTTTGACCATTGCTGGTGGTGCGGATATTTCTAAAGTGACGAATGGCGCAGTGACTGCGGCTATTCCAACTTCAGAAACGCTGTTCTCACCGATGAATCTGACGATTCTAGCGGTGATGTTTATTACCATTCCGCTATTAAATCGCTTGATGCATCCCGCACCGCAAGACGTCATCAGCATTGACCCTAAGCTGCTTGAAGAGGCAGAAGTAGTGGTCGAAGAAAAAGCGAATATGACACCTGCTGAGCGCATGGAAAATAGCCGCGTGCTGTCGATGACTCTGGGTGTGATGGGCTTTTCTTATATCATTTATTATTTTATTAATAATGGTTTTGCACTGAATCTGAATATTGTTAACTTTATCTTCTTGTTCACTGCAATCGTCCTGCACGGCACACCAAAAAGCTTGCTGGGTGCTGTTTCACAAGGCGCCCGTAACTGTTCAGGCATTCTGCTGCAGTTCCCATTCTATGCAGGGATTATGGGTATGATGACAGCAACAGGTGATGGCGGAGCCTCTTTGGCTGGAGTGATTTCACAGTTCTTTGTTTCGATTTCTAATGAAACCACATTCCCACTCTTCACCTTCTGGAGTGCGGGCATTGTGAACTTCTTTGTTCCTTCGGGCGGTGGTCAGTGGGCCGTACAAGCACCGATTATGATGCCAGCGGGTGCAGCACTGGGCGTCGACGCCGCCAAAACTGCGATGGCCATTGCTTGGGGCGATGCCTGGACCAATATGATCCAACCGTTCTGGGCACTTCCTGCGCTAGCCATTGCCGGTCTTAGCGCTAAGGATGTGATGGGTTATTGTTTAATGGCCTTAATCGGCTCAGGCGTGATTATTTCACTGGGCTTTTTGATCTTCTAAAATGACTTGCAAGTCATTGGTTTGTACTTAGTTGCGCTATATAAAAGCCACTGTCTGGGGATGCCTAGGCAGTGGCTTTTTAGTATTTATTTCTAGGCTGTGAATGATCTTCGCTCGGTCTAGCGATTTGGCTTGATTACAAAAATATTGCATTCGTGTCGCTCTGTGGAAAGAGTGAGCCGATTAAACGTCCTATTCGGCTCACTTTATGAGCCGAATAATTTATTAAGTTCAGCTGGCAAGACAGTCATTAGCACAAACCGTATAGTGAAGTAGCAAAAGACACCTAGGATTAAGCTATGCAGCAAATAGGGATTTATGAGCAGCTCATCACTCAGCTGGTCGCTTCACGTTTAAATCACGATAAGTTTTATATTGGTGAACGCATTCTTGAAGCTGCTGAAGCATCGGTTTGGTTGTCACGTTTTTTAAGTGGCATTCTGGAACATGCGGTGGGTTTGATTCCTAATGACGATAACCGTTTAGAAAATCAAATTAAGCTGGCGAACCAGTTGTTACTGTGGCTAAAAGCGCAGCTGAATGATGAAGAATTTTTTGATGAAAATCTGCTGGATAGTCAGGGAAGAATTTTAACTGCCTTATATGAGTTAGAAAATCCCGTTGCTGCTGACCTGAAAAAATATGTAGAGGATATTTTCCCGCTCACTGGGCTCACGCAAAGTGAGCTGTTTTGTGGCAGTAATGCGGGCTTATCGCTAGAAACAGAACTGAAGCGTGAAATTCTCTCATCCGATAAAATTTACTGGTTGGTGTCCTTTATTAAGTGGACTGGCATCCGTATTTTCCGTAAAGAGCTAGAAGAGTTCACCCGCAGTGGTCGTCAGCTCAAGGTCATTACCACGTCGTATATGGGTGCGACCGATGCTAAAGCGGTTGAGTTTTTAGCCACTTTGCCCAATACGGAAATAAAACTCAGCTACAACACGCAGCGTGAACGACTGCATGCTAAGAGCTATTTGTTTTTGCGTAATACGGGTTTTCATACGGGTTATATCGGTTCTTCAAATCTGTCGCATTCAGCATTAACCAGCGGCTTAGAGTGGAATCTGAAAATCACTTCGCAAGAAATCCCACATATTATTGATAAGTCACTGAGCACCTTTGAAACCTACTGGGCTTCGAATGATTTTGAAGTGTTTGATGGCGAAGCTGAAAGTAAGACCAAGCTCAATACTGCACTGCGTGAAGCGCGCGGTGGTTATTCTGATACAACCGCTTATTTCTTTGATTTAAAACCTTTTCCACATCAGCAGGAAATTTTAGAGCAACTGTCTGTTGAGCGTGATTTGCATCAGCGTTTTCGTAATCTTGTAGTGGCTGCCACAGGTACCGGTAAAACCTTAATTTCAGCCTTCGACTTTGCCCGTTTTCTACGTAATAAACCGGATGCTAAGTTTCTCTTTGTTGCCCATCGCCAAGAAATTCTCAAACAAGCACAAGCTTCCTATCGTGGTGTTTTACGTAATGGTGATTTTGGTGAGCTGTGGGTGGCTGGTGCAAAACCTGAACACTATCGTCAGCTGTTTGCTTCGATTCAAACTCTAAATAGCCAACTCGCAGATTTATCTTTATCAGCGGATTACTACGATTATATTGTGATTGATGAAGTACATCATATTGCTGCTAGCAGCTATCGCGCGGTGCTGGAGTATTTTTCGCCTGAGATTCTGTTGGGTTTAACGGCCACGCCAGAGCGCCATGATGGCAGTGATATTTTAACGGATTTTGGTGGTGTGATTGCTGCTGAGCTTCGTTTGCCGGAAGCGATTAATCGACGCTATTTGTGCCCGTTTCAATATTTTGCGGTGGATGATGACACCGACTTGCGCAGTATTCCTTGGAGCCGTGGCCGTTATGACATCAGTCAGCTGACAAATTTGTACACACATAACCATGCACGAGTGAATAAGATCGTGCAGAGCCTGCATGAAATTGTCACCGATATTGGCAGTATTCGCGCGTTAGCGTTTTGTGTGAGTCGCGAACATGCTGACTTTATGTGCAAGCAGTTTCTGCTCAAAGGCATTAAAAGTGATGTGCTAACCAGTGATAACAGCGACCAACGTCAGCAAAAACAACAAGCGCTGCGCTCCGGGCAAATCAATGTGCTGTTTGTGGTGGATATTTTTAACGAGGGTGTGGATATCCCTGAAGTGGATACGCTGTTGTTTTTACGCCCCACTGAAAGCTTGACTATCTTTTTGCAGCAACTGGGTCGTGGTTTGCGTTTATTTGATGATAAAGAATGCTGCACCGTTTTAGACTTTGTTGGTAACTCGCGCCCTGAATATGACTTTGCCGAGAAGTTTAGAGCCTTAGTTGGAAAAACCAATCGCGCGATTAGTGATGAGATCAAACAAGGTTTTCCGCATGCACCTTTAGGCTGCCGCATTGAGTTGTCCAAGCGCACGCAAGAAATGGTGCTGAGTAATATCCGCAAAGCGACGGTGAATTTAAACCGTTTAATGGGTTTGATTCGTAAGTTTCCATCTGACTCGAGCCTGCCGTTAACCCTGTCTAATTTTTTAAAAATACACCCTGATTTAAAGCTAGAAGATATTTATAAGCGCGGCAGTTGGACTCGCTTAGTCGCGCTAGCTAGCTCTAAGCAAACGCTAATAAGTGCGGATGCAGAGCTGATAAAGGTTTACGAAAGTGCGATTAAAAATAAATTATTAAGCTGCGATTGCTTTGATTATCTGCAGTTTTTACGCGATTTGGCTGCGAATGATTTCACTTTAACTGCGCAGATGAATCAGCGTATGGCGGTGATGTGCCATTATGATTTTTGGCAAAAGTCGGGTCCAGAGTTAGGTTTTGCAACACTGCTGGAAAGCTTGAAAGCCCTAGATCATCCGAGGTTAAAAGCTGAGCTGGCTGATGTGCTTGAGCTGTTGGTTAACCGTATTAAGCATGAGCAATTTACGTTAGCTAACCTTGCGCAGAATCCATTAAAAGGCCATGCACGCTATACCCGTGAACAGATCTTGGCTGGCTTTGGAGTTACCACTTTTGACTATCAAAAGCCTGCGCGTGAAGGCGTATTGATGATTGCAGAGCAAAATATTGAGTTGCTCTTTGTGACGCTGAATAAAAATGAAAAGCAGTTTTCAGCGACTACGATGTATCACGACTACGCCATTAATGAGCAGCTGTTCCATTGGCAATCACAAAATAGCGCACGGCCAGATAGCGGCAAAGGTTTAAGTTATATTCAACACCAACAAACTGGCAAACGTCTATTTTTATTTGTGCGTGAACACAGTAAAGATGAATATGGCAGCACTATGGGTTTTGTGAACTTTGGCGAGCTTGATTACGTGTCGCATCATGGCAGTCAGCCGATGAGTATTACTTGGCAGCTTAAAAATCCCATGCCAGCGTTTATGTGGAAGCAAGCAGCGAAGCTGGCTGTGGGTTGATATGTTGTAGTTAAAGTAGGCAGGGCGGAGGTATGTTGAGTGAGTACCATCTTGGACGAACTGGTGGAGAATCAGTTAACCGCTGGGCATCAGTGATCAGCATGCCGAAAAAATATAACATCGAATTCAAACGCTCTAACCTTAAAGCTAAATCCCCAAGCGCCGTATGTTTGAAGACTCGCTCACAGCACCCGTTCGTATGTATGACCATGCAGTGACTGGACACTCCTGTGCAGAAAACGGATATCTCTGCAGTACTTTATAGCTTCTAATCATAAGACCAATAATAACAATTTTAGGTGTTGTGATGAGCAGAATTAAGATGCTTGCAAGTGCTGTACTGGCGACCACGTTGACCGCTGGGGTCTCTGCCTCCGCCTTAGCAGCGGCTGGGGATACGATAAAAGTCGGACTTATGCTGCCCTTTAGTGGTATTTACGCACAACTTGGCGAGGCAGGACGAGACGGTCTTAAGCTAGCCCTTAAAGAGCAGGCTAGCCAATTACATGGCTCCAAGGTTGAGTACATTGAACTCGATACTGAAGCCAACCCTGCACGCGCCCCAGAACTGGCCTCGGCAATGCTGCACAAGCATAAAGCGGACTTCGTGATTGGCCCAGTTCACTCCGGTGTGGCAATGGGTATGAGCAAGATATTGCGCGGCAAAGACACTATCATGATCATCCCGAATGCGGGCTCCGCCGACGCAACCGGTCCGCTATGCTCGCCTAACGTATTCCGCACATCGTTCTCATCATGGCAACCCTCTTACCCCATGGGTAAGGTAGCGCTGGAGAAGGGTTACAAGAAAGTTTACGCCATCAGCTGGAACTACGGTATGGGCCGCGAGAGCCTAGATGCCTTCGAAGAGTCCTTTACCGCCGGTGGTGGTGAAATCGTTGAGAAAGTACTTCTGCCTTTCCCATCCACAAATTTTCAGTCTCACATCAGTAATATCGCAGCCAAGAAACCTGATGCTGTATTCACTTTCTTTGCGGGTGGTGGTGCCATCGAGTTCGTTAAGGACTACGACGCCATGGGCCTGCGCGGCAAGATCCCGCTGTTGGGTTCCGGTTTCCTAACCGAAGGTACACTGCTAGCCCAAGGCGAAGCCGCCGAAGGTGTGGTGACCGGTCTGCACTACGCTGAACAGCTTGATATCCCCAAGAACTGGGAGTTTCGTGAAGCGTTCAACACCGAGTACGGTCACTACCCTGACATTTATGCCGTTCAGGGTTACGACGCTGGGCAGGCCATTGCCAGCGCGGTCAACGAACTCAAGGGCGACGTTTCAAACAAGGCAGCTATTATCAGTGCTATGGAGAAACTGACCATCGACAGCCCAAGAGGAAAATTCACATTCTCCAAGGCTCATAACCCGATCCAGAATATTTATCTGCGGGAAGTGAAAGATGGCGTAAACGTGGTGCAAGGCATTGCTGCTGAAGCGCTGGAAGATCATGCCCGCGGCTGTAAGCTCTGATTCGGGACTTTACCAGTCCTCGGCAACGTGCCGAGGACTTATTCAAAGTGGCCCGCCACATCTGAATTGTATTCTCCGTATAACCGCTGGGTATTACTATGTCTACCGAACTTTTCTTCGTGCAACTTATTAACGGCGTCCAGTACGGATTGCTGTTGTTTCTGATCGCTTCCGGCCTGTCCCTCGTGTTCGGCGTAATGGGTATCCTGAATCTGGCCCATGGCTCCATGTATATGGTTGGAGCCTACCTTGTATGGTATTTCGTCGGCGTGACTGGCAGTTTTGCCGTATCCGCTATGATCTCGGCGGTCATCGCACTGGGTCTCGGCATACTCATAGAACGACTATTGATACAACGACTCTATAACCGCAATCACCTAGACCAAGTCCTGCTGACCATCGGCATGATCTTCGTCTTCAACGCTCTGCAGAGCATTATCTGGGGTAATGACCCCTATGGTGTAGCAGTTCCGCAAGCATTAAGCGGCTCAGTTCCATTCACCGACAATTCCAGCTACCCGGTGTACCGTATTTTCGCAGCTCTGATCTGCGTCACCATTGCAGCGGCGCTGTATTTTGTCGTAAACAAAACCCGCTTGGGCATGTTGATCCGTGCAGGCCAATCCAACCGAGAAATGGTGGAAGCTCTGGGCGTAAATATTAAAACTCTTTATACAATCGTATTTGCCATTGGCGTTATGTTGGCTGCCATTTCAGGAATTATCGCTGCACCAATGAGCTCAATTGTTCCTGGTATGGGCGAAAGCGTCCTGATCACCTGCTTTGTGGTCGTTGTGATTGGGGGTATGGGTTCTATTAAAGGTGCATTCGTGGGTGCGTTGCTGGTCGGTATTGTCAGCACGTTTGCGACAGTACTGATGCCCACAATGTCCAACATGGTTATCTACATTCTTATGATTCTGGTGCTGCTAGTGAAGCCCCAGGGCCTGTTCGCTAAGTAAGCGGGAGCTGAACATGATTTTCGATAAGCGCACCGAACGGATCGTTCTGGCTATTTTCTTTCTGGTAGCCCTCTGTATCCCTCTATTCCTGGAGGAGAACTCCTTCTTTGTGGGGAAAGTTACCACCATCCTAATCCTGATAGTGTTTGTGATGTCACTGGATTTTCTGGTTGGGCGTGTGGGTCTGGTTACCTTGGGCCACGCACTTTTTTATGGACTGGGTGGCTATCTGTTCGCGATTCTTGCGCCAGAGTACGAAGCAGTAAACTTCTGGATGTACGCCATGTACATTATGGGAATCTGCGCTCTGATCGCATTGGTCGTTGGCGCTGTTGTTCTGCGGACCTCCGGCATCTATTTCATCATGATTACTCTGGCGATATCCCAGATGGCCTACTACTTCTTCTTCGACTCACTGGAGTTCGGCGGAGGTGACGGCCTATTCATTTTTATGAAGCCTGAAACCAGTATTTTTGGATTGAGCTTTCTGGATCTGGATAACCCAACGCACTTCTATTACTTAGCGTTACTGGCCGTTCTGATCACCCTGATGGTGATTAAAATCATCCTGCGCTCTCGTTTTGGTCGTATTGTTGAAGCCAGCCGTTTGAATCCAGAACGCACCGAAGCTTTGGGTTATAACATCTTCGCATTCCGCCTGATCAGTTACGTCATTGGCAGTATGTTGGCGGCCTATGCTGGGCTGTTGTTTGCCTTGCAGTACGGCTACGTGAATCCGCAATTTATGACTTGGGAGATGTCCGGCACCGCGTTAGTGATGTCCATTCTTGGCGGTATGGGCACGATCTATGGTGCCATTCTTGGCGTCATCACCTACGAGGGGCTGGAGTATTTATTCGAGCACTTCACTGAAGAGTGGCTGCTGTTTATGGGTGGTGCCATCATTCTGATGGTTCTAATGCTGCGTAAGGGCTTGGCCGGCTATCTTGAAAAGCTGTTGGAGAAAAAACCATGACCAGCAAAATTATTCTGGAAACTGAGTCCCTCAGCAAACACTGGGGTGGCATTAAGGCACTCAACGATATTTCACTGCAGTTTCATGACAAGCAGTTGCATGGTGTGGTCGGTCCAAACGGAGCCGGTAAGAGCACTCTGCTAAATATGCTCTGCGGCTCTTTGACGCCCACCAGTGGTTGTATATTTCATAATGGTGAACAGATCGAGGGTATAAAACCATGGAAGTTCGTACGCCGCGGTATCGGCCGCAGTTTTCAAAAAACTAACATTTACGCTGATGCTACCTGTCTGGAAAACTGTGCGGTGGCTGCGCAGCGTCGTTTCACCGGCAGTTTCAACTTGTTTGCATCACGCCATTCCAACAAGCTGGTCAAGGAAGCCGCGGAAAAGGCACTGCACCAGGTGGGTCTGAGCAACCGCATTAATACCATCGCAGCGGAAATTTCCTACGGTGAGCAACGTCAGTTGGAGTTGGCCATGGTGCTGGCAACTGATCCCTGCATCCTGCTATTGGACGAGCCTATGGCCGGCATGGGTCATGAGGAATCCCAGCGCATTATCGAGTTACTGCACGAACTCAAAAAAACCTACAGCATCGTGTTAGTAGAGCACGATATGGATGCTATTTTTGAACTCTCGGATCAACTCACCGTTCTCGATAACGGTACTCACCTGATCACCGGAACTGTTGATGAAGTACGCAACGAGCCCCGGGTAAAAGAAGCCTACCTTGGAAAAGATGACGAGGAAATAGGATGAACAACAACCTTCTAGAAGTGAAGAACCTCAATACTCTTTATGGCCGCAGTCATATTCTCCACGAATTATCGTTCCGGCTTGAGAAGGGGCAGTCAATGAGTTTGATGGGACGTAACGGCATGGGGAAAACCACCACGCTCAAATCGATTCTTGGCATTGTCACGCCCCGAAGCGGTCACATCTATTTCGATGGCGAGGACATCACCAAACTGCCCACATGGAAACGCATGCGTCTCGACATTGCCTACGTGCCAGAAGGGCGTGGCATGTTCCATAACCTCACGGTAAAGGAGCACCTGCAAATGGCCGCTCGCCCAGACAGTAACGGCCAAGTCGGCTGGGACTTTGAGCGGGTTATGGATACGTTCCCTCGTCTTCAGGAGCGGCTGTCCAATCTGGGTACGGAGCTTTCGGGCGGAGAGCAGCAAATGCTGGCTATCGGTCGGGCGCTGGTGACTAATCCGCGACTGATGATCCTCGATGAAGCCACAGAAGGGCTGGCGCCACTGATTCGCACTGACATCTGGAATGTCATCGCGACTATCCGCGAGTCAGGTATTTCCACGTTGGTGGTGGATAAGAACATCAAAGCCCTAAAAAAACTATGTGATCGTCATGTTGTTCTTGTAAAAGGAAAAGTTCACTTTGATGGTAGCTCTGAAGAGCTGGATCAGAATTTAGAACAAGTTGAAACAGCGCTCAGCGTCTAAGCGTAAAAATGACAGGGATGTTTATTAACCGGATATTTTGCAGGGAGTTAATAAACGATAGTTTAAGCGCCAAACAAAAGACCAATGAACTATCGCAACTCACTGATGGCAGAAAATGCATTCTATAACGAGCAGTCAGAATTAAGAATTTCGGTGAGAACAGACACTGATCCTAACCATCCTCCCGGCGGCTGTTATGTTACATTATCCGGATATTTTACTTTATGGCGGTCACTTCATGGCAGATGAAATTCCAAAACGACAAGGAATCGGCTCACTAGAGATCGGCCTTCACATTCTTGATTTCATTTCTACCGCTTCAAAACCACCCACACTTACGGAGCTATCCGGAGCGCTGGATCTGTCTCCCAGTCGCGCCCATAAATACTTGGTGAGCCTTCTGAGAGAGGGTTATATTAATCAGGTTAATCAGACCCAATACATTCTTGGCAACTCTAGCCTGACTCTCGGTATCTCCGCGCTTCGCCGTATCAATCCGATCCAGTTGTCCTACGACGCTATTGATTTTTTGAATGATGAAACCGATAAGACAGTCTCGCTGGCTGTTTGGAATGGCGACGGACCCTTGGTCATCAAGTGGCTCGACTCCAGTCATCCCATTGCAGTGAACGTGCGTCTAGGCGCTCAACTATCGACCCTCAACTCTGCATCTGGCCGGATTTATTTAGCAAGCCTGCCACAAAAGCGGCGTATGGAGCTCATCGACCAGTGTTACAAGCAATCACATAGGTTGCCCAAATACAATAAAGAAGAGATACCCAGAGAAAATTTTGAGGCTCATCTGGAGATGATTCGTGAGAAGGGTTACTGTGCATTTTTCAGCGATTATCTGCCCGAAATCAATGTTCTGAGCATGCCCGTGTTCGATCTGAATGGGAATATAGTGACAGTCATCACTCTACTGGGTCTTGAGCGGGATACGGACATCAGCGAGGGCTCGGAACTGTTTAACCAACTGCGTCAATGCACTGACAAAGTGACACACCAAATTTGTGGTCAGCCTACCAAGCGTATGGTCTCAGACGGTAGCTCACCAAACAGCTGACGGTAGTCTGACGAAAAACGACCGAGGTGACTAAAACCGTAATCCAGTGCCCCCTCAGTGATATTTCTGTAGCGTCCCTGCAACAAGTCACCCCGTAGATTCCTAAGTTTAATCTGTTTCACATAACTTTTTGGGGTCGTTGAGAAGGCCCGTGAAAACGCATTGTAGATAGAGCGAACGCTCATATTCGATAACTGGGATAGCGTTTCAACATCAAGGTCCGCTTTCACATTTTCCTCTATGTAACGCACTAAGAACTCCATCGAAGCAGAAACAGGCTGGGCACTCTCCGAAGCGCTCAAGTTGCTAGGAAATACCGCAAGCAGTTTTTTCAGAATAATTTCCCTGTACGACAAAGAAATAAGTCCAGAACTCGAGTCGCTAGATTCTTCGTATTCGGAAAATACTGCATCAAGCAAGCTCATCAAGGATGGACAGAGGCGCAGATCTATCGGAAGGCGGTCAAAGCGTACCGGCTGTTTACCTAGTGAGCTTCCTGTACTACAAGCCGATATCATTATCGATGCAGGCACCTTGATAATAATTTTTTCGCATTCCTGAGTGTACTCAAGATCAATCATCTCATCTGGATTGACCATCAGTGCCTGGCCGCGACGTACTTGTAAACGCTCTCCACCTTGCCGCCAGTGGCACTCGCCCCGAGTCACAACCTGAAAATGGTACATGTCATCCAGTGCCGGAGTCTTGACCCTGACGTGGTTACCATAATTGATTTTCGATAACCCAAAGCCTGCAAACTCACCAAAACTTACGCTTGCAGCATGCTTCTCACCATCGAGCAGGTCTAGGCTGTGACCTCCGATATGCTGGTTCACGAATGCTGAAACCTCTTCAGGGTGAGCACCATGGATAATCGTTGATGTCGCAAGTGATTGAGAGAACATTTTTTGAACCATTGTATTTATTATTAATGAGTTCACCCTATATGAATTAATTGATGTGATCAACAACAGGCTTTACGGATCTGTTATTTCGACGACATGGATCCAGTACTATGATTGTTAAGGAGCCTTATGACCGGAGTAACAGACGTGATTGGGCGCTGTGGCAATAGGAGATGTGAGCGATTGGCGAGAAACTACCATTGTGCCCAGCAATTAGATGTAGATAGTGGTGGGTATATGTGTGCTGCTGTCGACTGAAGTGAGCTCTTTTAAGCCTTCAAAACCCTTGTGTTACTAGGCTTTGAAGGCCTGTGTGAACAGATGTAGACATTATTCGATGTTCTGTACCTGTTCGCGCATTTGCTCGATCAGCACTTTAATATTGACTGCGGCTTGGGTGGAGCGAGGATCAATGGCTTTGGAGCCGAGGGTGTTGGCTTCGCGGTTGAGTTCTTGCATTAGAAAATCTAAACGACGACCGATTGCGCCACCGGTTTTAAGTACACGGCTGACTTCGGTGATATGCGTGGCGAGGCGGTCGAGTTCTTCGGCGACATCGCTTTTCTGAGCCAGCAAAACCAACTCTTGCTCGAGACGCTGGGGATCAAGTTCGACTTGCATCTCTTGACAGCGCGTGAGGATTTTCTGGCGTTGCAGTTCCAACATTTGTGGAACCAGTTCACGCAGTACGCTGACTTCGTTTTGAATCGTATGCAGACGCTCACTGATCAAACGGCCTAAGTCTGCGCCTTCACGGGCACGGCTTTCTTTAAGTTGCGTCAGTGCACTGCTAAACAGTTCAACCGCTGCTTTGTTCAGTACTTGGCCGTCCACAGACTGAGAACTCAGTACACCAGGCCAAGCTAAAACCTCTAACGGATTGAGAGCGGCGGGCTGTGTAATCAACTTGGCAATCTGCTGAGCGGCTTGAATCAACTGCTGGGCGCGCTCTTGATTAACTTGCAAACTCTGCTCGCTAGACGACTCTGTCAGTTTTAGAGTGCATTCAACTTTACCGCGTGACAAACCGTTGCGTAGCACTTCACGCACGGTGCCTTCGACTTCGCGTAGATTGTCGGGCAGGCGCAAATGCGGCTCTAAGTAGCGATGGTTTACCGAGCGCAACTCCCAGCTGAGAGTGCCGTAAGCTCCATTTTGCTCGACACGAGCGAACGCGGTCATGCTTTGCACCATAAGGACCTCCAAAATCAGGATTAGAATAATGGGTTAATTGTAGCGAATATTTTCATGCGTTGTGTTTACAATACTGAAGTTGGGGTGTTCTATCCCTATAATGTTTCATTCATATTTAAAAAACAGGAATATTAAATGACTCGTCCTAGTGGCCGCGAACTTGATCAACTACGTGAAGTACGAATTACGCGTAACTACACTTGCCATGCTGAAGGCTCTGTTTTAGTCGAGTTTGGCAATACAAAAGTGATTTGCACCGTGAGTGTAGAGAATGGCGTACCACGTTTTTTAAAGGGCCAAGGACAAGGTTGGTTGACTGCAGAATACGGTATGTTGCCGCGTGCCACCGGTAGCCGTACCCGTCGTGAAGCGAGCAGCGGTAAGCAAGGCGGACGCACTTTAGAAATCCAACGTTTGATTGGTCGTTCTTTGCGTGCAGCCCTTGATATGACAAAAATGGGTGAAAACACTCTGTATGTCGACTGTGATGTGATTCAAGCCGATGGCGGTACACGTACAGCTTCAATTACCGGTGCAATGGTTGCACTCGTTGATGCATTAGCGGTGATGAAAGAGCGCAAAATGCTGAAGAACGGCTCACCACTCAAGCAAATGATCGCTGCGGTATCAGTGGGTATTTATAAAGATTTACCCGTACTTGATTTAGATTACCCAGAAGACTCCACCGCTGAAACGGATCTAAACGTTGTCATGACCGATGCAGGTGGTTTTATTGAAGTGCAGGGTACTGCTGAAGGCGAACCTTTTAGCACTGAGCAGCTTACCGCGATGTTAGCTTTAGCTGACAAAGGTGTGCGCGAGTTGTTTGCACTGCAGCAGGCGGTCTTGCAGAGCGAGTAAGTATTAAACATAACGATAGGAGAGTGGTAATGGACGAACAACTACCAGTCACCCCAGAGCAATCTGAGCTGAGCAAAGATGCGAAACAATGGGCGATGCTGACCCATTTGGCAGCTTTTGCCGCTTTTTTGATTCCTTTCGGTAATATTATTGGTCCACTATTGGTTTGGCAGTTAAAGAAAGACCTAGGCTCGTTTGTTGAACAAAACGGCAAAGAAGCGCTGAACTTTCAGATTACTATCGCGATTATTGGCTTAGTCTGCACAATGCTGATGTTTGCGCTGGTGGGTTTTTTATTGCTTCCGGTACTGGGTTTGTACTGGTTAATTTTAACCATTATTGCCGGAGTCAAAGCCAACGATGGCGTGGCCTACCGTTATCCGCTCACTATTCGTTTTATTAAGTAAGGTGGATTGCAACAGTGCTGAATAACACAAGAGGGTCAATGCTTGTGTTATTCAGTACTGATATTTAAACGCTGAGTACCCAGTCGTAATCAACGCTAAAGGGTGCATGTTGAGAAAAGCGTGGCTGTCTTGATAGCTTGGCGCTACGCACCGTACGGCGCATGCCTTGGGTGAGTAATTGATAGTCAAAACGCCAGCCTAAGTTGAGCAATTCAGCTTGTTCACTGTCAGCCCACCAGCTGTACAAATCGCCTTCACGATTCACTTCGCGTAATGCATCGATAAAGCCCATGGTGCCAACCACTTCATCCATCCATGCACGTTCAGGTGATAGGAAGCCCGTTTCTTGCTGGCAATCGCGCCAGTGCTTAACGTCGAGCTTATTGTGCGCAATATATAATGATGCACAGTAAATATAATCACGGCGCTTGCGACGTTGCTTGTCCAAGTAGCGAGCAAAGTCATCCATAAATTTAAATTTTTGATTTAGCTCGTCTTCACCATTGTGGCCTGATGGCAGCAATACACTGGCGATACTGACTTTATCGAAGTCGGCTTGAATATAGCGGCCGTAGCGATCTGCTGTTTCAAAACCTAAACTGGTTATAATGGCTTTGGGCTGCAGGCGCGTGTAAATAGCCACACCGCCTTGACTGGGTTGCTCAGCATCGCAGGCATAACAAAAGTATCCGTGCAATTGCACATCAGGTGCTTCCATTTCATACGTGCTGGCACGAGTATCTTGTAGGCAAATGACATCCGCATTTTGCGTTTGTAGCCAGTCAAATAACCCTTGTTCAATAGCATTGTGAATCCCGTTCACATTTATACTAATAACCCGCATGGATAGCCCCTAGAAAAAAAGTATGTGTATGATACCGAACGTATTTTAAATTGGCTAAACCCAACGCGTTAAGGACCCTTTTTATGCAAGCATATCAACGAGAGTTTATTCAGTTCGCACTTGAGCGTGGTGTTTTGCGCTTTGGTGAGTTTACCTTGAAGTCAGGGCGTGTCAGCCCTTATTTTTTTAATGCGGGGCTGTTTGACTCCGGTTTAGCCTTGGCCAAGCTGGGGCGTTTTTATGCTCAAGCGTTAGTTGACAGTGGTTTGTCCTACGATGTGGTGTTTGGTCCAGCCTATAAAGGAATCCCTTTAGCCGCAACCACCGCCGTCGCACTGGCAGAGCATCATCAGCGCGATGTGCCATGGTGCTTTAACCGTAAAGAAGCTAAAGACCACGGTGAGGGCGGTACATTAGTGGGTGCACCGCTGGAAGGTAATATTGTGATTGTTGATGATGTGATCACTGCCGGCACTGCGATTCGTGAAGTGATGCAGATTATTCAGGCGCAAGGTGCACAGGCTGCGGGCGTATTGATTGCTTTAGATCGTCAAGAGCGCGGCACGGGTGAGCTTTCTGCGATTCAAGAAGTTGAGCGAGATTTCAATATGCCAGTTATTAGCATTGTATCTTTGCAACAAGTGTTAGAATACTTATCGCAAAGTGCTGAGTTGAAGCAATATCTGCCTGCGGTTGAGCGTTACCGTGAAGACTATGGCATCTAATAATTATTTTAAGCAGTTGTCAGTCTCTTCAAGGAGATAAGTAATGCCTTTACGTGGCCCTGTATGTGTTTTGCTTGCGCTTGGACTGCTGACCAGTAGTGCAGTGTATGCGGTTGAGTATTATCGTTATACCGATGAGCGTGGCATTACGGTGATTAATCGCCAAGGTGTGCCGTCACACTTGATTGGTAAAGGTTATGAGGTACTGAGCGAACAGGGCCGTGTGAAGCGTGTAGTGCCGCGTGCGCCTACACCTGAGGAATACAAAGAGAAGCAGGTGAAGAAGGCGCAAGCAAAGGCTGATATGCAATTGCTCAGGCTTTATCCCCGTATTGAAGATATTGATCATGCGCGTGAGCGTAAAATTGCTGAAATTGACGGGCAAATTAATATTGTGCGCAATAATTTATTAGTTGTGGATAGTTTAAAAGCGAACCTACAAGGTCAGGCGGCTTTGCAGGAAAGCTCAGGGCAAGTTGTTGACGAACCTTTGCTGCAACGTATTGTCGAGTCGACTATGGATCAGCAGCGCTTACAAAGGCAAATTTCGAGTTATTTGCAAAGTAAGCGTGACCTTGATAGCGATTTTGAGCGTGATAGAGTTCGCCTAACTGATCTGCTTAATCAAAAGTAATACTCAATGAGTAATTGAGTGAAACTTGAAAATACCGTAGTCTTAGCCTTCTTTTAGTAAGACGGTTACCCCTTTTCGGAATAATTCCGACACCTTGGGAAGCTTTTTCTTCCCGCCCCTAATAGCGATTAGGCCACGTCTTAGCGTGCTTAATCGCAGCTTTGTGCTACTGAAAATGTAGCTATCTTTTCCCCAAGGGGATGCCCCAACAAGCGGGTTCAGAGTTAAGTCTTAAGGCTTTACGGTGTGCTGAACTTGCATAGAGTGGAGAGTAGCCATGACTCAATCAATAAAAATAATGCCTCTAAGTGATGAGGGATTCACAGAAAATATACGGTTTCAGGTTTATACCGACCGTCAGTTTGATAAAATTGAACCGCTGAAAAAGCTATCTGAGGAACAACGTTTTGAAATGCGTGTAGTGGCTAGCGTGTTGCCATTTCGCGTAAACCAGTATGTGATCGATGAATTGATCGATTGGGACAATGTGCCTAACGATCCTATGTTCCAGCTGACATTCCCACAGCGTGGCATGTTAGAGCCTTCTGACTATGACTTGATGGCGCAAGCCTTGCGTGATGAGTTGCCTCGTGCAGAAATCACCAAGCTGGCGCGTGAGATTCAAGGACGTTTAAACCCGCACCCAGCCGGCCAGCAAGAAATGAACGTACCTGAGCTGGATGGTGAGTTCTTGGAGGGTATGCAGCATAAATACCGCGAGACGGTGCTGTTTTTCCCCAGCCAAGGCCAAGTATGTCACAGCTACTGTACGTTCTGTTTCCGCTGGGCACAGTTTGTGGGCAATAAAGAACTGCGCTTTGCCAGTAATGAAGCAGAATCGCTGCACCGCTATTTAGCAGAAGATAAAAATATCACCGACTTATTGATTACCGGTGGTGACCCCATGGTAATGAAAACCCGTCATGTGGTCAGTTATCTTGAGCCGCTGTTAAGCCCTGAGCTTGAGCACATGCAAACTGTGCGTATTGGTACTAAAGCCCTGACCTTCTGGCCACAGCGCTTTGTCACCGACGATGATGCACAAGAATTGCTCGACTTGTTTAAAAAACTAGTTGATGCGGGTAAGCATATTGCGATTATGGCGCACTTTAACCATTGGCGCGAAATGGAAACGCCGATTGTGCGTGAAGCGATTCGCCGTATTCGTGCGACTGGTGCAGTGATTCGTGCACAAGCGCCTTTAGTGCAGCATATTAACGATGATGCAGATGTTTGGGTGCGCATGTGGCGTACACAGGTGCGTTTGGGCTTGATTCCGTACTATATGTTTGTTGAGCGTGACACCGGTGCCAAGCGCTACTTTGAAGTGCCTTTGGTACGTGCGTTTGAGATTTATCGTGAAGCGATCCAGCAAGTGTCTGGTTTAGCACGTACGGCGCGTGGACCTTCCATGAGTGCCGGTCCAGGTAAAGTTGAGATCCAGAGCATTATGGAAGTCAACGGTGAGAAAGTCTTTGTGCTGCGCTTTATTCAGGGTCGTAATCCTGATTGGGTACAGAGATCGTTCTTTGCTAAGTATGATGAAGAAGCGACTTGGTATGACGATCTAGTCCCTGCGTTTGGTGAAGAGAAGTTCTTCTTTACTGATGAGTACAACGCAATGATTAGCGACGCTAGCGCTGAGTAAGTAAAAGGCAAGAAAGTTAAGACAAATACGCCCGCATATTGAGTGCGGGCGTATCGATAACCACTTAGATTTTTACAGCAGCTCAACGTATCAGCTGTTGGTGATCAAGGTACCCACACCATGATCGGTAAAGATTTCTAGCAATACCGCATTGGGCACACGGCCATCAATAATATGCGCGCTATTCACCCCACCTTGTACCGCATCTAAAGCGCAACGGATTTTTGGCAGCATGCCGCCGTAAATTGTGCCATCCGCGATTAATTCATCCACCTGAGCGGTATTGAGACCGGTCAGCACATTACCTTCTTTATCCATCAAGCCGGCAATATTAGTCAGCAGCATCAGTTTTTCTGCATGCAGTGCTTCGGCGACTTTACCTGCAACTAAGTCAGCGTTGATATTGTAAGACTCGCCATTGGGGCCTACGCCAATCGGTGCAATCACTGGAATAAAGTCACCTTTGACCAGCATATTTAGCAAGTCTGTATTGACGCTGGCCACTTCACCAACCTGGCCAATATCAATGATTTCTGGCTGCAGCATATCAGCACCTTGATGGGTGACTTTGAGCTTGCGCGCACGAATCAGGCGGGCATCTTTACCGGTTAAACCGATTGCACTGCCGCCATGGCTGTTGATCAGGTTAACGATATCTTTGTTGACTTGACCGCCCAGCACCATCTCGACAACGTCCATGGTTTGCTCGTCCGTGACGCGCATACCTTCGACAAAACGGCTTTCGATATTCAGGCGTTTGAGTAGATCAGCAATTTGTGGGCCGCCACCGTGTACGACAACGGGGTTGATACCTACAGCTTTCATCAGCACGATATCGCGGGCAAAGCCCGTTTTTAGTTCTTCGCTTTCCATGGCGTTGCCGCCATATTTGATCACCAGTGTTTTACCAACAAAGCGACGAATATAGGGTAGGGCCTCGGATAGAACCTCGGCTACATGGACGGCATCAGCACGCTTTAAACTCATTTGGGCAGGCTCCTATTGATTAAAAAGGTAATTCGAGGTCAGGCACAATGGCCAGTAACTGTTCGCGGAACAGTACTTTGATCTGTTCTAAATCATCAGCGGTTTCACCTTCAAAGCGCAATACCAGCATCGGCGTCGTATTGGATGCACGCACCAGGCCCCAGCTTTTTGGGAAGTCAGCACGTATGCCGTCCAGTGTTGTCAGGCTGGCAGCGCCCCATTGGCCTTCATTGTGTAAACGCTCAATGATTTTAAATTTGGTGTCTTCGGTGACTTCAATATTAATTTCAGGTGTGGATAAGTTGACTGGGAATGAGGCAAATATCGCATCAGCATCGCGCGAGTCTTTGCTGAGGATTTCCAGTAAACGTGCAGCGCTGTAAATACCATCATCAAAGCCAAACCAGCGCTCTTTAAAGAACACGTGGCCGCTCATTTCACCAGCCAATAAAGCGCCGGTTTCACGCATTTTAGCTTTCATCAGTGAGTGGCCAGTTTTCCACATAATGGGGTTGCCGCCATTGTCACTGATCACTGTGGCCAAACGGCGCGTGCACTTCACATCAAAAATAACGTCAGCACCAGGATTGCGTGACAGTACATCGTGGGCAAACAGCATCATCAGATGATCAGAAAAAATAATACGTCCGCTGTTAGTGACGACGCCAATACGATCGGCATCGCCATCAAAAGCGACACCAATATCAGCGTTTTCTGCTTTTACGTGAGCAATCAGCTCTTGTAGATTTTCAGGTTTACCGGGATCAGGGTGGTGGTTGGGGAACGTACCGTCCACATCGCAGTACAGCGGAATAATGTTGCAACCCAATGCTTCGAGCACTTGTGGGCCAATCACGCCGCCGACGCCATTACCGCAATCGACCACCACGCGCAGTGGCTTGGCGAGTTTGATGTCATCACGAATATACTCAAGATAGCGTTGCAGCATTTCAACCTGAGTCAGGTTACCGCTGCCGCTTACTAAATCGTTCTGCATAATACGGGTGTGTAGCGCAGTGATACGCTCATTGGCCAGAGTTTCGCCAGCCAATACAATTTTAAAACCATTGTAATCGGGAGGGTTGTGGCTGCCAGTGACCATCACACCGCTGCTGGCTTCAAGTACGTTGGTGGCAAAGTACAATACAGGCGTCGGCACCATGCCTAGGTCGGTGACATGGCAACCGCAGTCACGAAGACCTTGAATCAGCGCTTGCACCATCACAGGGCCGGATAGGCGGCCATCACGACCGACGACGACATTGCGCTCACCTTTGGCAATGCTTTCTGAACCGACAGCGCGACCAATCCAGTAGGCGGTATCCGCGGTTAAGGTTTTATCGATAATACCGCGGATATCGTAAGCGCGGAAAATACCAGCAGGCACATTCTGCGCAGTGCTACTGCAAGGCGCAGCATCTAATGTTTGAGTATTCAAAATATCAGTGTCCTGAGTGTAGTGACGTGAGGTCGCGCAATGAAAAGTCCGTTTTATTGCTTGCCCGTATGACCAAAGCCACCTTGTCCACGGTCACTTTCAATAAAGCTGTCGGTGATTTCCAGCTGTGCTTGAATCACCGGGACTAAAATCAACTGGGCAATCCGATCGCCGGGTGCAATGGTGAAAGTACTGTTACCACGGTTCCAGCAGGAGACTTGCAGCTGGCCTTGGTAGTCAGAGTCGATTAAGCCGACTAAGTTGCCGAGAACAATACCGTGTTTATGGCCTAAGCCTGAGCGCGGTAAAATCATCGCTGCGACACTGTTGTCTTCAATATAAATCGCTAAGCCTGTTGGGATCAGCACGGTTTGTCCCGGTTCGATGACTAGGTCTTCGCTGAGCATCGCGCGTAAATCAAGGCCCGCTGAGCCGGCTGTGGCGTACTCGGGTAATGGAAATTCTGTACCGAGGCGAGGGTCGAGGATTTGAGCTTGAATACGGCGCATAATTAAACCTTATTGGCATGAGTGGTAATAAAGGAAATCAACTGACGAGCAATCTTACTTTTGCTGGTCTGTGCAAATGAAGTTTGCTGCTGCTGGCGATCAATCACGGTGATGGCGTTCTCATCGCTGTTAAAGCCAATATCAGTATTGGCCACATCATTGGCGACAATTAAATCCAGATTTTTATCGCGTAACTTGCAGGCTGCATAATCCAGCAGGTTTTGTGTCTCAGCAGCAAAGCCCACACTAAAGGGGCGATCAGCGCGGTTAGCAATAGTCGCGAGAATATCGGGGTTGCGAATCATCTTCAGCGTCATACCATCCGCGCTATTGGGATCTTTTTTTAGCTTATGCTCAGCGCTGGCTTCTGGGCGGTAGTCCGCCACGGCTGCCGCAGCAATCATAATATCGCAGGGCATCGCTGCTTCGCATGCAGCCAGCATATCGCGGGCGCTGTTCACATTAATGCGCTCGACGCGATCCGGCGTGGGTAGATGTACTGGCCCACTGACTAAGGTCACTCGCGCACCGGCTTCAGCTGCCGCTTCAGCTAGGCTAAAACCCATCTTTCCTGAGCTGTGATTAGTGATATAGCGCACCGGGTCAATATCTTCACGGGTCGGGCCGGCAGTAATCAGTACGTGCTTGCCCGTGAGAGCTTTATGAGCAAATAAATCGGCAGCGCTTTGTGCCAATACTTCAGGCTCTTGCATACGGCCTAAGCCGATATCGCCGCAGGCTTGGACACCTGAGCCTGGGCCGAGTAAGTGGAAGCCGCGCTGGCTGAGAATGTCTGCGTTGGCTTGGGTTGCTTGATCAGCCCACATGGCTTGATTCATCGCGGGTGCTAATGCAATCGGTGCATCAGTGGCGAGAATCAGCGTGGTGAGCAAGTCATTGGCTGAGCCTTGCACTAAGCGCGACATTAAATCTGCTGTGCAGGGTGCAATTAAGACTAAGTCAGCCCAACGTGCCAGTTCAATATGGCCCATGCCAGCTTCAGCTTTAGTGTCGAGTAAATCCACGTGCACTGGATTGCCGGATAAGGCTTGTAAGGTCAGGGGGGTGATAAATTCGCGTGCACCACGGGTCATCACTACATGCACATCGGCACCTAAATCGCGTAAACGGCGAACCAGTTCTGCGCTTTTATAGGCAGCAATCCCGCCACCAATGCCAACAATAATGTGTTTTTGAAACAGCCTTTGCATGGGTCTGCCTGTTGTTTGAGGTTGTATGTAAAAGAGTGGAAATGGCCAATCTGTAAATATTGACTAAGATAACATAGCCGCTGTTAGAGCGGCAGTGGCTGATCCATAAGGATTGCGGCCGTGTTGATGCGCCCATACTACAGGCGCGAACGGATGATAAGGAGTTCGTCTATGAGTATGCAAAGTTGGCCGGTGAATGAGCGGCCGCGTGAGCGTTTATTAGAGTATGGCGTGGGTGCTTTGTCGGACGCTGAGTTATTGGCGATTTTTTTGCGTACAGGTGTTCGCGGACGCAATGCGGTGGATTTGGCGCGTGACTTATTAAGCGAGTTTGGTGGCTTGCGTCAGCTTTTGGAAGCGGATCAAGCCAGCTTTACCAGCCATTTAGGTTTAGGTCCGGCAAAATACGCGCAGCTGCAAGCGGTATTGGAAATGGGCCGCCGGCATTTAGCAGCCAGTATTCAGCGTGATTCTGCTTTAGAAAGTCCGCAAGCAGTGCGTGATTTTTTGAAGGCCAAGCTGCGCCATGAGTTGCATGAAGTGTTCGCTTGTTTGTTTTTAGACACCAAGCACCGTGTTTTAGCCTTTGAGATTTTATTTTATGGCACCATTGATGGCGCCAGTGTCTATCCGCGACAGGTGGTTAAACGTGCATTAGCCAATAATGCGGCAGCATTAATTTTAACGCACAATCATCCCAGTGGTATTTCTGAGCCAAGTCAGGCCGATAAGATTTTGACTGAACGCTTGAAAGAGGCGCTAGCGCTGGTTGATGTGCGTGTTTTAGATCATTTTATTGTCGGCGATGGCGAGCCATTATCGATGGTTGAAAATGGCTGGATGTGACTGTTAATGTCAGCAGGTGCTGGGTTAAAAGTTTAGCTTTCCTTGATTAGTAAACAGGTTTCTGCTATAAAGCACGGCTCGATTCTAAGAGAACACGTTTCGCATTATATTTTGCGTTACTGTTGTTCCTTAGTTAAGTCTGGGTAATAATATGCAGGTTATAAAAACCATCATGTTTTTAACGACCTACGAATCCAATTACGTTTTAAAGCAGCCAACCCATGCTGGGTTGAGCATGTGGTTTATGAGGGCTGAGATATGTCAAGAGTTTGTCAAGTAACCGGTAAGGGTCCGGTTACAGGGAATAAAGTTTCCCATGCCAACAACAAAACCCGTCGCCGTTTCCTGCCAAACTTGCAGCATCACCGTTTTTGGGTAGAAACCGAAAACCGTTTTGTACGTTTACGTTTGTCTGCAAAAGGTATGCGCGTGATTGATAAGCGCGGAATCGACACAGTACTCGCTGAGCTTCGTGCTCGCGGCCTAAAGGTTTAAGGGGAACATCATGCGTGATTTAATCCGTTTAGTGTCAAGTGCTGGTACAGGTCACTTTTACACTACAGATAAGAACAAGCGTACTACGCCTGATAAATTGGAAATCAAAAAATTTGATCCAGTTATCCGTAAACACGTGATTTACAAAGAAGGCAAAATCAAGTAATTGATTGCGTCCTCTGTGTATAAAAAACCCGCTTTATGCGGGTTTTTTATTGCCTACGAATTAATCTTTTACTCGACTAGAGGCTTGGCAGCTGGATGCAAGTCACTTATCACTCTAGCTGATAGTGAGTTTGGCGGTGAGTGTTGTGATGATTGGATGTCGCTGATGCGTGATCATTAGCACCCTTGAGCTGCATGCAGAAAGTAAATGCATTTATTTCCAACACTTCTTACCCGTATACTGCCTGTTATTTTTATATATAACTGGAGAGGACGATGTTACTACGTGGGCTAAGCTGGCTGGTGGCGTTTCAGCTAGCGGGAACAGCGCTGAATGTACTTTTCTTCCCCGTTATACCGGGTCCTATCCTTGGTTTAGTGCTGCTGTTTATTTATCTGATGGTGCGCGGTGGTGTCAATGAGCCAATCAATGAAGCTGCATCAAGCTTATTACGTTATCTACCGTTGCTCTTAGTACCGCCGGCGATTGGGGTGATGGCGCATGTGGCAGACATTAAAGCCGACTTCTGGGCGATTACCGGCTCGTTAGTGATTTCACTCTTAGTTTCCATAGTCTTTATTGGCTGGTTGATGCAAGTACTGATTAAACGACAAGCGCGTAAGAAGGGGGGTGTATGACTCTTGAATGGCACGCAGCCCTCGATGCAGTGATTCACCATCCACTATTTTTTGTAGGTTTAACTTTAGGTGTCTATCAGCTAGCTGTAGCGGCTTATGACAAGACGCGTTGGATTTTTTTACAGCCGCTCTTAATCTCCATGGTGGCTTTGATCTCGGTCTTGTTATTGCTGGGTATTGATTACGCAGACTATAAAAAAGGTACAGGGCTATTAAGTATGATTTTGGGACCCGCAACGGTAGCACTAGCGGTACCGCTCTATTTGAATATACGGCGCGTGCGTCAAGTCTTATGGCCAACGTTAATTACGCTGTTTGTCGGTGGGTTATTTGCCACAGTTTTGGGCGTTGCTTTGGCCTGGTTCTTTGGTGCTGAAACCATGATTTTAAAAACTATTGCTCCAAAATCAGTGACTTCGCCGATTGCTATGCTGGTGGCGGAAGAAATTGGCGGTGCAGCCTCGCTGGCTGCCGTTTTTGTAATGATTACCGGTATTATTGGTGCCATGTTTGGCGTCGAGTTGCTGCGTATATTGCGTATTACTCATCCGGCTGCGCAAGGTATGGCGCTCGGTATTATTGCCCACGGTATTGGTACGGCGCGCGCTTTACAAGAAAGCGAGGAGGCGGGTGCTTTTGCTGCATTAGCGATGAGTGTGATGGGTGTGCTGACTGCGGTATTAATGCCGCTGGCTGTGGCGCTGATTGCTTAGAAGCGGCATGTTATCATTGGCAAAAATTTTATAAGGTTAAGCGTATTATGAAATCACCATTACCGCCCTTTACCCAAGCCCCTGTATTGGTGGTGGGTGATGTCATGCTGGACCGTTATTGGTACGGCAGCACCACACGTATCTCTCCTGAAGCGCCGGTGCCCGTGGTGAAAGTCACGCGTACTGAAGACCGTCCGGGTGGTGCTGCAAACGTAGCGTTAAATATTGCCGCTTTGGGTGCGCCGGTGCAGTTGATTGGCGTCACCGGTGCTGATGAAGCCGCTGATGCGCTCACCGAGCAGCTGCATTCTGTGGGTGTACAGACACATTTTCAGCGTATTAAAGGCCAACCTACCATTGTTAAATTGCGCGCCATGAGTCGTCAGCAGCAGTTATTGCGGATGGATTTTGAAGATAATTTCAACACTGATACGGCAGCCTTATTGGCCGAAGTTGAGTCAGTGCTCGATAGCGTTAAAGTGATGATCTTGTCCGATTATGGCAAAGGCACCTTGCGCAATCATCAGGTGCTATTACAAGCGGCAAAAAAACGCGGCGTGGCAGTACTAGCTGACCCTAAAGGTACGGATTTTTCTATTTACCGCGGCGCAACTTTACTGACACCCAATTTGGCTGAGTTTGAAGCAGTCGTCGGCCATTGCGCAGATGAAGCACAATTAATGCAGCGCGGTACTGCCATGCTACAAGAGCTGGAGTTAGACGCCTTGTTGATTACCCGTGGTGAGCAGGGCATGACCTTGTTACGTCACGGTGTAGCAGCTTTGCACTTACCTGCACGTGCGCGTGAGGTTTTTGATGTGACCGGTGCCGGCGATACCGTCATTTCCACCATGGCCGCCGCTATGGCTGCAGGCGAGAGCTTGCCGCAGGCGATGACCTTAGCCAACTTAGCAGCGGGGATTGTGGTGGGTAAATTAGGTACCGCAACCATCAGTGCGCCTGAGTTACGTCGTGCGTTACAGCGTGAAGAGGGTGCTGAGCGTGGTGTTCTGAGTCTGCAGCAGTTACAAGCAGCAGTTGAAGATGCACGGGCACAAGGTGAGCGCGTGGTCTTTACCAACGGCTGTTTTGATATTTTGCATGCGGGGCATGTCAGCTATTTAGAGCAAGCTCGCGAGCAGGGTGATCGTTTAATCGTTGCAGTGAATGGCGATGCTTCAGTGACGCGCCTGAAAGGCCCTGGTCGTCCGATCAACTCAGTGGACCGCCGTATGGCTGTCCTCGCTGGCTTAGGCGCAGTGGACTGGGTAGTGAGCTTTACTGAAGACACGCCAGAAAGTCTAATTACCCTGCTGCAGCCGGATATCTTGGTGAAGGGCGGTGATTACGGCGTTGATCAGGTGGTGGGTGCCGAGTTGGTCTATGCCTATGGCGGAGAAGTGCGCGTTTTAGGTTTAGTGGAAAACAGCTCAACCACAGCCATTGTTGAGAAAATCCGCAGTAAGTAAAGATCTGCAAACAACCGCTGCGCTGCAGTTTTAGACTGGCGCAGCGGTTTTTTTTAGCGCGACTGACTGAGTATTTTCGCTACGCATTCAGCGTTTGCTTGTAGATGCTTGGGATTGATTGTGCCGACAATCGCACTGGCGGCTGCAGGGTGCTGGAAGATCATCGAGAGGCTGGCGTGTACGGGATCAATGCCTTCGGCCAAACAAATATGACCGCTGGCTAAGGCTTTCTTAATTAAAATACCTTTATTGTGCTGCGCGGCATAATCGAGAACCGGTAGTTCATCACGCTCATTGAGATTGTAAGTGACCATCGCGCAGTCGCCTTTTTCTAAGGCCAGAATGCCACCTTCTGCAGTTTTTCCAGAAAAGCCAAAGCCACCGATTTTACCTTCCTGCTTCAATGCATTCAGGGTGTCGTAGACTTCTTCATGCTGCAAAATAGCCACATCATCGCCATTGGAATGCACGAGCACTAATTCAATATGGTCAGTACGTAGACGTTTAAGGCTGCGATCCACAGAAAAACGCGTATGTGCGCCAGAGAAATCAAAGACCGACTCGCCCTCAATAAATTCTTCACCGACTTTGCTGACGATCACCCAGTGTTGGCGTTGGCCCTGTAATAAATGGCCAAGACGTTCTTCGCTGATGCCGTAAGCCGGCGCAGTATCCAGTAAGTTAATCCCCAGTTCGCGGGCTTGATTGATTAAGGCCAAGGCTTGCTGATCATCGGGAATCGTAAAGCCATTGGGGTATTTCACGCCTTGATCACGGCCCAGTTTAACGGTGCCAAGGCCCAGCGGCGATACATTAAAACCAGTGCTACCTAATGGTCGATGAAAGTCATGCAAGGTCATTAAACAGAGTCTCCCAAACAGGTTGTGCAACGGTAGGGCGTGGTAAATCGCTATAGTTTTGCATTGCGCTGGGTTGAATGCCGTCGCGATCTAATAATTTAAGTACACGATCACTTAAATCTGGTGCTAAGGCTAACTTGGTGGGCCAGCCGACCAGCAATGCCCCTTGTTCGCTTAAAAAGGCGTTATCAGGGCGCACTAATCCAGATTGCACCGGTTCAGCACGATCGACACGTAAGGTGGCCCATTGGGTCTGATCGTGTGACACCCAAGGCAGTAGCTGTGCCACTTCGGTTTTGGCTGCTTGAATTTGTTCAGCTTCTGAACGGGCCACGCCATCTGCTTCAGCGAGATTGCCGCCCAAATACCAAACCCACTGACCATCAGCGGCAGGGTGGGTGGTAATGGTCACCCGTGGTTTGCTACCACCGCCTAAACAGTGTGCATACAAGGGTAATAAAGCCGGCCCTTTGGCCAACACCATATGCAGTGGGCGCAATTGTTGTTCAGGTTTTTTCAGCGCAAAGGCTTGCAGTAACTCTTCAGTACCACCACCCGCACAAAAAACCACGCGCTGAGCGTTAATGCTGTAATCATCAGCTTGTACGCCAAGCAGTTTCTCGTTTTCATAACGTGGGCTAATGTTTTTCGCATGCAAAAGACTGTCACCGGCTAATTCCGCCAAGCGATTCACTAAACTGGGTACATCCAGCACTAATTCCGCTAAGCGATAGACGCGGCCTTTAAAGTCTTTATGTTGCAGTGCTGCGGGCAGTTGTTGGCCTTTAACTTGATCAACACGACCGCGCATGGCTTTGCTGGCAAAAAAGCTTGTCAGATTGCCGGCAATCGAGCCGGGCGACCATAAGTAGTGCGCATCGGACAATAAACGCACGCCGCGTAAATCCAACTCGCCTTCGCCATTGAGCGCTTTGCGCCACCGTTCCGGCATATCAGCAATGGCTTCGGATGAGCCGGTGAGCGCGCCATGCAGTGCATATTTAGCGCCACCATGAATAATCCCTTGGGATTTAACCGATTGGCCGCCGCCAAGGTTATGCTGTTCAATGAGCAGGGTATTAAAGCCGCGCTGGCGCAATTGAGCATTGAGCCATAAGCCTGCGATGCCACCGCCAATAATCGCAATATCTGTGTTTAAAGTGAGTGACATAAGCGCCTCTCGTAAAAAATATGTGAGCAGTATAACCGAGCGCAGTATTATCGCTGCGCCTTTGCTAAACTTTGCCGTTATGAATAGAACCCTTTATACCTTGCTGTTGTACCTTGGCGTGCCGCTGATTGCCGTACGCTTATGGCTGCGCTCCAGAAAAGCGCCGGCGTATGCTCAGCGGATTGGTGAGCGTTTTTCTGTATCTTTACCTCAATTTAAGCAGGGCGGTATTTGGCTGCATGCAGTCTCAGTCGGTGAGAGCATTGCTGCTGCACCTGTGGTGAAAGCCTTGCAGCAACTGTATCCAGACCTGCCGATTACCGTCACCTGTATGACGCCAACGGGTTCGGAGCGTATTCAAAGCCTCTTTGGTGATAGCGTACAGCATTGTTATTTACCTTACGATTTGCCCTTGGCATCCAAACGCTTTTTTAAACGTTTGCAGCCACGCTTGGCGATTGTGATGGAGACTGAGTTGTGGCCCAATCATATTGATCAGTGCGCACGCTTAAATATTCCGGTGGTATTGGCCAATGGACGCTTATCTGAGCGTTCGGCACGAGGCTATGCCCGCTTTCCAAAATTAGTGGTGCCCATGCTTAAGAACGTGAGTGCGTTCGCGGTACAAAGTGAAATAGAAGCACAGCGCTTTATTGAACTGGGTGCACGTCCTGAAACGGTGACGGTGACCGGGTCGATTAAGTACGATTTGCGCGTTGCCGATGAGTTACCACAGCAAGCGCAAGAACTCCGTGAACAGTGGCAGGCGCGTCAGCGTCCAGTGTGGATCGCTGCCAGTACCCATGATGGTGAAGATGCACTGATTTTAGCTGCGCATCAGCAGTTATTAACGCAATTTCCCGATGCTTTATTGATTTTAGTACCGCGCCATCCTGAGCGTTTTGAGTCTGTTTATAGCTTATGCGTGCAGCAGAATATGCAGGTACAACGCCGATCAACAGCCGCAGCGGTGACTGCTGAGCATCAGGTACTCTTAGGCGATACTATGGGTGAGTTACTGTTTCTGTATGCCTTGGCTGATGTAGCCTTTGTCGGCGGCAGCTTAGTCGAGCATGGCGGACATAATATGCTTGAGCCGATTGCCTTAGCCAAACCCACCTTAACTGGGCCACATTATTTTAACTTTTTAGAGATTGCTGAGCAGCTGTTGAAAGCAGGTGGTCTGCAGCAGGTTGATGATACTGAGCAGTTGGCGCAAGCCGTAGCTCAGTTGTGGAGTCAGCCACAGCAAGCTCAACAGATGTGTGAGGCTGGGCAACAGGTTTTGCAACGTAACCAAGGTGCTTTGCAGCGCTTGCTGGATATTATTCAGGCGCAGTTAGCCACCAACCTATAGCTTTCTAGCCTGATGCTGAGGCCTGCACTGGCTAGGCTTTGCGCTGTACTACGAATTGCCGCTAGACCTCAGCAGAGCAGGGTATTAATCTGTAACCCATATCGACATTATAAAATGTTTCTGTGTATGCATAAAATTGCACAGGGATTTAGAAATTGACTGCCCTTAACCGTGTGGCAGCTTCAGGAGAAGACAATGAGCAGCAGTGATCGCGTTATTATTTTTGATACCACCTTGCGTGATGGCGAACAAAGCCCTGGCGCTTCAATGACCAAAGAAGAAAAACTACGCATTGCTAAAGCGCTTGAGCGTATGCGTGTTGATGTGATTGAAGCCGGTTTTGCGATTGCCAGTCAGGGTGATTTCGAAGCGGTCAAAGCCATTGCTGACACCATTCAAGATAGTACCATCTGCAGCTTGTCACGTGCTTTGGATGCCGATATTGAGCGTGCCGCTGAAGCATTAGCCGGTGCTAACTCAGGTCGTATCCATACCTTTATCGCCACCAGCCCGATCCATATGGAACATAAACTGCGTATGCAACCGGATCAAGTGGTTGAGCAAGCGGTACGTGCGATTAAGAAAGCGCGCAATTTATGCTCAGATGTTGAATTCTCCTGTGAAGATGCAGGCCGCTCTGAAATTGATTTTTTATGCCGCATTGTTGAAGCCGCGATTGATGCGGGCGCGCGCACCATTAATATTCCTGACACTGTGGGTTACTCGATTCCGCATGAGTATGCCAATTTGATCAGTCAGCTGATTAATCGCGTACCCAATGCGGATAAAGCGATTTTCTCAGTGCATTGCCATAATGACTTAGGTCTAGCGGTGGCCAACTCTTTGGCTGCTGTGGTGGCTGGCGCGCGTCAAGTTGAGTGCACAATTAACGGTTTGGGTGAGCGTGCCGGTAATGCGGCGCTTGAAGAAATTGTGATGGCGATTAAAACCCGCCACGACTTGCTGGGTGTGCATACCAATATTGATACTCCGCATATCCTTAGCGTTTCGCGCATGGTGTCGGGTATTACGGGTTTCCCAGTGCAGCCTAACAAGGCCATTGTCGGTGCCAACGCCTTTGCGCATGAGTCAGGCATTCACCAAGATGGCGTGCTCAAGCACCGTGAAACCTATGAAATTATGGCGGCTGAAGATGTCGGCTGGCATGCCAATAAAATGGTGATGGGTAAGCACTCAGGTCGCAGCGCATTCCGTAGCCGTTTATTAGAGTTAGGCATTGAGTTTAGCAGTGACACCGAACTCAACGCGGTTTTTGCGCGCTTTAAAGACTTAGCGGACAAAAAACATGAAATCTTTGATGAAGATTTACAGTCTTTGGTGTCATCAACCTTAAACCAAGAAACCCCTGAGTTTTATAAGCTGGTGAGCTTGGAAGTGGCCAGTAAGACTGGTGAAGTGCCTCATGCACAGATCATCCTCAGTGTGGATGGCAAAGAAGTGGCCAGCGATGACCAAGGTTCAGGTCCCGTTGATGCTGCGTTTAAAGCTATTGAGAAAACTGCAAAATCCGGTGCCACCTTACAATTGTATTCAGTCAATGCGATTACTCAAGGGACGGACTCGCAAGGTGAAGTGACGGTACGTCTAGAGCGCGGCGGTCGTATTGTCAATGGTAATGGAGCTGATACCGATATTGTCATCGCTTCAGCCAAGGCCTATCTCAATGCACTGAACCTGATGCATGTGGGTGCGGATAAAGCACATCCGCAGGTGGATGGTGTGTGACCAGCGAAACTTTATTGATGCATGAGCACGAGGTACGCCGCCAAGCTATGTTGCAGGCGATGCAACTGGATGTGTGGCTACCTCGCCAGCCTTTAGTCAACGCGGCGCCGTCACGTGATTATCTGCTGGACTGGCAAACGATTGATCAAGTTACAGTGACAGCAGTCAAGCCAGCAGCACGACTGCTGGATCCTAGCCCTGCTGCTGCCGTATCTGCACCTGTTGCGACACCTGCGCGCCCAGCACGCAGTGAGGGGCGGATCTCGGTACGTGATAGATTGGCTTTAGCTGCTACAGGGTTAAACAGCCAAGCAGCAAACAGCAGTGCTAAGTCTATTAAAGCGGTCGAGATTGCAGCTCAGCCTGAGCCGATTAAAGTTCAGGCTAAGCCACTGCCACGCTTTGCATTACAAATATTGCGTGCGGGTAACTGTTTATTGTTGGTCGATTTACCCACCGGTGAGCCGTTTCAAAGTCGTGATCCTGATTATCAATTGCTGAAAGATATGCTGCGCGCAGCGCGTCTGACCGATCAACCGCATTTTTTACGTCAAGGTACACCCTTTGTGTGGCCGATGCTGCGTAGCGGTAATTTAATGGGCGAGCAAAATGCAGAAGCGGCACGCTTTTGTGTGCGTGACTTATTAAATGTTGAGCTCAGTAGCGAACCGACAGTGTGTGTTTGGTTGGTTGGCAGTCAAGCGGTACGTTTTGGTAGTGCTGCAGATGATGCAGCCTTATACAGCCTGCAGCCGTTTGCTGAGGGTGTTCAAGTGTGGACTTTACCTAACTTGGAAAGCGTCTTGGAGCAGCCTTTATTGAAGCGTGATATTTGGCGCAGTATGTGTACCATCAGTGCACTTTGGCAGGTGAAGCATGAGTGATGCTATTGAATATCGGCTGATGCAAGCTGAAGATTTAGATTCTGTTGTTGCCTTAGAACACAAGGCCTTCTCTCATCCATGGACACGCAAACTCTATGCCGATGCATTGACCAGCTATGAATGTTGGATGATGCATATTGATGGTAAGCATGTCGGACATGGGGTGATCAGTCAGGTGTTGGATGAAGCGCATCTGCTGAATATCGCCGTTGCGGTTGAGCAGCAAGGTCAAGGCTTGGGTTTGCAGTTATTAGAGCAGCTGATGCAACGCGCCAGTCAGCGCGGCTGTGTTGAATGTTTTTTAGAAGTGCGAGCATCCAACCAGTCGGCTTATCGTTTATATGAGCGTTTTGGTTTTAATGAAATAGGACGACGTCGTGATTACTACCCAACCCAGGATGGGCATGAAGATGCATTAGTCATGGCGGCGACTTTATTTGCAGATGAATAGCAATTGTAATAAATTGTGACTGCACAGCCTTGGGTTTTGTCAAACTTTAGATACTTGATAAGTCATACGATCTAAGCGATATAACAGAGGAATATATGCCTGAACTACAACAGCTCTTTGACAATAATGTCCTTTGGTCAGAGTCGATTAAAAAAGATGACCCCACCTTTTTTGAGAAGCTTGCCAAGCAGCAAGCACCAGAATACTTGTGGATTGGTTGTTCAGATGCCCGTGTTCCTGCCAATGAAATTGTAGGTATGTTACCGGGTGATTTATTTGTACACCGTAATGTGGGTAATGTGGTTTTACATACCGATCTAAACTGTTTGTCAGTGATCCAATATGCGGTTGATGTGCTGAAAGTGAAGCATATTTTGATCACTGGTCATTATGGATGCGGTGGTGTGCGTGCAGCGATGCAAGATAAGCAAGTGGGTTTAACCGACAGTTGGATACGCCCCATTCGTGATTTGCATTACGAACATTATGAAGCGCTAGCACTGTTGCCAACAGAAGAAGAACGAGTGGATCGCTTATGTGAGCTCAATGCAATTGCGCAAGTGGCCAATGTCAGTCATACCTCCATTGTGCAAAACGCTTGGCATCGTGGCCAGAAGCTCTCGATTTATGGTTGTGTCTACGGTATTAAAGATGGTTTATGGAAGAATTTAGATGTGACGGTCAAAGGGATTGATCAAGTACCGGCACAGTATCGCTTACGCCCACTTGAGTAAATCAGTGGTTTAACAGCGCCCCCTATTGCAGGGTATGGCGCTGTTTTATTCTTTTAGACCGTTTTGCTTGCCGCCATTTGATAGGCGGTTTCTAGAGCAATATGTAAACTTCCGGTATCAATTTCACCTGTTCCAGCTAGATCCAGCGCTGTGCCGTGATCGACTGAGGTGCGAATAATTGGCATGCCCAGAGTGATATTAACGGCTGAACCAAAACCACGGTGTTTGAGGACCGGTAAGCCTTGGTCGTGGTACATGGCTAATACTGCATCACATTGCTTTAGGTTGTTCGGAGTAAACAAGGTATCAGCCGGTAGCGGGCCAACCAAGTCCATACCTTCAGCACGTAAGCGCTCCAGCGTTGGCTGAATAATATCCAGCTCTTCGCGACCTAAGTGGCCATCTTCGCCGGCATGCGGATTGAGTCCACAGACTAAGATTCTTGGCTTTTTAATCGCAAACTTCTGCTGTAAGTCCGCGTTTAGAATACGAGTAATAGTTTCGATGCGCTCACTGGTAATCGCATCAGCCACATCACGCAGAGGTAAGTGCGTGGTCACTAGAGCCACACGTAAACCGTGGGTTGCCAGCATCATCACCACTTGTGGTGACTGTGTGAGCTCTTGTAAAAACTCAGTGTGACCCGAGAACGGTACACCGGCATCATTAATAATGCCTTTGTGCACTGGCGCTGTAATCATCCCACTAAACACGCCATCAATGCAGCCTTGGCCCGCACGTGTCAGTGTTTCTAAAACATACTGGGCATTGGCTTTATTGAGCTGGCCGGCGACAACAGGTTCATACAGTGGCGTATCCCAGACATAGAGGCTGTCAGCTGGCGCGGGCTTATCAGGCCAAGCGTCGGGCTGCACATCCAGCAGTTGCACTTGTAAACCCAGTTGTGCTGCACGCTCATTCAGTAGTTGACGGTTAGCAATGGCAATCACAGGATAGGGCTGTACTTCATGTGCCAACATTAAGCATAAGTCAGGACCGATACCGGCAGGTTCACCTGGCGTTAAAGCAAAGCGCAAAGTCATAAGTTTTTAATCTCCACATAAGCTTCGTCACGAATTTGGCGTAACCAGGTTTGCAGCTCTTCATCGTATTTGCGATTGCGTAATAAGTTGAGCGCTTGTTGTTCGCGTACCTGTGTACTGCTATCAGTACTGCGACGATCTAATACTTGCAGAACGTGCCAGCCAAATTGACTTTCAAAAGGTTTGGATAATTCACCGATGGCAGTGTTCGCCATTTCTGTACGGAACTCAGGTACTAATGAGCTCGGATCAATCCAATTCATGTCGCCGCCATTGAGGGCGGAGCCTGGATCTTCAGAAAACTGTTTAGCTAAAGTGCTGAAATCTTCACCGTTGCGCAAGCGCTCATAGATGCGAGTGGCAAGTTTTTGAGTGGCTTCAGGGCTACGAATTTCGCTGGGTTTAAGTAAGATATGACGTACATGAACTTCATCGATGTACATGGCTTCACCGCCGCGTTTATCCAGCAGTTTCAGCATAATAATGCCACCTGCTGTGCGGTTGGGTCCTGCAACCTGACCCACTTGCATTTCACCCATAAGACGGTCAAAGGGGGGTGGTAATTGTGCGGCTTTACGCCAGCCCATATCCCCGCCTTCCAGTGCGTTTTCACTGCCAGAATAGGTGATAGCTAGCTGGGCAAAATCGCCGCCTCTAGCAAGTTTTTGCATGATGATAGCAATGGTTTTTTGGGCTTTATCTAATTCTGCGCTGGTTGCGCCGTCCGATACAGGGATCAGAATATTCGCCAACTGGTATTCTTCAGCCAATTGCATTTTGCCTAAGTCAGAGGCTAAGAAGTTTTGTACTTCTTGCTCGGTGACTTGAATGCGCTCGGTGACACGGTATTGGCGTACCCGGCTGATAATCATTTCTTGACGGATTTGTTCTTGTGCATCGTGCAAACTTAAGCCATCGCTAGCCAAGGCTTGTTCAAACTCTTTTTGAGTCAGGCCATTACGCTCGGCAATAGTCGCCATAGAAGCGCTGAGTTCTTCATCGCTGACACGGATGCCTGAGCGTTCCGCCATTTGCAATTGAATCGCATCAATAATCAGCCGCTCCATCACTTGCTGGCGCAGCACATCATCAGGCGGCAATTCAACGCCGCGCTTACTGATGGTTTGTTGTACTTCTTTGAGCCGCGATTGATATTGACTGTACATGACTACATCGTTATCCACGATGGCTGCCACACGGTCGAGCGGTTGCTCCGCTGCATATAGGGTACTGACCAGCAAACTGCTGCTCAGTATTAACGCTGATAGGGGTTTAATAAGCATTGTTTTCACGCTCACGGTAGCCTTGAATGCCTTCATCGAGGAATGTCTCTACTTTGTTACCAGTGACACCACCTAAACCTTTTAAGATGATCTGCAGGAATACCCCGTGATCACCTCGACGGTTGTCGAGTGGCGATACATTTCGCTCGTCATAATCAACCCAATAGCGGCTGATTAGACGCATTTTCCAGCAGCAACTGTCGTATTCAAAGCCACCAAAGGCTTCCAGTGTGCTGTTGCGATTGTAGTCATACTGCCAGCGTGCAATAGCGTTCCATTGCGGTACCACTGGCCACATAATTGAGGCATCGGTTTGCTCAATTTTATAGAAGTCTTTGTACACCTTACCATTAGGGTCGGTGTAGTCAGCACTACCAGTTTCCCAGCGACCAGTATCGTAATTGTAGTGGTTGCTATCATTACGGTAGCGGTAGCCGAAGTTGACAATTTTATTTAAATCATCTTGTGACTGATAATGCAGCATGGCGCTACCTGAGCGCGTACGGTGTGTTTCAGGATCCCACATTAAGTCCGCATTAACGCGCCAGTCACGATTGAACCGCAGCATATAGTCCAGAGCGTAGGGTGAACGGGTACTGGTGTTCTCTGCAACATCTTTATAGTCATTACCGGACAATAAAACCTTACGATCGGTAAAGTAATAGGCTTGACCTGCACTGATACGTTGGCGTTCAAAACCATTATCTTCTAACCAGCGATTGGTTAAGCCTAAGGATACTTGATTGGTATCACCGATACGGTCATTGCCACTAAAGCGGTTATCACGGAACAGGCTGGCATAACTGAATTGGCTTTCGCTGGTATCAAACAAGGGTAGATCTGACTGATCTTCGTTAGGTACATAGAGATAGAACAAGCGCGGCTCTAGTGTTTGGCGGTATGACTTACCAAAGAGCTGGCTCTGGCGGTCAAAGTATAAGCCGCTATCAACACTGTAAATGCCAACGCTACGGTCTGGGCTGCTGTTAAATGTCTTGTTTTGAGTACGGAATTCATCTTTGCCTGTGTTATCTAGGCTTAGATCGTAACGCGTATAAGCGTATTTAACTTCTGGTTTAATAAAGCCCCAGCCCCAATTCATCGGCAAGCTGATCGCAGGCTCAATATGCATGCGGTTGCCGTTAGCACGGTCTAAGCCTTTGAGGCGAGTATCATTCCAAGCTGTTGGTTGACCATTTTTATCGAAGTAATCACCCTTCTTTAGCGAGCGATCAAAACGTGTGAGTTCGGTTTTGTAGGTAATTTGCAGACCCGCTGGCTGATACGGTAATGTCCCGTCTAAGCTGAACTGCGGTAGACGATCGTACGGTGTCACATCACTAATATTGGCCATTTCATAGGCGTGCACGCCAAACTGAGCTGTGTAACTATCACCGCGCCAAGTTAAATTGGCTTTTTGATCCAGAGTTTCGTTGGAGCCGCTCACCACATTACTGCGCAAGTCTTGGAAGTAATATGGGTCACTGATGTCGGTGTAGTCAACTGTGCCTAACAGGCGAGAGTTAAAGCCTTGCTCATGTTGCAGGGTATACATCCAACGGTCTTTCTTATATTTCGATTGCTTTTTACGTTCGGTTTCGCGGTCATTTAGCACGGCACCTCCCAGTCGACTTTCACTGCTCTTACCTAAATACCGCAGCTCACCTTCAGTCAGTAAACCACGTTTGCCCATATAGTTAGGGTATAGGGTTGCATCAAAGTTCGGAGCTAAATTGAAATAGTAAGGAGTGGTGATATCTACACCCTTACGATTGCTATAGCTGAAACTGGGCGGTAAAAAACCGGACTGGCGACGATCATCAATCGGAAAGTGGATATAGGGCGTATAAAAAACCGGTATATCTTTAACGCGTAGGGTGACATTGGTTGCGCTACCAAATCCAGTGGTTGGATTGAGCGTGACGTTGTTACCTTTTAAATGCCAAGTATTACTGCCCGGCTCACAGCTGGTGTAAGTGCCATCTTTAAGGCGGATAATCGCATCTTCTTGACGCTTAATTGAATGCGCGCTACCCCGAACTCGACTTGCATGCATCACATATTCAGCATTCTCAACTTTAACCGCACCGCTATCGAGTTGTAACTCTGCACGATCCCCGACGAGCAATGTATTATTGTCACGGATACGTACATTGCCCTTCAGTTCGCCGATATTGTCTTGCTGGTATAAATTAGCCTCGTCTGCTTCTGCTTGCAGGCTGGCTTGGCGAATCACTACATCACCGGCGAGGGTGGCAGTTTCTGTGGTTTGTGCATAACGTGAGGCACCGGCGTTGATATACAGCGGCGCATTTTTAAATGCACTGGTGTCGTTCATGCCTGGGCGCAAGGGCTCAATGTAGCGGCCACTGCAGGATGGATTTACTTCAGCCTGTTGCGCAGGTGTGAGTTGATCGTGCGGCACCCAGTCGAGATGACTAAAATCGGCGCTGCGTGATGTTAATCCTTTACCTTTGCTATCCCTTACGGATACAAGCGGTGCAGATATAGATCGAGGTATGCGGTGGGTGCTTTGCGTTTGACTTATCGGTTGCTTATTAGTGCTGGCTACAGGTGCACTGAGCGGACGCTGCGGTTGTACTACTTGTCTGTCTTTTGAGCTGCATGCCCAGCCGCCGCTGGCGGTGGCTTGACAGTCATACTGTTGCGCTACAGCGTTACTACTAATGAGCAAAGGTTGTAAGATACAGAGCGCCCCAGTTGCTAATAGGGGGAGTTTTTTACGATAAATATATTTAGCTGCCATAGTGTGTCCGTGCTTCCCGCATGCGCTTGGTTGAAATACCCTGCATGCCTCTCGAAGGGCTGGAAAAGATCAGCGATAATAAAGCATGCCCTACATAACGGCCAGCACCGTTGGAGAATTACCATGCCGAATCAATGTAATAATGACCAGGATAGCCGTTTATACGAGCTAACGCAGTGGTTTGCCGAGCAGTTACCCGATATCGCTCAGCAAATAGATTGTACAGAGACTACCGTAAATAACCTGCAGCCAGCTAGCAGTGATGCAAGTTTTCGGCGTTATTTTCGTTGGCACTCCCAGAGCGTTGATTTAGTACTGATGGATGCGCCACCGCCACAGGAGGATTGCCGTCCTTTTGTAAAAATAGCGCACTTATTAGCGCAAGGTGGTTTGCATGTACCAAAAGTCTGGGCGCAAGATTTACAGCGTGGTTTTTTAGTGCTGTCTGACCTAGGCCAGAACACGTGGCTTGAGGTGCTTAATTCAGAGAATGCCGATGAATTGTTTGGCTTAGCGATTGATGCCTTAATCACATTACAAGAAATCAATATAGAGGATGCACAGCTCCCTGTTTACGATGAGGCACTGTTGCGCCGTGAACTGCAGTTGTTTCCAGATTGGTATGTGCAGCATGAGTTGGGCATAAACCTCACTGAACAACAGCAGTACTTATGGCAGCAAGCCTGTGATGTGTTAGTGGACAATGCACTGAAGCAGCAGCGAGTGTTGGTCCATCGTGACTATATGCCACGCAATTTAATGTTCAGTACACCCAATCCTGGTGTTTTAGACTTTCAAGATGCAGTACAGGGGCCGGTAAGTTATGACATTACCAGCTTATTTAAAGATGCTTTTATCAGTTGGCCAGAAGAGCGCGTGCAAAACTGGTTACAACAGTATTATCAAAAGGCGCAAGCTCATGCGATCCCTGTGCCAGAGACCTTCGAGGCATTCCAGTATGATTGCGATCTGATGGGTGCGCAGCGTCATCTTAAAGTGATCGGAATTTTTGCGCGAATTTACCACCGTGACGGTAAGCCACGTTATCTTGCCGATGTGCCACGTTTTTTTGATTACTTACAGCATGTGATTGAGCGCCAACCTGCGCTTGCTCCCTTAGCTCAACTTTTAGCCAGTTTTTCAGTAGTGAGATAAATATAATGCGAGCCATGATATTAGCTGCCGGTAAAGGCGAGCGGATGCGTCCGTTGACGTTACATACGCCTAAACCCTTGATTCCTGTGGCCGGTGTGCCATTGATTGAATACCACTTGCGTGCTTTAGCACGAGCTGGATTCACCGAGGTGGTGATTAACCATGCCTGGTTGGGTGAGAAAATTGAAGCGCATGTGGGTGATGGCGAGCGTTTTGCTTTGCAGGTGACCTATTCACGTGAGACACAGCCGCTGGAAACGGGTGGCGGTATTTACCAAGCGCTGAAGTATTTAGGTGATCAGCCTTTTGTCGTGGTCAATGGTGATATTTACACTGACTATGATTTTTCTAGCTTACGTCGCCCGCTGCAAGGATTAGCGCATTTAGTCTTGATACCTAATCCTGAGCATCATCCTGAAGGTGATTTTGCCTTGCAGCAAGAGCAGGTACAGTTACCCAGTGCCTCTGAGGATGCATTCACTTACAGCGGTATTGCTGTGTTACATCCACAGCTGTTTGCCGATAGTGCGGCGGGTGCTTTTAAATTGGCACCCTTATTACGCCATGCTATTCGTCAAGGCGAGGTGAGTGGTGAGCTGTTTAGCGGTCAGTGGATTGATGTGGGTACGCCCGAGCGTTTAGTCGAGGCTGAAGCGTTGTTGGCGCGTATATGATTTGGCCTGCGACTATCGTTGGCGCATTGCTGGGACTGGCTATTGCACATATCCCCGGTGCGCTGTTTGGATTATTGGTTGGCAGCATTGTTGATCGTAATTTAGCGATAAAAAGCTGGGCTGAACTGCGTGCGCGTTTATCACGTCGCACAGCACCTGCGAGCAGCTTAGATGCTCAGCAGGTGTTATTTATGCTGTTAGGGCATCTGGCTAAAAGCACCGGTCGGGTGACGCCAGAACATATCCAAGTGGCGCGCTTAGAAATGCAGCGTTTAAAACTTGCAGGTGCTGCACAAAAATCGGCGATTGCGGCCTTTTCTAAGGGCAAGGATTGCCGTCTGGATGAGTTGCAAGTGAGCTTGAGCTTGCATTATTCATCAGCAGGGCAGCCTGAGCGTTTATTGCTAGCCGGTTGGCGTATGGCCTTAGCTCAGGGCTTGCCCACTGCCAAGCAGCGCCGGATTTTGCAACATTGTGCCAATTGGCTGGCATGCTCGCCTGAAAGCTTTGCTCGTATTGAAGTGCAATCTATGCGGGGGCGGGGAGTGCCTAAAACAGCTGGAAACGAGCTGGATGCGGCGTTTAAACTCTTAGGTGCTCAGCGCTCTGCAACATTGGCCGAGGTGAAAAAAAGCTATCGCCGTCAAGTCAGTCTGTATCATCCCGATAAACTGATGGGTGCGGGTGCAACGCCTGCCCAAGTGCGTGTGGCTAATGATAAGACCCGCGCTTTACATCATGCCTATGCAATGATTCGTAAACACCTAGAAGTGTAGGTTGACGTTGGTATTGTTATTGATGGGTCTCTACGGGTTTATTTAGCCAGCCTTTAACGCGGCGAAACAAAGACTCTTGCTCAAGTGTTCGAACACCTGTTGCTGTGGTTAAACTGATTTGCTTATAGTCTTGACGATTGGCGCGACGACTCGCGGCTAAGCGTTGCTGCGCTGCTGTGTGGGCAATGGCATTATGTTTATAATAAAAATCGACGATCGGCTGGTTGCTGGCTTCAATTAAAGCCTCGTAAGACGTATCCAGTAGTTCGCTATTGCGTGGTGAAATTAATGCGCTGCGTATAGGCAGTCGTGCAACATGCTGATTTTGATAGTTCAGCACCCAGTGTGCACCTTCATGATGTCCGATCAGTACCACCTCTTCGACAGCTAGGGTTTGTGCGTAGTCGATTGCGGCATCGAGAAAGTTACTGATCCGCTGTGGATACTCTGGGATCACAATCACTGCAGGCTGTATCGGCTCTGGGGTGATGTCGTCATTCTCTTCGTCCAAGGGTGGTTCTGTTGTGGCCAACTCTTCGACGGGTTCTTCGTCCTCGGGCTCAGGTTCTGGCTCGATCAGCTCCTCATCATCCATTAGCTCTATGTCTTCAGGAACATCGATGGGCTCGGGTGCTAGCACGGGAATTTGCTCTGCAGTGATATCAGCAAGAACCTTGTTGTCTGTGAGGATCGGAGAGGGTAGTTGGGGGAGGTTGATGCTTAAGGTATGCCAGCCCGCATCAGGTAGCTTTCTACGTAATGGTCCAATGACCACTGGCCAATCAAAACTTTCGTCTGCGCCCGGCAATAAAATAACCATACCGCGGGGTTTAGCAACATTGGCCGGGATAAATAATGCAGAAAAGTGCTCCACAGGCGTGGTGAGATCAATCAACTGTTTGGCATCAGCACTGAGCTGGATCGCTTGGGCTGCCTGCACATTACGACCCAGTATCGCCCCACGCGGAAGGTTGGCTGCGTTAGAAACTGCTGGCGCTGATTCAGTTATAGGGTCATCTGCTTGATCTGCAGCCATGCTGCTGGCGCAATACAATCCAGTGCATAACAGCACAATGGCAGGATAAAAAGCTGACATAACACTCTCCAATGGCAGCACGGAGCAGATGCCGTGCAAACGAGCTTAAGGAGTGTAAGTCTCGTTGCTTAACTCAAGCAAGTAACTGCGGAAAATTTGCGCAAGGACTTGATTGCTAATATCTAACTCATTGCGTTGCATTTGTAGGGCAACGTGGTCGGCACTGTCGAGAGCTTCATCTGAGCCGTTAATCGCTGACATTTTTAGGATGATATAGGCTTGTATCGTATTGGCAGGTACGCCTTCACCACGATAGAACATGGTGCCCAAGCGCAGTTGAGCAATAGCATGGCCTTGAACTGAAGCTTGCTCAAACCACTTGATGGCCTGCTGGTAATCACGCGGCGCATAGTCACCTTGGTACCAATATTCACCGAGAGTAAATTGCGCATCGGCATAACCTAACTGAGCAAAATTTAAGCATTCCTCAAGGCCGCGCTGAGGCTCATTGGCAATACGTTCTAAGGTGCACTGATGGGTTGCAGGAATAAGAAGTGAATTGTCGTCTGCGTGGACAAAAAGAGAGGACAAGCAAAAGCCGATGGACAAGATAAAACGGCCAAAACGAATCATTACAGTTATCGAGCTCCGTACACGAAAAGAAAACGACTATACAACCCTGTTAGTGCGTAACCATACATATTATGCGACATGTTCTTAGGTAAAGACCACCGCTAAGCTTGGATCCATGCTGTTTTATATCAATGTCTTGCTCAATGGGCCAGATCAGCAGGCTGATTGGCATGCAGCACCGAGCAGCAGAACAGGTTAGACTTGACCGCTTTGTTATCTTATAGAGAACACCGCTATGGCTCTGCAAGCCACGCCTTATAAAGTTGAATTAAATCTGACGGATATGGATCGCAATGTGTATGACAGTGTGCGTTTTAGCATGGCCCGTCATCCTTCGGAAACTGCGGAACGTTTGCTGGCACGCTTATTAGCGCGGGCACTGTGGCACTCTGAGCAGGTTGAGTTCGGTCGAGGTTTATCCAATGTGGATGAGCCCGCGGTGTGGGAGAAGAGCTTAGATGGCCGTATTCTGCATTGGATTGAAGTCGGCCAGCCCACTGCTGAGCGTATGACCTGGTGCTCGCGCCGCGGTGAGCGCTTAAGCGTTTTAGCCTATGGCAGCTTGCGCACTTGGGTGACGAAAGAGTTGGATCAAGTGCGTAATTTAAAGAATCTCAATGTGCTGGCGATCAGCCAAGAGTCGCTGACTCATTTGGCCGACGATCTGTCGCGGACCATTAATTGGAGCGTGATGATCAGCGATGGTGATATCTTTGTAACCGATGAGCGTGGCCAGCACACACTTGAGCTGGAGTGGCTGCACGGCGAGCGTGGTTAAGCTACTGCGCTGAACTGTTGCTCCGATTTGTTTTAGTTAAGATTATAAAAGAGTAAGCCCACTGTGATGCGTATTGAACAACGACCGCTACCTGATGTTTTACCTAATTTAGGTGATATTCCACCCCTGTTGACGCGTATTTATGCGGCGCGTGGCGTGCAGAATGCCACTGAATTAGAAAAAGGCTTAGCGCGTTTGCTACCAACCCATCTGTTAAAGGGTATGGATCAAGCGGTGCAACTGCTGGCGCAGGCACTTGAGCAACGTCAGCGCATACTGATTGTCGGTGACTTTGATGCCGATGGTGCTACGGCCAGCTGTGTGGGCATGTTAGGTTTGAAAATGCTCGGTGCCGCGCATGTGGATTACTTAGTACCGAACCGTTTTGACTATGGTTATGGGCTGACTCCAGAAATTGTTGCGGTGGCATTGCAGCGTCAACCTGATCTGCTAATTACTGTGGATAACGGTATTTCCAGTATTGAAGGCGTTGCTGCTGCAAAAGCGGCAGGGCTGACGGTGATTGTTACCGACCACCACTTGCCGGGTGCTGAACTGCCCGCCGCTGATGCGATCGTAAATCCCAATCAGCCAGGTTGCGAGTTTCCCAGTAAAGCCTTAGCCGGCGTGGGTGTGATGTTCTATGTGCTGCTGGGTTTGCGCGCGCATTTACGCAGCACAGGTTGGTTTGCACAGCAGGGTATTGCTGAGCCCAATCTAGCCGAGCTGTTGGACTTAGTCGCCTTAGGCAGTGTCGCAGATGTGGTGCCTTTAGATGCTAATAACCGTATTTTAGTGCACCAAGGTTTAGCGCGAATTCGGGCGGGACGTTCACGTCCTGGCATTCGGGCGATCTTAGATGTAGCACGCCGTGATTACCGTCGTTTGGTCTCCACTGACTTGGGTTTTATTGTCGGTCCACGTCTGAATGCGGCCGGTCGTCTGGACGATATTAGCCTAGGTATTGAGTGCTTACTCTGTGACGACTTTGATGGTGCTATGCAGCGTGCGCAACAGCTTGATCAGCTCAATCAAGACCGCAAGCACATCGAGCAAGGTATGCAGCGTGAAGCTTTGGTGCAATTGAAAGATTTACCACTGGATAACTTACCCTTTGGCCTGTGTTTGTTTGAGCCAGAGTGGCACCAAGGTGTGATTGGGATTTTAGCCTCGCGCATGAAAGAGCGTTATCACCGTCCTGTGATTGCCTTTGCTGATGCGGATAATGGTGAGCTTAAAGGCTCGGCGCGCTCGATTCCGGGTTTGCATATTCGTGATGCGCTAGATGCGGTTGCTGCACGTTTTCCTGATTTAATCAGTAAATTTGGTGGTCATGCGATGGCCGCAGGTTTAACCATTAAGCAGGAACACTACCCAGCCTTCGCTAAAGCCTTTGATGCTGAAGTGCGTCGCCAACTCACGGCGGATGACTTAACCGGCCGCATTTATTCCGATGGCAGTTTAGCTGCGCATGAGTTTGATATGCAGTTGGCGCAACAACTGCGTCATGCCGGTCCTTGGGGGCAGCGTTTCCCTGAGCCCTTATTTCATGGTGATTTTAAAATCCTCAGCCAACGTTTAGTCGGTGAAAAGCACCTTAAGCTTGTGTTGCAAAGCACGCCAAGCGCACCTTCAGTCGATGCGATCGCTTTTAATGTGGATCTGGATATTTGGCCCAACCCTAATATCATCAATGCGCAAGCGGCCTACACGCTTGACGTCAATGAGTTTCGCGGCAATGAAAGCTTGCAGCTGATTGTTTCCAGTATTATGCCCAGCTAAAAATGCACTGACTGTGCTTGAGCGGTGCGTACAGTCAGTGCGAATTCAGGTACAATTCATTTTTTTTACATGTCCAATCAAGTGAGAACTGTCTGTTATGGAAGTCAATCCAATCCATCTAGCCATCAATGACTTAGCTGAGCGTACGCAAGTCATTCGGGGGTATCTTTGACTACGCTACTAAGCGTGAACGTCTAACCGAAGTTGAGCGTGAGCTGGAAGATCCAGCCATCTGGAATGATCCAGAAAATGCACAAAATTTAGGCCGTGAGCGTTCGCTGTTGGCGCAAGTCGTAGACACACTGGATGATCTTGAAAGTGGTGTAGTGGACTGCAAAGAACTACTGGAAATGGCCGTCGAAGAAAAAGACGAAGATACCGTTGAAGAGGTTCGTGCAGAAGTGGCTCGCTTAGGTGAGCATCTTGGCAAACTTGAGTTTCGCCGGATGTTCAGCGGTGAGATGGATGCCAATAACGCCTACCTTGATATTCAAGCCGGTTCAGGTGGTACCGAAGCACAGGATTGGGCCAATATTTTACTGCGTATGTATTTACGTTGGGCAGACCATAACGGCTTTGAAGCGACGATTATGGAGTTGTCGGCCGGTGATGTGGCCGGTATTAAAGGTGCGACTTTACATATTAAAGGTGAATACGCCTTTGGTTGGTTGCGTACCGAGACCGGTGTACACCGTCTCGTGCGTAAAAGTCCGTATGACTCAGGTAATCGCCGTCATACCTCCTTTACTGCGGTGTTTGTTTCCCCAGAAATTGATGACAATATTGAAATTGATATCAATCCAGCGGATTTACGCACCGATACCTACCGTTCATCCGGTGCCGGTGGTCAGCACGTAAACACCACCGACTCGGCTGTACGTATTACCCACGTACCGACGAATACCGTGGTGTGTTGCCAGAACGAACGTTCGCAACATGCGAACCGCGACACCGCGATGAAAATGCTGCGAGCTCGATTGTATGAGCTGGAATTACAAAAGCGTACCGATGCATCTCAAGCAGTGGAAGATACCAAATCAGATATTGGTTGGGGGCATCAGATCCGTTCTTATGTACTCGACCAGTCACGTATTAAAGATTTACGTACTAACGTTGAAGAAAGTAACTGCGATGCAGTATTAGATGGCGACCTCAATCAGTTTTTAGAGGCGAGTCTAAAACAAGGACTTTGATCAGCCGTGGCATGCTTTGCGTGCCAACGCTGTCATCAGCACAATATATAAAGTGCCTACAGTCGCTATAGCAGCGGCCTGAATAAATGAGTGGATACAGATCATGAGCGAACAAGCGCCAACCCAGCATGAGTTGCAAGAAGAAGAAAACAAACTAATTGCTTTGCGTAAAGAAAAATTAGCCAACGAGCGCGCTAAGGGTAATGCCTTCCCGAATGATTTTCGTCGCGAGCATTATTGCGCTGATCTGCAGAAGCAGTATCTGGATGACACCAAAGAGCAGTTAGCCAGTGCTGCCATTCCAGTCAAGGTTGCCGGCCGTATTATGCTCAACCGTGGCGCCTTTATGGTGATCCAAGATATGACCGGCCGCTTGCAGGCGTATGTTGATCGTAAAAATCTACCTGAAGAGAAACTGGCTGAAATTAAAAGCTGGGACTTAGGTGACATTATTGCCATCGAAGGTACTTTGTCGCGCTCTGGTAAGGGTGATTTGTATGTGCATATGCAGCACGTTCAGCTACTGACCAAATCATTGCGTCCGCTGCCCGATAAACACCATGGTTTAGTGGATACTGAACAGCGCTACCGTCAGCGTTATGTTGACTTGATCGTCAATGAAGATGTGCGCAATACGTTTTTAGTGCGCTCGAAAGTGATCTCGCATATTCGTAACTTCTTAACTGAACGTAATTTCTTAGAAGTCGAAACACCGATGTTGCAAACCATTCCGGGTGGCGCAGCGGCGAAGCCGTTTGAAACTCACCACAATGCGCTCGATTTACCCATGTATTTGCGTATTGCGCCTGAGTTGTATTTAAAGCGTTTAGTGGTCGGTGGTTTTGAGCGCGTGTTTGAAATCAACCGTAACTTCCGTAACGAAGGTGTTTCAACGCGTCATAACCCTGAGTTTACGATGCTTGAGTTCTACCAAGCCTACGCAGACTATGAAGATAATATGGATCTCACCGAAGAGTTATTCTGTGAGTTAGCGCAAGCTGTACTGGGTACAACTGATGTGCCCTACCAAGGTAAAATCTTCCACTTTGGTGAGCCGTTCCAACGTATCTCGCTGTTTGATTCAATCTTGAAATACAATCCAGAGATTACAGCTGCTGACCTAGAAGACCTTGATACAGCACGTGCGTTAGCGAAAAAGCACGGAGCTAAGGTGATGGGCTTTGAAGGTATTGGTAAGCTGCAAACCATGATCTTTGAAGAAACAGTTGAGCACCTGCTTGAGCAGCCGACCTTTATTACTCGCTATCCGTTTGAAGTGTCACCGCTGGCGCGTCGTAACGATGATGATGCAAACGTCACTGACCGTTTTGAGTTGTTTATTGGTGGTCGTGAAATCGCCAATGCTTACTCAGAGCTCAATGATGCTGAAGATCAGGCGGAGCGTTTCTTAGCGCAAGTGGCCGATAAAGATGCCGGTGATGATGAAGCCATGCATTACGATGCTGACTTTGTTCGCGCGCTAGAATACGGTATGCCACCGACGGCAGGTGAGGGTATTGGTATCGACCGTTTGGTGATGCTATTAACCGATTCAGCCTCGATTCGTGATGTGATTCTATTCCCACATATGCGACCAGAGAGTTAATGAGCCGCCCCAATTACAAGAGATTTTGTGATTGGGGCGTTCAGTTTTAATACCTATCACTGTGAAACTGATGGAGTTTTTATGAGCGAACGTGACTTGCGCCCACTGATTGGCACTGCTGTTGCCAGTATTCTCGGTACGATTGCAGTTTTAAGCTATTACGGCTATTTGCATATGGCTCGACCTGTGGATGCGTTGTTGTTAGCTGAATACACCATGTTAAAAACTATTCCAGGCGAAGATTACAAAGCTTCACTAAAACCTGCTGAGCAAATTGCCCAGTGCATGAATGGCATGGTGGTGTTGTTTGATACTCAGCAAAAAGGCTTAACTGGCGTTTTAGTGGATGATAAAAAACGTGTTGTACGTTGTGAGTTTGATACGCAGTAAGCGAAATCTATAACCTTTACATTGCTTTAAAACATCTCGCCTAGAACCTAAAGTTGGCTTGCCAGACGTTACATAACTGTGCAAGCTGAAGAGAACTTTAGTGGAGAGCGAGTATGATCCCAATTGATTCACGTCTACGCGAGCACGTTCATTTATTAGGTGAGCTGCTTGGCACCACGATGCGCGAACAACGCGGTGAAGAGTTTTTAGAAAAAATCGAACTGATTCGTCAGGGTGCAAAAGCGGCACGTCGCGGTTCTGATGATGGTCGCCAACAACTGACCGAAACCCTTGATCAATTATCTGAAGATGAACTGCTGCCGGTCGCGCGTGGTTTTAACCAGTTTCTGAACCTCGCTAATATTGCCGACCAGTATCATTTGATGCGTCGCCGTCGCGATGACGAAGAGCCTGCCTTTGAAGAGCAGATGCTCGCCTCAGTGCTGGAGCGCTTACAGGTCGCTGGGCACAATCCGCAAGACTTATCCCAGGCCGTAGCTGATTTAAAGATTGAGCTGGTGCTCACAGCGCACCCGACTGAAGTCTCACGTCGTACCTTAATTATGAAGTACGATGCGATTGCTCAGCAGCTTGCGGTACTTGATCACACGGATTTAACCGATGCTGAACGTGAAAAAATTGTCGACAAATTACGTCGTTTAATTTCTGAAGTGTGGCACACCACTGAAATCCGTAGTGAGCAGCCAACCCCCGTTGATGAAGCACGCTGGGGCTTTGCGGTGATTGAACGCTCATTGTGGCAGGCGATTCCCAATGTATTGCGCCATGTGGATAAAACCTTAGAAGCAGCCGGTGGTGATAAATTACCGATTACCGCAACGCCAATTCGTTTTGCAACCTGGATGGGCGGCGATCGCGATGGCAATCCGAATGTCACCGCACGCGTTACCAAAACAGTATTGCTCTTAGCGCGCTGGATTGCCTCAGATTTATTTCTACGTGATATTTCTCGCCTCACGGCTGAGTTATCGATGCAAAAGGGCAGTGCTGAGTTGATGGATTTGGTCGGTGAAAGTGATGAGCCGTACCGTGTTCTGATGAAAAGAATTCGCGTGCGTTTACGTAAAACCCGTGCTCAATTACAAGATGCTATCTCCACCGGTGCACCTTTATCAGCGGATATATTTTACAATACTGATGACCTGCTGCAGCCGTTACTTCTATGCCATCGCTCACTGCATGAATGCGGTATGGGCTTAATTGCTGATGGTGATTTACTCGATACGATTCGCCGTACTGCAACCTTTGGTTTGTCCTTGGTGCGCTTGGATATTCGTCAAGATGCTGAGCGTCATACCAGTGCTCTCAATGAAATCACTCAATGGCTGGGTCTAGGGGAATATGAGCAGTGGGATGAGGCACAGCGCCAAGCGTTTTTGCTCAGTGAGTTAGCCAACCGTAGGCCCTTACTGCCCAGCACTTTTGTCGCCAGTGCAGACACTCAAGAAGTCTTGGACACCTGTAAGGTTATTGCGCAAACCTCGGCGGATTCATTGGGCTCTTATGTGATCTCAATGGCATCTGCACCTTCCGATGTGTTGGCGGTGCAACTGCTGCTGAAAGAAGCGGGTCTGAATCGTGCGATGCGTATTGCGCCATTATTTGAAACTCAAGATGACTTGCATAATGCCGCGGGTGTGATTGATCAATTACTGAGCTTAGCCGATTACCGTGCCAGCCTCGCTGGGCCGCAAGAAGTAATGATTGGTTACTCTGACTCAGCTAAAGATGCGGGCACAACCGCTGCTGCGTGGTCGCAATACCGTGCACAAGAAGAACTGGTTGCCGTCTGCGAGAGGCAAGGTGTTGAGCTGATTTTATTCCATGGTCGCGGTGGTACCGTGGGTCGTGGCGGTGGTCCGGCACATGAAGCAATCTTGTCACAACCGCCAGGTTCAGTGGCTGGACACTTCCGTACCACCGAACAAGGTGAAGTGATTCGCTTTAAATACGGATTGCCGGCAGTGGCTGCACAAAACCTTAATCTGTATCTGGCCTCGGTATTGGAAGCCACCTTATTACCGCCACCCACCCCGAAAGCAGCATGGCGTGCGGTGATGGAGCGCTTGGCTGCTGATGGTTTAGCCGCTTACCGGAAAACAGTGCGTGAAGACCCGCAGTTTGTGGCTTACTTTCGTCAAGCTACGCCAGAGCAAGAACTGGGGCGTTTACCTCTAGGCAGTCGTCCAGCTCGCCGACGTACCGGTGGTATTGAAAGTTTGCGTGCTATTCCATGGATTTTTGCTTGGACGCAAACACGGATGATGTTGCCGGCATGGCTGGGTTGGGAAACGGCCTTGCAGAATGCTATTGAGCGCAAAGAAGAGCCTCTGTTGGTAGAAATGCGTGATCAGTGGCCTTTCTTTAGAGCACGCATAGATATGCTAGAAATGGTGCTGTTAAAAGCCGACTCAGGTATTGCGCGCTTATACGATGAACGTCTGGTCGATGATGAGTTGCGTGGTTTTGGTGAGCAGCTGTATCAGCATTTAAGCCAAGCAGTCGAGCAGGTCCTACACTTAACCGGTGAGGCACATTTGTTAGAACGCCATCCACAGGTGCGCGCTTCAATCAGTGTGCGTGATACCTATCTGGATCCATTGCATTTGCTACAGGTTGAGTTACTGGCGCGTTCAAGAGAGCAAGGTGAAGAGATTTGCCCGGCGATTGAGCAGGCATTGTTAGTGACTGTTGCAGGTATTGCGGCGGGATTACGTAATACGGGCTAATTGAGATCTGCCCATCAGCGCATATAGTTCTGCGTTGATGGGCAGTTGATTATTGAGATCATGTTCTCTACTGATTGTTCGCGATTAAAAAGGCTTTAAAATCGCCAGTAATACAATCACGATTAAAAACAATACCGGTAGCTCATTAAACCAGCGATAGAAGACATGGCTTTTTTGATTGTCACCTTGAGCAAAGCGTCTATAAATCGCACCTAAAGAAAAGTGATAAGCGATCAGTAAAACCAGTAATGTCAGCTTGACGTGCATCCAGCCCATCTTCAGCAGTGCTGGATTCATATAGAGCATATAGAGCCCAAGACCTAGAGTAGCAACCAATGATGGATGCATAATGCCACGGTACAGTTTGCGTTCCATGATCACAAAACGATCTTGGCTCGCCTTGTCCGAGCTCATCGCGTGATAGACAAATAAACGCGGCAAATAAAATAAACCCGCAAACCAACAGACCACTGCGATAATATGGAAAGCCTTAATCCATAAATACGTCATAACCAACTCCAATTAGGAAATAGCGTACATGGTAGTCTGCACAGGGTGCAGTGTCATCTGCAAAGTGTTGGTTATAGAGTTACATATTATTTTACTTCAGAGAGGGTGCATGCATGATTAAAGTCGCGATCGTTGGCGGTACAGGTTACACAGGGGTTGAGTTGCTACGTTTACTCGCCTTACATCCGCATGCACAGGTTAAAGTGATCACCTCTCGCTCTGAAGAGGGTGTTCGGGTTGCTGATATGTACCCGAATTTACGTGAAAGCTATCCGACCTTGGCTTTTACAGTGCCAGATGCTGACGCTTTAACTGCGTGCGATGTAGTGTTTTTTGCGACGCCGCATGGTGTGGCTCATAGTTTAGCCGATGAGATTTTACAAGCGGGCACGCGAGTGATTGACCTCTCGGCAGACTTCCGCTTACAAGATGCTGATGAGTGGGCGCAATGGTACGGACAGCCGCATGGCGCACCGCATTTACTTGCTGATGCTGTGTATGGCTTACCTGAAGTAAACCGTGATTCGATTAAAGATGCACGCTTAATTGCTGTGCCAGGTTGTTATCCAACTGCTGTGCAGTTGGGTTTGTTACCGCTGGTTGAAGCAGGCCTTGCTGATACCCAACAGATTATTGCCAGCTGTGCATCAGGTGTCAGTGGTGCAGGTCGTGGTGCTAAAGTGGGCTCGCTCTTTTGTGAGTCGACGGAAAACATGATGGCGTATGCTGTAAATGGTCACCGTCACTTACCAGAAATCAAACAAGGATTGGCTCGTGCTGCAGGCCAACCGGTTGGCCTAACCTTTGTTCCGCACTTAGTGCCGATGATTCGTGGTATTCATGCAACCTTGTACGCCACTGTTGTTGATCGCAGTGTTGATTTGCAAGCGCTATTTGAGCAGCGTTATCAAGATGAGCCGTTTGTGGATGTATTACCCGCCGGTATTTTTCCACAGACGCGTACTGTAAAAGGTGCAAATATGTGCCGTATTGCTGTGCAACGTCCACAGGATGGTGATGTGGTCGTAGTGATGTCAGCCATTGATAATCTGGTCAAGGGTGCATCGGGTCAAGCTGTGCAAAATATGAATATTATGTTTGGCCTGGATGAAAGCAGTGGCTTAGCTACCATCGCATTAATTCCTTAAGCGTTGGTAATAGTTGACTGTAATGGTAGGATAAGCAGATAATATTAACTATAGTTTTTACAGCGCGATGCTGGGAGAAAGTAAAATGAGTGTTGAATCCTTCGTCCCTGCCGCAATGCAGTTTACCCAAGGGGCCGCAAAAAAAGTTAAAGCTCTGGTGGAAGAAGAAGGTAATCCGCGTTTGAAGTTGCGTGTGTTTATCACTGGAGGCGGTTGTTCTGGTTTCCAGTACGGCTTTACTTTTGATGAAGATATGGCAGAAGATGACACGATCATTGAGCGTGAAGGCGTAAGTCTGATTATTGACCCAATGAGCTTCCAGTACTTGGTCGGTGCTGAAGTTGACTATACCGAGGGATTGGAAGGCTCACGTTTTGTGATCAACAACCCTAATGCAACCACCACATGTGGTTGTGGTTCATCTTTCTCTATCTAAGTCAGTTGCTTTATGCGGGATAGATGGCGCCAAGTATGCGTAAGCCATTGGCGCCAGTGACTGCAGGTCGATTGCTTGGAATCCCTTCAAGACAGCAATGCGCAAGCCATGCAAATGCCATGGCTTCCATCCAGTCAGCTGAAATACCAATAGAGTCGGTACTTGCCACAGAGCAATGTGGCAACAAGCGGCGCAGGCGCTCGAGCAAATCATAATTGTGTGCGCCGCCACCGCAAACCCATACCGCTTTGGTATCTGCTTGTGTGAATTGAATGGATTCAGCGATGCTTTGCGCTGTCAGTTCGCATAATGTGGCTTGCACATCGTGACTAGCAATATTGCTCTGCTGAGACAGTAGGTTCTGTAACCATTGCAGATTAAACAGTTCACGCCCCGTGCTTTTTGGGCCTTTGGTGGCGAAAAAAGGCTCTTGCAGCATCGTTTCTAGCAGTTGTTGATGAACAGTACCGCTTGCAGCCCATGCGCCATCTTGATCGAATGGAGCATTCTTGTTGTGCTGAATCCAAGCATCCATCAAGACGTTGCCAGGCCCACAATCAAAACCGTATGTGTCGTGTTGCTCAGCGAGTAATGTCACATTGCTAAAGCCACCAATGTTTAAAATGGCACAAGGTTTCGCATGATTTTGGAATAACATGTCATGAAAAGCCGGTACCAGTGGTGCGCCTTGTCCGCCTGCAGCAATATCGCGGCTGCGGAAATCAGCAACAACACAGATCCCTGTTAACTCCACCAGTAAAGCAGGGCAGCCAATTTGCACAGTAAAACCCTGGCTGGGTTCGTGACGAATGGTTTGCCCGTGGCTGCCGATAGCGCGTATTTTTTGTGCTGGAGTATCAGTATCTGCGAGTAGTTGGTTCACGCCTTGCGCTGCAAGTTGTGCCCAGTGTTGCTCAGCGAGAGCGGCGCGATTGATTTCATCAGCACCGCTGCTGCATAAAGAAAGGAGATCGTTTTTGAGTTGTTGCGGCATGGGTATGTATTGACTGGCAATCAGCCGACAGCTGGAATTGATATCAACTAAGCTGATATCAATTCCGTCCAGACTGGTGCCAGACATAATGCCGATATAAAGCATTGTTACTGCTGATTCAGAGCTAACTGTGTATCGCTATTTCGATCAAGCTTAGCCAGCAGTGGTTTACTTAACTCGAGAAAGCGTTGTTTTTCAGAAGCAAGTATTGGGTCAGCTACGGGTAGTTTTTGGCTTAAAGGGTCAACGTGTACACCATTCATATGGAACTCATAATGTAAGTGTGGCCCTGTAGATAAACCAGTTGTGCCAATATAACCGATAATTTGTCCTTGCTTAACATTGCTTCCAGCGCGAACACCTTTGGCAAAACCGTTCATATGTGCATATAACGTTTGGTAGCTTTTACCATGTTTAATCACAACGGTATTGCCGTAACCACCTTTGCGACCGGCCAGTGTCACTCGGCCATCGCCTGTTGCTTTAATCGGTGTGCCACGTGGTGCAGCATAATCCACGCCTTTGTGCGCGCGAATTGTATTTAAAATAGGATGTTTACGACCTACAGAAAAACGCGAGCTGATTCGTGCAAAGTCGACGGGAGTGCGAATAAATGCTTTACGCAAGCTGGAACCATCTGCGCTGTAGTAACTCGTGCTGCCTTGTTTATCTGTATAGCGTACTGCTGTGTAAACTTTGCCACGGTTAGTGAAGCGTGCAGTAAGGATATTGCCAGAACCGACTGTTTTGCCATCGAGTGTTTTTTCTTCGTAGATCAGTTCAAACTTATCGCCAACACGTAAGTCTTGTGCGAAGTCGATGTCGTATTCAAAAATACTGGCGACATCAAGTGCTAGCTTGTAAGACAGGCCGGCTTTTTTTGTTGCCGAGAATAAAGAGCCTTCAATCGTACCTTGAGTATGTTTTTCAACGGTTTGCGTACTGGCAATGTCTTTGCGGAAAGCAAAGTCATCAGAATCGGGTTGTCTTTCTAAGTAGATCGTTTCTAGCGGGCTGACTTGGCTGCTTACGGTTTGCAGGGTTTGGCTTTCATCGAATTCAAATGTGATTTCTTGGTCAATTTTGAGATGAGTGAAGCGCTGAGCATCTTTGCTGGAGGATAAGATACTGTGAAGTATGCTGTTATTGAGTCCTGCTTTTACAAAGAGTACAGATAATGTGTCGCCACTGTTTACAGTCAGTGACTTTTTATATTGAAATGCATCGAGTTCAGCTTTAATTTCAGGATCTTGCTCTACAGCTACTGTATGTAATAGAGGAGCTGTATCCGCATTAAAGGCTTGTTCTTCTGATTCAATCGTAATAAATGTCTTTTTAGCTTCTACTTCGCCTGATGGATAAACGAGTAAAGTCAGACAGAGTAATGCAGCAATTCCGCTTGCCGCAACGATGTGGCGCTTGGGGTAGCGCTTCTGTGTCGGAGTGATGTTTGTTGGCATAGTCTTAAAATGTCTGCTGTGTGCGATGGGCTAAAGTATAATTAAAAGCCTGCTACTGCAAGCCCGTATGTCTTAAGGCTTGAGCTGTGTCAGGTTTTTTATGAGTTATACACAATAATGTAGCTGTCCGTTGCTTAGTTTATCGGATGTGATAATTTGTTTTTAGTTCCTTATCTAGTATTCTTATCAGCTATCAATTTTTAAAATATGGTGTTCAGGGTATGAAATCCGTTGAAGAGCAATTGGCTATAATCAAGCGGGGCGCCGACAGTGTCATTGTTGAGCAAGAGCTGATTGAAAAATTAAAGCGTAACCAGCCTTTACGTATTAAAGCTGGTTTTGATCCAACTGCTCCCGATCTTCACCTTGGGCATGCTGTGTTATTAAATAAGTTACGCATGCTGCAGGAGTTAGGTCATCAGGTTATTTTTCTAATTGGTGACTTTACTGGAATGATTGGTGATCCCAGCGGTAAAAGCGCAACGCGACCACCGCTCACGCGTGAGCAAGTCTTAGATAATGCTGAAACCTATAAGCAGCAAGTGTTTAAAATCCTTGATGAAAGTAAAACCGAAGTGGTTTTCAACTCATCTTGGCTTGAAAAGTTAAGCCCAGCCGATTTTATCCGTTTAACGTCTCATTATACAGTGGCGCGTATGCTAGAGCGTGAAGACTTTAGTAATCGCTATACGACACAGCAGCCCATCGCTATTCATGAGTTCCTCTACCCATTGATTCAAGGCTATGACTCGGTTGCATTGCGTGCAGATATTGAGATTGGTGGAACGGATCAAACCTTTAACTTATTAATGGGGCGAGAGCTGCAGCGTGCTTACGGACAAGAGCCGCAGTGCATTGTAACGATGCCGTTGCTTGAAGGATTGGATGGCGTTAAGAAAATGTCCAAATCGCTGGGTAACTATGTTGGTATCCAAGAAGCACCAGGCACAATGTACAGTAAGCTACTCTCTATGCCTGATGCGTTGATTTGGCGTTATTTCGATCTTTTAAGCTTTCGCGATGCTGCAGAGATTGAGCAGTTGAAGGCCAGTGTTGATCAAGGTGCTAATCCTCGTGACATTAAGATTGAGTTGGCGCGCGAGCTGATTGCACGTTTCCATGGTGATGAAGCGGCTGCGAATGCGCATAAGTCAGCGGGTAACCGTATGCAGGATGGTGAGTTGCCTGAAAATCTGCCGACTATAGATGTAGCTGCTGAAAACGATATGCCAATTGCAGCTGTGCTTAATAGAGCAGGACTGGTAAAGAATGCAGCGGGTGCGCGAGATATGCTGGCTGCTGGCAGTGTTCGGGTTGATGGTCATGCTGTTGATCGTGAGTTTGTCTTTAAGCTGGGTGCTGAGCATATATGCCAGGCTGGAAAGAAGAGTTTTGCTCGCATTAAACTGATTGCAGAATAAAAACGCTTTATTTTATAAATACTATTGACAGGGTGCTGCTCTGCTGTAGAATGCGCACCTCGTTAGGCAAACACAGTTTCACTTGTTTAACGTAAGAGTTTGATTTTTAAGGAAATAACTTAAAAAATAAGCTTGACAGGGTCGCGAAACGCTGTAAGATACGCACCCTAGCAACGAGCAACGTAAGAAGCTCAGCGCTAACAAGGAGTTATCC
>JAVETP010000083.1:0-11456 GCA_034006005.1 Pseudomonas sp.
AGAACTTATATTTGCTCCATTTACGTGTGCCTGCAACACTTTGAAAACAGCTTCTGGATAAGCGCCCCTTCCTGTTTGGGGGCCAATGATGAGGATATAATACTGTGCTTGAAGCCTACCGCAAACACGTAGCAGAACGCGCTGAAATGGGCATTGTCCCTCAGCCACTCACTAGCGAACAAACCTCTGGTTTAGTTGAGCTACTGAAAAACCCACCTGCTGGTGAAGAAGCATTCTTGCTGGAACTGATCACTGATCGCGTTCCTGCAGGTGTTGACGAAGCCGCTTATGTTAAAGCCGGTTTCTTGTCAGCTGTCGCTAAAGGTGAAGCGACTTCACCTCTAATCGATAAAGCGCACGCTGTTAAATTGTTAGGCACCATGCAAGGTGGCTACAACATCGAAACATTGGTTGCTTTATTAGATGACGCTGAGCTGTCTGCATTAGCTGCCGCTGAACTCAAGCACACTTTATTAGTGTTTGATGCGTTCCATGACGTTGCAGAAAAAGCTAAAGCTGGCAACGCCAATGCTAAAGCAGTGATGCAATCATGGGCTGACGGCGAGTGGTTCAAATCACGCCCAGCGCTAGAAGAGAAAATCTCTTTAAGCGTATTTAAAGTCACTGGCGAAACCAACACTGACGACCTGTCACCTGCTCCTGATGCATGGTCACGTCCTGATATTCCTTTGCACGCATTAGCGATGCTGAAAATGGAACGCGATGGTATTACTCCAGACGCTCCAGGTTCAGTAGGTCCAATCAAGCAAATGGAAGCATTGGCAGCTAAAGGCTTCCCAGTTGCTTACGTTGGTGACGTTGTAGGTACCGGTTCTTCACGTAAATCAGCAACCAACTCCGTATTGTGGTTCTTCGGTGATGATATTCCGAACGTACCTAACAAACGTGCTGGTGGTTTCTGCTTCGGTACTAAAATCGCTCCAATCTTCTACAACACTATGGAAGATGCTGGCGCACTGCCAATCGAATTCGATTGTACTGACCTGAACATGGGCGACGTGATTGACGTTTACCCATACAAAGGTGAAGTACGTCGTAACGGTACTGACGAATTAGTCACAACTTTTGAATTGAAAACTGACGTTCTGCTTGATGAAGTACGTGCCGGTGGCCGTATTCCATTGATCATTGGTCGTGGTTTAACTGAAAGAGCACGTACTGAATTAGGTCTGACTCCTTCAGAGTTATTCAAAAAACCAGTACCACCTGCTGACAGCACTAAAGGCTTCACCTTAGCGCAGAAAATGGTTGGTCGTGCTTGCGGATTAGCAGAAGGTCTAGGCGTACGTCCTGGCACCTACTGTGAGCCAAAAATGACTACCGTTGGTTCGCAAGATACCACTGGTCCTATGACCCGTGACGAGTTGAAAGACTTGGCGTGCTTAGGTTTCTCTGCTGACTTAGTGATGCAGTCTTTCTGCCACACTGCGGCATACCCAAAACCAATTGACGAAATCACGCATCACACATTGCCTGACTTCATCATGAACCGTGGTGGTGTTTCACTGCGTCCAGGTGACGGTATCATCCACAGCTGGTTGAACCGTATGCTACTACCTGACACCGTTGGTACAGGTGGTGACTCACACACGCGTTTCCCAATGGGTATTTCTTTCCCTGCAGGTTCAGGTCTAGTTGCGTTCGCAGCAGCCACTGGTGTAATGCCATTGGATATGCCTGAGTCAGTATTGGTACGCTTTAAAGGTAAAATGAACCCAGGTATCACGTTACGTGACCTTGTTCACTCAATTCCTTACTACGCGATCCAAGAAGGTCACCTGACCGTTGAGAAAAAAGGCAAGAAGAACATCTTCTCTGGCCGTATTCTTGAAATCGAAGGTCTAGACGACTTAACCGTTGAGCAAGCGTTTGAATTATCTGACGCATCTGCTGAGCGTTCTGCTGCAGGTTGCACCATTAAGCTGCCAGAAGACGTGATTGCTGAGTACTTGAAATCCAACATCACTATGCTGCGTTGGATGATTGGCGAAGGTTACGGCGATGTACGTACCATCGAACGTCGCGCACAAGCGATGGAAGCATGGTTAGCGAACCCACAGTTGTTAGCAGCTGATGCTGACGCTGAATACTCAACCGTGATCGAAATTGATCTGGCTGATATCAAAGAGCCAATCCTTTGCGCACCAAACGACCCAGACGATGCTCGTTTACTGTCTGACGTTCAAGGCCGTAAGATTGATGAAGTATTCATCGGTTCGTGCATGACCAACATTGGTCACTTCCGCGCTGCAGGTAAACTACTACAGAAAGTTGAAGGCACTATGCCGACACGTCTGTGGTTAGCACCACCAACGCGTATGGATCAGTACCAACTGACCGAAGAAGGCTACTACGATATCTTCAATAAAGCCGGCGCGCGTATTGAAATGCCAGGCTGCTCACTGTGCATGGGTAACCAAGCACGTGTTGAGACAGGTACCACTGTAGTATCAACGTCTACGCGTAACTTCCCGAACCGTTTAGGTGACAACACTGACGTATTCTTGGCTTCTGCTGAGCTTGCGGCTGTTGCATCAATCATTGGTAAGTTACCAACAGTTGAAGAGTACATGGCGTACGCGAAAGACATCGACAGCATGGCTGGCGACATCTACCGCTACCTCAGCTTCGACCAAATGGCCAACTACACAGAAGCCGCTGCGAAAGCATCGATTCCTGTATTAGCTGTCTAATTTAGCGTCGATAGCACTATAAAATGCCCCGCCTAGTGCGGGGCATTTTTATTTGTAAAACACACTCCTCAGAATACTCATTTCCCCCACTGTTCTATCTGCTTACAGTTTCTGTACACTCAAGCTCTGTTTGAGAGGTAGAAACAATGCATACAACTGATAAAGCCCATCAAGAACTCTTGCGCGCATGGCACGCACAAATCCGCAATAAACCTTGGCTAACGCTAAGCTTTGCAGGCTTTCTGCTACTTATTTTCGTCTTGCTGCTGATCACTGCTTATCAGGGCTTACATATTGAAAACTTCCACTATGCTTTGAGTGGTGGCATGGCCGGTTTTCTGGCAACCACAGCCGGTGCCTTATTCATATTTTTCACCCAAGGTGTTAGCCTACGCACACAAGATAGCCTACTCGGCTTCGCTGCTGGGATGATGTTGGCAGCCAGTGCCTTCTCATTAATTTTGCCCGGCATTGAAGCAGCAGAAGAAATTTTAGATCAGCGCTTTTTAGCGGCTGCAATTGTCGTACTGGGCTTAGGGCTGGGTACTTTAATGATGCTCGGTTTAGATTATTTCACCCCACATGAGCAAGCCAGCGAAGCCCTGTGCAGCACAGAGTTTAAGCGCCTGAGCGGTATTTGGTTATTTGTCTTTGCCATTGCCCTGCACAACCTGCCCGAAGGTATGGCTATTGGTATTTCCTTTACCCACGGCGATTTACAAATTGGTCTACCACTTACCCTAGCCATCGCTATTCAGGATATCCCCGAAGGCTTTGCTGTAGCGCTTGCTTTACGCAGCGCAGGACTGAGCAGCACTAAAGCTTTTTTAATTGGCGCAGCAACAGGTGTACTGGAGCCGATTGGCGCAATATTGGGTTTTGCTATGTCGAGCAGTGTGGCTTTAGCCTACCCATTGAGTATGGGGTTAGCCGCTGGAGCAATGATTTTTGTGGTGTGTCACGAAGTGATTCCAGAAACTCACCGCAACGGCTACCAAGCCGCAGCAACATCAGGGTTAATGGCAGGCTTTGCAGTGATGATGTTTCTAGATACGGCGCTGGGCTAGAATAGATCAGCGCACACGATATTATTTATCGTGGTTGCGGAGTATCTTTGTTACGGAGGATCTTGATCTTATGGGTAAAGGTCAGCTTGCGTGTCACGCTGATGGCGCGACGCGTTACTGTATCCAAAGTGATATTCCAGTAGCCGGTACTCGGCACTTTAATACGCGCAGGAAAATCTTCAAACGCACCACCATGATAAGTGTGGCGACCACCGTTTTTAAAGCTACGGAAATTCGCATCACTCATAAGACGGATATTGCAGGTTTGTGAACATTGAATAACGACGGTATCGCCTTCTTTCAAATACTCACGCTGGTGAACAAACTTCATAATACACATCACAGAACAGTTATTTGCAGGTAATATACCACGTTGCACCTAACGATTTTACTTTTCTCTACCACTCATCCGTGCTGTTTTGCATCGATTGACGCTTTAAACTGATAAACCTTATGCAGCAACTCACATCTTTTCAACATGCCTGGCTACTGTGCAGCTTTGACCATGGAATACTCTATCTGTGGTGATCGTACTTTTAGAAGAAAACCCTCCCTTTCTCTAAAAGTTGAGCCTTTATGTTATCTATACGATCCAATCAAAATTCACTGCTATTTAATATTCTCGCCAGCCGTATTGGCTTTTTTATCGCGGGCTTTGGTTTAGCCATTTGGGCGCCGCTAGTGCCCTACGTACGTCTACATATTCCCATGACCGATGCCACTTTTGGCTTGATGTTGTTATGTATTGGTGTCGGCTCCTTATGCTGCATGCCCTTGTCTGCCCTACTGACCAATCGCTTTAGTATTCGCCGCTGTCTATTTACCATCACTCTAATCTTGCTTGTGGCCTTATTTATTATGGCCACAGCCTCATCCTTGGTGCTTTTAGGTGCTGCACTATTCTTATTTGGCGGTAGCCTCGGTGTTTTGGATGTTATTCTCAATATTCAAGGCTTAAGTATTGAGAACCGCGCTAATCGCAGCATGATGTCTAATTTTCACGGCATGTTTAGCGTCGGTACTATTGTCGGCGCCGTCTTAATGATCGTGCTGTTAACAATAGGTCTACCTGCCCTAATCAGTACACTGGTGGCTATAGCAGCCATATTATTACTGAGTGTATTTGCCCTACGCGGCTACTTGGATGAACGTACCTTGCGCGGTAAAGATGCCTTTATTTGGCCCAATGGCTGGATTTTACTGGTGGGCTTAATGTGTTTTATTGTCTACCTCGCAGAAGGTGTGATGCTCGATTGGAGCGCTTTATATCTGATCGAAGATAAGCATATTGCTACTGCACAGGCCGGTCTTGGCTACGCCAGTTTCTCCGCGATGGTGGCCACAGGACGTTTTCTGGGTGACGGTCTTGTGCAGTTATTGGGTCGTGTGCGTCTGATTGTCGGTGGTGGTTTACTCGCTGCAAGCGGCATTATCCTAAGTATTGTTACCGAACACTGGGCCATTGCCTTGGTCGGTTATGCCTTATGCGGACTCGGCTGCGCCAATGTGTCGCCGGTGCTGATTTCATCCTTAAGCAAACAAACGCATATGCCCACGCATTTAGCCATTACCGCCGCCACAACCATTGGTTTTGCTGGCGTTTTAGCGGGTCCCGCGATGATGGGTGCGGTGGCGCATTACAGTTCACTCAGCGCCGCATTTTCAGTTTTAGCGGGTGCATTATTGATCGTTGCAGCACTTGGGCATCGTTTTAAGTAAAATATTGATCAAATAACAACCTAGTTTAGCCCCGTGCATACGGGGAACACACCAACAACCCACGCGCCGCCCATCCAATATTCGGTTTAGCCCCGTGCATACGGGGAACACGGGTTTCTTTTTCAACGGGTTTAATAATGGTGCGGTTTAGCCCCGTGCATACGGGGAACACACGGACAACCGTGACGGCTGACGATGTGTTGACGGTTTAGCCCCGTGCATACGGGGAACACGTTGAACACTAACGCACCGTGGTCGTCTTTTACGGTTTAGCCCCGTGCATACGGGGAACACTACTACTGGAGGTACAGCGCGAAAAAGTGACGCGGTTTAGCCCCGTGCATACGGGGAACACCGCATCACACCAGCGCCACGTAACGTGCCGGGCGGTTTAGCCCCGTGCATACGGGGAACACTCATTAAAAAACCAGTGTTGATGTTTGTGCCGCGGTTTAGCCCCGTGCATACGGGGAACACTGTGCGATCCTTACTCATAGTTTCGACCGAACCGGTTTAGCCCCGTGCATACGGGGAACACGTTAGATCAATCGTTTCGTACCGCAGGCCGCGCGGTTTAGCCCCGTGCATACGGGGAACACTGAACCTGCGAGGCCAAGGCGACAGTATCAAGCGGTTTAGCCCCGTGCATACGGGGAACACCCCAAAAGAAACAGTATTAGTTTTTTCATAATCGGTTTAGCCCCGTGCATACGGGGAACACTTATTAATAATGGTGATTAGTTATGCACTAGGTGGTTTAGCCCCGTGCATACGGGGAACACTCAAATTCTGAGCGCACCCAATTAGGCCGAGTCGGTTTAGCCCCGTGCATACGGGGAACACCCCAAAAGAAACAGTATTAGTTTTTTCGTAATCGGTTTAGCCCCGTGCATACGGGGAACACACCGAGACAGCGCGTGACGTTCTAATACCATGCGGTTTAGCCCCGTGCATACGGGGAACACTCCCGAAGGTTCGGGGCTTATAATTGGTGGCTCGGTTTAGCCCCGTGCATACGGGGAACACCCACAGCTCACAACGTTTCTGATTATGATCTTCGGTTTAGCCCCGTGCATACGGGGAACACTTGATTGTCATCAAATGCGTGGTTATTCGGCGCGGTTTAGCCCCGTGCATACGGGGAACACTGATAAACAAGTGATATGGGGTGAATGGCGTGCGGTTTAGCCCCGTGCATACGGGGAACACAGTTCGACGCGCCAGAAAACGGAATTCGAGCACGGTTTAGCCCCGTGCATACGGGGAACACTCTGGCAATCCGTAGTATTCGCTGTCGATGTCCGGTTTAGCCCCGTGCATACGGGGAACACCAGTAGTTGATCGATACGTTAGCGATTAAGCGCGGTTTAGCCCCGTGCATACGGGGAACACCAATCCTGAGTCCACCGGTGTGGAATCCACCGCGGTTTAGCCCCGTGCATACGGGGAACACTGGTAATTCACAATATCTCGAGCAATGCCGGCCGGTTTAGCCCCGTGCATACGGGGAACACCTAACTTCACCAACGCTTTCTTCAACACACGACGGTTTAGCCCCGTGCATACGGGGAACACTGGGCCTATCGACGACAAAAGTGTAGGGCGGGCGGTTTAGCCCCGTGCATACGGGGAACACCTGGTGACGGCCACATAGTAACGATTCGCCGACGGTTTAGCCCCGTGCATACGGGGAACACTGGGCATCAACAGCTGCATCAATCCAGCTAAACGGTTTAGCCCCGTGCATACGGGGAACACGGCAATATGCACTTAGAGTTTAAGCGTGACGACGGTTTAGCCCCGTGCATACGGGGAACACACCAAGCGCCGCAATTTCCATAGACTCACCTACGGTTTAGCCCCGTGCATACGGGGAACACACCGCAACCGCAGCCCGCACCGCTCTAAAACTCGGTTTAGCCCCGTGCATACGGGGAACACCCCATCGGTCTAATATCTCTGTGTTTTGAGCGCGGTTTAGCCCCGTGCATACGGGGAACACAGTTCGACACGCCAGAAAACGGCATTCGAGCACGGTTTAGCCCCGTGCATACGGGGAACACGCCTCATAGCCTAGCGTGCTCTGATACATGCGCGGTTTAGCCCCGTGCATACGGGGAACACTTCTGCCACAGCGCCTTCGATAAAGTAATTTCCGGTTTAGCCCCGTGCATACGGGGAACACCTCTGGCAAGCCGTAGTATTCGCTGTCGATGTCGGTTTAGCCCCGTGCATACGGGGAACACAATAGCTCAGATGGATAGAAATAGTTGCAGACCGGTTTAGCCCCGTGCATACGGGGAACACTCCAAAACAAGATTAAAGATTCTGTTTATACGCGGTTTAGCCCCGTGCATACGGGGAACACACCGTTTCTGCTGATTGGTTGACGTTCAGCAGCGGTTTAGCCCCGTGCATACGGGGAACACGATTCGCGCATACCGACCAGTAAGCACTGATCCGGTTTAGCCCCGTGCATACGGGGAACACGCAGCTATTAATGAGTTGTCTGCTAATGCGCTACGGTTTAGCCCCGTGCATACGGGGAACACGATATCCGCATGCTCGACAAGATCAGCAAGCGCGGTTTAGCCCCGTGCATACGGGGAACACGGCTGCCTCTAATAGCATCTAGTATGTGTTTTCGGTTTAGCCCCGTGCATACGGGGAACACTTATCGACCGCCCAATCAATCCATTCAACCTGCGGTTTAGCCCCGTGCATACGGGGAACACTGCTCAAGCTGTTGTTGAGTCTGCTGCTGCTGCGGTTTAGCCCCGTGCATACGGGGAACACCGCTACAGCCTGCGCCTGCTCTGCGATTAGCGCGGTTTAGCCCCGTGCATACGGGGAACACCCGGAACTTACGAATAACGGGGCCTCATGAGGCGGTTTAGCCCCGTGCATACGGGGAACACTTTACTCAAGAACTGGCGCACCAAATCGAGCGCGGTTTAGCCCCGTGCATACGGGGAACACGTCACCAAAATATTGATTAAGCCATACAACCACGGTTTAGCCCCGTGCATACGGGGAACACGATCAATAAGAGAAACGAGACACGCCTAAAAACGGTTTAGCCCCGTGCATACGGGGAACACTCAATCTTGTTTCCGTTCATAAGTTCAACGCGCGGTTTAGCCCCGTGCATACGGGGAACACTCTAAGTCTACATGCTTGATTTCATTAAAGAAATTCATCACCTAAATTTCTACCAATAAAATCCCGGTTTTTAAAGAGCAGCTTCTATTATCAATCCGTGCTCTCAGGCAGGAATTTAACAAGCCTCAACCCATCAAACTCCACAGGCATTCTTCGATTTTTACCATAGGTAATAAAATCAAAGCCAGACTCTGTATTCGTTGCCCAAGCCATAACAACATTCCCATCTTCAGCCAGCTCTTCAACTTGCTGCCAAATCATTTCACGTATGCGGCGGCTCATATCTCCAACATAAACACCGGCCCGTATTTCTAACAGCCAAACAGCTAAGCGGCCACGCAATCGAGGCGGCACTGCTTCAGTTACAACAACCAACATACTCATACGCTACCTCTAACCTGTGCGATGCCCTTCATCACCCATGCTTTCAGGCTCAGGAATCGCAGGCGGCTGCGAGTCTTCTGGTGGGGCTGGTGGCAAAATCTCACCAGCAGCAAGCACTTCTTCAATAAGCGGAATAAGGTTACGCAAGGTTTTGCTGGTACGAAAGATTTCTCGACAAGCAAGCCGAACCTCCTGATCTGGTCGTTTTGGGTGCTTAGCCGCTATTTTGAAAGCAACAGGCACAACTGTATCGAACTTGATTAAATCGGCTATATCGTAAACAAAGGATAAGGGCTTACCTGTATGCAAGTAGCCAATTGCAGGCGCATAGCCCGCTGCTAAAATTGCTGCTTCGGTTACGCCATACAAACATGAGGTTGCAGCGCTAATACACTGATTAATTACATCACCTCTAGCCCAGTCCTTAGGGTCGTATTTGCGGCCATTCCATTCAACGCCATATTGTTTGGCAAGTAATTTATAGGTCGCTCGTACTCTTGCGCCCTCAATACCGCGCAATTGATCAACACTGCGGCGTTGCGGTGCTGCTTCATTGAAGCGTATTTCAAACATTTTACGCACTACTTTCAGCCGCAACTCATCATCTAAGGCAAGTTTTGCTTGATATAGCAATTTATCCGAGCGTGCGCCGCCAGGCTGCCCAACAGAGTAAAGCCGCACCCCGGCCTCGCCTACCCATATCAATAGCGTCCCAGTTGCAGCCGCTAATTTAACGGCTGCATGACTAATACGTGTGCCAGGCTCGAGCATAATGCACACAATAGACCCAACTGGAATGTGCATACGCTCACCATTAACTTCATCAATAACGACAAAGGCACCGTCCCTGACATCAATGCGCCCTTTTCCAATAAAAACCATTGAATTACGGTCTTTGATGGGAATAGGCTTGAGTGGAATAAACGCCATTACACTGGCCGAATAAGCATAAGTCCACACCCTAGCGCTTTAGCGCGTCCAAAACCTTTTACATACTGCGTCAAGAACAGTTCGGGTTCTTTCACTGTCAGAACACCTTGAAAATCCACGCTGGAGAATTGAACGTTCTGCCCGCCTCTTTTTTTACTTTTGTGCTGCTCATAACTGATCATGTCTGGCAACGCTTCTAGCTCAATGCCCCAACTTTGTAAACGTCGCTCGTCAGCGATCCATTTGTAGGCCGCTTGCTGCTGCACAATTGCTAAATCTGCAGCGGTCATAGCTGCGTCTCCTAACTGCTTTTTTGCGTGCATCAACACATCATGGCGTTTGCTTTTACCTTGGCTATCTGTAATGCAAACAGTTGGATTAACCCGTAATTTAAATCCCAACCGCTGACCGCTGCTAAGCTGAGGCTGAAAACTTTTACTTTGCACGTTGAGTACCGTTTCATCAGCTACCGGCATTGTGTCAGACAAGACGATAAACTCGGGCTTACCTGCTGACCCCATATCTTCGCGATATAAAAACTCGCGTGCTTGTGCCTCTTTAAACAGCGTCCACAGCAACTGATGCGACGAATACACACCATTACTGGCCAACTTAGCCAATTCCAGCGAGGCTTGAGCACTGCTTTGCAGTGTCACTTTTGATAAAAACATCACGCACTCTCCTGAGTTGAAAACTGATGCATAGGTCGCTGCTTAAACTGCCAACGGCTTCTATTTACCGGATCATCCCACGGGTGAGTTGTGATAATTTGCTGGCCTGAAAACTCATGTTTTTCACCTTCCCAGTAATAGGTCACCCATCCATTTGCGCCCAACCACAAGTTGTCTTCTTTTTCTGAGCGTGTCAGTGGCGGAAAAGGCGAATCTAAAGCATCTTTAAGATTTTTCTCCTCAACTATTTTAGGCTGTAAAGGAACAGCCAATGGGCAAGACTTACGGCCTAAATACAGACTATAGACCGGGTTTAATAACCCGCTCTGCAACTGTTCTAAACTCACAGTTGCATCTGACGTTAAAGACACCGCAACGATCCAAACACCATCACAACGGTAGTCTCGACTCGAAAGAACTGTATTTAAATGAGCCGAGTCCAATTCACTTTTACGAGTAAAGTGCGTAATTTTATTGCTATGAGTTGGAACCTGAGCCGTATGGTAATCACGCATTAAAGAACTTGGCACTGTTTGCTTCACAGCAAAGCTGACACTTTTCTGCAGCGTTTGCAGTTCACTCTCTTTATCACGCTCAATACCCAGCCCAGCAGCCAATAATCCGAGTAATGCGGAGCGTGTTGGCTGAACAGCCGTTGGGCGGTCACCCCCGACTGCAGGCACCCCCCCAGCTGGCTAACGGCCCGTATAGTCTGAAAACCAAATAAGCGTTCATAGCGCCTCCATTATTGCGTAATGAACTTCGTTAGCTCATCAAAGCTACCTTCGCCTTGTATTGCATTGATCGCA
>JAVETP010000084.1:0-11406 GCA_034006005.1 Pseudomonas sp.
CCTGCAGCTATATGATGCACCGCATGCATCAGTCCCGAACCTGCCAACAAGGATAAATGCTCAGACTGGAAAAGCGCCGTGAGCCAAGGCTCGATGCGTGAACGTAGTTCTTTGTGTCCGAATTCTTCTTTATCGCCTAGCCAAGAGACACTTTGACCTTCTTTTAAAGTAAACGAGGCTTTTGTATCGGAATTTTCAGAGTTTACAAAAAATACTGGCTTAACATCGTCCCTTACTTTTAGGATGTTGGTGGGATTGTTTTCTTCTTGCTTGCTAGTTGCTGGCAAACTTTCTGTAGATTCTGGCTGGGGTGCGTCATTAGTCATTCTTCTTCTCCAATCTTTTCTGCACGTCACTAAGAGATAAGAGTGAAGTCATTTGAGTGATGGCAATATAGTTAAGTTGTTTAATGCGTTCCTTTTGTGACAGCTCTTGGTGAATAAGCATGGCATTGATACTTTCTAGGTTAGAAAGCACGACGAGCTGTTCGAGGGTTGCAGCATCGCGTATGTTGCCCTTCTTGTCTGGATTCGACTCACGCCATTCTTTAGCTGTCATGCCAAACATGGCGGTATTCAGAAGGTCTGCTTCGGTGGCATAGACAAGGCTTATTTTTTCTTTAGGTAATTCAGCGGGGATTAAACGTTCCTGAATAGCATCGGTATGAATACGGTAATTAATTTTTGCTAAGGTTCGCTGAATACTCCAACCATGAAGCTTGTGTTCTTCTTCTTTTAAACGTTGAAATTCTTTAATTAAATAAAGTTTAAATATCGGGCTGATGGCAGAGCAAAATTCTAGGGCTATGTCTTTATGGGCATAGGTACCGCCATAGCGTCCGGCTTTTACGTAGATGCCGATGGCTGAGGTTTTTTCTATCCATTGTTTTGCGCTAAGAACAAAGGTGGGTAAACCGGCTTGCATTTTAAAGTGGTCAAATTCGACCACTTTGAAATTTGGGTTATAAAGCTGCTCCCAGGTACCGATGAATTCAAGTGTTCCACGGTTGCGCAACCAGTTTTTTATCACGTCGGCGGCGCGTGCATTGTCCTCTCTGGCGTTCGCTATATCTGTAAGGCTTATGTAGTCATCACCGAGCTGTTGGGTAATAGCAATCCGCGCTCCACTGACTTCAATGATTTGGTTTTTCATGGCTTTCAAGTCCATTTTTATTAACGGTTTATAATTATTGTTGCGATGCTATTTACCCTGTTTATTTGCAGCTTGAATGATTTCAAGTGCACGTGGGCCTTGTTGGGCTGCGCCTTTAAAGTCACTTAAGCGCACATAACCACCTGCAAACTCAGGGTTTGCTGTGTTTTCAAGAGTGAAGGTGCAGATAGGCACTGTTGCACCATCAAAACCTGAATATTCCAACTGAATAAGCGATGTGATGGTGTTTTCTTTGATTAAAAACTCGCGTAGCTTTTCGTAACTGGAGATAAACATCCACACGAAAGGCGTCATAAAACCAAGCTGGCCGTGAGGCTTACTGAGCTGCAGGTTGCGGACAATAAAGGCTGAAAAGAGGTCTTTATCGTAGTCTTTGAAGTTATCTTTTAAATACTTCTTTACAGCAGCAGTTTGATATTTGCTGCCCATATACGGCGGGTTCGCAACCACTGCATCATAACGCTGAGCAAGCATCCAAGCTTGCTGCACATAGGGCAGCAATTGCTCTGCAGCAGGCTTTTGCATTACGTCGCCGTTTTGAGCGAGCTGTTGCAGGGTTTGGTAAAGCTCGTGCAAGGTTTGGTATTGCTCTGCGGGTACGTCTATAAGCGAACCAAAGGTTTTGGCTTGAGCAAAGCGCTGCAAACAATCTTGTAATAGCATGTAGCGCTGATCGGCTTGGGCTGAACTGAGATCCTGCTGCGTGTCGGCAAATAAGCCCATGGATGCGCCAGTATTCCAGTCTTTGTTGAGGTTGAGTGCCTGCCAGAGGGTGTCGAGGTTTAGATGGTTGGTTTCTTGTAATGCCAGGATATTCAGGCGCACATGGTTTTCGGCGAGGCGGCTAAAAATACGGCGGTCATCGGCCCGGGCGAGCATCAGCACGGTAAAGCTGGCCAGCTGTGCAGCGCGGTCGTCGATATCTAAACCAAAGAGGTTGTTGGTTAAAATCAGCAGCGGAATATCACGGCTGCGGTGGCCGCGCTCTTCGTAAATGGCTTTCAAAACTTTATAGGCTTCCACCAAGATATGGCCGGAACCGCACGCTGGATCGAGCACTTTAATACTTTCAGGATCAAGCTGCTTTGGAGTGATTTCAGCCAGCTTTTCGATCACTGCGGGCGGTTGTTCGCCAGCGTCAATGTAGTATTGCATCTGGGCTTTGAGTGGCGAGTCTGGGTAGGTTTGCAGCCACTGGCGGCCTAACGAGTTTTGTACTAAGTACTGCACAATCCAGTTTGGGGTAAACAACTGGGTTGCGGCGGGGATGTCTTCGCTTTTAACCACTTTGCCGATGACTTGGTCTTTTTTGTCAGAAATATAGAACTGATAGAGCCAGCCGATGATTTCTACGTCTTGCCAATCCTCTTCAGGAATGGCACTGACCAGCTCGCGAATCAGCGAGTCAGTTTTGGTCAGGTTATCGGGCAGCAGTAACTCTAAAGCACCATCCACCGCTTCAAATAAAAACGGCATGACTTGGTGCAGGGCGTGGCACTGAGCCAATAGCAGTTCACGGTAGAGCTGCTCGTCTTGGGTGCCGTCGAGTTTCAGCTCAATGATGCGTTGCTTATCAAGGCTGGGCAGGTCGCTGTCTAAGTTGATGTCTAAGCATTCTTCGAGAAGCTGCGGTACATGGCTGCCCGCATGGGTTGAGCTGAGTACGCGGCGGCCATGATCAAAATAGCCATGAACTTCCATAAAGCGAATGGCGCATAAGCGGTTAAACCAGCTGTAGGCGGCTTGCTCGATAATGTGGGCAAAGCCGTGCTGCTCTATGCTGGTGACAAGGCGCTCTCGGGCGGTTTTGATCTGTGCGGGAAAGGTGCGTCCGCCAATTAACGCGATATCGCCTTTTACTTCGAGCGGTTCGATGTGCTTGGCGGTGATGCCAAGGTGCGCGGCCTGTTTTTGCATGGCAGCAATAAAATCAATCCGAGCCTTGGGGGCGTAGCGTTTGAGGTTGGCGGTGTTCATGGCAATTCCTTGTGAGTCAGCAGTGGCAGCCGAAGTTATTGAATGTTGATGCGCTGGTGTTGATCTAAAGCCGCTTGCAGCTTGTCTTTAAGCGCGTTGAGATAAGCATCGACTTCTGCTTGGGTTTCGATATAAGTGCCCTTGGTTTGCTGACTGAAAATTTCAGTGGGGTTAATACGTACCACAGTTTTCTCGGGCTGGCCGGTTGGCGCTGTCGCCGCAGTAACAGGTGCGGTAGTGTCGAGGGTCTCAGCGGTACTTTCGGTTGCTGTGCTTGGCGCTTCTGCAGGTGTTTCTACGGTATCGGGCGTGGCGAATAGATCGTCTATGGCTGGCGCTTGTTCTAGCTCTGGCTGTGGAGAGTTAAAGCTGGCGAAGTCCTCTGCCATGGGATGTGCGCCCCGTTTGATCAACTCTTGGTTGCCAGGGTGATCATTGTTGCGCACCCATAAAGGACACCAGTTGTGTTTAAGGTTCTCATTGGCACCGCTCCAAGTGCCACCCTCATTTATGCCTGATTTCACTACAACGACAGCTTCAGATAAGGTGTAGATGTACCTGTTTCTGGCCATTGCATTGCCTTTGTTAAAGCCCGCTTCTGGGTAAAAAGGGCTGAGGAGTAGCAGTCTGTTGTCGCGCAAACCATCACGATAGGCTTTGCTGGCTGAGGTGCGTAATAGACTGTCTGCAAGCACGCCAATACTTTCGCCGCCTTGCTCAAGAGCGCTCAACATTGATGCTTGGTCGACGCCTTTAGCGCCGCCAGATACCACAACAAAATCTTGGGCTACGGCAAGCTGGGCTTTGTTTTGAGTAAAGCTTTCGTCGTCTGCATCAATCTTGCGTGAGCCGACAAAACCAATGCCAGGTTTATTGAGCAGTTCTAAATTGCCGATAGTAAAAAACACCGGCGGACGGTTCTCACCAAGTTTTTCACGGATTTTTTGTGGATAGTTGGCGCAAGAGCGGGTCACTGCATGCACGCCTTGTTTAGCCCAGTGCTCTAGTGCAAAAGCCATACTGCCGCCGCGTGCGAGCAACTGTTGTAAGCGCTCTATGGTTATTTCGTTTTTTTTAGCCCCAGGCTTGGGATCTTGCCATTGTGCTAGAACCTTATCGGCGTCGCTGAGTAGGCAGGCTGGGGTGTACTTGTTATGGTGCAGCCAACCAGCCAAGCGCGCGTATTGCACAGGTGTTAGGGGTTGCACATTCTTTACTTCACTTCTATTGAAGTAGCAGGTGAGCAATAAGATCGCTTGGGCTGTTTCTGTGTATTGCATTAGTTTTAACCTTGCACGCTAGTGCTTGTAAGGGTGACAGGGTAGACAGGGCCTGAGTGTGCGCGGCGCAATAATGCGGCCACTACGGCAAGTGTCCAGCCAGAATCAATGGCGTCATCTAATAGTAAGACAGGGTCTGAGTATACTTGTGTTGTATCCAGCTCAAATGCACCGTCGAGATTGACACTGCGATGAAAGCTGTTTTCCATGGTTTTTTGTTCGGGTCGCATTTCAAGCATCTGTACGGCGTCAGCGCAGTGAATATTTAACGCTTTGGCCAGTTTATGGGCAAAGTCTTTAACTAGAGTCGGGCGACGCAGAGAAGGAACATAAGTCAGCCATCTCGGTTGTTGTGTAAAGGGTAGTGTACGAATCATTGCAACCATTGGGGCTATGAGTTCGTCACTAAAAGCATTGGCTTTTTTACCGTCGGCGACCAAACTCCCCCAAACACCATCGCGCCAACGTGATAATGCTAAGCCTGGCTCTGCAGCGAGATCGTTATCTTGGTAAGGGAACTGATAGGTTGAAAAGGCGACTGAAGCCATTTCTCCTGATGCACCAAAGCGTTTTCTTGGTTTAATCGGTATGTAGCGGTGTTTAACAAACTCTTTAGCACCCTCAACTAAATGTTCTGCTACTGCTGTGCTTAAGCGTTCGCTCGGTAGACAGTTGGCGCACTGGCCACAATTTTCGGCAAAGGTGTCATCGAGGGCACTGGCTAAAAATTTCATCAGGCAGTCGTTGCTGCTGTGGTAACTCAACAGCTGTGTCCATTCGTCTTCTTTAATACGCGATAAACGGGCGATGCGCTCATGGGGCATTGTGTAGTCAGTACTGGTGCGATAGTAGGTAGCACCATCTTTATAGATGGGCGCTGGATCGGCAACGCTTAAAAACTTAAGCACTTTTTCAATATTGGATGACGACAGGTTAGTGTGTTGTTCTAACTCAGCTTTTTTTAAGCCATCCTCTGCTTCGTACAGTGCATTTAATAGCTCGGCGACCTGTTCGGCACTTGGGAAAGCGGCTTGAATAAAATAGTTTTGAATGGCTTGATCCTCAGAACCCATCATCAACACACCATACGCATTACTGATGCCGCGACCGGCTCGGCCGACTTGCTGGTAATACTCAATAATATTGCCGGGTGCTTGGTAGTGGATGACGAAACCAATATCAGGCTTATCAAACCCCATACCCAGAGCAGAAGTGGCGACCAGCACTTTAAGGCGGTTGTGAATCAGATCCTCTTCTAGAGTTTGACGCTCATCGTTGTCGGTTTGACCATGGTAAGCCTTGGCGTCGATGCCATGTTGTTGCAGCCAGTCGGCCACCAGCTCGCAATCACGGGTTGTTTTGGCATACACAATGCCGGTGAGCGGCAAGTTCGGTAGGGTATTGACCAGCCATGCTAAGCGCTGCGCTTGGGACATCAGCGGGATGGTTTGTAGGTGCAGCGATTCACGCATCAGCGCACCGCGCAAGGTTTTCATCTCGCTACCGATTTGCACTTGTATATCGCTTATGACTCGATCATTGGCTGTTGCTGTGGTGGCTAATACAGGCAGGTTTTTTGGCATGGCCTGGATGATCCCGACAATGCGCTGATAGTCCGGACGAAAGTCATGGCCCCAATCGGAAATACAATGCGCTTCATCGACAACAAACAAACCAATATTAGAGAGAACCTTGCTTAAAACATTCTGCACAAACCAGTCGTTGGCCAGCTGCTCGGGTGAAATGATAATGGCATCGGCTTTCTGCTGAATGATTTGTTGCTCGTTGTGCTGGCGCTCATTTCTGTCTAAGGATGAGTTAATGGTAATGACATTTAACTCAAGCTTATCGGCACTGATGATTTGGTTACGCATCAGTGCAATCAGCGGTGAAATAATAATGGTTGGCCCTTTGCCTTGCTCGCGCAGTAACTTGGTGGAGATAAAGTACACGGCACTTTTACCCCAACCAGTTTTCTGCACGACCAACATTTTACTGCTGTTGGCTACCAGTTCGTAAATCGACTCATATTGTCCATCATGAAACTCAGCTGATGGGTTATTGGTCATTTGTCGCAAAAATTGAATGGCCTTGTTTTGCATGGTGCTCTCCTTGGCTGTTTAAACCTTAACGAATCCTGATCCGTTGGTTTTTGTTAATTTTTTCTAACAGTTGTTGCTGCAGCTTTTGCACAAAGTCTTGTACTTCCTGTTCTGTCTCAAGGTACACGCCTTTATTAAGCTGGCTATAAACCTGTGCTGCGCTGACTTCCACTATGGGTTTTGGCGGTGGTGGCGGTGCTACTGGCGTAAATGGTGGCGACGTGGGCGCTTTGCCGCCAGACTCCTTAATATCTGACGGTGGTGTTGCTGGCGCTGATTTTGGCTGTTGTTGCTGTAAGTACTGCTCTAAGCGATCTAGGCTTTCATTGAGTCGCTCATCTGACTCTTGTGTTTGCAGGTAATAAATCTGGGTAATGCTGTGCTGTTTTTCCAACTCACCTTTAATCAACTGTAAGGGGCGTAGTAATTGATTGCTGATATCTGCTGAGCTGATGCTGTGCTTGTCTATTTCTGCTTGCAGTTGGGCAATTTTCTCATCAAGACGGGTCAGGGCATGTTGGCGTTTTTGTTCCACCAGTTGCTGATTAATCTGCTCGATGCTTTCAATTAAGCCTGCGACTTTGTGCAATTGCGCATAGGGTGCAGGCATTTGTTGAATGCGCTCTAGCTCTTGTAGGGCTTGCTCGGCAATAGCTTCGCGTTTAAGTGCACTTTTATTGATGTTAAAACGCGTTAGTGCCGTTTGCAGTTGCTGCCAAGTATGCAATTGGTTGGTAAAAAACTCATGGGTGTCACGGTAGTCTTCTTCAAGATCTATGCAGTCGTTTTTGTCTTTAATGACGGCTTGGAAGAAATCTACGCTGTCGCTGTTAGAGAGCAAACGAGCTAATTGCGTGATGCTGTCCTCAATGGTGCTTTTACCTGGAAAGTGACCTACATCCATTTTACTTTTATAGCTACGTAGGTTGCTTAGCCACTGATTAAAGTGCCGCTGATAAAAGGTAAACAGCTCCGACTCGCTATTAGGGCCTAAAGCACTGAATAATTCTTGAGTGAGATCGCGAGCCTGGCGCAAGAGTGCTTCTTCGGTTTGACGTTTCTTTTGCACTGATAATTCTTGGCGGCGGCGGCTGTTGGTAATGGGTTCAAATACATCGCGTAAAACTAAGCTTGGACCGCCGCTATGGAAGGTGATGCTATGGCTGGCAGCTAACTGAGCCAGCAAAATCAAGACCTCGGCATCAGGCCAACCGTAAGGCCGTTTGTTAAAGCGGCTGAGTAGCTCGCTGACTAAAATGCGCTCATTGCCGGAAGCACGCAGTGTGATGTATTGCTCTGTTTCTTTGAGCGCTTGGCTATTTGCAGTGTCGCCACCTAGATCGAAGCCCTGTTGGGTGACATCATCGCTGTGCAAAATGGCATGCAGCTCACGCTCTGGGTTATCGTGCAACATCTGTAAGTAGTTGAGTTTGCTGTATGAGTTTTCCAACACATACTGGCAGGCATCATCAAAGGCGACGGTGATGTTGTTGCTGAGTTTAAGTTTTTGTCCTAAGGCATAACCTTGTGCTTGCTCAAAGAGTTGCGTGAGCTGTAAACGTAAGCGATTTTTGCGCTCCAGGTTTTCGCGGCCACGGTCGGAGAGAATGCGGGCAATATCTGCTTGGCCTTCGCCATCATTGAGACGAATGTATTTGTTGGTGCGAATCCAAGTACGTAGCTCATCAAATAGTGCTTTGCTATCAGGTAGTTTAAATAGCGCCATGCCAGCAGGAGCTTCAGAGCTTTTGTTAATACAATAGGCTTCGCTATAGAGGGCGTAGTCATCGTCGAGTGGGCTGATAAATTCAACGCGAAGGTCATGCTCATAGCGTCCATCAAGGCTGTGTCCGTCAAGATAACGACCAATGTTGTAATCAGATTTATTCTTGATATAGCGGAATTTATTTTTGTCTTTGAGCAGCTCTTTATAAAGCAGCTCGCTTAAAAACTTATTTTCTTCTGAGCTGGAAATATCAACCGTTTTGATTTTACGGGTGATGTCGCGCTCTTCGTTGGTTAAGAAAAGGAAGTCATCGCCGTTACGGGTGATCAGGCTTTCTTTTTCCAAGCGCTGTAGGCTTTGTTCAACTTTTTGACGCAGCAGCAGCTTGTCTTGGTCGATTTGCTCAATCGATAAGGTGACTAGATTGTCGAGCGTGCCTTTGATCAGGTCGACATAACGAATCATAAATAGGGTACGTAAAATTTCTCCGTCGAACTTATCAAGGCTTGCGTTCTCATCAGCCTGTTCAATCGTGCGTTTTACAGCTGTATCAAGAAAGCCCTCAATAGCAGGGTAGAAACTGTGCATAGGTGCTAGCGCACCTATAGGTTTGTCTTTGATCGACTTAGCGGCCATTTGGAAAGCATCAAGCATAGAGCGCTCACCGTATGCAAGGTGCGAACCAGTTGCACCGACTTTACGGATTTCTTCAAAAACTTTTTGTACTAACTGAAACTGGTAAGGGATAAAGGGATAGTTTTTAGTGAAAGTGTCGCCGCTATCAAAGTTTTTCAGCGTAGGGCCTGAGGCGTCAAAGCTGATTTGGTTGCGCAGGATGTCACCGACTTTTTGCCAGAGTTGCTCAAGTTCTTCTGCTGCTGCTGATGTTTTGGTTAACAGGCGTTTTTGAATGACTTCATCGGTATTGGAACTGGATAAGGATAGCCGTGTTTTAAAACGACCCGCAATTTTTGAAAAATCATTGGCTTTGGATGCAGAAAACTCACCGATAACCGCGTCCATATCTGCTTGTGATGTAACAATAATCCATGCACGACCATTACAAATGGTACCAAGGTTTTCAGTGATTGTTTGTAGTGCGAGCATTAGCTTGCTATCGCTGCCAATAAATTGCCCGACCTCATCGACTAAAAACACAACACGATGTTGTGGCGGCTTTGTATCTAGGTACTCCTTAATCCATATGCACAGATTCTCGATGGATACACTAAAGCTACTTTCAGCATTTTCAAACCATTTGTGTGCTGCTTCAGCTGATATATTGAGGGCTTTGGTTAATGCATGTTCTATTTCATCTTGGTCAAATTGATAGCCGTCACGCCGAGTCTCCCAACTTGCACCTGCTATCTTAGCAAAGGCTTGCTTGAACTCTTCGTAGACACCACGCTTACTTATGTGGCGTTCCATATGTGCGATATGAGGGTGATCGCCACTGAAGCCTTGGTGTTCATTAAATACGCGTAAAAACACATTAAGAATAGGGTTGCCATTATCATTGGAGCTGGCTTTGCTGTCGATGTTAAAGAGCATTACATCGGCTGAGTGATTGAGTGCAGCATGAATATCCGCGCGAATCATACTGTCGCGCAGTTTGTGTTGGTCAAAAAACTCAACTGCACGTTTATTGTTGCCTTGCTCATCTTGTGCTTCGGTATTGGCCAAGATATATGACAGCACTTTTAGAAAGTGCGACTTACCTGAACCAAAGAAACCGCTGATCCATACACCGACACGGTTGGCAATAGAAGGATCGTTATGCGGTGTCTTATATGAGTCAAAAAAACTGCGAAAGTGTTTTTCTAGTTCATTGGTAACAACGTATTCATCTAGCTCCTGAAAGATAGTAGCGTTATCGGATTGGTCAGCTTTAACCACACCATTAATAGGACGGACTAGCTGCTTAGAGAAAATCTGTTCGATATTCATAAATTGTCCTTAGCCTCTTGGGGGATGAGCTTGAATGCACGATAGTAGTTATTACTTGTGAGCTTGTTAAACAAAGAGAAATCCTGCCCTGAATAACTACCTGGATAGAACAACACTAAGGGCTTATGACCGAGTAGGGCATGTAGTTTATTTAGAAGGTTGTGTGCTCGTAATAGCGGCCAAACCGAGCCGACACCGCTAAGAAAAATCAGCTCATAATTATCTAGCTGATAAAAGTCTAATAAAAACGGACCAATTTTATCGACGTGAAGTGGACCCGTAAGTGCTTTTGATAAATCGGTATCCCCTTTTTTTATTTGCATTTGAAATGCTTTTTCGGTGAAACCACGCTGGTCAAGATAGGCTTTTATAGCATGGAGCAGGTTGACGTTAATCACCCGCAACGAGCTGTTTCTTTTGCTGATACTTTGCTCAATTAAAGTGATATTTTGCCGAACTTGCAGCTCATCTTCGGGCGCATAGTCAAAAATCCAAAACCCCAGCTCGTTACCTAATCCTTGGCTGGTTAAAAATTCTTGGGTGAGCACCTTGTCCGTAATCTGATTGAGACGATTTTGTAACGCCTGATTCATGGTTAGTCCTTAACTAAACGCTGAGCGTTGTGGCTGTGCAACCGACATGCAGCTGAGAGTGCGCAAGCGTTGGCTGTCTTCTAACTGTGTGCGAAGCTCGGGACGCACTCGAATGCTTTGTAATTTCAGGGTGCGGTTGCTGCTGAGTAAGCCGTACTCGGCAAGCATACGAAAAACTACTTGGCCCATTTTTTTTCGGCTCGATTCAGTCCATTTGGCAATACGTGGATCACGTTGATTACGCTCATCTAAAAAATCCTGCCATTGCCAAGCTGCTAGATGATCTGTGCTGGTAGTAAAAGCATCAGCGACGATACTCTCAATAAACTCTGTCAGCAGTAAGTTGCGCTCTAAGGTTGCAGCAAAACATGTTTGTGTTGCTAGCTCCAAATCACCATCGCTAATGAAGCGCCAGAATATGGGTTCGAGCAGTTCTAGGCGCTTACGTAAGGCACTGCCAATACGCTTAACTGAGGCTTTGCTGGTTTTTTGTAAGCGGTTATCTTCGTAAAGGGCTGTATCCCACTGCTCGGGTGTTGCTTGGTCTAACAATAGCTCGGCAACAATACGGCACTCGCGCACCTGCAACGAGCCACTGGTTAGGTCAG
>JAVETP010000013.1:0-58934 GCA_034006005.1 Pseudomonas sp.
TGTGCGCTTGACGCAATCAGGGACCAGCATCAACAAGCCTGGTCGTTTAAGCAAGGCCGGCAACTCTTATTTGCGTACAGCGCTTTTTATGCCCGCTCTTTCAGCAGCCACCAACGACCCTAATGCTAAAGCGTTTTATCAGTCACTGATTCAGCGCGGTAAGAAAAAGATGCAAGCATTGTGCGCAGTCATGCGTAAAATGCTGACTGGAATCTGGGCATGCTTAAAATTAAACATACCCTTTGATTCATCAAAGTTATTCAGCGAAGAGCACAAAAAAGCTTGCGCTTAAACAGAGTATCTACAAAATATTAAATCCCCTGCGGAATCTCTTCACCGCCCAGTGCTTCTAACAGCTGCGGGATAAATTCGACAAAGGTCATCATCATTAAGATAAAGCTGGCGTCGAATTGGCTGGCTGCGTCGTCGCCACCGTCTTCTTCGGCTTGATCTTGCAGTAGGTCTTCAAAGCGTAAGCGTTTGATCGTCAGTTTGTCATCGATCAAGAAGCTCAGCTTATCTTCCCAAGCCAAGGTCAGTTGTGTCACCAGCTTGCCGGCGGCTAAGTGCATTTGTACTTCTTCGCTGGCCAGGTCTTCGCGTTTGATGCGGATAATACCGCCATCTTCAGCGCTGTCACGCAGTTCGCATTCGGTAGACAGGACTAGACCATGGCTGGCTTGGTGTTCCTTGACCCAATGAGTAAAGGTCGCCGTCGGTGCTGCTTTAACTGCAACAGGACGTACCGGCAAGCTACCGAGCACTTCACGCAAGGTTGAGAGCAATTCTTCAGCACGTTTAGCGCTGGAGCTGTCGACTAAAATCAAACCTTGAGCGGGCGCAATCGCTGCGTATGTTTTTGAGCGACGGATAAAGGCGCGTGGCAACAGAGCTTGAGTGACTTCGTCTTTAATTTGATCTTTTTCTTTCTTGTAAACCTTACGGCTTTCCGCTGCTTCGATTTCGTCGACTTTCTCTTGCACCGCATCACGTACCACGCTGCTTGGCAAAATACGTTCTTCTGTACGTGCGCAAATCAGCAAGAAGCCTTGACCGCTGTGCACCAGCTGCGCGTCTTCATCTTTGCCAAACGGAGGAATAAAACCATAGGTGGATAAGGTTTGGCTACCGCAGGGCAGGGCAGGCTTGGCCGCAAGTGCGGTTTCTAATGTGTCGGCTGTTAAAGGGATGTCTGATGTTAAGCGGTACATTAAAAGATTACGAAACCACATAGAAAGCTCCAAAAATAATGCTGGAAATAATATAAGCAGACCCTGCAACGCGATAGATGCATTGTGCCAAGGGTTGCTGAGCGTGAAAAATTATACTGGATATAATAGCAGTGTTTACATGCCGAGTGCAGCTGGTTCACTATAAAAAAGATAGGCGGCATACGATACGTGCATTTGTCCGCTGAAGTGAACAGCTCCGATGCTTTTATTTATGCCAGCACGGAGCTGAGCGCTTCGGCATAGACAGTTTCCATCCTATTAGTTGCAAAGAAACCCACTCTACTCACTCAAAACAGCCTGAAAACACGCCAATATCCGATATTTACCCAGTAAATCGATTAAATATGCAAAGAAATGCATTTAGGGCTTGCCAGAAGTCAGATTGATGTCTAATATACGCACCACTTCAAGAGACAAGGGTGATTAGCTCAGCTGGGAGAGCATCTGCCTTACAAGCAGAGGGTCGGCGGTTCGATCCCGTCATCACCCACCACTTGTCCTTAAAGTATTGCGCAGTGGTAGTTCAGTTGGTTAGAATACCGGCCTGTCACGCCGGGGGTCGCGGGTTCGAGTCCCGTCCACTGCGCCATATTACGAAAACCCGCTAAGCCTTTAAAAGCTTAGCGGGTTTTTTCGTTTCTGGCTGTCAATCCTATCTGCTGCACACCTGCACACCTGCACACCTCCAAATCCCCATTCCTGTTGAAACTATCAGTGTTGCTCACCTGTCTTACTCTATTCACTTTGAGTGCAAATTTTCTTAGTGGTACTTTTAGCTGTAACATGCGGCTTTAAAATATAGACGTTACGTTCTGGCTTACAGGGATAGACAAGCAGTGCAACAGGTAAAAGTATTAAAAAAAGCAACGCTGGCACAAAATCATAAGGGTACTTATTATGTGGAATTTACTGAAGGAAAAACCACAGTTAAGGCCTATTTGCCTAAGAAAAAAGTAGAAGAAAAACAGCACTTTTATTCACCTCTAGTCGTTGGTAAAACATATCTAGCGAGTATTGATAAAGTGAGTGACAGTCTTACACTTGCCGATCAGTTAATGGCTGTCGCTGCTGATCATGACGATCCGAATATGCTCGCGCTAACATATGCATGTCGGTTATTGAGTGATGGTCGTGTCGCTCTGCAGGGGCAGCAAGATCAACAGCAGTTGTGCTTGTGTAGCGATATCGTGAAACCCTTTAAGCATCGTATCTTTCACAACAGTCGAGTTGCTGTCTCCATCTCTCATAATGACTCAGGGTTTTATATTAAGCAGTGGCGTACACAAGAGCCGGCGAATCTTGAGAGTGGAGTGTTAGAGCGTATTACAGCATTGAGCACGGGGCAGAATCCACAGTATGCAGCGCGATACTATATTGCTAAAAAAACCTATCTCCCTGTTACGTTCTGGCCAAACGTATATGAAAGATGTGGCGTTAAACAAATCACTCAGTCTGCTAGCGTTCCTGCCAGTGTCACATTCGATGATGCAAAAAGATCAGCGCAGATTACGCTATCGCTTCCGCCAGAATTACTCGTAAAAAAATACAGTACACCGCACGCGCAGCTCACTTATTTAGGTCCTAAAACGATATCGGCTGCAGCTACTGTTTATCAGTTTGAAACACAATTGATTGATGGTATGAGTTTGTCTGTGTCGGCTTGGCAGTCTGACTTGAAGTATTGCGTTGAGGATATCAGTGCGCTGCAGATAGGGCAGAGTATTGTTACTCCTATTATTGCGGATAAGAAAAAAGATGGATGGTGTAATTTTAAGCCATCGATTGCTACGAAAAATGATTACAACGAACAGTTTCGTTGCATCGTTATGAAAAATGTCGGCCATAACAGTTTTGCGCTCTTAGAAACAGTCAGCGCACCGCATGAGCGGGTCTTAATAGCCAGAACACAGCTGATTAAATATGGCTTGTACGCGATTAAGCCGCAGGCTGTTTTGCAGATTGAAATCACTCGAAGTTCTGAATCAGCAGATTGGCAGGTTGTGCAGATGGAGTGCAATGCCTTTGCGTGGATACAGCAGGCAATGATCGACACAATAAGCTGTCGAGTGCTTAAAAACTGGCGTCGCTATGATAATAATCCTGACTATCTTACAAAGATGGAGCGCAGCAGAAAAAATTACGCCTTTGCCAATCACTGCATAGCTACCGTCGAGGTCGATCATATGCAGTTGCTGGTATTGATTCCTGTCCCTGTATTAGCCAGCCAAGGTTTTAATTCGTTGTCAGCAGACCAAGTGTTAAAGGTGAGTCTTAAAAAAATCACTACCCCCTTATTTGAAGACACTGCGCGTCCTATTTTATGTGTTGATCAGGTGCTAGAAGCACAAGAGCATGCAGCAGTTGTGGCAGATGGTCGATATGTTGACGCGCTTTTTATTGAAACCTTACCTGTGCATAAGAATGGCAAAAGTAAATACCGGTTTTCTATTGTGGGTCGTGACGATACGGCTGATTTTATTGATTGGGGGAATCGATTACGTCACATCGCTGACCCGGAAAAATACTGTTACCGCCTATGCGTTACGCAACTTAACAGGCGTTTGTATGTTCAAGAGTTGATTTCAGCGAGTTTAATATGAGCCAAGCACTGCAAGCTTTATATGAGCAAATGAATTTTGATGCTGTTAGCAAATTGTACCATTCTGACCGCATTGTCTTGCCTTTTCCTGATGAGATTGAATCATGGGCCGCATCGCTGAGTGCTGAAATTCACACCGCCAGCCAGCCGTCTTATGAGAGTAATAGTCGCTACTATGTTCTTTTAGAGTTTATTAAGCGTGGTGCGAAAAAAGGGTATGTGGTGCTTGCGATACCCGTCACTGTTGATGTGCCTGATGACACACACAGTCAGCGTATTTATTTACAACCCAATGTGTCAGAGAGCATTGCACTAAACGCAGAGTATTATTTAGGCGAACACAATCAAACCACACCCGAGATTGTGTTAAATGATAGTGCTGTATCGCAGGAGCATTTATCACACTCGATCTGCGTTGGTACAGCACAGACGTGGTTTGCCGTGGCGCGTCAGTTTCTATATAAGAGTTGTGAGGTTGAGTCTTTACAGGCGCTACTTCATAAAGTGCAAACGCAGTTGAAAGACCAGGAAATTCGCCCGCAATTATCATTAGTGCAGAAGCCTAGCAATGGTGCTAAAACTCAATTGTTAGCCTTATACGAAGGCTTGTTGGCCGATGGACCTACAGCTTACGATAACACCGCATTGCCAAGACTCTTGTCTGTATATGCCGGTGACCCCATCGCTGTGGACTGTGATACGGAGGATATGTATGAGCGTTACCTGCGTACTGCTGCACATCAATATGACCCCAATATGCCCTATTTGCTGGGGCATATGGACACTAAAACAGCCAGTGATCCGTCCGGTACGCTGGCAAGCAATCGAGAGTTGCATCCGCTGGACAATACTCAGCGTCATGCCTCGTTAGCGGCAGCACACTTAGATAAAACTTACGCTCTCGATAAAAATCATGGTCGAGTTTTAGCGGTAAATGGACCGCCAGGCAGTGGTAAAACTTCAATGCTTAAAGCTGTGGTTGCGCATTATGTGGTTAAGGCGGCGCTGCTCAAAGAGCCGTGCCCGATTATCGTCGCCAGTGGTGCAACCAACCAATCGGTTAAAAATGTCACCTCAGCTTTTCCAGATGTAGTGCAAGACGATGACGCTCAGCATTTGCTCCTTTACCAGCGCTGGATTCCACATTGCCCGACCTATGGCAGCTTTTACGCTTCTGCAACTGCGATTGATGCTCTAAGCGAGCACGAGCGCAGTATCACGCCAATTCTAGTCGCTGCGGACCTAGAGCAACCCTATAACTTTGGCTGGCAGGGGGTGGGTGCTGAGCTGAATGAATTGCAAGATAACAAAAAATTACAAGAGTATTACCTAGGCAAAGCCCAGTTGTTTTTCCAGCAACAGGGGCAGCCTGACCCCACTGATGTTGCGCAAGTGGTAGAAGCGTTGCACGCCATGTTATGCGCAACCTACAGTGCGATGGCCAGCGCGGTTCATACGGCTAAGCAGCAATTGTTTAAACCAGGTGCTAAGCCTGATGCTAATTTAGATGCTGTTTTTCCTATCAGCTCAGCTGATAATCACTTGCCTAGTTTTCTGCAGATACGCAAAGATTTGCTTGAGTTGTATGCGCACAATAGCTCGGCCATTTATGAAAGATTGTGCCGTGAGAGAATTCGTGACGAAGCCATTCAGCCTGCAGACTATCGGCATGTCTTGCGGCGCTCTGCATTAAATTTGCTGATCGAGCAATGCGTTGATTTAGAGTACCGCACACAGTTGTTTCATTTGGCCGCGCGTTATTGGGAAGGTCAGTTTATTCTTGATCAGGCCACGACATTACATTTCTCGCGTACTGAGGACAATGTACTGGCGGGGTTGCGACGTATTTGTATGATTACACCGGTGATTATCTCCACGGTGAACCGCTTGCCGAGCCTACTTAAAGTCAGCAGTTATCCGACGGGGGCTGTACAGCGCAGTTTTGCTTACGGTGGCATTGATTTATTGATTACTGATGAATCAGGCCAAGCGACGATTATGGGGGCTTTGCCTCTGGCCGGTCTGACGCAGCGTTTGATGTCTGTCGGTGATGTATTGCAGTTGGCACCGGTGCTCGATACTCAGTCAGAAGTGTCCGTTTTTGATGAATATCTGATTTGGTTAAGACAGGGTTACTCACTTGCCCGAGTGACGAGTATTTTTAGTCGACAACTATCAGTGTCAAAAAGTAGCTTTTTACATGTGGTGCAAGCAGCATCGAGCCTCAACTACCAAGGCCCAGGTTATATGCTACGTGGGCATTATCGTTGCTATCAAAATATCATCGAATATTGTAATCAACTGGTCTACGACAATAAGCTTTTTTATATTGGGCACTTAAATAAAGATCTGAAAGACAGCGGCTTGCCGGCAATGGCTTATGTTGAATCAACGGGTGAATCAACCAAGGGTGATAACAACGCATCAAAAATCAATCGCACAGAAGCGCAGATGATTGCTGAGCTGGTGCTGGAGAACTATCACGCTTGGCAGCAGTTGTTAGGTAAAGAAAATCATCAGCCACCGCTGCAAGATATGCTGGCGATTATCATGCCCTTTAATCAGCAAAAGGATGTGATGTTAGAAACTTTATTAGCAGAAAACAAAGCCCAAGGGCAACCTATCCCTGAAGAGGATATTCACAATACGATCATTAACACCATCCATGCACTGCAAGGTGCGGAAAAAGATATTGTGATTTATTCGGGAGTGCAAACAGGTGAGGACGGTGACAAGCTGTTTTTTGAAGAGCAGCCTTACTTGCTTAACGTGGCCATCTCGCGCGCTAAAAAATCATTTATAGCCTTTTTATCACCGAACTTATATCGCTTAAATGATCAGAAGATGATCAATGATCCAGAGTTTAAGACCAGCAACTCAGTGCATTACTTGGGTTGGTATATGGCCAATTTTGGTGTGCGCTTATTGCCCAATTACCTGTTTATTGTCGAAGCACCCGGTAAGCTGAAAACGCTGCGAACTATTTTAAAGAGTGATTATATTGTGCACGCCACGTCCGGCGCGGTGACTGAGACGACCCTTGGTAATGCCTCGCAGGAAAACGCTACACGTCAATTACGCCAGCTGCCACAACTGGCTGCGAATGGCGAACGCACCATCGAGGTGATGTTGTCTGAAGGGCGTCGCGTGAAAAAAATCTATCTAGCCACAGATGATGACAACGTCGGTGAAGCGATTGCCTGGCACTTATTGCAAGTGGTTGAGCAGCGCGCTCCAGAGTTAGTTGAGAAGATTGAGCGCGTTGCCTTGCGTGCGATTACCCCAGATGCTGTGGCTGAGGCTTTAGAGCAGGCTAGGCCGATTGATAAGGCCAAAGTCTCAGCGCAACTTGTACAAGAATTAATGGATCGCTGGCTGGCGCAATCAATGATGCAGTTGCTTGCGAGTCAACAGAGTGCTGATTACCCACAAAACACCGGAATGGGACGGGTGAAAGCGGTGATCTTAGATCTGATTGCCCGACATGAAGCAGGTATCAAACAACAGCAACAGAACACTTTACAGGTGAAACTCACCGTTAATGGCCGCGAGATTAATGGAAAGATTAATCGTGTACCTCAGCGATATATGGACCGAGTAAAAAACACTATCGAAGCTAAAGGTACTCCGATCATCGGTGATGGTAAAAAATATACATTTATTGGTATGCGCAGCTCTGAACTCACAGCTGAACCTTTTAATCGCTCCACATTAGATGTGATATCTCTAGCATGGCAGCGGCATAAAATACTACCTGATGCCACCATGCGTATCTTGCAACGCTTATATGAAGGTGACGTATGAGTAACAGTGCTCATGATGATATTTCGTTGATTGCAGGTGCGAACCTTGAGGGCATTAGCGATCCGGATCAGCGTAAAATCTATCAACTGATTGATGATATGCAGCAGAGTACGGAGCTGGGTGCGGCGCATCTTATTCGCCAAGATATAGAGCTTGAACTCGTGAGACCTGAGGGGCAGGATGATTTTACCGTGCATTTGCAAACTCAAATGGCGCTTGAGCCCGGTTGGTTGCAAGGACCACTGGGAGCATATTTTTCAGGTGAGCAGTCGCAGTGTGTGTCGAAGACAGATATAGAAGCCCTTAAAAAGGGTGACTTCACTATTGAGGTGTCATTACCCGATGCGCCGCCGGCTTTCTCCTTAACTGAGTTGATCCAGCAAATGGATATCTTTGAAGTCGGGCGTCCGTCTACAGTTGCGCACATTATTGAGCAATTGATGCAAGACAGCTCGCTTATTCATATCTCAAAAGAACTTGATCAGGTCACGATGACCCCTGCAGGCCAGGCTGTATATCAGGTGTTACAAGAGCAATTGCACACTAAAGATGGCAAAAATATAGCAACGCGCGACTGGAATACAGAGTTGATGGCGCTCTTGTCACTGGTTGAGTCGGGGAGTTTATCGCCTGATATTCCCCTAATGGTGCTGTTTGAAGATTTGTATGGCCAGCAAGCGCGAACGGAGGTGCAGCATCTCAGTTGGCTTGATCCTGATGTGTTGTATCAGCCTGTGACGAGCGATGCTGTAGGTGGCGGTAAAATTGCGATTTCTCGGACTCAGGTTAAATAATTTCATATGGGCTATATAACCTATCCACGCAGCGGTGGTTCTACAAAAGATGCCACGCGTGCACAGGCTGCTATCGTCTTAATTGAGCAGTTATTAATCCACTTTAACGCCAATGATCTAAATTCATTGCTGGCTCTAGTCGCGCGTATTGGCTGGGCAAATCTGCCCCCTGCGTTGCGCGCTCGACTCTGGCAGCTGCTGTATTACGATCTTTTTGCGAGCATTCAGGCGCGCGCTACGGCGGACTACAATGTTTCTCAAAAAAGAATGCAGGCACTGACGCGCACCCTGACGGCTGCAGCTCTAAAAAGTTCGGATCGATACGAGTTACCTTTGCATCAGCGGATGACGACCAGTACTGATATCTGCGTTATCCTCGCGCCAAAAACCAAGCAGGCCGCCTATCATTCTGAAGTATTGGTGTTTGATAATGGTATGCATGCGCTGTTGACCGCTGACTCAAGCGCTGAACAGTATCCAAGCCATGTTACAAGTCATCTGGCTGCTGCTTTGCGTGCTCATGATGCCAGTACGCGTGAAACAATCAAGACAGCACATCGCACCGGTACATTGGTGACACTGAATCTTTTGGCTGATTATGTACTGCCCAGCTCTAGCGAACATGGCGCTATACCCCGCTATGATATTGCCAAAATCCCCCAAGGGTTACTCAGTCATGGGGTCGTGCTGTTAGCTATTTTGCGGGCCCTGTACCCAGATCGTCAGATGGGCCGTGCTGCGCTACAGGATCAGCAGATGCAGATTGCATCGAGCATGCGTGACGCGCAACAGATTCAAACTAGCGCCACAGTGAAGAAAGTCCTGCCGTACGCAGGCGAGGCGTTATGTTTAGTGCTGTACGACAATCTAGAGAGCACCGATGGATCAAGCGCAGCAGTCAAACAACTGACTCTGCATCCGCAACCAACACATCCGCGCACACGGCTGACAGTGAATGCCCCACTGACGGATTTTACTGTGTCTGCCGTGGGGACACTCTGGGCGATTGATCGTTTGGGCTCTGTGTATCGTTCTAAGCCTGGGTTGAGCGATACACCACAGGCTGACGAGCTGGCGCCACACACTGATGAATTGGAATGGTCGGTTCAGAGCATCAGCAGCGGCACACCAGCATGCATTGTTGGGCAAGACGATGATCTCTGGATTGCGACTGAAGAGGGTGAATTGCTCCATTATGATGGGCAGAGCTTTAGCACCTTTGCAGGTATAGAGACGCCGATTCGCATGAAAGAGGTCGATGGCCGCTATTTCTTGATGGGGCATGACCGACAGTTGCTGGAATGTATCGCCGGTCGCTGGCGCAGCTTAGCTTTTACGCAGACGGTCCCTGCAGGTATCGCCATCGATGATGTGACTCATCTCAATGGTGAATTGATTGCCGTGTCGAGTCAGGGCTTGATTCTACGCCAGCAAGACGATGGGCTGTTGACTGTGCTGTTGGACACACCAGCCATACCTTGGTTGGGCTGTGATGTTTTGCACGGTACGCTGTATCTCGCAGGTGGTACTCAGGGGGCTTACCAATTAGTCGGCACATCCGTTATATCAACGCAAAATAACGCCGATATATTAGCCGTCACCACCATCGGTGAAAGTCTGGTATATCGATTGCCGGCCGCAGCCAGCCATTTAGTGTTACGTCATACACCCAGTGATGACCCGCGTTGGATGTTGGTAAAAGCATGATCAATATAGAAGTAGAGGCCAGCATGTTAAGTAATAGTATGACGCCTGAACACAGTGCTTTCTTTGATTGGCACTATGAGGCAGATGAGTGCATTGAGCAGTTGGCTGTATTAATGCGTTATGCGGCACCGAGTCTAACCTGTGTGGCTGAGTGGGTTGCTTTAGCGCTGGAGACCCAAGCGGTTGCCTACTATCGCAATGATCTGCAAGCAGTACACAAACTAGCACACGCCATTGCCACGACTGTTTTAGCCTTAGATTTGCAGCAATTAACAGCTGCTCCGTCATTACTCTATGCAGGCTTACGTGCCATCTTATGCCAACCGCAAGCGCTTGTAGATAGCCCTGATCTAGTCGCGCTGTATCGGATGTTGCCTGAGTTTCCAACCGCCAAGACATTGGATGTGTATGTGATGTTTCAATGCCATTTTGGTTTGACACACACTTTAAGTGGTTGGCAAAAGCATTTTCAGCGTTATGCCAGCGAACACCAGTGGCTGGATTACAATGCTTTACAACTGGCTGCTGGTACAGCCTTCGCCAGTGACAGACTGGGTGCGGGAGACGCACTTTCAACACAGCTTGATCAACAGTTTGCCGACTATATCGTCACCGTGAATCAGGAGCCATTAGCAGCAGATTGGTTTCCTTGGTTAGCGTGGTTTTTTCAGCAGCACAGCAACACAACGCCCCAGCTCTGTTAAACTGCTCAGCCTCAAACCAACCAACGCCCTTGCAGGCGCTAACCATCCCCACGACTATCGCTCACCAAAAAACACCGTTATGCTCTTATCCAACCAAACAAAACCCAGCAAGCCCAACACGCTCTTGTAAGAGCTAGCCATCCCCACGACTATCACTCACCAAAAAACACCGTTATGCTCTTATCCAACCAAGCAAAACCCAGCAAGCACAACACGCTCTTGTAAGAGCTGGCCATGCCTGCGACAGCGGTACAGCAAACAGCATCGCGCTAGCAAGCACAACACGCTCCTGTAAGAGCTGGCCATGCCTGCGACAGCGCTATAGCAAACACCACCGCGCTAACAAACCCTCATAATGACTACGTACTAACCGCTCTATAAGGTAAACATATTTTGATAAACACATGGATTGATGCTTTTTATTCTATAAAACCCGATGCCCATACCCCAGCTCAAGCAGTGAGCTTTGGCACCTCGGGGCATCGTGGTTCTTCTCTACAGGCCAGCTTCAACGAGCTGCACATCCTAGCCATCGCTCAAGCCGTGGTCGATTACCGCCAACAAAAAAATATCAACGGCCCATTATTTCTCGGCCTAGATACCCACGCCTTATCGCGTCCCGCTTGGGATGTAGTGTTACAGGTATTAGTCGCCAATCAGATCAGCGTACAAGTCGCAGTCGAGCAGGGCGTCACCGCTACACCTTTAGTCAGTCGTGCGATCTTGTCCTATAACGCACAGCGCACAACCGGCTTAGCCGATGGTTTAATTATCACCCCCTCGCATAATCCCCCTGAAGACGGCGGGATTAAATACAACACCCCCGATGGTGGCCCCGCCGACAGTGATGCCACCACTTGGATCGAAACACGCGCCAATCAGTACCTGCAGGATCAATGCAGCAAGGTCAAACGCATCAGCCAGCAAGATGCACTCAGCCAAGTACAAGAATACGATTACGTCGCCCAGTATGTCGCCGAGCTTGAGCAGGTGGTTGATCTGCAGGCGATTCGCAAGTCTGGCCTGAAGTTAGGTGTTGATCCCATGGGCGGCACCGGACTGGTGGTCTGGCAAGCGCTGGCGCTTGATGCAGAGCTGGGTATTAGCGTAGTCAATACCAGCCAAGATGCGACCTTTGCCTTTATGCCGCCCGATCATGATGGCCGCATCCGTATGGATTGTTCCAGCCCGGCAGCGATGGCCAATCTGCTCGCCATTCGTCAGCAGTTTGATTTGTCCTTCGCCAATGATCCCGATGCCGATCGCCATGGCATTGTTGATGCGGCCGGATTAATGAACCCCAACCACTTCCTATGCGTGTGTGTTGACTACCTGTTAACCCATCGACCTGAGTGGTCTGCTGCGCTAAAGATTGGTAAAACGCTGGTGACCTCATCCTTAATGGATCGAGTGGTCGCCGCGCATGGTCGTGAGCTGTATGAAGTACCTGTAGGCTTTAAGTGGTTTGTTGAAGGCTTGCATCAAAGCTGGTTAGCCTTCGCCGGTGAAGAAAGTGCTGGCGCGAGTTTACTGACCTTCGCTGGCACAACTTGGACCACCGATAAAGACGGCATTGCTCTGTGCTTACTGGCTGCAGAAATCACCGCCGTCACCGGCCTCACGCCATCCCAGTGCTACGCCAAACTCACCGCCCAGCATGGCAATCCCCACTACCGCCGCATTGATGCACCCGCTACGGCTGAGCAAAAAACTGCGTTTAAACAACTGAGCGCCGAGCATATCCAAACCAAAACTTTGGCAGGCGAACAGATCGAATCTATTTTACTCAACGCACCCGGCAATAACGCACCCATCGGAGGTATTAAAGTCTGCACCGCAAACGGCTGGTTCGCCGCCCGCCCCAGCGGCACAGAAAATCTCTATAAGATCTACGCGGAAAGCTTTATAAATGAGCAGCATCTACAGCAGCTCATCGACGAAGCCCAGACCCTATTGGCCAGCGTTTTATAGTGCTTTTTGTAGGTCGGCCTTCAGGCCGACACATCCATCAAACCAACACCGCTGCCACTGTTTGATGCACTGTATTGGGGCGTTTACAACGCCCATGTCAGCCTAAAGACCGACCTACAATAATATGTACTAAATGTACTCGTTGTTAGTCCAAAAGCATGAGGCTGTCTCTGCTGATATTTATAGAGAATGTGGCACTGCTGAATGCTAAGCTAACGTTTATATCAGATACTGATACAGTATTTCTAACATGGTTTGTCACGTGCGGATTATAGCGCGAGATTTAATAAATCTATTCTATAGACAGAAACCCTATACGAAATTAAGTTAAACGGATTTCGTATCCTGTCATGATCAAAACAAAGGCTTACCCCATGCTACTCAAACAACTAAACCTAAAAAACTTCCGGTGTTATGAAAATCTTAGTCTGGCTTTTCACCCTAAGCTCACGGTTTTGGTAGCTATCAATGGAGAGGGTAAAACCACTATTTTAGATGCCTTGCGTATTGGCTTTTGGCCTTTTGTGAGCCAGTTTGATTTAGCCCGCACGGCTTATAATGACCCCGCTAATACGCTTACCACTGATGATGTACGTATCACGCAGATGAGTAGCGGTGGCGTTCAATTTCAGACACTGAACCAAATGACTCGCCATCTACCTTGTAAAATTCAGCTTGAATGTGAATTTAAAAATCAGTCGTATGAGTGGGCACGAGTGAGAAAAAGTGAAGCTAAAAATTCACGAACTTTAGACGGGATAGGTTGCAAGAGGATTAAGGGCTTAGCAAAAAATTTGCAAGAAAAAATTCGTGATCCCCAAGCCCAATCACAAGCCCTACCTTTATTTGGTTATTACGGTACTGGCAGGCTTTGGAGTCATAAGCGCGTCACCAGCAGTAAAAAAACGGGTGATGAAGTCAGCAAAAATATTCGTACCTTTGCTTACCAAGATTGTTTAGACCCAGCTTCCAGTTTCAGACAGTTTGAAGAATGGTTTTCTCAAGTGTTTAAGATCGCTCGTGAGCAACAGATTAAAGCTTTAGAACAAGACAAAAAACTAAGACTGGAAGAAACAAGTGCTTACCAGCTGATACAAGTGGTTCAAACAACAGTGAATCACATATTAGAGCCGCTAGGCTGGCATAGCTTGGCTTACAGTGAGCAGTTAGACCAATCCTTGATACTGCAGCACTCTAAGCAAGGTGTTTTAAAAGTAAGCCAGTTAAGTGATGGTATTAAAAATATGCTTGGCATGGTGGCAGATATTGCTTACCGCTGCGTGCAACTCAACAGCCATTTAGGCTTGCAAGCGGCTGAAGACACCACTGGTGTGATTATGATTGATGAGGTGGATATGCACCTGCATCCGCAATGGCAACAAAGTGTACTGGGCTCGCTAATGAAAGCATTTCCTAGCCTACAGTTTGTGGTAACCACGCATAGCCCCCAGGTGCTGACCACCGTTGCCTCTGAGTCTATCCGTATTTTTAAAGACGGCGAAGTGTACTCAGCCCCAAAAGGCAGTCAAGGTGCTGAAGCATCGCGCTTATTAACACGTATATTTGGTGTTGCTACACGCCCTCCCTTAGAAGAAAATACTAAAAATTTAGAAGAATACGCTCAGCTTGTTTATGCTGATAAATGGAATACAGAAAGCGCGTTAAAATTACGAAAAAAGTTGGATGAGATTTTTGGTAATGAAGAACCTAAGTTAACTGAATTGGATCTCTATATAGAAAACAGGGAATGGGAGCTCAGCCTTGAAGAAGACTAACAAGAGCAATTGTCCTGTTTTTTTAAGCTCCTACGCACAGAGTAACCCTGATGCTACATGGGAAGATTTTAGGCAAGACAGTCAAGGTCAAAGCTATAGGACGGTAAGGCTTCAAGCAATTCAAGATCAAGGTGGTTTATGCGCTTATTGTGAAACGCCTAGTCTTGATAAACCTGAGAAATTCAGCATCGAGCATTATCATCCTAAAGCTGATACCGCTAACCCAGCAATTAATTGGGCTTTAAAATGGGATAACCTGCATGCTGTTTGCAGGGGAGGGCGAGAGAAAAGCCCTGATGCGACACAAGCTTACCCAACCCCGGAAAACTTAAGCTGTGATGCTTATAAAGACCACAGGGTAACAAAAAAACAGTTACCAGAAGATTGTGAAGGCTACGTGTTCAATCCTTTGAGCATGCCAGCAGCAAAAATTTTCAAGTTCAACAAAAGCAATGGAGCATTGGAAGTCGATAAAGACGCTTGTGCAAACATCTACTACTACGGTTGTAATAATTTTCCAAGCCTTGCTGATTTAGCCGAAGAAACATTACGGGTTTTAAACCTGAACTGCCAGCGGCTCTGTGATGCAAGGCTTGAAGTGTTAATTTTCTACAGCAGAAAGATTAAAGAAGCACGGCTTAGAAATAACAAACAAATATTTCAGCAGCTTGCTCAGAGCTGGTTTAGCACACGTTGGCCTAGCTTCTTCACAACCAGAAGAGACCTGCTCGACCAGAATCAAGCCGCTGAAAAATATCTACAAAGCATAAATTACAATGGCTAGCTTATGTCTTATAAGTGAAAACTGATTTCCGAACATATCCAAACTAGCACCATTGCAATTGTTTTATACATAGATATCAGGGCGTTTGCAACGCCCGTGTCGCCCTAAAGGGACGACTTACATTTGATATGTATTTGCCGCACCAATGCGTGTATAGGTTGCTCTTGTACGTCTTTCTTTGGGCCGGCAACAGGACGGTTACGCAGCGTGGCTCGCAATAAGCTAAAGAAAGGACAATAATTAAAATTAGTTACTCGTTAAAGAATTTGCGATGTTCTGGGTAAATAAATTACAAGGCAGTTAGAAAACATGATAGCTACAATGCATCCAGCGCTCACCCAACCCAAGCCCCTTAACACTCATGAATGGTGGGCTGACTCAAGTAGTTGCAAGGATTTTTACTTAGCGCTGCAATTCTTTGTGGTGCAAGCGATTGCTAAGCAGACAGGTGAGCGAGATGCAGATGTAAGGCGTAGTTTATTGCAGCTTTGGCCAAACTCAGCGGAAAAGGCGATAGATGATTATGCTTTACTGTTTTCCGAAAATCTCACTGATGAGCAGCAAGACCAAGTAGATGCGTATGACTTAAAAGAAACCCTCAAAGGTACGATAATACAAATCGTAGGTGTCCATTTTCCAGCACCTGAGCCAGAGTCAGATTGGGATTACCAACAGCTTTTTTATTTAACGGAGAAACTACACTTTGTTGATTGTCACTTTTATGGTGATCAAGTTTTCACTGAGAGTTTTTATACAGAATATTCCACTGATATTGTTTTTTTAGACTGTGTTTTTCATAATAATTGGCAAGTGATCACGGTTGATCTCCCTAGCTCAGGTTTACCACTATTCGACGTATGCGAGTTTGAGGGAAAGGCCATTATTGAGGGTTATACCCCTACTAGTGGTTACACATGCATTTTTAGAAACTGCACACTAAATGAAGTCATCATCAAAAATACCGAGATAGATACATATCTATTCGATTTCTTGATAGAGATACCCGCGCAATTAAAAAAGTTGGCGTTAATCAAATGTACGTTTAATAAGACACTGACTTTAGGCAATATAAAAGGCATGAAAACGCTTGAGTTTACTTCGACTGTCTTCAATAAGAAATTTGCTTTGATAGCCTGCGACTGTGATGTGGTAGTGATAAAAAATACCAATTTCAACGATTTGGCAGATTTTTATATGTCAAGATTCGGAGGTTTTCTTCTCCAAAAATCCATCTTTAAGGATTTTTCTGCTTTTGAAAAGTGTCATTTTGGTTGGCAGGGTGGAGTAGAGCAGAAAATCACTCTGAATTACGTTACTTTCTACAGTTTTATCAACTTTCGTGATGCTAAGTTTAGCCAGATATTGGACTTACGTAACACCAACCGAAAAGAACAACCAAATTTTCTCGATGCAGAATTTAATTCATCTGCTTTACAGGGTACTGACCGTGAAACTTTCCGTATTATTAAGCATTCGTTCGATGCAGTAGGGAATAAAGTAGAAGCAAGTAAGTATTTTGCCCACGAAATGCAAGCCTACCGACGTGAGTTGAAAAACGACAAAAAAGAAAACCATCGCCGTGAGCGTTTATTATTTTGGGCCAATGCGAAGATTTCTAATCATGGCCAAGATTATCTGCTTGCGACTAGATGGTTTTTAGCAATTATTATTATAACTGGGCTGGTTCTTGCCAATGATAGCCAGCAGTTGATTGACACTCACTTTGCTGGGCCAGTTTTTTGGCAATGGATACGTAATAGTGTAAATAATATGGCGTTAGGTTTTTTACCGCTCAGCGGTTTATTCAATGACAGAGAGCATTTGGCAGCTTTTTTACTGCTATCAGCAGTGCTATTGTCAGGTGTGACTTGGCATTTGCTGGTCGCGGTTAGAAGGCACAGTAAACGGTGAGGTAAATAAATAGTGATGAAATATAAAGTATGAAGCAGTTTTACATTATCAATTTTAAGAAATTGTTTTTATTGGTTGAGTAGCGATTCTTTATATAGCTAATGATCATTATTATTTCTACTGTGTACTCAAGCTAGGAAAAACAACTAATGGAATGCTACCTTGGCTACCCAATCTTCCTCTGGCAAGGCCTGATTAGTTTTGTATCAGTCCTGATCGCAGGCTTACTCGTTGCTTTTATCACGACCTTTTATCTCAAGCGCAAAGATGAAAGCACCCGAGTAGCTGGTGTCATTCTTGAGAAACGGGTGAATGCGCAGCATGAGATTCTGAGGTACGCAGAGGATTCTTCGCAGAAGTTAGAAATGCGACAGCCAGCAGCAGGCGCAATGAAAGAGTTGATGGACGATCATGCGCTGGCTTTACCGTATGACCCTCATATCCAGTACGCAGATATTTTTACCTCCGTTGATAAATTCCGTGTCTTCTTTAAAGAGTTTGAAGAGCTGTTTGCCAAGCACAAGCTGTGGCTTGATCCTAAAGTCCGTCACCAGATGCTGCTGATGCAGGCATATTTTTCTGCAATTAATGCATCCTTAGTAGTGTTCAACCGTATTCCATTGCCTGCAGCTATAGTTTTGACTGCAGATGAAATGGATAGCTTAAGTGATCGGCTTCTGCTTGTGCTTGGTGCCGCTTTGGATGCTGAGTTCAATGATTTGCTGATGGACTTAGAAGTGCTCATGGTCAACTCCATCTACAAACTTGATTTGAGCCGTCCTAAAAGCAGTTACTTTGCTCAGCGACGTGATAATAAAGAAGCTAAAAAAGTAGAGCAGTTTTTACTTAAAAAATCACTGATGGGGCAGTATCTGCCGATCATCGTTATTCTGGCAATGCATATGATAGAAGCCATTAAAGGGGTAGATATTACGCAAGAGCAGGCAGAAGAGTACTACACCGATTACTCACGCTAAGTCATGTGAGTGCGGAGCACTCATTAAACCCTGCGTACAGAGTTGATGCAAAACTCTCTGCCTTTTAAGAGCAAGCGCAAAACCATCTGTTGAGGATAGGCGCAGTCATGCTTGCCTATATCTGTGCAATGCAGCATCAGTACAAAGTAATATTGAAGTGAAAATCACTTGCATATAAGAATCACTCGCATAAGATGTGGCCCTTTTCACCCCGTGCGCTGAGCACTTTAGTGTGCCGCTATATCAAGGAATCCATTATGCGAGTCAGTTTCTCTGCTATTTTTCGAGCTGTACCCTTATTAAGCGTGTTGGCACTGGGTTTTACTGCACCTGTCTCTGCGCAAGAGTTACTCACCATCGAGCACGCACAGGGGCAAACCCAAGTGCAGAAGCTGCCAAAAGTGGTCGCGGTGCTGGACTGGTCAACGCTGGATACCATGGCGGCGTTGGGTGTTGAAGCGCAAGGTGTGCCAACCTCTGCGGTGATACCGCCCATGTTAGATCAGTATGCCGATGCGCGTTTTGTGCAGATCGGTACCTTGTTTGAGCCGGACTTTGAAGCGCTGCAAAATATGAAGCCTGATTTAATTATTCTGGGCCGTCGCGCCGGTGGTCAATATCAAGAAGTTGCTAAATATGGCCCCACTCTGGACCTGACTCCCGATCCAAAAGATATGCTCGGCAGCGTTGTACGTCACACGCACATTCTTGGGCAGATATTTGATCGCCAGCAACAAGCGACCGAGTTAACCGACAGGCTACAAACCTCGGTTAAAGAGCTGCAAGTCCTAAGTGCCAATCAAGGCACCGGCCTCACTCTGCTTACCACGGGCGGGAAAATGAGTGCCTTTGGTGTGGGTACACGTTTTGGCATGTTGCACGATGTGTTTGGCGTGAAATCTGCGGTTCCTGATTTAAAGGTCGGTCGTCACGGGCAGTCGGTGTCCTATGAGTTTTTGTTGGAAGCCAATCCTGATTGGTTATTTGTCATGGATCGTGATGCCGCGATTGGCCGTGAAGGTGTGGCCGCACAACAGATGATGGATAACGAATTGGTGCAAGCCACCGCAGCGGGTGCTAAAGGTCAGATTGTTTACTTAGAACCGGTGGGTTGGTACTTGCTGGATAACAGTGGTGTGCGTGTTATGCAAGATAACGTGGATCGTCTGTTGGAAGTGTTTTCCAAGTAAAACACATCATCAACGCTGCATAGAGGCGGGCTCACGGGCACGCCTCTAAACATCAACTCCGTCACAATAACCCGCATTATGAGTCCTTAAATGTCTTGCCGCCTCCGTAATACACTATGCCTGTAACTCTTGCAGAAAACCCCGCACCGACAGCGCCGCGCACCCTGTGGTGGTTGCTGGCCTGTGTGTTGTTGGTGTTCGGGCTGGCGATTGTCAGCTTAAACGTCGGTGCCAGCCGCATGAATTTGCTGCACCTTTTTACCGATCCAGATGATCGTATTACCCAGTTGCTGTTTGTCAGCCGTTGGCCGCGCACTTTGGCGTTGGTTTTGGCCGGTGCTGCTCTCGCTGTGGCTGGGCTGATTCTGCAGATGATGGCGCGCAATCGTTTGGTTGAACCCTCGATGGTCGGTACTGTGGATGCGGCTGCATTTGGCGTTTTACTCTGCACTATTATTGCGCCGAGTATGGCGTTGTGGCTGAAGTTCAGTCTGGTCACCGTCTGTGCCGCGCTGGGTACGCTGTTGTTTTTAGCAGTACTTAAACGCATTCCCTTGCGCTCGGCTTTGATCGTGCCTTTGGTCGGCTTGGTCTTGGCTGGAGTGATCCATGCCGGTAGCAGTTTAGTCGCGCATCAGTTTGAGCTGAGCCAGGCCTTACGCGCGTGGAATAGTGGTGATTTCTCCGCTATTTTGCGTGGACGCTATGAGCTGCTGTGGGTGGCAGCGGGGATTATGCTACTGGCAATGTTTTTGGCCGATCGTTTTACCGTGATGGGTATGGGTGAGGACTTTGCCACTAATGTCGGGGTGAATTATAAGTGGCTGATGGTGTGTGGCGTGCTGCTGGTGTCGATGATTGTTTCCAGTGTGGTGATTATTGCCGGTGCCTTACCTTTTATTGGTTTGATTGTGCCCAACTTGGTGCGTCTGATTATCGGTGACAATGTGCGCCGCGCGATTCCATTGGCGGCTCTGGTGGGCGCAGCGTTGATGTTAGCTGCAGATTTACTCGGTCGCCTGTTGATTCATCCCTATGAAATCCCCTCCGCCAATATCCTTGCGATCTGCGGCAGTGCGGTGTTTATCGTGATTTTATTACGAGGGCGCAAACAATGTGCCTAAGTCGACGCGGTGCTGTGCTGCTGAGCCTGGCAGCGTTACTGGCGGTGCTCAGTATGTTGGGTTTTATGACGCTGAATGTGCAGAGCGATTGGAGTTTTATTATTCCGTATCGCGGCAGTCGTTTGCTGGGCATGTTATTGGTCGCGATCACCATGGGCTTATCCACAGTGGTGTTTCAGACCATCACCCATAACCGTATTTTAACGCCATCGCTGATGGGCTTTGATGTTTTATATGTGTTGGTCAGTTCGCTGGCGCTGGTGCTATGGGGTACAGAATACGGCACTAGTTGGCCAATCGAATTGCGTTTTATTCTTGAAGTAGCAGTGATGGTGGTGATTGCGCTGCTGCTGTTTCGTTTGCTGTTTACCGACTCAGTTCGCGGCCTGCATATGTTGATTTTGCTGGGAATGGTCGGTGGCTTGCTGTTTCGTGAACTGGCGGACTTAGCTTTGCGCGTTTTTGATCCCAGTGAGTTTTCCATTCAGCAGGGCAGTGGCATGGCCAACTTTAATCGCATCAATCTGCAGCTGTTATGGGTGGGGTTGCTCGGTGTGGGTGTGTGCAGTGTCTTGCTGTTTCGCTGGCGTCGTCATTTGGATGTACTGAGTTTGGGTCGTGATGTGGCGATCAACTTGGGCGTGCCCTATACCAAGATTGTCACGCAACTGATGTTAGTGATTAGTGTGCTGGTATCGATCAGTACTGCGCTGGTGGGGCCGATGCTGTTCTTTGGTTTGCTGGTGGCGAACTTAGCCTATTGGTTAACCGGCAGTCATCAGCACCGATGGACTTTACCCGCCAGCGTGTTAGCTGGGGTCGTGTGCTTGGTGGGTGGGCAGGTGCTGTTTGAACATATCTTGAGTTCCAGCTTGCCGTTAGCCATGGTGATTGAGTTGTGCGGTGGTGTGTTATTTATTGCGCTGTTGTTGCGCGGAGTTAAACAATGATTGAAACACGTGGGCTGAGCAAAAAATATCAAGACACGCTGGTGGTCAAGGATGTCAATTTGCAGATCAGCAAAGGCGGGCTCACTGCCATTATTGGCCCCAACGGTGCGGGTAAATCCACCTTGCTCTCAATGATCAGCCGCCTGACACCCATGAGCGCGGGCAGTGTGGAAATTGATGGGTTGGATGTTACGCGCACACCTGGGTCTGAGCTGGCTAAGCGTTTGTCGATTCTACGGCAGCATAATGAGTCCAGCTTGCGCCTGACGGTGCGTGATCTGGTGGCCTTTGGTCGCTTTCCGCATTCGGCGGGGCGTTTAACCGCAGAAGATCAGCAGCATATTGACGAAGCCATTCATTATTTAGAGCTGGGTGATTATCAGCATCGCCACCTTGATCAACTGTCCGGTGGACAACGCCAGCGCGCCTATGTGGCCATGGTTATGTGCCAAGATACCGAATATGTGTTGCTCGATGAGCCGCTGAATAATATCGATATGCGCCACGCTGTGGGCATGATGCAGTTGCTACGCCGCGCCGCCGATGAAAAAGGCAAAACCGTGGTGGTGGTACTGCACGATATTAACTTTGCCTCATGCTACGCCGACCATATTATCGCCATGCGCGCGGGTCAGTTAGCCTATCAAGGCACAGCTGAGCAGATCATTCGTAATGATGTGCTGAGTGATCTGTATGAAATTCCCATGCAGGTGCATGAGTTGGGTGGACAACGGATTTGTGTGTATTTTCGCCACGCTAGCAAGCCCAGTAGGATCCCGTAAGAGCGACCGCACCTGCTTGCCCGCGACTGCTGCATTCCCTGCCATAAACAGGCTGCAGATAGCATACGGAACTGCTAGAGATGATGTTTAGTGGTAGAAAGCAAGGGCTGCGTTGCAGCCATCGCAGGCATGGCCAGCTCTTACAAGAGGATTGTCTTTAGCAAACAGCGCTGTGCTAAGGCCAACACAACGCCCCAGCTCTGTTAAACTGCTCAGCCTCAAACCAACCAACACACTCATACAGCACAACCATGCCCATGCAAAAAATCACCAGCAGCACCATTCCCTACGCCACCTTTAGCCATGCCATACACGCGCATTACCAGACTGTACTTAAGGCCTGCCCAGCTGAATTAGCTAATCTGTTTGCCAGTAGCCAAGCCGGTGCAACGGGCCAGTTGGAGTGGTGGACACCTTTACAGGGTCGAGTGATACCTTTTGCTCAGTTGTCCGTCGTGCAACAGCAGCAGCTGCGCAAAACACTCGCTGAGCGTCAAAGTGCTTTGGCTGAGGTCATCACGCAGTTAACTCACACTGATGCAAATACCGCTGCAGTGCTGCAACAGTTAAAAAGTGCTATGGATGTCAATGGTCTTTACAGCATTAACGATCAGCCCGTTCTGGTGAACTGGTATACAGAGCACTCAGCCATTGACGCAGAGCTACAGTCCAGCGCCTATATCGCTGCTGATAACGCCGCCGTTGCTATGTCGGCCAGCGCTGCACGTACGGCAGCATTAAAGCAGGCGCAGCCGTCACGACAATGGTTGTGGTGGTGGGCTGTATTAGTGCTAGTGGCGTTGGGATTAGCTTTGTTCTAGTGGTCAGTACAGCAGCACATCAGTATTCTGATCAACACCACAACACTCTCTCTATAAGGTAAACATATTGTGCTAAACACATGGATTGATGCTTTTTATTCAATAAAACCCGATGCCCATCTCCCAGCTCAAGCAGTGAGCTTTGGCACATCGGGGCATCGTGGTTCTTCTCTACAAGCCAGCTTCAACGAGCTGCACATACTCGCCATCGCCCAAGCCGTGGTCGATTACCGCCAACACAAGGGTATCAACGGCCCGTTATTTCTTGGCCTCGATACCCACGCCTTATCGCGTCCGGCTTGGGATGTGGTGTTGCAAGTATTGGTCGCCAATCAAATCACTGTGCAAGTGGCAGTAGAGCAGGGTGTCACCGCCACGCCTTTAGTCAGTCGCGCGATCTTGTCCTATAACGCGCAGCGCACAAGCGGCTTAGCCGATGGCTTGATTATCACCCCCTCGCATAACCCACCTGAAGATGGCGGGATTAAATACAACACCCCCGGTGGTGGGCCCGCCGACAGTGATGCCACCACCTGGATTGAAACGCGCGCCAATCAGTATCTGCTGGAGCAATGCACCCAGGTCAAACGCATCAGCCAGCAGGAAGCACTCAGTCAAGTACAAGAATACGATTACGTCGCCCAGTATGTCGCCGAGCTAGAGCAGGTTGTCGATCTGCAGGCGATTCGTCAGTCGGGCCTGAAGTTAGGTGTTGATCCCATGGGCGGCACCGGACTGGTGGTCTGGCAAGCGCTGGCGCTTGATGCAAAGCTGAATATTAGCGTGGTGAATACCAGCCAAGATGCGACCTTTGCCTTTATGCCGCCCGATCATGATGGCCGTATCCGTATGGATTGTTCCAGCCCTGCCGCGATGGCTAATCTACTGGCCATTCGTCAGCAGTTTGATTTGTCCTTCGCCAATGACCCCGATGCCGATCGGCATGGCATTGTTGATGCCGCTGGCTTAATGAATCCCAACCACTTCTTATGCGTGTGTGTTGACTACCTGTTAACCCATCGCCCTGAGTGGTCGGCTGCGCTAAAGATTGGTAAAACGCTGGTGACCTCATCCTTAATGGATCGAGTCGTCGCTGCACATGGCCGTGAGCTGTATGAAGTACCGGTAGGCTTTAAGTGGTTTGTTGAAGGCTTGCATCAAAGCTGGTTAGCCTTCGCCGGTGAAGAAAGCGCTGGTGCGAGTTTACTGACCTTCGCAGGCACCACCTGGACCACCGATAAAGACGGTATTGCCCTGTGCCTACTGGCTGCAGAAATCACCGCCGTCACCGGCCTGACGCCTTCACAGTACTACGCCAAGCTCACTGCGCAGCACGGTAATCCGCATTACCGCCGTATTGATGCACCGGCCACAGCTAAACAAAAAGCTGCGTTTAAACAGCTCACCGCCGCACATATCCAAACCAAAGTTTTAGCCGGTGAACCCATCAGCGCGATACTGCTCAATGCGCCCGGCAATGGCGCAGCAATCGGTGGCATTAAAGTCTGCACCGCAAACGGCTGGTTCGCCGCCCGCCCCAGCGGCACAGAAAATCTGTATAAGATCTACGCAGAAAGCTTCATCAGCGAGCAGCACCTACAGCAGCTCATCGATGAAGCCCAAAGCCTTTTAGCTAGCGTGCTATAGGACCGTAGTCGCTCTGGTAGGGCGGGCACTTGTGCCCGCCTTGCTTTTCCTCCCGCATGAATGATTAATGTGCATTAGCGCCACCGTACGTGCGGCAAAAGATCTCGGCTACCAAAGTACCGTCGTCGCCGATGCGTGTGCAACACGCGCATTACCCGGTCTGGAGTCAGGCCATCTGGATGCCAAAGCACGGCACGAAATGGAATTGGTGGCTTTAGCTGATTTCTTTGCTTACATCGCCAAAGATGCCGTAGCACTGGGCGCATAAGCACAACATAAAAAATATCCGCCCCAGCAAACACGAAATCTGCGCTAGCAAAGGCGGTTTTTTTGTAAGACTCGCTCAGGCCTTACACCCAGACAGCACAAGGGTTAGCCACAAAGATATAGCCATTTAAGAATAAAAAATATTTCTTGATGCTGGTCAAGCACTCATTTACGTCTTAAACTCCGCCATCAGTTAAAAACGTGACCTTGGCAAATCTTTAAAAATGCTTGGATAAGCAGCCTATGAAATAGCGTTCTTACGTCGTTTTATGGATCTGTCGTTAGCTTGTTTATAGGCATTATTGCAAAACACTAACCAAGCTGAAGTGATAGCAGGCAGGCACTATATCCAGAAGCACTAAAAAGGAGTTTTGTGAGTTATGAATAGCCCATGCCGCTTTTACGGATCCATTATTGCGCCTGTGCATCAGACACAGCGCATCGTCAAAAAATCAAACAGCCTATTTATATTTTGAAAATATTCTTATGTATAGCGATAGCTAGTACTGCTAATTAGTATGTCGAATAGCAAATACAAACTTATGGCCAAAAATGCGGGGATGCTCTACATCCGTATGCTGCTAACTATGGCTGTGACCTTGTACACCTCAAGGGTCGTATTACAGACTCTTGGTGTTGATGATTTTGGTATTTACAGTGTGGTTGCTGGTTTTGTGACTATGCTAGGCTTTTTAAATAGCGCCATGTCCTCAGCCACACAACGCTTTCTCTCGTTTGAGCTGGGTAAGCCAGGTGATAAGGATGTGCGCGGTATATTCAGTATGAGTTTGAATATCCATGTGCTTATCGCTGTGTTTGTATTGGTGCTGGGAGAAACGATTGGACTGTGGTTTGTGAAAACACAGATGACCATACCTGTCGATAGAATGCTGGCTGCCGAGTGGGTTTTTCACTTTGCACTACTGTCGTTTGTAGTCACCATCATCAGTGTGCCGTATAACGCACTGATTATTGCCCATGAACGTATGAGTGTGTTCGCTTGGGTCAGCATTATTGATGTGATGCTTAAGCTTTTAATTGTGTTTATGTTGAGCTGGTTTGGCATGGATAAGCTGATTCTCTATGCAGTGCTCAGTCTGGCTGTCGTCTTTATCATATTTATGGTGTATCGCAGTTACTGTAAAAGCCGCTTTGCAGAATCTCGATTTAGGCTGTACTGGGATAAGCAGCTCTTCAATATCATGTTGTCTTACACTGGCTGGAATTTATGGGGGAATATCGCTGCAGTGATGAGCGGGCAGGGTGTCAACGTACTGCTGAATATCTTCTTTGGCCCATCCGTCAACGCTGCCAGAGCTATTGCGATGCAAGTATCCGGTGCGTTGAATAGTTTTATGCAGAACTTACAGGCAGCAATTAATCCGCAAATTATTAAATCCTATGCGGCAGAAGATATGACCTATATGCACAGACTTGTGTGTTATGGAGCGAAATATAATTTTTTCCTACTTTTGTTTTTATCTATGCCAGTATTGATAAATATAGAAAATATTTTAAGTGTTTGGCTAGGAGTCGTCCCGGAATACACAGCTTTATTTGTTAAGCTTATTATTATCAATATTTTAATTGACAGTATATCCGCTCCATTAATAACTTCTGCACAAGCTACTGGTCGAATAAAATTGTATCAAACTGTAGTAGGCGGTATTCTTTTGTTAAACTTACCTATTTCATATTTTATATTGAAATTTGAAGGGTCGCCAGAAACAGTAATATACGCAGGGATTATTACATCTCTTATTGCGCTACTGGCAAGATTAGTGATCTTGAAAAAGTTAACTTATCTTCCCGTTAGAAATTATCTTAAAGAGGTTGTTGGACGAAGTATATTCGTTGTCGTTTTTGTGGTTGCTGCATACTATTTCTTGCTTCTAAATCTATCTGCTGAGATTGGTTTTTGGTTGGGATCTATATATATATCTAGCTGTGTTTTTTTTGCGGTATTGGTTTTTGGTCTTGATCGTGTTGAACGTGGATTTTTGATTTCTAAGATTAAATCTAAAATTATATAGCTATCTATAGGTAGGTTGATTGTGCTTAATGTTTTTTTAAGGAAGATGAAAAGTTTTTTACTGTATAGAACACCATTTGGAGAAGTCTATACAAAGACATGTGATTTGATGCATCACTTAAAATATGGTTTTAAAGAAAGAAATTTAAAAAATGATAAAGCACATTTAAAATACTATTTAACAAAGCATTATCATATTGTTGAAAAAGGCCTTGCTTTACCTGAGCCAAGGTTAGGTTTTGGTCAGCCTAAAATTCTTAATGTAATAAATAAAGCATTACAATACGAAGATCTATATGGTGTTGACGATTTAATTATATCTATAAGGAAAACTTTTTTAGATTATCTTGCTTTCAATAAAGCTAAAAACTTTAATCTTCCATCAGGTTTTGAGCAGGCTGTTACTAATTTCATAAATAAAGGAAGTCATGATGGTAATGGTGGCTTAAAATACATACAAAAAGAGTTTTCTAGCACTTTAGATTTACAGGAGTTTCGTGACTTTGCTCAAGGTAGGGTTAGTGTTAGAAATTTTTCTAGTGAAACTATTTCTGCTGAAACTATACGTGACATAGTTGATATTGCTAAAAGTGCACCTTCTGTATGCAATAGGCAGGGTTGGAAGGCACATTGTTATAGCGATAAATTAAAAATTAAAGAATTATTATCTTATCAAAATGGTAACGCTGGGTTTACTAATGTGATTGATAAGCTCCTTATAGTTACAGCAGACGCAAAAGCTTTTACGAATTATGAGAGCAATCAGATTTTTATTGATGGTGGACTTTTTTCAATGAATATATTGTTAGCTATTCACGCCGCAGGCCTTGGTGCATGTCCTTTAAATACATGCTATCCCTATTTTATTGAGAAGAAAGTGAAATTGGCTTCAGAAATACCTGATAACGAGCGATTAATCATGATGATTGGTATTGGCTCTTTAAAAGAAAATTATACTGTTGCATATTCTCCTCGTAATCCAACAGATGAAATTTATGTTTCACACTAATACAGCAGATATTTCTTTAGGCAATGCTTGGCTCGAACCCTATAGCCAAGACGGTCGTGGTACCAGTGTGATAATTACTCGCAGCCCATTGGCTGAAGCAATCATACAAGAAGGGGCAAGCAACTCGGCGCTGGTGATTGAAGCAATAAGCCCCGATACTATGCGCGCATCACAACAAGGCAGTTACAACCATAGACACGAAGGCCTTTACGTCAGAGTTAAAGAGGCACAAAAGAAAGGTATACCCGTACCCGAAAAAAGGTATGGCAAACAGAGCGTTTCACTCGATGTGGCGCTGGTGCAAAAACTAAGAAGAGCTTCCCGTAAGAAAAGCTTAGAGGTTTGGAGCCAGAGCCCGTCAGCCGTAGAGTTTGATAAAGAAATGCACAAGCTACTCTTATATTTAAGACTTGCCACGCGTGGAACACACTATAGACGAAAAGGCTTTAAGCACTTTGTAACACGCTTAACTGCACGATTAATGAGGCAGAAATGAAAATTGCAATAATGACTCAGCCTTTAGGCCGCAACTATGGCGGAATGATGCAAGCGTATGCGCTGCAAAAAGTGCTGCGTGACATGGGGCATGAGGCGGTGACTATCAATCACCATGCTTCACCAAAAGGTGCTGTATACAATCTTGCAAGACTTGGGTTTCGTGTGCTGAAAAAAGTGACGGGCGAGCGCAAGTTGCCCGTGAACTTTGAAAAGCATTACTCATATATTTTTAAAGATACGCAAGCCTTTGTTGATAAGCATATTGTTCAGTCTGAGTACATTGATAACGATCGAGATTTAAAATCACATTTTGAAAAAAATAACTACGATGCTGTGATTGTCGGCAGTGACCAAACCTGGCGCCCGATGTACTCACCCAATATCCATAACTATTATTTAGATTTTTTAGAACACGATACAAAAATCAAAAAAATAGCCTATGCCACTTCATTCGGCGTAGATACTTGGGAATACTCAGCAGAAGAAACCCGTCGCTGCGCAGAGCTGGCCAAGCTGTTTGACGCTATTTCCGTGCGTGAGCAGTCCGGCGTTGATTTGTGTGAAAAGTATTTAGGTGTTGAGAGTGAATGCGTTTTAGACCCGACACTGCTGTTGGATAAAGAAGATTATCTGGCATTGATTGGTGATAGATATAAAGGTGCTCAGGGTAAAGGCGTGTTTACCTACTTTCTGGATACGAATGAAGAGAAAGAGAGTGCGGCTGAGCAGTTGGCTGAGAAGCTAGGGACTTTTACTTATAAGTCACAAGCAAAGGTTGCTTTAAGTGCACAAAACAGCGGCAGTGTCGAAGATTACAAAATGCCGCCTGTGGAAGATTGGTTGGCATCGTTTGCTAATGCCGAGTTTGTGTTGACGGATTCTTTTCATGGGATGGTGTTTTCGATAATATTTAATAAGCCATTCATAGCTGTTGGGAATTATGAGCGAGGCGTTACAAGGTTTGAGTCATTGCTTAAAGGATTAGGGTTGCAGGATAGATTAATGCTAGGTGGTACAGTTAATATTAATAATTTGGCTTCAAGTAAAATAAGTTGGAACGAAGTTGGCTGCAAGTTTCATTCTTGTAAGAATGAATCAATATTTATTTTAAACGATATAATGATATTTCCAAAGGCTAATTTAAATGAATGAACCTCTTATATCTATTGTTGTGCCTATTTATAATCCTGGGCTGTATCTCGTTAAGTGTATTGAGTCATTAATAAACCAGACGTATAGGAATATTCAAATTATTCTCGTTAATGACGGCTCTCAAGATGGATCTCAAGATATATGTAAAAAATTTAAAGAATTAGATTCTCGTGTTTTTGTTATAGATCAGCAGAACCAAGGAGTATCTAAAGCTAGAAGTGCAGGTATTGAAGCTGCAGTTGGAGAGTACATAGGGTTTGTTGATAGTGATGATTTTGTTGATCTTGAAATGTATCAGGTTTTACTAAGTAAAATACGAGCAGAAGAGTCAGAGTGCGTTACTCTTGTTAACTTTACAATAAAACCGCCATGCAAAAATATTCTTGATGTAGGGCGACCGATAGATAATATTGAAGCAATAGGTGAGCTGTTTTTGTTACGATTCCCTACATCTATGTGTGCTTATTTATACAAAACAGATTTAGTTAAATGTATTGATATGAGTAGTGATGTTCATTTTTTTGAAGATTTTGAGTTTAATTATAATTATTTGAAGAGGTGTCATAAGGTTTCTCTTTGTAAGGAGGTTTATTATAATTATAATATTAATCCACAAAGTATTAATCATCAGGAGATAAATACCAAGAAACTCAGTTGTTTAAAAGTTTATGATAAAGTAAAGGAAGATGTGTCTGGATTTAATAATAAAGAATTAAATGAAAAGTCTCTTTTTTTTAGAGCGCACTTTATGGTTAGCATGATATTATCTTTTTCGGTATCTAGCCAGAAGGCTCGAGAATCTTCTTGTATGATTTTACGCGAGAACATAGGCAGCGTTTCTAAGCAGTCTTTTTTTTATAGTAAATATGTTCCATTAAGTTATAAGTTAATGGTTTTTTTGTTTTCTGTAAGCCCGGTTTTTGCTACAAAAGTAATTGGTTGTTATAAAAAGTTTAGATAATTATTTTTAGATTAAAGGCATAGCTTAAGTGGAGAGTATGAAGAAAATATTAATTATCAGTAATAACGTATTATCGTCTCAAAATAATAACGGTAAGACTTTACTCTCTTTCTTTAAAGACCACCCTAAAAGCCACTTGGCTCAGTTATATTTTAGCAATGAAGAGCTAGGTGGGGTTTATGTTTCGACATCCTATCGAATATCTGATGAAGATGTTTTGAAATCTGTTTTTTCATATAAGGTTAAAGCTGGCGCAGGATTAGATTATATAAAAAACTTTGATGAGATATTGAAAAAAGAACCTTCTAAAATAAAATATGAAAGTTTTAAAAGCTCTAATTTGGCAAGATTGTTACGAGAAGTTGTTTGGAAAGTATCTGGCATAAATAAACAGTCTTTATCTAAGTGGGTATCTGAATTTAATCCAGATGTGGTTTTTTTTTGTGCTGGGGACTCTTTATTTGCATATGATATTTATCAAGCGGTGTGTAGCTATTTACCAAATGTAAAAAAAGTGGTTTACATAACAGATGATTATATTTTACCTAGAGAAACATTAAATTTGTTCTGGTTGTTGCGTAGGCGTTTGACTTATTCAAAAATGAAAAAGGCTGTGCCTGAGTCTGATGTTTTTGTAACTATTTCTGAAGAAATGCGTTTTGAATACAAAAAACTGTTTAATAAAGATAGTATCCTAGCATTTAATATGAGCAAGGATCTCAAGGTTCATGATTTTAAAAAGACAGAGCGCTCAGATTTACTGCTGGTTTATGCTGGAGGGCTGCACTTTAAAAGGTGGAAAACTTTATCGCTACTTGCTAAAGCATTAAGTGATTTTAATTTTTTAAATAGTAGAGATGTAACTCTTGAAATTTACTCTAACCAAAGTGTTAGTGGTGATGTTTTAAGTGAGATTGAGGTTCAGGGTGTATCTAAATTTTGTGGCGGACTAAGTGAAAATGGTGTGCAGTATGCTTTAAATAATGCTGATATACTTGTACATGCTGAATCTTTTGAGAAAAAGTGTATTGAGTCTACGCGTTTGTCAGTATCTACTAAAATAGCTGAATATATTAGTGTGGGCAGTAAAATATTAGCTATAGGGCCTTCCAGTATTGCCTCTATGAGGTTTTTAGATAAGCATGTTATATGTGTAAGTGATTTTGAGAATATTCAGTCTAAACTTACAGTTTTGTTGGATGATAAGTGTGATTTTAAGCAGGATTTAGATTTTTTAGAAAAGAAAATGTTAAAAAATAAAAACGATTTTATAATGAATATTATAAAATGATTTTAGAGTTCTTAAGCCTCATAAAATTTTTGGTATAAAAATGATAACTAAAGTTTCTGGGAAAAATATAGACAAGTTTTTTTTCTATTTTGTTGTTTTTGATATAATGTTTTTCCCTTATTTGAGAGTTTTTTCAGTTTCTTCTTCGATGATTGTAATTCCTATTTGGCTTTTTCTGAGAGGAAAAAATATAATTAATGATCGTGATTTTAAGTTGTCAATAGTTGCTATTTTTTTATGCTTAATAAGCTTTTCTTTTTCTTTTGTTAAATACCAAGATGGATTTCAATTGCGTGATGGAGGTGTTGGAACATCAATAAATATGGCTGCAAATACTGTGGTATTGTTGTACATGTTTTTGTTTTATGTTTTCTTTAAAAGTTTAATTTTAAGATATAGTTTTAAAATAGATAAAAGTTTAATTGCTTATTTGGTCTTTGTTCTTTTTTTAGCATTTATTTTTTATTGGAATCCAGTGGAGTATTTTAAAGTTCGCTCTATATGGACTATGTATGACAATACAATACAAGTTAGTGACTTTAGTAATGCAATGTATCGGTTTACAAGTACTTTAAGTGAGCCTAATAATTTGGCTGCTATTTGTGTTTCGATTTTGGCTTATGTCGTGCTATTTGATAAAACCACATATTTAGTATCTGTGATTTTGATTTTTTTGGTGATGGCTATTGTTTTCTCAACGATGAGCTCTTCAGGAATGATAATTTACTTGATTACTATGATTGCGTTGTTAATAAATGATTTTCTCTCTTCTAAAGGAGGAAATCGTATAGTGATTTTTAAACTTTTAATAATGATTTTTTTTATTGCTGCAGTCTTTGTTGGTTTTTCTATGTTCAAATCTACAGATGTAGGTCAGATTGCAACTGGTAGAGTTTCAGATAATTCTATGAGTTCTCGTTATGATATTTGGATGAATGCAATTGATTTTTCAAAGATTGCTACATCTTTGTTTTGGGGGGATGGTGGGTTAGTTGTTATGGATGGTAAAGAATTTAATCCGCATAATGGACATCTTCACTTGATTTATAGTTATGGATTAATTTTATATCTTATTTTTATGTTTGTTTTCTTTTATCCTGCCTTGCTTAAAATAAAACTAAGTTCTTTTTTCTTTGTTCCATTAATAATTTGTTTTACTATTAATGTTGGAATATATGAGTTTCGATTTGCTGGTTTAATGGCATTGTTAATTGCGGCTTTCAACGCTGAAAATATACGAATATCACGAATTTAGTATGTTGTTTAAACATGATTTTATATGTAGTTTTAATTTTTCTGAGATTTAATGTTAAGAGGTCCTTATGTTTAAAAGTAAAACCCTTCTCATCACCGGCGGCACCGGCTCCTTCGGCAACGCCGTCCTCAAACGCTTCCTCGAATCTGATATCGCTGAAATCCGTATCTTCAGCCGTGACGAGAAAAAGCAAGACGACATGCGCAAGCGTTTCCCCAGTCCTAAGCTGAAGTTTTACATCGGCGATGTGCGCGACTATAGAAGCGTGCTGAATGCCACGCGCGGTGTGGATTATATCTTCCACGCAGCTGCGCTGAAGCAAGTGCCTTCATGCGAGTTCCACCCGATGGAAGCAGTAAAAACCAATATTCTTGGTACCGAAAACGTTTTGGAAGCTGCGATTCAAAACGAAGTGAAGCGTGTTGTCTGCTTAAGTACAGATAAAGCTGTATACCCGATTAATGCGATGGGTATTTCTAAAGCCATGATGGAAAAAGTCATGGTGGCTAAGTCGCGTAATGTGGATGACACCAAGACTGTTATTTGCGGTACCCGTTACGGTAACGTGATGGCTTCACGTGGCTCGGTGATTCCGTTGTTTGTTGAGCAGATCCGTGCCGATCAGCCATTGACCATTACTGACCCCAATATGACTCGTTTTATGATGACGCTGGCGGATGCGGTTGACCTGGTGCTGTATGCCTTTGAACATGGCAATAACGGCGACTTGTTTGTACAAAAAGCACCTGCAGCCACGGTAGAAACCTTAGCGCGAGCCTTGACTGAATTGGTGGGTAAGCCAGAGCATCCAATCAATATCATTGGTACGCGTCATGGTGAGAAGCTCTATGAAGCACTGCTCAGCCGTGAAGAAATGGCCTGTGCTGAAGATATGGGTGACTACTTCCGTATTCCACCGGATTTACGTGACCTCAACTACGCTAAGTATATTGAGCACGGTCAAGAGAAAATTTCTCGTACAGAAGATTACAACTCGCATAACACTGAGCGTTTAGATGTTGCCGGTATGCACAATCTATTGATGAAACTGACTTTTATGCCTGCGATTCAGCGTGGCGAAAATATTGCCGCTGAGGAGTAAGCATGCGCGTTTTAATTACAGGTGCGAATGGTTTTGTTGGTAAAAATCTGCAGTTGCATTTAGCTGAGCGCAACGATGTTGAAGTGCAGTGCTTTACTCGTGAACATACCCAGGCTGACTTAGTGCAATGGGTGGCGGATGCTGATCTGGTGTTCCATTTGGCTGGAGTGAATCGTCCGCAAGACCCAGCAGAGTTTCAGCAGGGTAATGCCGATTTAACCCAGCAGCTGTGTGATACCGTGCAATTGTCTGGCAAAAGCATTCCTGTGGTGTACAGCTCGTCCATTCAAGCAGCAGCTGATAACCCTTACGGTGCCAGTAAGCGCGCGGCAGAAGATGCGCTCTTGGCTTTAGCTGCCAGCACTGAGTCACCTGTATTTATTTACCGTTTACCCAATGTGTTTGGTAAGTGGGCGCGTCCTAATTACAACTCAGCTGTGGCCACCTTTTGCCATAACATTGCTCAGGGTTTGCCGATTCAGATTAATGATCCCGGTGCGCAAGTTAACTTGGTCTATATCGATGATGTGGTTGAGTCGTTTTTAGCCGTTTTGGATGGTCGTGCCACACAAAGCGGCTTTGTCGAGATTGAGCAGCAATACCACACCACTGTGGGTGAGCTGGCCGAACAGATTCAGGCCTTTAAAAACAGTCGCGATAATTTGATTACTGAGAATGTCGGCACCGGTTTAGTGCGTGCCTTGTATTCCACCTATGTCAGCTACTTAACGCCTGAGCAGTTCAGCTATCAAGTGCCTCAGCACGGTGATGAGCGTGGTGTGTTTGTGGAAATGCTCAAAACTAAAGATGCTGGGCAGTTTTCATTTTTTACTGCGCATCCAGGTATTACCCGTGGCGGCCATTACCATCACTCCAAAACAGAAAAGTTTTTAGTGATTAAAGGTAAAGCGTGCTTCCGTTTTCGCCACATGATGACCGGCGAATTTTATGAGCTGTATACCAGTGGTGAACAGTCTGAAATTGTTGAAACCGTCACCGGCTGGACTCACGATATTACCAACGTGGGCGATGATGAAATGGTAGTGATGCTCTGGGCCAATGAGGTTTTTGATCGTGAAAAACCTGACACTTACACTAAACTACTTTAATTTTGATTCTGAGATCTTGATTGTATGTCTGTAGCTCATAGCAAAGGAATGCGTAACGATATTACTGGTTTACGCGCATTAGCTGTTATTCCGGTTTTATTATTTCATGCGAAAGTACCGTTTATTCCTGGTGGGTTTCTTGGTGTTGATCTGTTCTTCTTTATTAGTGGTTTTTTGATTACTGGCGATATTCTACGCAAGGTTAAAAGCGAAAAGTTTAGTTTCTTAAGCTTTTACGATAGAAGGGCGCGTAGAATTTTACCTGCACTTCTATTTGTCATGTTAATTGTGGCGTTGTTATCGCCTATTTTTATGGTGCCCTATGATATTAAAAATCTAGGGCAGTCTATTGTTGCAAGTACCTTTGCAGCTAATAATATCTTGCTCTATATCACCTCAGGATATTGGAGTTTAGCCTCTGAATTTAAACCTCTTTACCATACTTGGAGCTTAGGTGTTGAGGAACAGTATTATTTTATAGTACCAATCGTTTTTATTGCATTTTATAAACTGATTAAAGGTACGAAACCACTTTATCTATTCATAACGTTATTTATCATAGCAAGTTTTTTATATAGTTTTTTTGTTGATAGTAAAGAATATAATTTTCTGATTTTGTTTACTCGGGTTTGGGAGTTGATGTGTGGTGGTTTGCTGGCTGCTTACCTCAATAAAAATACACTTAAGAGTAATAACTATTTATCTGCTTTAGGGGTATTTTGTATTGTTGTTTCGTTCCTATTCCCTTATGTTTTTTCGAGTAATCAGGCTATCGTGAATGCATTACCGATCTTTGGTGCCTTTCTTATCGTTGGGTTTTCTAGCAGCACTGCTACTTATGCTGGTCGGTTACTATCTTCAAAACCATTTGTTTTTATTGGATTGATCAGTTACAGCGTGTACTTGTGGCATCAGCCATTGATAGCGTTCTTTAGATTGTCTTCTGAGTATGAGCCCAATCCTTATGTGTTAGCGGCTGTGTCTTTTGTGGCGATTCCTCTAGCCTACCTGACGTGGCGATTAATTGAAAACCCAGCTAGAGACTTTAATTTTGCTCCTGCCAAACTGTTTTACCCGGTTTTAGCTTTATGTGCTTCGGGCATTGTGACTACAGGACTGGTAATGCATAAGACCTATGGTTTTCAGAGTTATTTTTCTGAGTATTCATATGACGGCGATCCCCAGCAATACGTTGACTTGCCTAGAAAATACAGCCAAATTCCAACGCAGAACGCAGAACGCAGAACGCAGAACGCAGAAAAAGAACGTCTAGTTGTGTTGGGTAATAGTTTTGCTCGTGATTTTATCAATATGCTACTAGAGCATAATTTAGATCGTAAATTTGACATTGTTTATGATGATTTAGGTTGCAATGTGACCGAACAACGCTTAGCTCAGATGCTGCACGGCTCTCAATATGTTGTACTCGCTAACGCTTGGGCGTTAGGGGTTGATGCTTCAGATGCTTATGAGGAGCTTGCTGTTTGTGTAGACGATTTAAATAGTAGAATTCAGGGGCGTAAACTCTTTGTGTTAGGTGCTAAGAATTTTGGATGGAATAATAATTTTGTTAAAATGTTACCTTCCAATAGCTTTGTAATGGCTAAAACCAAGCCATTGGATAATATAGATAATTTTAATCGTATGGCTGTCTTAGGTATAGACGGTTATATCGATATGTTGGGTTTGCTTAAAAATAGCTCAGGCGAAGTGAATATATTTACTGATGAAGGTAAGTTTATTACCTACGATACAAACCATTTGACGAAAAATGGTGCTAAGTACTTGGCCGCTATTGTTTTTGAAAAGACAGAATTAGCAGTCTTAAATAAATAATTTGGGTGTTTTATGAGTATTCAAAAGTTAAAAGTAGTAACAGTCGTGGGCACGCGCCCTGAGATTATTCGTTTATCGCGCGTGATGGCAAAGATGGATGAGCATTGTGAACATATTTTGGTGCATACCGGCCAAAACTACGATTATGAGTTAAACCAAATCTTCTTTGAGGATTTAGGTATTCGCAAACCTGACCATTTTTTAAATGCAGCAGGGCAGAGTGGCGCTGAAACTATTGGTAATGTGATTATTGCTGTGGATCGTGTGCTCGCTGAAGTCCAGCCGCAAGCGCTATTGGTCCTCGGTGATACCAACAGCTGTATGGCAGTGATTCCAGCTAAGCGCCGTAAGATCCCTACCTTCCATATGGAAGCGGGTAACCGTTGCTTTGATATGCGCGTACCTGAAGAAATCAACCGCCGTATTGTTGATCACACTGCGGATATCAACCTGACCTACAGCACTATTGCGCGTGACTATTTGCTGCGTGAAGGTTTATCGCCGGACATGGTAATCAAAACCGGCAGCCCAATGTTTGAAGTGCTGAATTATTACCGTGAAGGCATTGAACAGTCTGACGTGCTGCAGCGTTTAGGTTTAGAAGAAGGTAAGTTCTTTATCGTTAGCGCACACCGTGAAGAAAATATCGACTCAGATAAAAACTTCCTCAAGCTGGTTGATGTGCTCAATACTGTCGCTGCGCATTATGATTACCCAGTGATTGTCTCTACCCACCCGCGTACACAAAAGCGTGTCGATGCTATGGGTGTTGAGTTCCATGCCAATGTGCGTTTGCTCAAACCTATGGGCTTTAAAGACTACAACAAGCTGCAGTTATCTGCGAAAGCATCACTGTCAGATAGCGGCACCATCAATGAAGAGTCATCCATTCTGAACTTCCCAGCCCTGAATTTGCGTGAAGCGCATGAGCGTCCAGAAGGCATGGAAGAAGCTTCAGTGATGATGGTGGGCCTTGAAGCTGATCGCGTGATGCAGGCTCTGCAAGTGCTGGAAAGTCAGTTGCAAGGAGTAGAACGTACGTTGCGTTTAGTGGCCGATTACAGCATGCCGAATGTGTCAGATAAAATTGTACGGATTGTGCATAGCTATCGTGACTATGTAATGCGTAACGTGTGGAAGCAGTATTAATTTAAGGCAGGATGCAGTGATGACAAAAGTAGCAATAGTGAGCCGTAGTTTTTGGCCAGAAAACCCCGCTATCGGCGAGGCTCTGCTATTGCTATCGGAGTCATTGGCTAAGAATGTACAGCCAATCGTGATTACCCAGGTTGCTAAAGACTTTCCAGCAAAGCTTAAGGCTGCTGGACGCGGAGAGAATGTTAAGTTTTCTACTTTGCCTAGCTTAACCAATTCTTCCAGCCATATGTTGTTGCGTATTACTGAGCTGCTGCTTTTTACAGCATTTGTTTTTATCAGTTTGTGCTGGCATCGACCCGATAAAGTGTATGTGGCAACCAACCCGCCTATTTTTACGCCACTGGTAGTACGCTGGTACTGTTGGTTGTTTAATAAAAAGTATGTGTATCACTTGCAGGATATGCATCCAGAAGCCACCCAAGTTGTTACCGGTAAGAAAAATTGGGTAGAGCGTGTGTTGTTAAAAATCGATATAAAAACAACGATAAAAGCGACAACCGTTATTACTTTAACTGAACAGATGAAGTCTTATATTGCACAGCGAACAGGTCAGCAGCTACCTATTGTGCTGTTGGATAACCCATCTGTTCAGGGAGCGCAGCAAGAGACTCAGGTTGCAGTGGAAAGAAAAAAAGGTTTTGTCTATTGCGGCAATGCAGGACGCTTGCAACGCATACCTCTATTACTGGCTGCCATTGAGCGTTATTTAAATGAAGGTGGTCAGTTACCTTTTGTATTTGCTGGCGGTGGCGTCTATCGCGGTGCGGTTGAGAAACTCGCTAGTCAGTTTAAGCAAGTCAGTTATTTAGGCGTGCTACCTGCTGATAAAGCTGCAGACTTGTTGCGCGGCTATAGCTTTGGTTTGATGCCGATTGATGATGAGGTGACGAATTACGCCTTCCCGAGTAAATCATCCTCCTATGTGTTTTCAGGTTGTCAGGTGATTGCTATCTGTGGTGGTAATACCAGTGTGGCGCAGTGGGTGAATAATAATCATCTTGGGTTTGTGGCTGAGCCTGAGATTGATGCGGTGGTGCAGTTGTTTCATAAGCTGGAACAAGAGCCATTAGTTCCGTTGCATGTAGCGGCTGAGTTGTTTTATAGGTTAACGCCGAAAGCGCATGCAGAGAATCTTGAGGAAATTATTGCAGGGCTAAATTAAAGAGCTAGTTGCGAAGTCTTTATTTCATCGTTTTGTATTGCTGCTAAGATGTGCCGCTTAAACTCATAAGCGAGCCGATTGTGCTTTTAATGTCTAATGGAGTTGGATCGTTTGAAACGTCTTTTCGATATCGTTGCATCTTTTTTCGGTCTGCTATTACTCAGCCCCGTCATTGCTATTGTCGCTTGGAAAATCAGCCGTAAACTAGGCTCTCCTGTTTTATTCCGTCAGATCCGCCCCGGTAAAGACGGCAAACCTTTTGAAATGATCAAGTTTCGTACCATGCGTGATGCTGTGGATGCTAATGGTAATCCATTGCCTGACTCTGAGCGGATGACGCCCTTTGGCAGTTTTTTACGCTCCAGCAGTTTGGATGAGTTGCCAGAATTGTGGAATGTGCTTAAAGGTGAAATGAGCTTAGTGGGCCCGCGTCCTTTGTTGATGGAATATTTGCCGCTGTATTCAGCCGAGCAATACCGTCGCCATGAAGCGCGTCCGGGTGTGACAGGTTGGGCGCAGATCAATGGTCGTAACGCCATCAGCTGGGAAGATAAGTTTAAGCTCGATGTCTGGTATGTGGATAACCGTTCGTTTTGGCTAGACATAAAAATTGTTTTGTTAACCGTTAAAAAAGTGTTGATTAAAGATGGAATAACAGCGGAAGGTGAAGTTACAACCTATCCTTTTAGAGGGAATAAGAATGAAACCTAAGATTTACGATCAAGCCAAAATTATTAACAAGCAGAATTTAACGATTGGCGATTACTCGCAAATTGATGATTTTGTATTCCTCAATGCTGGTGAGAAAACAACGATTGGTAAGTTTGTCCACATAGCCTCTTTTTGTAGTGTTATTGGCGGTGGCGAGTTTGTTATGGAAGATTTTTCAGGCTTAAGTGCAGGCTGTAGAATCATAACTGGCAGCGATGATTTTTTAGGTGGCGGTCTGACTAATCCAACAGTACCAAGTAAATATACGAATGTTAAAACCTCTAAAATACACATTGGTAGACACGTTATTATTGGTACTAATGTAACTATATTGCCAGGTGTCACTATTGGCGAGGGCGCAGCTGTTGGGGCTGGAGTTATAGTTAGAAAAAATCTAGAACCTTGGACTGTTTATGTAGGTGTAGATTGTAAAGCAGTGAAAAAAAGACCAAGTGATAAAATATTTCAACTTGAAAAAGAACTCTTGGCTGAACTTAGTATTTAGATTTAGATTTTTATTTTTATTTTTATTTTTATTTTTATTTTTATTTTTTAATTTGGAATTTTAACGTGTTAAACACCCCTTTTTCCCCTTGGCCCTCCTTTACTGAAGAAGAAGCCAATGCTGTACGTGATGTGGTTTTATCCAACAAAGTGAACTATTGGACAGGCCAAGAATGCCGTGAGTTTGAAAAAGAATTCGCCTCTTGGTCAGACAGTAACTATGCCATTGCGTTAGGTAACGGTACCTTGGCGCTGGATATCGCGTTAAAAGCTTTAGATGTTGGCCCAGGTGATGAAGTGATTGTCACCCCACGTACCTTTATTGCTTCGATTTCCAGTGTCGTGAATGCCGGTGCGACGCCGGTATTTGCTGATGTGGATGCCGATAGCCAAAATATCGAAGCGCACACCATTGCTAAGGTGCTCACACCTAAGACTAAAGCCATTGTTGTGGTGCACTTGGGTGGTATGCCGGCGGATATGGATGCGATTATGGCGTTGGCCACTGAGCACAATCTGTATGTGATTGAAGACTGTGCGCAGGCGCACGGTGCCAAGTACAAAGGTCGATCAGTGGGTAGTATCGGTCATATTAGTGCATGGTCGTTTTGCCAAGATAAAATTATGACCACCGGCGGAGAAGGCGGTATGGTCACCACCAATGATGAGCAACTGTGGCGCGCGATGTGGGCCTATAAGGATCATGGTAAAAGCTACGAGGCGGTGTATGAGCGTGAGCATCCAGCTGGCTACCGCTGGTTACATGAAAGCTTTGGCACCAACTGGCGTATGACGGAAATGCAAGCGGTGCTGGGTCGTATTCAGCTCAAGCGTATGCCGCAGTGGCAGGCGCAGCGTTTGGCTAATGCTGAAACGATTTGGGCGGCTGCGCGCAGTTGTTCAGCTTTGCGTGTGCCAGCTGTACCTGAAGGTCGTGAGCATGCGGCCTATAAGAGTTATGTGTTTGTTAAGCCTGAGCTATTAAAAGCGGATTGGAATCGTGATCGTATTTTGGCTGAGATTGCTGAGCGTGGTGTACCCAGCTTCAGTGGTTCGTGCTCTGAGGTCTATTTAGAAAAAGCTTTTGATGGTACGGGTTTCCGTCCTGCTGAGCCGTTGCCGGTAGCGCGTGAGTTGGGTGAGACCAGTATAATGTTTATGGTGCATCCGACTTTAACTGCTGCTGAAATTAAAAAAACCTGTGATGTTCTAAGTGAAGTGATGAGCTTAGCGACGCATTCTGTTTAAATACACACCTGAGTGGTTTTTAAAAATTAGCAGTTAAGCTAGAGCTTACGGGTGTATTGAATGGGTGTTTTGCTGCTTGGCTGTTGTGCGTTTGTGATAACTTTTGCTTTAAGTGGATTGTTATTGCGTTATGCACAGGCTTTAAATTTAATCGATATGCCAAATCAGCGCAGTTCGCATAGCATTCCTAAAGCACGTGGGGGTGGTATTGCGATTGCGCTGACTTTTTTTATGGCGTTGTTGTATTTAAACACTGTGGGTCTGCTGGAGTTTAACTTTTTTATCGCGGCGCTGGGTGCGGGTGCTGTGGTGGCGTTGTCAGGCTTTGTCGATGATTTTATTGATGTGTCGGTGCGCTGGCGTTTATTAAGTCATTTTTCTGCGGCGATTTGGGCCTTGTATTGGCTGGGTGGTTTGCCGCCGTTATTGGTCTTTGGTTTTACCTTTGATCTGGGTGTGATTGGCCATGTGCTGACGGCTGTGTATATCGTTTGGTTGCTCAATCTATATAACTTTATGGATGGCATTGATGGTCTGGCCAGTATTGAAGCGATTTGTGTTTGTGCTGGTGGGGCGTTGCTGTATGTGCTGCTGGGTGAGCCAATCTTAGCGCTGGTGCCTGTGTTGTTAGCGGCGGCAGTGGCTGGGTTTTTATGCTGGAATTTCCCGCCTGCGCGCATTTTTATGGGTGATGCGGGTAGTGGCTTTTTAGGTTTGATTTTGGCGGTGTTATCGCTGCAGGCGGCTTGGTTTAGTGCTGAGTTGTTGTGGAGCTGGGTGATTTTGTTGGGTGTGTTTGTGGTGGATGCGACCTTTACTTTGCTGCGCCGTTTAGTGCGGGGCGATAAGATCTATGAGGCGCATCGCAGTCATGCTTATCAATATGCTTCGCGTCGCTTTGCTGGGCATCGTCCGGTGACTTTGGCGGTGATGCTGATTAATCTGTTTTGGTTGTTGCCGATTGCTTTGGCGGTGGGCGTGTGGCATTTGGATGGGGTGCTGGGGGTGGTGATTGCTTATGTGCCTTTGGTGCTGCTGGCCGTGAAGTATAAAGCGGGTGAGCTAGAAAAAGCGTAAAGTCACATGCTTTTGTAGGTCGGTCTTTAGGCCGACAAACCCACCCAACTGATGCAAATGTATTGGTATGCAACGCTGTTGGGGCGTCTTTGACGCCCTTGTCGGCCTGAAGGCCGACCTACATGCCCGCGTATGTGTTTGAGCATGGTGTAACGGCCATGGCGGGCATAAATGCCCGCCCTACATGGTTGTGTGTGGGTGTGTTGTTAAGTGCGACTCTTTTTTTAAAATAATCTACGGGACACAGATGATGCTCAGAACCTGGTTGTTAGGTTTACCCAATCGTTACAAGCGTATGTTGCAGGTCTTCGCTGATATTATTTTGGTGTGGTTGGCGTTGGGGTTGGCGTTTGTGGTGCGCTTGGGGTTTGTTGACTCTTTTGGGCCGATGGTGAGCAATAGCTGGTTGTTTTTAGCTGCACCAGTGATTGCTATTCCGCTGCTGCGCAGCTTTGGGCTGTATCGAACGGTGATGCGCTATGCTGGTAAAGAAGTGTTGGTCGCTATTCTGCAGGCGACGACGCTATCGGCCTTGGTCTTGGCTTTATGTATTTACTGGTTTCAACAAGACGATACCTTAGTACCGCGTTCCTTGGTGCTCAGTTATTGGTGGTTGACCGTCTTTATACTCGGTGGTGTGCGTTTGGCGCTGCGAGAGTATTTCTTGGGTGATTGGTTGGATGGCATGCACTATGTGCCATTTATAAAAAACTCAAAAAGTTTACCGCATGTTGCTATTTATGGTGCTGGGGCGGCCGGTAATCAGTTGGTCGCGTCCTTGCGTATGGGTAAAAGCATGCTGCCGGTGGCCTTTATTGATGATGATCCGGTGATTGCTGGGCGTACCATTGCTGGGCTGAAGGTGTATAAGTCACGCCATTTACGTCAGATGATTAAAGCCACCGGTGCGACTGAAGTGTTGTTGGCGATGCCGTCCGCCACCCGTGCGCGCCGTCGTGAGATCTTGTCTTATTTAGAGCCTTACCCGCTGCATGTGCGCACCATCCCCGGCATTATGGATTTGGCCAGTGGCCGCGTGAAGGTGCAGGATCTGCAGGAAGTGGATATTGCTGACCTCTTGGGTCGTGATGCAGTTGAGCCACACATGGAGTTGTTTGAGCGTTGTATTAAGCAAAAAATAGTGATGGTCACCGGTGCCGGTGGTTCGATTGGTTCGGAGTTGTGTCGGCAGATTTTAGCCAGTGGCGCGACCACTTTGATTTTGTTTGAGCACAGTGAATTTAATCTCTACAGCATTCAAACTGAGCTGAGTGCGCGGATCGCTAAAGAAGGCTTAAGTGTGCAGTTGTTCCCAGTGTTGGGTTCGATTCGTAATCTGAAGCGTTTGCGTGAAGTGATGCAGAGCTGGAAGGTGGATACCGTCTACCACGCTGCGGCTTATAAGCATGTGCCGATGGTTGAGCACAATACGGCGGAAGGTATTCTCAATAATGTCATCGGTACGCTGAATACCGCGCAGGCAGCGATTGCGTCGGGGGTTGAGCACTTTGTGCTGATTTCCACTGATAAAGCGGTGCGTCCAACTAATATTATGGGCAGTACCAAGCGTTTGGCTGAGATGGTGTTGCAGGCGTTAAGTAAAGAAGCCACTTCGGGTTTATTTAGAGACGATAAGAATACTCAGCAGTTTGAAAATAACACACGCTTTACCATGGTGCGCTTTGGTAATGTGCTGGGCTCGTCAGGCTCGGTGATTCCATTGTTCCGTCAGCAGATTAAACAGGGTGGACCGGTGACGGTGACGCATCCGAAGATGACGCGTTATTTTATGACCATTCCTGAAGCCTCGCAGTTGGTGATTCAAGCCGGTGCTATGGGGCAGGGTGGTGATGTGTTTGTCTTGGATATGGGCGAGCCGGTAAGAATTGTTGAGCTGGCAGAGAAGATGATTAATCTCACCGGTTTGACTGTGCGCAGTGAAGCCAATCCCAGTGGTGAAATTGCCATTGAGTTCAGTGGCTTACGCCCTGGTGAAAAGCTCTATGAAGAGCTGCTGATTGGCGATAACGTCTCACCCACCGAACACAGCATGATCATGCGCGCCGCTGAAGACTTCTTGCCTTGGGCTGAGTTGGAAGTGGTGTTGCATGAGTTGGTTGCCGCGGCCAATAGTGGTGATTGTGTGTTGATTCGCCAGTTGTTGCGCCAAACCGTGGATGGGTATGTGCCGCAGGGGGATTTGGTCGACTTGCTCTATCATCAGAAAAAGCTCAGTGCCCCGCTTTTGTAGGTCGGTCTTCAGGCCGACAAAGCCATCAGATTGGTGCCGTTGTGATTGTTTTCGGCGTCGTATTGGGGCGTTTGCAACGCCCATGTCGGCCTAAAGGCCGACAAAGCCATCAGGCTGGTGCCGTTGTGATTGTTTGCGGCACCGTATGGGGGCGCTTGCAGCGCCCATGTCGGCCTAAAGGCCGACCTACATTTGATCGTGTTTTGTGGGTAAGATTGCGTGATTAGCAGCCCATGTTGGCCTAAAGGCGCGATCTGTATGTAAGCGTAAAAGGAGATGTTTATGTCATGGAATGACTTAAGAATAGGTCGGTTTTCGCAGCGGCAGGGCGAGTATCTTGTGACCTTTAATACGCACAATAGAGTTGCTTTTTTTAATGACTTTGAGCTCGCTCGTTTGTTTTGCCAACAAATTGTACTCAATGAGCGTCAGTATCAATGCACTTGGTTAACATGGGTGCTGATGCCAGATCATTTTCATGGTCTGTTACGTCTTGATAGTGCAGATGCTGAGCTATCTAAGGTTGTCGGCGGATTAAAAGGTACGAGTGCCTATTTGATAAATCAGCACCTCAATCGTAAAGGTAAGCTCTGGCAGTCCTCTTTTCATGATCGTGCATTACGTGCTGAAGAAAACCGTATTCATATTGCTCGTTATATTGTTGCCAATCCATTGCGTAAAGAACTTGTCAACGACGTGAAATATTATCCGTTTTGGAATTCAGCGTATTTGTAAGCTCGACGAAAATTGTTTGAAGTATTGCTCTTGTAGGTCGGTCTTCAGGCCGACAAAGCCATCAGGCTGGTGCCGTTGTGATTGTTTGTAATGCGTGTTTTAGGGCGCTTACAGCGCCCATGTCGGCCTAAAGACCGACCTTGTATGTTAGTCAGTGACGATTATTCGTTAAGATAAGAGCAATTTACTGGGGAAGCCGTACCGACCTAGAGGCAGTTTACTGACCTCATATGTAGAGTGGCTCCCCGCCTCTTTGCTGATCTCGAAGAGTATCCAGAAGCTCAAAAGAGACTTCGAATATACAAGGTTGAGAGGCAAAAAGTGCGAGGTCGGGGAACCGGTAAGTATTATTACTGATTAGCAGCGAGGATTAAAGGCATGAGTACTTTTATTGGTATTGATATTGGTGCAACAGCGTTTGAAGTTGTGGTGCGTCGTAATGATAAAAATGGCGCTGTAAAAAGCTATCAACAAACACCTGAAGATCATGCAAAGCTTGCTACTCGACTGCTCAAATTAGATCCTGCATGCGTGATTATGGAAGCCACTGGAATCTATTATTTAAACCTTGCTGTAGTGCTGTTTAACAGCGGTTTAAAAGTCTCAGTAATCAATCCAAATAGTTTTAATCACTTCGCTAAATTGACGCTGACTCATAGTAAAACTGACGGTATTGATGCGGCTTTATTAGCTGAATATGCGCAGCGTATGACGCCACGTTTATGGGCAGCGCCTGATCCGAAATACCTGTCTTTGCGCGATATTGGCCGTCAAATCAATAGGTTGGTCGGCCGCCGCACTGAAGCTAAAAATAACTTGCATGCTTTAAAAGCGAAAAACACAACATACCAGCCGCTGATTGATGACGAATTAGAAGGCATCGAATATTTAGAGATTCGTATTGAGCGTTTACGCAATATGGCTCTAGAAATTATTACTGATGATGAAGCGCTAAAGCAAAAATTAGAAAATCTAACTGCAGCTATTGGGATCGGAATCAATAGCGCTATTATGATTATTTGCGAGTTAGAATTACTTCCAGAGCATTTAAAATCATCACAAGTTACCCGTTTTGCAGGCTTGGATGTACGCCTGACACAATCAGGCACCAGCATTAATAAACCTGGCCGTTTAAGCAAGGCCGGCAATGCTTATTTGCGCACAGCGCTCTTTATGCCAGCTTTATCTGCGGTCACTCACGATCCTAATGCGCGAGCATTTTATCAATCTCTGACTCAACGCGGTAAGAAAAAGAAGCAAGCCTTGTGTGCAGTTATGCGTAAAATGCTGACAGGAATCTGGGCATGCTTAAAATTAAACATACCCTTTGACTCATCAAAATTATTCAGTGAAGAGCACAAAAAAGCTTGTGCTTAAACAGAGTATCTACATTTGATGTGTATGTGCGGTGGATGTGCGTTGTTTTTTGTAGGTCGGTCTTCAGGCCGACAAAGCCATCAGGCTGGTGCCGTTGTGATTGTTTGTAATGCGTGTTTTAGGGCGCTTACAGCGCCCATGTCGGCCTAAAGGCCGACCTACATTTGATGTGTATGTGCGGTGGATGTGCGTTATTTTTGTAGGTCGGTCTTCAGGCCGACAAAGCCATCAGGCTGGTGCCGTTGTAATGGTTTTTGGCATCGTATTGGGCGCTTACAGCGCCCATGTCGGCCTAAAGGCTCGGCCTACATTTGATCGTGTTTTGTGGGTAAGAACGCATGTCGAACACGGATGCGTACTGGCAATGGGTTGCGTGTCGTGCGGAAAATGCATATCAAGGTCAGCATGGGGTTAAGGCTTCAGCGTAGAGCGTGCCGGTGGTGTGCGCTGCAGTAGCGTTATGCGGTTTTTAAACGATGTGCAAGTGGCGGGCATAAATGCCCGCCCCAAGAGTGGTGTAACGCGTTGCGATATATCAGTCTATATCGTAGTCATATTCAGCGAGTTGTTTACGCAAGCGGCGTTCTTCGAGTAGGTTATCGATGGTGCGGCGCTTGGTCAGGTTGGTTTTTGCAGCTTGAGCAGGGGTCTCCTCCTCAATTTCTTCAGCATCCTCTGCTATGAAATCGTCATCTATTTCTAAATCTTCTTTACTCATGATTTGAGCCTCGCATACGGGAGTTTCCGTTGGCGCACCTTATAACCATAAAATGGCTCCAGGTAAAAAAGTATTTTTCAATGGGTTTGCTGTGTATCGATTGTTAAAACTAATCGTCCGATGTTTTCTCTTTAAATTCGCATAAATCTTCGATTCTGCAACTGCCACAACGAGGCTTGCGCGCTTGGCAAACATAGCGTCCGTGCAGGATCAGCCAGTGGTGTGCATCGAGGATAAATTCTTTGGGGACGACTTTGAGTAATTTCTTTTCAACCTCTAAGACGTTCTTGCCCATGGCGATTTTAGTGCGGTTGCTGACGCGAAAAATATGCGTATCAACCGCCATCGCTACTTGACCAAATACCGTATTCAGCACCACGTTTGCCGTTTTGCGACCCACGCCAGGTAGCGCTTCAAGTTCCTCACGCGTATCGGGGACTTGGCTGTTGTGGCGTTCGATTAAAAGTCTGCACGTTTCAATCACGTTTTTGCTTTTGGTGGGGTAGAGGCCGATGGTTTTGGTGTATTCACACAGGCCGTCATAACCCAAAGCGTAGATCGCCTCTGGGGTGTTGGCGACGGGGTAGAGTTTGTCGGTGGCTTTGTTGACGCCGACGTCCGTGGCTTGAGCCGAGAGGATCACAGCAATCAATAACTCGAAGGGTGAGCTGTAATTGAGCTCGGTTTCGGGCTTGGGATTGTCTTCTTGAAAGCGGCGGAAGATTTCATAACGTTTGGCGGCGTTCATGGTGCAAACTCAATCAGGTTAGTGGTAAAAGCTTGAGTGCAGATGATACAGGTTTTGTCGGATGGCTGTTTTTGCTGGGTGTATGTATCGCTGTATGCATTTTTTTCAGTGGAGGGATGGTGTCCTCTCGATACACCATCTTTGCTCAATTCCTGCACTGCGTCACTTAAGACCAGACTTTTGCGACAGCCTCGCAGAGATACTTTAAGTATATGGAGTTTTTTCTAGCGCTTTGATATTGAGTGGTTTGTGGCATTAAGCCATTAGGCTCAAACAATACTTTCATCCTTGTATCAGTTATGTAAAATAACCTGCACACTTATTGATTCAGAGATTTTTTATGCAAGACATCACGCTTGATACTTGGTTGGCAGATATAAAAGCTAACTGGCTGCCGCTTTTAGTTGAGCACGGCAGTCATATTCTTTTTGCGCTGATTACCCTAGGGCTAGGTTGGTGGCTGATTAATCGTATCACCGAGGGCCTAGTTGGTTTTCTGCAAAATCGTCATGCCGATGCGATGGTGGTTGGCTTCCTAAGCTCGCTCACTCTTGCGCTGCTGCGCATTATGTTGTTGCTCAGTGTCGCCAGTATGATTGGTATTCAAACCACTTCATTCTTAGCCTTAATTGGTACGGCGGGTCTGGCTGTCGGTTTAGCCTTGCAGGGCAGTTTGGCGAACTTTGCCGGTGGCGTGCTGATTCTGTTTTTACGCCCATTCCGCGCCGGTGATTATATTGAGGCGCAAGGTGTCGGCGGTACAGTGGAAAGTATTTTGATTTTCCACACCTTGCTGCGTACCGCGGACAATAAGGTGATTGTGCTACCCAATGGCTCGCTCTCCAATGGCATAGTGACCAACTACTCACGCAAGCCAACCCGCCGTGTAGAGATCAAGGTGGGCATTGATTACAGCGATAATATTAAGCATGCGCGTAAGATTCTGCTTGATTTGGCAGCGGCTGATGAGCGTGTATTGCAGGATCCAGCGCCGGTGGTGTATTTGGCATCGCTGGGTGATGATTCAGTCAATTTATCCTTGCGTATGTGGACCAAAAGTGCTGATTTTTGGGGTGTGACTTTTGCCTTCCAAGAAGAGATGAAAGAAGCCTTTGATCGCGAAGGTATTAACTTCCCATTCCCACAGCGTACTGTGCATATCAATCAAAGCAGCGAGTAAGTTTTAATCCCTCTGCAGTGCAGTCGTTCTGGCTGCACTGCACATTTTCATCTACGAGTCACGACCGTGATATCAACGCAGCACATAGCATTCTCACAGACGGCCATAGGCGTCTAACTGTATCGCGGGCACTTGTGCCCGCGCAGCGGTGTCGATTTAGATATCTTGCTGTTGTTGCAACCAGAGTCTGGCGTAGTAACCGTCTTTTTCTAGCAGCTCACTGTGGCTGCCGCTTTCGACAATCTCACCTTGGTTCATGACTAAAATGCTATCAGCATCGCGTACTGTTGATAAGCGGTGGGCAATCACCAGTGTGGTGCGCTTGGTTTTCACTGCGTTGATCGCGTCCAAAATCGCTTGCTCAGAAATTGAATCCAAAGATGAAGTGGCTTCATCAAGAATCAGCAGTGGCGGATTCTTTAACAAGACACGCGCAATGGCCACGCGCTGCTTTTCACCGCCAGAAAGCTTGAGGCCGCGCTCACCGACTTGGGTGGCATAACCATCCGGCAGGCTGCTGATAAAACCTTCCAGATGAGCTTGTTGGGCAGCGTGGTGCACTTCGGCTTCGCTCGCTCCAGGACGGCCATAGGCCAGATTGTTATACAGCGTATCGTTAAACAGTACGGTGTCTTGCGGCACCACACCGATGGCGCTGCGCAGGCTGTCTTGGGTGATCTGGCGTATATCTTGGCCATCGATGCTGATACTGCCGCTGTCGATATCAAAAAACCTAAACAACAGTCGTGCCAGAGTTGATTTGCCCGCGCCGCTGGCACCCACCACCGCTACGGTATGGCCAGCAGGTATGCTGAAACTCACGCCTTTAAGGATGGGGCGGTCGGCGTTATAGCTAAAGTGCACATCACGAAATTCGACTTGGCCTGAGCTGAGGGCTAAAGCTTGAGCATCAGGTGCATCTTCAATCGCGGGCTTATCGCCCAGCAGCCCAAACAGGCGCTCGACATTGACCAGTGATTGGCGGATTTCTCGGTAGACAAAACCTAGGGCGTTGAGTGGCACAAACAGTTGGATGAGGTAGGCGTTGACCATGGTGAAATCACCCAGTGTCATCTGGCCAGCCGCCACTTCGCGCACTGCCATGCTCATAATCACAATCAGTGAGACGCCAATAATAAAGGCTTGTCCGGTATTCAGAGCTGCCATGGATAAGCGGTTTTTTAGACGGGCTTGCTCCCACTTTTCTAAGCCTTGATCGTACTGCTCGGCTTCAAAGCGCTCGTTGTTGAAATACTTGACCGTTTCATAGTTCAGTAAGCTGTCGATGGCTCGGGAGTTGGACTGGTTGTCGCGGCTATTAGCCTCGCGTACAAAGGCGATGCGCCACTCGGTGACTTTAATGGAAAAGACCACGTAGACCACGACGGATATCAAGATGGCCAAGACGTAGCTGACGTTAAAAGCCACCAATAAAATACTCGCCACCATCACGATTTCTAGCAGTGTCGGCACAATATTAAACAGGGTAAAGCGCAGCAAGAAGCTGATGCCGGTGGTGCCGCGTTCGATATCCCGTGCTAGGCCACCAGTTTTGCGATCTAAATGAAACGCCAGTTCACGCTGGTGCAGATGCTTAAACACCCGCAACGATACCCGTCGCATGGCGCGCTCAGCCACTCGGGCAAAAATAGCGTCACGCAGTTCGCTAAATAGGGTGCTACCAAAGCGCAGCGCACCGTAGGCGATGACCAGCATTAGCGGCATCCACATCAGCATATCCACGCCGCGGTTTTGATCGAGGTAGTCGATAATATATTTAAGAGCGATTGGCGTAGCGACCGTGGCGACTTTGGCAAGGATCAGCATAGCCATTGCAAGAACCACTCGACCACGGAACTCGGTCAGATAAGGCCACAAACCGGCAATGATTTTCCAGTTGGGTTTATGTTGGGCGGGGTAATTGTTATCGGCAGAATGGCGCACAGATGTTCCTTTCTAGTCACAAAGCAGCGAGGCGTACCGTAAGACGCAGAGACGGTAGCGTTGATAGGGCAAGAGTTTACCGTAGGGCGGGCATTTATGCCCGCGCAGCGATTTTTCTGTTTATCATCATATTGCGACCAATGTGGTGTGCATAACACCCAATATTGTTGCATTTGTTGCATGATGTGCATAAGACCTAATACATTGTAATTGTTGCATAAGGTGCAATGGCGGGCATAAATGCCCGCCCTACGGGTGTTGATACGCCAAAGGATCTGCCTACCATTACAGGTGCTCTGTAGGGCGGGCACTTGTGCCCGCGCAGCGGTGTATTAAACTACTATGATGTGTATTAATTGTGAGGTGTATAACCTGCAATACGTTATTGTTGTTGTATGACGCTGCCATGCCTTACATGGCAGCGTCATATTTAAGAGCAAGGAGTGCTCATATGTCTTTTTATCGTCGTGCCGACCATGCCGGTGGTCAATATTTTTTTACAGTAGTCAGCGAAGGTCGTCGGCCTATTTTGACTCAGCCTGATATTCGTATTGCTTTGCGTCAAGCTATTATTGCTGTCCGTCAAAATTATCCATTTGAAATTTCTGCTTGGGTTTTGTTACCTGATCACTTGCATACAATCTGGCAACTACCGCCTAATGATGCTGATTTTTCTTTACGTTGGAATCAAATCAAGCGTCGAGTCACGCATGCATGTGAGCGTACATATCATGATCCTGCTTTACTCAATAAACGTCGGAGTGCCAAACGGTATGGAACAATTTGGCAACATCGGTTTTGGGAGCATGCCATACGTGATGAGAATGACTTTAATAATCATATGAATTATGTACATTACAACCCAGTTAAGCATGGTTTGGTGCAAAATGTTATTGACTGGCCTTGGTCGTCATTTCATCGGTTGGTGAAGCAGGGTGTTTATCCAAATGATTGGAGTGGGACCGTGCATAACACAACATATGAAGGGTAGGGCGGAGGCTTGTGTTTGGGCAGTGGCGGGCATGAATGCCCGCCCTACGGATATTTGTATGGTGTGTGGTGGTGGGTGTGTTGTGTGTTTGAGCAATGGCGGGCATAAATGCCCGCCCTACGGATATTTGTATGGTGTGTGGTGGTGGGTGTGTTGTGTGTTTGGGCAATGGCGGGCATGAATGCCCGCCCTACGGATATTTGTATGGTGTGTGGTGGTGGGTGTGTTGTGTGTTTGGGCAATGGCGGGCATGAATGCCCGCCCGACGGGTATTTGTATGGTGTGTGGTGGTGGGTGTGTTGTGTGTTTGGGCAATGGCGGGCATGAATGCCCGCCCTACGGATATTTGTATGGTGTGTGGTGGTGGGTGTGTTGTGTGTTTGAGCAATGGCGGGCATGAATGCCCGCCCGACGGGTATTTATATGTTATGTGATGGTGGGTGTGCTGTGTGTATTTGTAGGGCGGGCACTTGTGCCCGCGCAGCGGTGTATCAAACGACAATGATGTGTATTCATTGTGACGGACATAACATCCCATGCATTTTGATTGTTGTATGAAGTGTAATTGTGGGAGTGTTGTGTGTTTGAGCAATGGCGGGCATAAATGCCCGCCCTACGGGTATTTGTATGAATTAATAATGGTGCGTGGTTAATGTTCCGCCGAGCGGTTTTAAGCCTGCTGATGCTCTGCGCATTGCTGTGGCTGGCGGATACTCTTTATCCTTTGCCTTTACCCAAAGACGATATGGCCCGTGTGGTTTTAGCGCAGGATGGCACACCGCTGTGGCGCTTTGCGGATAAGAATGGTGTCTGGCGCTATCCGATCCGCATTGATCAAGTCTCGCCCTATTATATTGAAGCGTTGCTGGGCTATGAGGATCGCTGGTTTTATCAGCATCCGGGGATCAATCCTTTATCCATTGCCCGTGCAGCGTGGCAGAATTTGCGCGGTGGGCAAATCGTCTCGGGCGGCAGTACTTTGTCGATGCAGGTCGCACGTTTACTTGATCCGCATCCACGCACCTTGCGCGGTAAAATGCGCCAAGTCTGGCGTACCGCGCAGCTGGAATGGTATTTATCTAAAGATGAAATCCTGACTTTATATCTAAATCGCGCTCCCTTTGGCGGCACCTTAGAAGGTGTGGCGGCAGCCAGTTGGGCGTATTTAGGCAAGTCGCCGAAAAGTCTCAGTCGTGCGGAAGCTGCGCTATTAGCAGTATTACCGCAAGCGCCCAGTCGTTTACGTCCTGATCGTCATCCTAAGCGAGCGCAAGCAGCGCGCGATAAAATCCTGCAGCGTTTAGCGCAGTTTGAAGTATGGCCGCAGCTGGCGATTGATGATGCATTACAAGAGCCAGTGTGGTTAGCGCCGCGCCATGAGCCTGCATTAGCGCCGTTGCTGGCGCGGCGTCTCAATCATAAAAGTAGTCCCGCAGTGATTGAAACCACTATCGATGCCAGTTTGCAGCGTCGTTTGGAAGATATGTTGCTGGGTTGGCGTGCGCGTTTACCTGAACGCACTTCAGCGGCGATTGTGGTGGTTGAGCATGACACCATGGCGGTGCAGGCTTATTTGGGCTCGCTGGATCTGCAAGATGCGCAGCGTTTTGGTCATGTGGATATGGTGCAAGCGGTGCGCTCGCCCGGTTCTACGCTGAAGCCTTTTCTGTATGGGCTGGCGCTAGATGAAGGCTTAATTCATTCGGAATCTTTATTGCAGGATGTGCCACGTCATAGCAGTGATTATCGGCCGGGGAATTTCTCCCAAGGTTTTAGTGGGCCTGTTTCGGCCAGCGAAGCCTTAGGGCGTTCGTTGAATTTGCCAGTGGTACAATTGCTGGAAGTCTACGGGCCAAAACGTTTTACTGGTGAGTTGCGCAATGCCGGTGTGTCATTACTGTTACCCCGCGGTGCAGAGCCGAATCTGGCACTGATTTTGGGTGGAGTGGGCAGCCGTTTAGAGGATGTTGTCAGTGGCTTTAGTGCCTTTGCGCGGCAGGGTAAAGTGGCACAGTTACGTTTGCAGCCGCAACAAGCACTGCAAGAAAAGCGCTTGATGTCGCCGGGAGCGGCATGGATTGTGCGACGTATTTTATCAGGGCAACGGCGGCCGGATATTGATCCGCGCGCGCAGTTAGTTGAACGCTCGCCCTTAGCGTGGAAAACCGGCACCAGTTATGGTTTTCGTGATGCCTGGGCCGTGGGTGTCAGTTCGCGCTATTTGATTGGCGTGTGGATTGGTCGTCCTGATGGGACGCCAGTGCCAGGGCAGTTTGGTTTAGCTTCGGCTACACCGTTATTGTTGCAAGTGCACGATGTGCTTAATCATCGAGATCGACAAAGTGGTAAGCCTGAAATACTTGATCCGCAACCTCAGGACGTGGGCGTCGCGGCAATTTGCTGGCCGCTGGGGCAAGAGTTACCCCGTAGCGATGATAATTGTCGGCGTTTGCGTTTTGCTTGGACACTGAATGGCACTATCCCACCGACCTTAACCATGGGCGATAGCTTTGACAGTGATTTACAGCCGCTGGTCTGGCTCAATTCACAAGGTTTACGAGTGGCGAAAGACTGCCCCAGCGCCCAACTTCAGCGTGTAGCACTGTGGCCAACGGCGTTAGAGCCTTGGCTGCCGCTGAACGAGCAACGACGAACACGTTTAGCAGCCATTGATCCCAGCTGTCCGCCGCCGGTGAGCATGCATCATCAACCAATTCAGATTATTGGCGTGCATGAGGGTGATCGTTTACAGCGTGCGGCAGGGCAAACCAGTGCATTAAATCTGCGCTTTTCTGCGCAAGGTCGGGGTACGCAGCACTGGTGGTATCTCAATGGCCAGCCGCTGTTGCGTACCGAGAACGGGCAGGGCTTTGATCATATCTTTGCTAAAACAGGCATCTATCAGCTCAGTGTGCTGGATGAAACCGGACAAACCGGCAGCGTGCAATTCTCGGTTGTCGACTGATGGTCTGCCTGTCTGGCATTGCCCTGTGGTAAACTGCGTGCATCCTATTCAATGCCTAGTCTCGATCTTAGAATCGAGCTGTGTATTGTCCAGCCTTTTTTATATTTGAAATCTTAAAAACTATGTCTCTACCTCTGCACCATCTTGAGTTACTCAGTCCTGCCCGTGATGCCATCATTGCTAAAGAGGCCATTTTGCATGGCGCTGACGCAGTTTATATTGGCGGGCCGAGTTTTGGCGCACGGCATAACGCCAGCAACAGTCTCAGTGATATTGCTGGGCTGGTAGAATTTGCCCATCTGTTTCATGCCAAGGTGTTTGTCACCATCAATACCATTTTGCATGATGACGAATTGGAAGCCGCGCAGCAGTTGATCTGCCAGCTCTATGAAGTCGGTGTCGATGCGGTGATTGTGCAAGATTTGGGCATTATGGAAATGGATCTGCCGCCCATCGAGCTGCATGCCAGTACGCAAACTGATATCCGTACCCTTGAAAAAGCCAAGTTTCTTTCACAGGCGGGTTTCTCGCAGTTGGTGTTAGCACGTGAACTGAATCTGCAAGAAATTCGTGAAATCAGCCAGAATGTGGACTCGGCGATTGAATTCTTTATTCACGGCGCGTTGTGTGTAGCGTTTTCCGGTCAGTGCAATATCTCTCACGCCCAAAACGGCCGCAGTGCCAACCGGGGTGATTGCTCACAAGCCTGCCGTTTGCCCTACACTTTAAAAGACGATGAAGGCCGTGTGGTCGCTTATGACAAGCACCTGTTGTCGATGAAAGATAATAACCAAAGCGCGAATTTACGTGATTTGGTCGATGCCGGTGTGCGCTCCTTTAAGATTGAAGGGCGCTATAAAGATATGACCTATGTGAAAAATATCACCGCCTATTATCGTCAGCAGCTGGATGAGATCTTGCTGGAACGCCCTGAGTTAGCGCGTTCATCCAGTGGTTTTACCGAGCACTTCTTTGCGCCTGATCCGGATAAAACTTTCCACCGTGGTAGCACGGATTACTTTGTCAGTGATCGTAAAGTGGATATCGGTGCTTTTGATTCGCCGAAGTTTATTGGCTTGCCGGTCGGTGAGATTTTAGGCATTGGCAGAAATGATATCAGCGTACAAACCACCGAGCCGCTGGCCAATGGCGATGGTTTAAACGTTTTATATAAGCGTGAAGTGATTGGTTTTCGTGCCAATACCGTGCAGCAAGTCTGTGAGTACGAACAAGACGGGCAGATGATTCGTCAATACCGTGTGGTGCCCAATGATATGCGCGCCGAGCTTAAAGAGCTGCGTCCGCCGTATCAGCTTAATCGTAATATGGACCATAACTGGCAGCTGGCGCTGCAAAAGAAATCATCCGAACGCCGTGTCTTGTTGGATTGGCAAGTGCAGCTCGATGAGCAGCAACTGACCCTTATCGCAACCAGTGAAGAGGGTGTCAGCGTCAGTGTACAACAGGCTGGCCCGTTTACTGCTGCTGACGATTCAGCCAAAGCCATTGCGCAAATTAAAGATACGCTGAGTAAATTGGGTACCACGATTTATCATGCGCAAAAGATTGATGTGCAAGCTGAGCAAGCATTGTTTGTGCCGAACTCGCAGCTGAAAGCGTTGCGCCGTGATGCGATTGCAGCTTTGACTGAGGCGCGGGTGGCTGCGCATCCAAAAGGTTTCCGTAAGCCGGTTAGCGATCCAGCGCCAGTGTATCCAGAATCGCATTTAACCTTCTTAGCCAACGTCTACAATGAAAAAGCCCGCGCGTTTTACCATAAGTACGGTGTGCAGTTAATTGATGCGGCCTATGAAGCGCACGAAGAAACCGGTGATGTGCCAGTGATGATTACTAAGCACTGTCTGCGTTTCTCTTTTAACTTGTGCCCAAAGCAAGCTAAAGGCGTCACTGGTGTGCGCACTAAAGTCAGTGATATGCAGCTGATACATGGCGATGAAGTGCTGACCTTGAAGTTCGATTGCAAGCCGTGCGAGATGCACATTATCGGTAAAATGAAAGGTCATATCCTCAATTTACCGCTGGCGGGTAGCGCAGAAGCTAATGCCAGTATGGTCGGTCATATCACCCCCGATGATCTGCTGAAAACCATTCGACGTTAATAGGGAGAGCTTAGATCTCCAACCGTAGGGCGGGCATTTATGCCCGCCATGCCCTCCGGTTAATACATGTCAAACCTGTCCCTGTTGTTCTATTTTATCCATTGCAAACGGGCCATGGGTAAGATTGCAACCCTGCTACGCGGGCATAAATGCCCGCCCTACAAGAACTAAAAATCATCCGACGCTAAGCACAACAGGGTGGGGCGCATCGGCTCCACCCGTAGGGCGGGCATTTATGCCCGCCATGCCCACCGGTTAATACATGTCAAACCTGTCCCTGTTGTTCTATTTAATCCATTGCAAACGGGCCATGGATAAGATTGCAACCCTATTGCGCGGGCATTTATGCCCGCCATGCCCTCCGGTTAATACATGTCAAACCTGTCCCTGTTGTTCTATTTAATCCATTGCAAACGGGCCATGGGTAAGATTGCAACCCTATTGCGCGGGCATAAATGCCCGCCCTACAAGAACTAAAAATCATCCGACGCTAAGCACAACAGGGTGGGGCGCATCGGCTCCACCCGTAGGGCGGGCATTTATGCCCGCCATGCTCACCGGTTAATACATGTCAAACCTGTCCCTGTTGTTCTATTTAATCCATTGCAAACGGGCCATGGGTAAGATGGCAACTCTGCTACGCGGGCATAAATGCCCGCCCTACAAGAACTAAAAATCATCCGACGCTAAGCACAACAGGGTGGGGCGCATCGGCTCCACCCGTAGGGCGGGCATTTATGCCCGCCATGCCCACCGGTTAA
>JAVETP010000016.1:0-49682 GCA_034006005.1 Pseudomonas sp.
TCGCCACCAATGCGGGGGAAACCTAAGTTATGTGCTACGGCCATGATTTTATTCCTTCTAAGTCAATGACGCTATTGTCATGGCTGAGCGTGAATGAAACAAACTACAAATATTACTGATGATCAATAGTTTTATTCATGTTGTTACTTAAGGAATCTTCATGCTGGATATTCGCCACCTCAAAACTCTCGGCGCGCTACGCGATGCTGGCAGCTTAGTCGAGGCAGCAGAGCGCCTGCACCTCACGCAATCTGCTCTCTCCCATCAGTTTAGGGAAATGGAAGAGCGTCTGGGCATGCAGCTGTTTGTGCGCAAAACGAAACCCGTGCGCTTTACCAGTGCTGGATTACGTTTGCTCAGGTTGGCGGATGAAGTGCTGCCATTAATGCGCGGTGCAGCACGTGATATTGCGCGTTTGCAAGGTGGCTCAGCGGGCCGCTTACATATGGCGATTGAGTGCCACAGTTGTTTTCAGTGGTTGATGCCGACCATTGATCAGTTTCGTAATGCGTGGCCGGAAGTGGAACTGGACTTAGCTTCAGGTTTTGCCTTTGCCCCCCTGCCCGCATTGGCTCGTGGCGATTTGGATTTAGTGGTGACCGCAGACCCCATTGATCTGAGCGGTATCAGCTATATTCCTCTGTTTGCTTATGAAGCATTATTAGCCGTGGCCAAGCAGCATCCGCTGGCACAAAAAACCTATGTCGAGCCAGAAGACTTACGTAATGAGATTCTAATCACCTACCCGGTGGACCGTGATCGTTTAGATATATTTAATCACTTTTTAGAACCGGCGGATGTTGAGCCTGCACACGTGCGTACGGCCGAAATGACAGTCATGATGATGCAGTTGGTCGCCAGTGGCCGCGGCGTCTGTTCTTTGCCGAATTGGGCGATGCATGAATACACATCCAAAGGCTATGTCAGTGCACGTCGCTTAGGTAAAAACGGTTTGTTTTCGACACTCTATGCAGCCGTGCGTACCGATATGCTCGATGCGGCTTTTATGAAAGATTTTTTACTGACCGCTAAAGACACATCATTTACGACATTAGAAGGGGTCAGCGCGGTTAAGGAATAACCACGCTAGAGCCGTGCTAGCCAAGCAAGATAATCGACCAGACCGCTGCAATGGCGGTCATGCCGACCATTTGTGCGGCACTGCCCATATCTTTAGCGTTTTTCGACAGCGGATGCTGTTCTAGAGAAATACGATCAATCGCGGCTTCAATCGCTGAGTTAAACAACTCAATAATCAGCGACAACAAACAGATCGCTACCATCAATGCCCGCTCACCACGTGACACATCAAGCATAAAGCTGATCGGAATTAGAATCGCATTGAGTAATAGCAGCTGACGAAAAGCAGCCTCACCGACAAACGCAGCACGCAGACCAGCCACTGAATAACCGGCAGCATTCACAATTCGGCGTAGACCGGATTTACCTTTAAATGGGGACATAGTGACCTTGACTGCGTGGAGGCTGAACAGGCATCGTTTGCAGTATGACTTTTAGTATCAAAACCATACTGCAGACGCTGAGTGTTATTCGCTCTGTGGAATGGATTCCATTTGCTGCAAGAGCAACGCAGCTTGTGTACGAGTACGTACATTCAGCTTGCGGAAAATCGCGGTGACGTGTGCTTTAACCGTGGCTTCTGACACGTTTAAGTCATAGGCAATTTGCTTATTGAGCAGGCCATCACAGACCATGGTCAGCACGCGAAACTGTTGTGGGGTTAAGCTGGCTAAACCGGCGCTGGCCGCTTTTTCCTCGGCAGTTACAGCCGCAGTGGCTGCCGTTTGTGCAGGCCACCAAACATCACCATCCAAGACAACTTGTACAGCTTGTTGGATATCTTCTAGGGCGCTGGATTTTGGAATAAAACCGCTAGCACCAAACTCACGTGCGCGTGCCATTATCATTGCTTCTTCTTGCGCAGAAATCATCACTACGGGAACCTGTGGATACTGTCCACGCAGCAATACTAATCCAGAAAAACCATGAGCACCGGGCATATTTAAGTCCAATAACACCAAGTCCCAATCTGATTTCTCCTGCAAACAACTTTCCAGTTCAGCAATGTTCTCTGCTTCAACTAAACGTACTGTGCTACCCAAGCTTAGCGTCAATGCTTGACGTAAAGCGCTGCGGAACAATGGGTGGTCATCTGCAATCAGTATTTCATAAGCAGCCATTATTTAGGATCCTGTCTCTTTATTATAGTAGAGCTGTGCATCTTGCTAATCGGTGACGAAGCGGCTAAATACAACTCCATTAAGTACCGCCGTCACTTTTAAGCAAGTACTCACAAGCATATGTGCCAATCTGTTTTGTCTTACAAAGTAGAGCTCATACTACAGAAAACCTAGCCAAAGGTCTTATATTGGTCACAATAAACTGATCTTTTATGACCCTCTACTCTGTAATCGTCTTAACGACGAATAAAATGCTCGCGGTAATACTTTAATTCGGCGATTGAGTCTTGAATATCAGCCAGTGCTAAATGCGCCTCGCCTTTTTTAAAGCCATCGCGAATCTCCGGTGCCCAACGTGCCGCTAATTCTTTAACGGTAGAGACATCCAAGTTGCGGTAATGGAAGTAGGTTTCCAGTTTAGGCATATTGCGGTGTAGAAAACGGCGATCCTGACAGATGCTGTTACCACAAATAGGCGAGCTACCCGCTGGCACCCATTTTTCTAAGAAAGCGATGGTCTCAGCTTCAGCTTGCGCTTCAGTGACACGGCTATCGCGTACACGCTGAGTTAAACCGCTGCCACCGTGCTGGCGAGTGTTCCACTCATCCATACCGGCTAATACTTCATCCGACTGATGAATCGCCAACACAGGGCCTTCGGCTAAGATGTTGAGCTGGCTATCCGTAACGATGGTGGCCATTTCAATGATCAGGTCATTATCGGTATCCAGACCGGTCATTTCCAAGTCTATCCAAATTAAGTTTTGTTCACTGTACACGGCTCACCTCAACGTTATTTAACCTGCTAACACCACAACGTGCGAATGTTTTAAATGCAGCTTTTCAAGACTTCAACCAGTGTTTCGTTCTGTTCTTCAGTACCAATAGTGATACGCAAAAACTGCTCGATACGCGGCTGAGTAAAGTGACGGACAATCACGCCCTGCTCGCGTAACTGCGCAGCCAGCTCACTGGCATCACGATTTTTATGGCGTGCAAAAATAAAGTTCGCCGCCGACGGCAACACTTCAAAATCCAACGCAGTCAATGCTTCAGTCACCCACTCACGACTGAAAATTACTTTATTACAGGTGCTGTGGAAGTGCTCTACATCAGTAAAAGCAGCTGCAGCACCGGCAATCGCGGCGCGATCCAGCGGATAGGAGTTAAAGCTGTTTTTAATACGCTCCAAACCTTCAATCAGATCAGGGTGACCGACAGCAATACCCACACGTAACCCGGCTAAAGAACGTGATTTAGATAAGGTTTGCGTGACCAACAAGTTATCGTACTTTTTAACTAAACTGATGGCAGACTCACCACCAAAATCGATATAGGCCTCGTCCACCAACACCACAGAATCGGGGTTAGCTTGTAAAAGCTGCTCGATTTTATCCAGTTCTAATAAGCAACCGGTGGGCGCATTCGGGTTAGGAAAAATAATGCCACCATTGGGCTGCTGGTAATCCGCCACGTTAATTTGGAAATTCTCATCCAAGGCAATCTGCTGCTGCTCAATACCGTATAGACCGCAATAGACGGGGTAAAAACTGTAGCTGATATCAGGGAACAACAACGGCTTGTCGTGCTGAAATAAACCATGGAACGCATGCGCCAACACTTCATCGGAGCCATTACCGACAAACACATACTGCGGAGAGACTGAATAGTAGTCAGCCACGGCATGCTTAAGTAAATCGCTATTAGGATCTGGATATAAACGCAGGTCATCATTGATCTGTGCTTGCATCGCTGCGATCGCTTTAGGCGATGGTCCGTAGGGATTTTCATTGGTATTGAGCTTAATTAAACGCTCAATCTTCGGTTGTTCACCCGGCACATAAGGCACCAAGCTTTTAACAAAAGGACTCCAAAACTTACTCACGTGTTGCGCTCCTAAACTGAATCAGTCGCCACACAAAGTGCGACGACTGTAATGCTCGATAACCGCTCACTTGGACACGGTAATTCTGGCGTTTTAATCTGCTTTGATGCGATATTCTGCTGAACGCGCATGCGCAGTCAGCGACTCACCACGCGCCAATACCGAGGCGACTTTACCCAGCTCAGAAGCACCTTCTGGACTGCAGTAAATAATCGATGAGCGTTTTTGGAAATCATACACGCCTAAGGGTGATGAGAAACGCGCAGTGCCTGAAGTCGGCAATACGTGGTTTGGACCCGCGCAGTAGTCGCCTAAGGCTTCAGCGGTGTAGCGACCCATAAAGATCGCGCCGGCATGACGAATCTGCGGCAGTAATTCTTCAGGATTTTCCACCGACAACTCCAAGTGTTCAGGAGCAATACGGTTGGCTACTTCAATGGCTTGCGCCATATCGGCCACATGAATCAAGGCACCACGCTCACGCAATGAAGTGCGGGCAATGTCCTCACGCTCTAAGGTCGGCAATAAGCGCTGCATGCTCTCTTCAACACGGTTTAAGAACTCCGCATCGGGACTGAGCAAGATCGACTGCGCATCTTCATCGTGTTCAGCTTGTGAAAACAGATCCATAGCAATCCAGTCAGGATCAGTTTGACCATCACAGATCACTAGAATCTCTGATGGACCAGCAATCATATCAATGCCGACTTTACCAAACACATGGCGTTTGGCTGTCGCCACATAGATATTGCCCGGACCGACAATCTTATCCACTGGCGGCACGCTTTCAGTACCGTAGGCCAATGCAGCCACCGCTTGCGCACCACCAATGGTAAACACACGATCGACACCGGCAATAGCAGCCGCCGCTAGAACCAGCTCGTTGATTTCACCACGTGGCGTCGGCACCACCATCACCACTTCACGCACTCCCGCCACTTTGGCTGGAATAGCGTTCATCAATACTGATGATGGGTAAGAGGCTTTACCGCCTGGCACATAGAGACCAGCCCGATCGAGTGGCGTAACTTTCTGACCGAGGACAGTGCCATCGGCTTCTTGATACTGCCATGAGTCCTGCACTTGACGCTCATGGTACTCACGCACTCGGCGCGCCGCTGTTTCGAGTGCAGCGCGCTGCTCTGGAGTGATACGCGTCAGCGCCAGCTCAAGACGTTCGCGGTTGAGGATTAAATCACTCATCTGCGCAACATCAAGGCCGTCAAATTGGCGGGTGTAATCAATCAGTGCAGCATCACCGCGCGTACGGACATTATCAATGATATCCAGTACACGCTGATTGATGCTGGCATCAGACACACTTTCCCAGCTTAATAGCTGATCAAGTTGGGTATTAAAATCTGTATCTTGGGCATTTAAACGTCTAACAAAAGTCACTGCAGTCATAGCGAGCCTCAATAATAAGCAAACATTCGGGCGCCGCCAGACTAACAATCCTTCTGCGTGGGCACCCGATCAATTCGGCTATGACGCAGATAGGTTGTGTGCATTAGCACACAAGCAGAGCTTACTATCAGTGTCGTGCGTTAACCGCAGCACTTAGGGTATCAATCAGCGCTTGAATATCAGCGTGTTTCATCTTCATTGAAGCACGGTTAACAATCAAACGTGAACTGATATGGCAGATCAGCTCTTGCGGCTCTAAACCATTGGCACGCAAGGTATTACCCGTATCCACCACGTCAATAATTTTATCAGCCAAACCCACTAACGGTGCCAGTTCCATCGATCCGTACAGCTTGATGATATCAACCTGACGACCTTGCTCAGCATAGTAACGCTTAGCAACATTGACGAACTTGGTTGCTACGCGCAAACGGCCAGTTGGCTCTGGTGTGTTAACGGGGCCGGCAGTCATCAGCTTGCACTTAGCAATCTGCAAGTCGAGCGGCTCATACAAACCCTGTCCACCGTACTCAAGCAAGACGTCTTTACCCGCAACACCTAAGTCAGCAGCGCCCAGCTCCACATAAGTGGGCACATCAGTGGCACGTACGATGAGTAAACGTACATCGTCACGTGTAGTGGTGATAATCAGTTTACGACTTTTTTCTATATCTTCGGTCGGAACAATACCAGCCTGCTCTAGGAGCGGCAGGGTATCATCCAGAATTCGACCTTTTGACAATGCAATAGTTAACATAATACTAGCCCGGTACTCGTCGGATTTTCGCACCAAGGAGTTGCATCTTTTCCTCGATACATTCGTAGCCGCGATCAATATGATAAATGCGGTCAATTAGGGTATCACCCTCGGTCATCAGAGCAGCAATCACCAAACTAGCTGATGCGCGTAAATCTGTGGCCATTACGGGTGCAGCTTTCAGCATCGGAATACCGGTGACAATCGCTGTGTTACCTTCAATTTGAATTTTCGCGCCCATACGCTGCATTTCTAATGCGTGCATAAAGCGGTTTTCAAAAATAGTTTCAATCACTGTACCCGTGCCTTCAGCCAATGCATTCAAGGCAATAAATTGCGCTTGCATATCGGTTGGAAACGCAGGATACGGCGCTGTGCGTACGCTGACAGCTTTTGGACGTTTACCATGCATATCCAGCGCAATCCAGTCTTCACCTGTGGTGATTTCTGCGCCCGCTTCTTGCAGCTTAGACAGTACAGCTTCAAGAATAGTTGGATCCGTATCCTTGAGTTTAACACGGCCACCTGTGACTGCAGCAGCCACTAGGTAAGTCCCTGTTTCAATACGGTCAGGCATTACTGTATAACGTGCACCACCTAACTTTTCGACGCCATCAATAATAATGGTATCAGTGCCTGCGCCTTGGATTTTCGCACCCATGGCAATCAAACAATTGGCTAAGTCGACAATTTCTGGCTCACGCGCAGCGTTCTCTAAAATGGTACGGCCTTTAGCTAAGGTCGCCGCCATCAGAATATTTTCGGTACCGGTTACGCTGACAATATCAAAGAAGAAGTTGCCACCGCGTAAACCGCCTTCTGGTGCTTTAGCTTTAATGTAGCCATCTTCAACAGTGATGGTTGCGCCCAGCGCTTCCAAACCACGGATATGTAAATCAACCGGACGTGAACCAATCGCACAACCACCGGGTAAAGCCACTTCAGCTTGACCAAAATGCGCAACCATTGGTCCAAGAACCAAAATCGACGCGCGCATGGTTTTAACTAAGTCATAAGGTGCAATCAGCGTTTTAATCGTACGTGGATCAATTTCTACACTGAGTTTCTCATCGATAACCGGCTCAATGCCCATGCGGCCAAACAGCTCAATCATCGTCGTAATATCGTGCAGGTGCGGTAAATTGCACACAGTCACTGGCGCGCTAGCCAATAAAGTTGCTGCAAGAATAGGCAGCGCAGCGTTTTTGGCGCCAGAAATACGAATTTCACCGTCTAGACGATGTCCTCCGCTAATAATTAGCTTATCCATTAGAGTCTCGTTTGGTTGTTTTAAGAGCGTTCGGCCCAAGCCGTGCGAGTATAAAATTTCATCGTAACAGCGTGGATACTACCATCAGCAATCCAAGGGTTAAGCACCCCATAAACCTGCTGTTGACGCTTCACAGGACTGAGTGCAGCTAAATCATCACTGATCATATTCAGCTGGAAATTACAGCCCTCGCCTTCAACTTCAACTTGTGTGTTCTCTAGTTTTTCTTCTAACAATTGTTTTACTGCGTCACCTTGCATACATAACCTCATCAACAACGACCAGCCTATTTGCGGTCGCTACATTAGCACTTATTCTGTCTGTGCTGCATATTCAGGATCAGGACTCGATGCCGAGAATCTCGGTCAAGCCACAGACTTGAGCAATCTTGCGCATATCTTCAGGGAGCTGGGTGAGCTCAATTGTTTTGCCGTACTGCTGGCCATCACGCATAAATGCCAACAGTAACGCCAAGCCCACACTACTCGATTTTTCTACAGCAGCGCAATTGACCTGCACTGCTGTGGCGGACGTTTTAGCAATCAGCGCCTTCCCCTGCTCACGTAAAGCAGGTCCGCTGGTATGATCCAGCACACCGCTGAGATGCAAAACACCTGCATCATCAATTCTCACTGCCGCCTGACTCACGCATCCTCCTGAGCGGCGCGTGTTTTAGCCACAGTTTCAACCCAATTATCAATCACGCGGTCAAGATTTTGACCATTGCGTTGCATCGCCTCAGCAAACTGATCACGGAATAGTTTACCTAAGTTAATACCGTTAATAATCACATTGCGCATACGCCATTCGTTTTCAATATTGACCATGGTGTACGACACAGGATAAATAACACCTTTTTTATCCTTAACTTCCATACGCACTTCACTGCGCTTAGGTCCTTGCGCGATACTGCCTGGCAATACACGGATGCCTTGATTATCGTACTCAAGTAATGCATTACCATAAAACTGCATCAGGCTGCGTTTAAAATTTTCTTGAAAACGCTGCATTTGCTCAGGTGTGGCACGACGTGAATAACGTACTGTCATCACGCTTTTAGAAATACCATCGGCATCAATCACCTGCCCTAAAATATTATCCATAGCATTATAGAAAGCAGTAGGATCAGTGCGGTATTTGTCTTTATTAAGCAGTAGATCAGCCAACAGTTTATTGGTGGTTTGCTCAACCACAGTATGCGCATCAGTTGCTGCAACGCTGACACCGGCAAAAGCTAAAAAAGTGAAGAACAAAGAATGACGTAACAGAGCCAACATAGTAATTAATCCTGATTAACAGTGTTCATTAAAAACTTACCAATCAGCTCTTCGAGTACCAAAGAGGATTGAGTATCGTAAATCACATCACCATCTTTTAAGACATCATCTTCGCCACCCACACTAAAGCTGATATATTTTTCCCCCAGTAAACCGGCGGTTAAAATTGAAGCGGTGCTATCAGTTGGCAGGTTATTAATACGCTTTTGCACTTCCATGGTGACTTTACCTGTGTAAGTTTCAGTGTCGAAATCAATCGCCACCACCTTACCCACAGTGACACCCGCCATAGTGACTTTAGCGCGTGTGGTCAGCCCAGCAATATTGTCAAAGTGAGCGGTCAATTTATAAGTGTCGGTGTTATTAGCCACGGTTAAGCCACTGACGCGTAAAGCCAATAACAATAACGCGAAAATACCTGCCAATAAAAACACACCCACACTAATCTCTACGGCGCGGATTCGCATCAGAAATCTCCAAACATTAAAGCAGTCAAAATAAAGTCCAAAGCCAACACCGCTAACGAGGCATACACCACGGTGCGCGTTGTGGCTCGGCTGATCCCTTCTGAGGTCGGCTCGCAATCATAGCCCTGGAATACCGCAATCCAAGTCACCACAAAAGCAAAGACCACACTCTTAATAACGCCATTGAGCACGTCATTATAAAAATCAACGCTGTTCACCATATTGCCCCAGTATGAGCCTTCATAAACGCCCAACCAGTCTACTGCGACCATCGCGCCGCCCCAAATACCCACCACTGAGAAAATCGCAGCCAGTAGCGGCATGGAAATAAAACCTGCCCAGAGGCGCGGTGCAATAATATATTTAAGTGGATCAACACCAATCATTTCTAAGCTGGATAACTGCTCGGTGGATTTCATATTACCGATTTCTGCAGTCAAGGCAGAACCGGCACGTCCAGCAAACAGTAGCGCAGTAACGACGGGCCCAAGTTCACGCAACAAAGTCAGCGCAACCATTTGTCCCACTGCTTGCTCAGAACCAAAATCAACCAGAATGCTATAGCCCTGCAGCGCCAGCACCATGCCGATAAATAAGCCTGAAACAATAATAATTGCCAGCGATAACACACCCACCGAGTACAACTGCTTAACCAGCAGATGAATACCGGTACCGGCGCCGCCACGACCAAGTAACACATGCCATAAAAAGATCAGCGAACGACCCATGGCTTGTAAAATATGCAGTCCAGAACGGCCAAATAAGGCTATACGATCCAGTAACGACTTGCGCGCCATTTAATGACCTCCTAATAAGTCGTCACTATAATCCGGTGCATCGAAGTGAAACGGCACCGGTCCATCAGGAATACCCTGCATAAACTGACGAATACGAGGATTCTCTGAATTCATCAATTCGTCAGGTTTGCCCTGTCCTAAAACTTGGCTATCACCCAGCACATATAAATAATCAGAAATACTCGCCGTTTCTGCCAGATCATGCGATACCACGATACTGGTGATACCCAGCGCATCGTTGAGTAAACGAATTAAACGCACCAATACGCCTTTAGCAATCGGGTCTTGGCCGACAAACGGCTCGTCATACAATAAAATATCGGGGTCTAAAGCAATCGCGCGCGCTAAGGCAACACGACGTTTCATTCCGCCGGATAATTCATCGGGCATCAATTCAATTGCACCGCGTAAACCTACCGCCTGCAACTTCATTAAGACAATATCGCGAATCATTTCTTCTGGCAGCTTGGTGTGCACACGCAATGGAAAAGCCACGTTCTCAAAGACATTTAAATCGGTGAAAAGTGCACCACTTTGAAATAAAACACCAAACTGTTTGCGCATCTCAAATAATTCACTGCGCGCTAAACTAGGTAAATTTTGGCCATTGACCACAACTTCACCTTTTTCAGGTTTCAGTTGTGCTGCCATCAAGCGTAATAATGTTGTTTTTCCGCAGCCCGAAGGCCCCATCACACCCGTGACTTTGCCACGTGGAAAGCGGATATCCACATTATCAAAAATTGTTCGTGAACCGCGTTTAAAGGTCAGGCCTTTTAACTCTACGGCGAAAGTATCGTCAACCGACATGCAAACTCCCGCTAAATAACAAAAAGGTGTTGGAATACGGAGTGTGCATACAGATGTTACGCATGCAGCAAACGGGGCAATATAGCATTGTCGGAGCTTACAACCCAATAGAGAAGCACAAGCGTGATGAAAAAAGAGAGCTCACTCACACAAACGCTGTAAACAACAAAGGCACCTGAGGTGCCTTTGTTGTCAATCAAGCACTGAACTTAACAATCAGTGTTGATGACCACCTTCACCGTGCACGTGACCGTGCTCGATTTCTTCTGCGCTGGCAGCACGCACGCTAATCACTTTAACTTTAAAGTTAAGCTGTTGGCCGGCCAACGGGTGGTTGCCATCAATAGTGACCTGGTCACCATCGATATCGCGAATGGTCACGACCTGCATACCACCATCGGGTGCTGAGGCATGAAACTGCATACCGACTTCTAACTCTTCAACACCTTCAAACATCTCACGACCTAGATTAGTGATCAGCTCAGCGCTGTACTCACCATAAGCGTCTTCAGGCTCAATACTGACTTCAAGCTCATCACCGACAGTCTTGCCAGCTAATGCGTTTTCTAAACCAGCAATAATATTGCCTGCACCATGTAAATAGACCAACGGCTCTGCACCAGCAGAACTGTCAATCACTTCACCAGCGTCGTTACTGAGCGTGTAGTCAATGGCGACAACATGTTGATTGGCGATCAGCATAAAATAAAAACCTTTATCAAATTGAATGAAAGCGAAAGTTTACCTGCACATGCGCGGTAATGCGACTTTAGAATAAATAGACCAATGCCGACTTGACCTGACTCCACTTAGCACCCGAAGATTGGGATACTTTATAAATGATGCTTATTTTTTATTTCGATTATTCGATTGCATCCAACACTTTCTCTATTTTAAAAGGATCTCTCATGGCGTCTCGTAATGTATTGGTTATCAACTGCGGCAGCTCGTCTATTAAATTCGCCTTAGTCAACGAAGATAAAGATGAGTTTTTAATTCAAGGTTTAGCTGAACGCTTAGGCAGCAGCGAAGCCGTTTTAAATTGGCAGCTGGGCGATGAAAAACATGTTGCACAATTACATGGCGCTGATCATAAAGATGCCTTTGCACGTCTTTTACCTTTAGTACAGAAAGCCAGCCACGGTAAGTTAACCGGCATTGGTCACCGTGTTGTTCATGGTGGCGCACATTTCACTAAAGCCTCTGCTCTGAATCGTGAAGTCATTGATGTGATTCGCAGCGCTGCGGTATTAGCTCCTCTGCACAACCCCGCCGGTTTAATTGGTATTGAAGCGGCCATGTCGCTCTACCCTGACCTCACGCAAGTGGCTGTGTTTGATACTGCCTTCCACCAGACTATGCCAGAACATGCGTACCGCTATGCAGTGCCTGAACATTTGTATACCGATCACCATGTGCGCCGCTATGGTTTCCATGGTACCAGTCATATGTATGTGAGCCGTAAAGCGGCCTCTATGACTGGTTTACCTGTTGAAGACAGCAGCTGGTTAGTGGCTCACTTAGGCAATGGTTGCTCAACCTGCGCCGTAGTTAACGGTGAAAGTTTAGATACCAGCATGGGCTTAACGCCACTGGAAGGCTTAGTAATGGGTACGCGCAGCGGTGATGTTGATCCAAGCCTGCACAATTACTTATCACGCACGCTAGGCTGGGATATTCAGCGCATTGAAAACGTTTTAACTAAAGAAAGTGGCTTGCTTGGTTTATCAGGCCTATCCAATGATATGCGTACTCTCATCGAAGCCAGCAAAAAAGGTGATGAGCGTGCCACATTGGCCATTGAAGTATTCTGTTATCGTTTAGCTAAATCATTGGCCGGTATGGCCTGTGCTTTGCCGACACTGGATGGTCTGATCTTCACTGGCGGTATCGGTGAAAACGCCAACTTAGTGCGCAGCAAAACCTTAGAACATATGCGTTTATTTAACTTTAAGTTAGACGAAGAAGCGAATGCTCAGTGCGTACGCGGCGTAAGCGGTACTATCAGCGCTGAAAATCATCCGCGTGTATTGGTTGTACCGACCAACGAAGAACGCCAAATTGCCGTTGAAACCCTAGCTTTAATCGACGCAAACGCTTAATAGAGGACACTTGATTCATGCACACTTTTCTACTTGCCCCCACAGGATTTGGTGTTGGTTTATCGTCAGTGAGCTTAGGTGTTGTGCAAACGCTTTTGCGTTCTGGCTTAAAAGTCGGTTTTTTCAAACCGATTGCCCAGCCACACTCTGACGACACAGGCCCAGAGCGCTCAAGTGCTCTAATGGAAGCCGCTCATGGTATTCGCCAACCTAAAGCACTGTCTTTAGCTTATGTTGAGCGCATGATTGGTAATGGCCAACTGGATGAACTGATGGAAGAAATCGTCAGTATGCACCAGCAAATCCAAGCAGAATACGACATTATTATTGTTGAAGGTATGACGCCATCACGCCAAGCCAATTACGCTGAGCGCATCAACGTCCACCTTGCAAAAACCATGGACGCTGAAGTTATTTTAGTCAGCGCGCCTGACAGCGATGATCTGAATGTGCTGTCCGACCGCATTGAAATGCAAGCGCAACTGTTTGGCGGCACCAAAGATCCTAAAGTATTGGGTGTGATCATCAACAAAGTTGACGACGCCCCTATCAATGGTTTTATCGAACGTTTAAAAAGCCATTTACCGGCACTGCGCAAAGGCGATCTGCATCTGATTGGCTGCATTGCCAAAAACGAAGAGCTGAATCATGCGCGCACCAGTGATTTTGCTGAGCTGATCAAAGCTAAAGTGCATAACACCGGTGACATTGAACAGCGTCGTGTGCAGAAAGTAATTCTATGCTCACGCACTGTGGCTAATATCGTACCTTTGCTGCAACCCGGCGTATTAGTGGTCTGCCCAGGTGACCGTGACGATATCATTTTAGCCACCAGCTTGGCTGAAATGAACGGCGTGCTCTTGGCAGGCTTACTGCTGACCGGCGACCTGACTCCAAACCCAAGCATTATGGATATTGGTGAGCGTGCGTTAAAAGGCAATTTACCGGTGATGAGCGTACCGACTGGCTCATACGATACGGCTTACAACCTGACTCGCCTATACAAAGGCATTCCAATCAGTGATACCGAGCGTGCTAAAGCGGTCACTGATTATATTGCCGGTCAATTGGATCAAGAGTGGTTAGCAGCCCGCTGCCAGACCACCCGTCAGCTGCTGTTGTCACCACCTGCGTTCCGTCACCAATTGGTTAAACGTGCGCAAGCTGCTAATAAGCGTATTGTTCTGCCAGAAGGTAATGAGCCGCGCACCATTCAAGCGGCAGCGATTTGCCAGAAGCGTGGTATTGCACGTTGCGTGCTGCTCGCTAAGCCTGATGAAGTGCATGCGATTGCTAAAGCACAAGGTATTGATTTACCGGCTGATTTGGAAATTATTGATCCAGAATCCATCCGTCAGCGCTTTATCGCACCGATGGTTGAGCTGCGTAAAGATAAAGGTTTAACCGCGCAACTTGCTGCAGTTCAATTGGAAGACACTGTGGTGTTAGCCACGATGATGTTGGCTGAAGACGAAGTGGACGGTTTGGTTTCTGGCGCAGTACACACTACGGCCAGCACTATCCGCCCTGCTCTGCAGTTACTTAAAACTGCACCGGGCTACAACTTAGTCTCATCGGTATTCTTTATGCTGCTGCCTGACCAAGTATTGGTTTACGGTGACTGCGCAGTGAATCCTGATCCAAATGCCACGCAACTGGCTGAGATTGCTCTGCAAAGTGCTGAATCAGCGCAAGCCTTCGGTATTGATCCGCGCGTAGCCATGATCAGTTACTCAACCGGCGATTCAGGTACCGGTGCAGAAGTGGAAAAAGTACGTGAGGCGACTCGTATTGCGCGTGAGCGTAATCCTAATATGCCAATCGACGGTCCACTGCAATATGACGCAGCCAGTATCGAAAGCGTAGGCCGCTCAAAAGCGCCTGATAGCCTAGTTGCCGGTCGCGCGACGGTGTTTATCTTCCCAGACTTGAACACCGGTAACACCACCTACAAAGCCGTACAGCGCAGCGCTAACGTGATCAGCGTGGGTCCAATGCTGCAAGGCTTACGCAAGCCTGTGAACGACCTATCACGCGGCGCATTAGTCGATGATATTGTCTTCACCATCGCGTTAACAGCCATCCAAGCTGCTAACCAAGCTCAGTAATACTGATATTAAGGGTCACTGCCGCAGCCAGCGCGGTGACTCTTAAGCCTGACGTAACACTTGCACTCCCCCGCTGAAACGATAACCATACCCAGACAACACTATATTTCTGCTGCGCTAGACGCATTGTTTTGAGGTATCGCTTTATGCTGCACCCTCTTCCGCACCTGTTACGGGGCATCATTGCCTCATTGCTACTGCTGCTCAACACTCTATTTTGGTGTTGGCCGCTGTTTATATTTGCCTTACTCAAAGCTGTCCTGCCCTCTGCACCCATTCAGCGCAGCTTGCGCTTTGCCATGCATTGGATCGCCGAGTCGTGGATTGCCGTCAACTCCTTTTGGATGCGCTTAGTGCAGCCGATTGAGTGGGATATTGAAGGTTTAGAAAAACTTGATCTCACCCACTCTTGGTTAGTCACCAGTAATCACCAAAGCTGGGTGGATATTCTTGCGTTGCAATACCAATTCAATCGTCGCCTGCCATTCTTGAAATTCTTTTTAAAAAAAGAATTGATTTGGGTACCGGTGATTGGTCTGTGCTGGTGGGCGCTGGAATTTCCCTTTATGAAGCGCTACAGCAAAGCCTATTTAGCCAAGCATCCAGAAAAGCAGGGTCAAGATTTAGCCACCACGCGCAAAGCCTGTGAGCGCTATAAAACCAACCCCGTCTCAGTGTTTAATTTTCTCGAAGGCACGCGCTTTACTCACGAAAAGCATGATCAGCAAGCATCACCCTTTGAGCATTTACTCAAACCTAAAGCCGGCGGTATTGCTTTTGTACTGGATGCCATGGGCGAGCAACTGCACGGCTTAGTCAACGTCACTATATATTACCCTCAAGGTAAACCGACACTCTGGGATCTGCTCAGTGGGCAGATTAAACGTATCGTGATGCGCATTGAAATCACCCCGATCCCACAGCAGTTTATCGGCAAAAGTTATGATCAAGATCTGGACTACCGCGCCGAGTTCCAAAACTGGGTCAATCAGATGTGGCAGGAGAAAGATCAGCAACTCGCTCAACTGATCATCACTGAACGTAGCAAGCCCCCTCTTTAAATAAGACATTGCCACCATAGTCGATAGCGCGCGACTGTTCGTTTAGCAGCGATGCGCGCTATACTTACCGGATTCTTAAAATATCTGCGCTGTGTGCTAAGCCTGTTTTAGCGCACACACTGTTGATTGATCCACACCGAGACTGCTGGTTAAAAGCACTTGATGTTCCCGCCCATAGAGGAGCGTTTCATGACCGTTATTAAGCAAGATGATGTCATTCAAAGCGTAGCCGACGCTTTACAGTTTATTTCTTATTACCACCCGCTCGACTTTATTGAAGCGATGCATGAAGCCTACTTGCGTGAAGAATCCGCATCAGCTAAAGATGCCATCGCGCAAATCCTGATCAACTCACGTATGAGCGCCACTGGACACCGTCCATTATGCCAAGACACCGGTATCGTTACCGTGTTTGTCCGCGTGGGTATGGACGTGCGCTGGGATGGCGCGACCATGGGCGTTGAGGACATGATCAACGAAGGTGTGCGTCGTGCTTACAACTTGCCAGAGAACATCCTGCGCGCATCAATTTTAGCTGACCCAGCCGGTGCGCGTCGCAACACTAAAGACAACACGCCAGCTGTGATTCACTACTCGATTGTTCCAGGTAACACGGTTGAGTTTGATGTGGCAGCCAAAGGCGGCGGCTCAGAAAACAAAGCTAAAATGGCCATGCTCAATCCATCTGACTCAATCGTTGATTGGGTACTGGAAACGCTTCCAGAAATGGGTGCGGGCTGGTGTCCACCGGGTATGCTGGGTATAGGTATCGGTGGTACTGCTGAAAAAGCTGCAGTGATGGCTAAAGAAGTGCTGATGGAATCCATTGATATCCACGAACTGCAAGCCCGCGGCGCACAAAACCGTGTTGAAGAACTGCGTTTAGAGCTGTTTGAAAAAGTCAATCAGCTGGGTATTGGTGCTCAAGGTTTAGGCGGTTTAACCACCGTACTTGATGTGAAAATCATGGACTACCCAACCCACGCTGCGTCTTTACCGGTGTGCATGATTCCAAACTGCGCCGCCACCCGTCACGCACACTTTGTGCTGGATGGTTCAGGCCCTGCAGTACTGGAAGCACCACCGCTGGATGCATTCCCAGATATCGTTTGGGAAGCGGGCCCAACTGCACGTCGCGTTAACCTCGATACGCTGACACCCGAAGACGTACAGAGCTGGAAACCCGGCGAAACTGTTCTACTGAACGGTAAAATGCTCACCGGTCGCGACGCTGCGCACAAACGCATGGTTGATATGCTCAACAATGGTGAAGAATTACCCGTTGATCTTAAAGGTCGTTTTATCTACTACGTTGGCCCTGTTGATCCAGTGCGCGACGAAGTTGTTGGACCTGCTGGCCCAACAACCGCTACACGTATGGATAAGTTCACCCGTCAAATCCTTGAAAGCACAGGCTTGCTGGGTATGATTGGTAAATCTGAGCGCGGCCCGATTGCTATTGAAGCGATTAAAGATAACAAAGCCGTGTATCTGATGGCTGTGGGTGGCGCAGCCTACTTAGTGGCTCAAGCGATTAAGAAATCACGCGTTGTGGCTTTTGCTGAGTTGGGTATGGAAGCCATCTACGAGTTTGAAGTGAAAGATATGCCAGTGACTGTGGCTGTCGACACCCTTGGTGAGTCTGTGCATATCACCGGACCTGCTCTGTGGAAGAAAAAGATTGCTGAAAGCTTAGCGGTTGAGATCCAATAACCTTAAGCCTCTATAAGATCTATCTAGGCCGAGACTCAGCTCTCGGCCTTTTTGTTTATTGCTAACCGTCTACCCCTAACCCAACCATTGCATCTGGGTCTAGACCTCAACCTTTGTGAGCTCCGCGTGGCCAATCGTCGTTACAGCTGCATTGCTTTAAGCAATCCAAAATCCCCCACCAATGTGGGCTCCATTATGCGTGCCGCCGGTTGCTATGGCGTCAACAGCGTCTTTTATACCGGGACGCGCTACGATCGAGCTAAAGATTTTATTACCGACACCAAAAAAGTACACCAAGATATTCCGCTGATCAATATTGATGATCTGCGCAAAATCTTGCCGCTGGGCTGCACGCCTGTGGCAATAGAATTAGTCGAAGGTGCTCGCCCACTACCTGAATACACTCACCCTGATCGAGCGCTGTATATTTTTGGACCTGAAGATGGCTCATTGGATCAAGAGATTCGTGACTGGTGCACCGATGTGGTTTATATACCCACTCACGGCTGTATGAATTTAGCCGCCACCGTCAATGTGGTGCTCTATGACCGCTTAGCTAAAGGATTAAACACTAAGTCAGGGCCGCTGTTTAAGTAACTTTTGAATATTTCTGAAGTGATCATAGGCAAATAAAGCGCAATAAAAAACGGCTTGAGAGCAGCGTATTTCAACACCACCCTCAAACCGTTTATTTAGCAGCAGAAATTACAGCTTACGATGAAACTCAGCAATTTCTTCTTCTGCTTTTTCTTTGGTCAAACCATAACGCTCTTGTAGTTTACCGGCTAGATATTGGCTATGGCCTTCAACCACATCCAGATCATCATTGGTCAGCTTGCCCCAGCGCGTTTGCACTTGGCCTTTAAGCTGTTTCCATTTACCTTCAAAAATATCCGTATTCATAAATCACCTTTTATATTAAAAATATATTTCTTAAACTCAATATTTTGTGTGCTTAGTTTCTGGTTTTCAAACCTTGCGCAGCAACACCTTGAACGCCTTTGATTTCTTTGGCTGTAGCAATGGCTAAATCTCGTTCAACTGCCGTGGGTACTTCGCCAGATAGGGCAACAACACCATCAACCGTTTCAACTTGAATCAGCAAGCCACTAATATTAGTGTTGCTTAAAAAAACTGATTTCACTTTACTGGTGATCCAGCTATCGGAAATAACTTCCTGAGCTTGCGTCACCGTTTCATTGGCAACAGCGTGGGTCAGTGGCATACCTAAAAGAGCTGTTAAAACAACAAGCCCTGTGAACTTACGAGTTGATATTTTCATTATTATAGACTCCATGTGCAGGTGAAGAAATAAATTTAACTTACTGACTACACACTAAGTAGAGGGCAATTCTGAGCTTTAGTTCAACTCGATCGATAAACTGTCACATTGTTTTTTTAACCACTTTAGGAAATTTACGCAGTCGCCAAGCCGGCCATAACGCTAATAAAAAAGCCAAACCTAACACCATAAAAGTGCGTTCAAAAGCGATACTTTCTGCAGCAAAATCACCGCCCAACGACTGGTGCTGCCATTCCAAAAACACGGTTAATAAGTTAATCCCAAATGCGCCGCCCAATTGGCGCACAAAGGTCACCGCACCCGCGCCATAGGGCAATTCATCCACAGTCAGACTGTCGAGTGATGCGGTACTCAGTGCCGGCATAATTAAACCCAGACCTAAACGCCCTAGCGAAGCAATAATACACAGCCAGAGAAAGCCGCTGCTCGCACCCCAGATCCCATACCACAGTGCTGAAAATGCAAACAAAATCAAGCCTGCACATAATAACCACACAATCGCAATACGATCACATAACCAGCCACTGGCAAAGGACGCTAAGCCTAAAAAAATACCTGCGGGCAACAATAAAACGCCGGCATGGCCTGCACTATAACCGCTGATGGTTTGTAAAAATAAAGGAATCAAATAAGTTGAGCCATACAGCCCCAAACCCATCGCCAGCGCCACCCAACTCGCACGTCGAAACGGGGCTAAGCGCCACAGTCGCAACGACAAAATAGGTTTTTTACTTTTTAGCGTACGCTGGAAAAACAATACACTGCAGACCAAAGTGATCAGCGCCAAAGCAGTCACCCGCCAATCACCTAAACTGGAGCGCTGTGCTTCTGAGATCGCCGCCAGTCCAGCAAAAATAGCTACAGTTAGCATCACAAAGGAAAATACATCCAAGCGTTTCGCTTTAGGGTTTCCCTCATCGGGTAATAGCCAGTGTCCTGCTACCATCAGTACAAAACATACAGGCAAGGGCAACCAAAACGCCGACATCCAACCAAAGTGGTCAATCAAGTAACCACCCACCGTTGGACCCACGCTGGGCGCAATCATTAAACCCAAACCATAGACACCTAGCGCCGCACCACGCCCACCACCGGCATACACACGGAAAATCAACACTGTCGCAAGCGGTTGAATAATTCCCGCAGAAGCACCTTGCAGAATACGCAGAACAATCAAATGCCAACCTTCAGTGGCCATCAGCGCAGCAATTGAACACACAACAAATAGGCCAATACTGACCTGCACAGTCAGCCGTGAACCAAACTTAGCTTGCGCCCAAGCCGCCAATAACAAACCTGAAGTCATCGCCGCTAAAAAGCCCGTCGCCAGCCATTGCGCCATGGGCCGACCCATGGCAAATTCATCCATAATCGCTGGTAAGGCAACGTTAATACTGGTCGACGACAGCACCATCACCATACTGCCCAGCATTAATACGCCTAATAGCCAGATACGATACAGCGCACCAAAACGTGCATTTAAACTGGCAAGATCACGTTTCATAAGTTTTTTCTAAATTAGCCAACATCCGCGTATGAACCGCTTGGCACTGTTGAAGGTCGTGTTCAGAAATACCAGCAAACACTTGACGACGTAATTGAGCAGCAATGCTTTCAATTTTTTCGATAAGGTCTAATGCGATTGATGTTAAAGCGATTTTTTTAACGCGGCGATCATCTTGATCAATGTGACGCTCAATCAATTGCTGCGCTTGTAGCGCATCCAGCAGTCGAGCCAAAGTAGGGTTTTCAACACCTAAACTGCAGGCCAACTCACCTTGCGTGAGCTGCTCTTTAGCACGTGCCACATGTAGTAAAACAAGCCAACGGGCTTGTGATAACCCCAGGTCAGCTAAGCGCCGATCCAACTCTGCGCGCCACGCTCGCGATAAATGCGTGAGTTGCATTCCAAAGCGGTGCTGTTCGTACATGGCTACGCAGTCTCCAAGCTATTATTTAGCTGACTAAGTATACCAATTTTACAACAAGCTGCTAGGACAGAACCTGCGCCTTATGTCGCATAAGGCGCGCGGCAAGGATAAATTACTTAATTACAGTACGCGCGGCTTCTAAATAAGCAGGGCCTGCTTTTTTCAGATCATCGCGATTAAAGGTCTCTGAAGCTACGTGCACTTTTTCAAGGGTCTCGGCCAGCTCTTCTAAATCAGTATTGATTTTCTCTAGAGCGTTCTCAAGTGTGTAAGTCAATTCATGAATGGCAACCAAGTCAGCATTGCTTAACTCTCCGCTCAAAGCTTTTTCAAGACGGTTATTGTATTCAGAAAAGTTAGTCACTGCAGTTTGCAGATCTGGCGCGGCTAAGCCTTTAAAGTGATCAGGACGTTCATCTGCAAAAGCACCACCGGCAACGGCAAGACTGACTGCTAATACTGCACCTTTAATTACATTTCTCATGAGTTTTCCTTGCATAAATTTGTATGTGGCAGCAAATTTAGCAGAGCCTTATGCAAATAGCAACAGTTATCATTAGCGTTGCCGGTACAACGTACAAAATAAATAATCTGCAAAATAAACCGTCAGAAAACTCACTATCCAGACAAAAAAATACCCCGAACCAGTCGGGGTATTTTTAGCATGATGATCAACAACTCATCACAGTGTTACATTTTAGTGATCTTGCGCACCAGAGCGACCGATACCTGTCTGACTACGTACAGTCAGTGCAGTAAATGCATCACGCTCTTTAACAGCACGTGCACTCTTATCAGTGACTGAGAAGAACCAGATCGTAAGGAACGCTAACGGGATCGAGAAGATACCAGGGTTAGGGAACGGAGTAATTGCTTCAGCGTTACCGAATACATCAACCCAAACCGTCTTACTCAGAACAACCCACAGTGTTGCAAAGACTAAGCCTAAGAAACCACCGATGGTTGCGCCACGAGTTGTACAACCGCGCCATGAGATCGACAGAACCAGTACTGGGAAGTTAGCACTTGCTGCAATAGCGAACGCCAAACCAACCATGAAGGCAACGTTTTGATCTTCAAAGATAATACCGAGCAGTACTGCCAAGACACCGAGTACAAGAATAGAGATCTTAGAAATCTTCATTTCTTGCTTTTCAGTTGAACGACCACGTGCAATCACGTTGGCGTACAAGTCGTGCGCAATGGCTGCAGCACCGGCCAGAGCCAGACCTGCTACTACTGCAACGATGGTTGCGAAAGTTACCGCCGCCATAAAGCCTAACAGTAAGCTACCACCCACAGCATTCGACAGGTGTACTGCCGCCATGTTGGTACCACCAATCAAGTCTTTAAGCATATTGAAGCTACCATCAGCCGCAACGTTAAAGTACTCAGGGTGACGCACAAGCAGAGCAACCGCACCGAAACCAATGATAAAGGTTAACAGGTAGAAGTAACCGATAAAGCTACTTGCCCAGATCACAGACTTACGTGCTTCTTTTGCACTGGATACGGTGAAAAAGCGCATTAGAATGTGTGGCAGACCCGCAGTACCAAACGCCAGAGCTAAACCAAGTGACAGTGCGTTCAGTGGGTTACCACTGACTAGAGCACCCGGAGCGACTAAGCTTGCGCCAGACGGGTGAACTTTAACTGCTTCAGCCAACAACGTATCTGGGTTCCAGTTAAACGCCATCAACACCAGAGCGGCTAACAAGGTACCACCCGCAAGCATCAGTACCGCTTTAATGATTTGTACCCACGTGGTAGCAGTCATACCGCCAAAGAACACGTAGATCATCATTAAGGCACCGATAATGATCACTGAGATTTTATACTCGAGACCAAATAGCAGCACGATTAACTTACCAGCACCCACCATTTGCGCGATCAGGTACAGAGCAATAATTAACAGTGAAGCACTCGCTGCAAGAACACGCATTGGTGTCTGCTCTAAGCGGAACGCAGTTACGTCAGCGAAGTTAAAGCGACCGAGGTTACGTAAACGCTCAGCAACTAAGAACATCACTACTGGCCAGCCAAAGAGGAAACCAATGGCGTAGATGATGCCGTCAAAACCACTGACATATACCATTCCAGCGATACCGAGGAATGATGCTGCAGAAATATAGTCACCAGCAATGGCTAAACCATTCTGGAAACCAGTAATACCACCACCAGCAGTATAGAAGTCAGATGTGGTTTGCGTTTTACGCGCAGCCCACCAGGTAATCACCATGGTGCCGGCAATAAACACCAAGAACATCACAATGGCGGATGGCTCCGCTTTCCCAGTTGCTGCAAAAGCAGGCGTAGCGAACAGAGACAGTAGAGATGTACTTAAGAGAAATTTTTTCATTCTACGTCCCTCACAATCGCTTCTAGCAGTGGATCGAAAGTCTTATTTGAGACGTAGGTATACAGAGCAATCATAATGACCGCGCTAAACACAACTAAAATACCTGTCAATACACCCACACTCATGGTCCAACCAGCACCAATTGGCTGTGCAAAGACTTCTGGCATAAACGCCAAGGTCAGGATAAATCCAGAGTAGATCACTAACGCGACAGCAAAAAACGACATACTAATCCGAGTGCGACGCTGTACAAGCTCCGCATATTTTGGGTGCTTAAGCACCTTTTCTACAATTGTATCTTGCATTCTATTTCTCCTACCCTACCGAGCATACCCAGCGAGCGTATTTTATTGTTATCACTTACATGCAGGAATCAAGCAACACACTGTGTTGCTGGGTATTGAACGTGTACATTTATTGTGATTTTTATATTCTTCTCTAATCTCATCGCTTGGTGTCATTATAAATCACGCCAAAATCTGAAGTAGACGCTTAGAACGTTCTCCCTAGAAAAAGAGATCATATCCAGCACTGCACAGAAATCTGCCCAACGCTGCATACATAGGTTGCTAATGTAAAGATTATGACGCGAAGGAACAGACTACCTTGGTCTAAAATCAGACTAATGTCTCAATGAAAACAATGATTTAGGCGTAAAAAGCAGAAAAAAACAGAATTGTCAGACAAGAAATAATACACAGCCCCAGTGCCGAGTTTATTTTCAGCACTGGGGTTGCAGTTATTGCAAATAGATCAGTAGATTTTTTACGTCCTGAAGCGACTCAACATATCTTGCAAAGCACTCGCCAAGCGCGCCACTTCGTGACTGGCTTCTGTAGTTTGCATCGCCCCTTCAGTGGTTTCACTGGTGAGATCGTTAATCGCCACCACTGAACGTGTGATCTCCTCACTGACCGCGCTCTGCTCTTCTGCAGCACTGGCAATTTGCACGTTCATATCATTAATGGTGTTAATCGCACTCACAATAGACTCTAAGCATGCCGTGGTTTTTAGCGTTTGCTCAACACCGGCACGTGCCTGCACACGACCTGTCTCCATTGCTTCAACGGCTTGCGCGGCACCACTTTGCAAACGCTCCACCATGTCGTTGATTTCCTGCGTAGATTTCTGCGTGCGCGAAGCTAGAGTACGCACCTCATCAGCCACCACCGCAAAGCCGCGCCCTGCTTCACCGGCACGAGCCGCTTCAATGGCCGCATTGAGCGCCAGCAAGTTGGTTTGGTCGGCAATGCTACGAATCACATCGAGCACACTACCAATATCTTCACTGTCTTTGGCTAATGCTTCAATCACACGAGTCGCGCTTTCAACGCCCGATGCCAAGCTCTCGATAGCTTCAATGGTCTGCAGCGACACATCGCGCCCTACACTGGCTTCCTGATCCGCATGACGCGCAGCATCGGCTGCTAAGCTCGCACTGCGTGCCACTTCACTGGCCGTGGCATGCATTTCATTCATGGCTGTAGCCACTTGTGAGATTTCATTTTGCTGCTGATGCATGCTTTCACTGGTTTTCACCGTGATCACTGATGTTTGCTCGCTGGCCGCAGCTAATTGCTCAGCAGAACGATCCACATCATGCAATGCGGTTTGGAAACGCTCACTCATATCATTAAAGGCAATCGCCACATCACGCAGCTCATCATGGCCTTGATAATTAACACGCACGGTCGTATCGCCTGAAGCCAGTCGCTCCGACGCTTCACGCAATAATTTAACTGCGCGCTGGATGCTAGTAATCACTCGAATTGCTAAAAGAATCATAATCGAGCCACCCAAAAGCATCACTACAGCAAACAACTTGATTGCTTGCTGATAGCGCTGTTCACCTTGGTTGTACTCATCTTGCGCATGCTGCATTAAGTTATCGCTGAGCTGAGTCATCGACGCACGCACTTTATGAATAGAGGGGTTCACTTTGGTTAAGATCATCTGATTGGCGTAATGGTAATTACCACCAACAATAGCCTGTATCACAGGATCAACACCCTGAGTACGCAGCTGCTTAATATCTGCAAGTAGACTATCTAGCAACTGCTGCTCGGTGGCAGCAAAGTGAATCGCACCCAGCGTCTTCCAACCTTGCTGGTTACGCTCCTGGCCTTGTTTAATCGCATTAATATGCTGATTAACAGGATGATCATGCAGCGCCAAAAAAGAAGAATCAGGCGCATGCTGCAATGCTAAAAGCAGCTCAGCACGTGAGCCATTGATATCCGCATAAATAGTATCCAGTACTTTTACCGGAACCATTTTTTCTTGATACACATCTCTAAGTGATTGATTGAGAGTATTCATACCCGTCAAACCCACGGCACCAACCAATACAAAAAGTAAAAAAGCGATGCCCGTTAATAGGGTCAGGCGCGCTTTAAAAGATATTTTATTGAGCATGCAATTTTTCCTTAGCCGCGGTCTTGCAGCCCATCAATTCAATTTTTAAAGTGAGAACATCATTCAACATAGCGTCAGCTGAGTATATCGACCCACCCGCTGTGGCACTATGCCTCTATTGCATTAACGCGTCATAACGTCATATTTTCGTGCTAAATCTGTACTTTTTGAGTATTTGAGCCAAGAACTCATAGCCTTAGATCAAAAAGAACTTAAAGAAGCTGAAAATGCGACTTGTACGCTATATCGACCTGCACGATAATAAGCATCTTCTTATTAACGGTTGATCCACACTATTAGCCATGAGCGAACTCTTACTTATTGTGGTCAGTGCCATTTTAGTGAATAACTTTGTGCTGGTTCAGTTTCTTGGCTTATGCCCTTTTATGGGCGTCTCCAAAAAAGTTGAAACAGCCATTGGTTTATCACTGGCCACAACATTTGTCCTGACCCTAGCGTCTATTTGCAGCTACCTTGTTCAGCAATATATTCTCAAGCCATTTGATCTTGAGTTTCTGCGCACCATCAGTTTTATTTTAGTGATTGCCGTGGTCGTTCAGTTCACCGAAATGGTGGTCAATAAAACTAGCCCCATGCTCTATCGCGTGCTTGGAATCTTTCTACCGCTGATCACTACCAACTGTATCGTCCTCGGCGTGGCAATCTTGAATGCAAATCGCAGTGAATACACCTTTATTCAAGCCAGTGTGAACGGCTTTGCCGCAGGCATTGGTTTTTCATTAGTGTTAGTGCTGTTTGCCGCTATGCGTGAGCGTATTGCTATCGCAGATGTACCTAAACCTTTCCAAGGTGCGGCGATTGGTATGCTCACCGCTGGACTGATGTCATTAGCCTTTATGGGCTTTAGTGGTTTGATCAAGTTATGAATATGGTCTTGATTGCCGTCGCTGCGCTGGTTGCCTTAAGTTTAGTGTTCGGCGCTATTTTGGGCTTTGCTGCCGTGCGCTTTCGCGTGGAAGGCAACCCGATTGCCGAGCAAATTAATGCTCTGCTACCACAAACCCAGTGTGGCCAGTGCGGTTACCCAGGCTGCAAGCCTTATGCAGAGGCCATTGCTGCAGGCGATAAAATCAATAAGTGCCCCCCCGGTGGTGAAGCAACCATTCAAGCCTTAGCTGAATTACTTGATATTGAGCCTGAACCGCTGGACGCCGTCGAAGGCGAAAAGCCACAAATGGTAGCCTTTATTCGTGAAGCAGAATGCATTGGCTGTACTAAATGTATTCAAGCCTGCCCGGTCGATGCGATTTTAGGCGCAGCTAAACAAATGCACACCGTGATTGCCAGCGAATGCACCGGTTGCGATCTGTGCGTAGAACCTTGCCCCGTGGACTGTATTGATATGATTCCAGTCGCCAGCACCTTACGCACTTGGAAATGGGATCACCCTCTACCACCCGGCAGCTTGATTGCCACGGATCGGGGGTCTGAAGCATGAGCACTTGGCTTATTCATCCGCTGCATGGCGGCGTACACCCTCCACAGTGTAAAACGCTATCCAATCAGCAACCGATCCATAGCGCGCCATTACCTAAACAGTTAATTGTGCCGTTGCTGCAACATATCGGCAGCAGAACAGAAGCGCTGGTTAATGTTGGCGATCAGGTGCTAAAAGGCCAATTGATTGCTGATTCCAACAGCCGGATTAGCGCTGCCGTACATGCGCCGAGCTCGGGCACTGTCAGTTTTATTGGCCCGCAGCCCTACCCGCATGTGTCTGGACAGTTACTGGATGCCATTGTCATTGATACCGATGGTTTAGACGCATGGTGTCCGCTTGAGCCTGTGATTGATTTTACCCAAGCTACAGCCGCTGAGTTATTAGCTAAAGTACGCCAAGCCGGTATCAGTGGTTTAGGCGGTGCAGGTTTCCCTACTGCGATTAAGCTGACACCTAAAGCTGATCAGCCGATTACAACGCTGATTATCAATGGCACTGAGTGCGAGCCTTATATCACCGCTGATGACGTGTTGATGCGTGAAAAAGCCACGCAACTGATGATCGGCATCGATATTGTCGTACATCTGCTGCAACCTGAGCAGGTACTGATTGCCATTGAAGACAATAAGCCTGAAGCACTTGCAGCTGTGCGTCAGGCGCTTGATTCACGCACCTACCATGTGATTGCTCTGCCGACGATTTACCCGTCCGGCGGTGAGCGCCAGCTGATTCAGATATTAATGGGGCAAGAAGTCCCTGCTAATAAACTGCCTGCAGAACTGGGTATTTTATGCCAAAACGTCGGTACCATTGTTGCCGTGCACGATGCGATTATTGCAGGTCAGCCGCTGATCTCTCGCATTACCACGCTGACAGGGCAAGCTTTAGCTCAGCCGATGAATGTCGAGTGTTTAATTGGTACGCCCGCCGCTGATTTACTTGAGTTTGCAGGCTTACAACAAAACAAACTGAGCCGACTGATTGTCGGCGGTCCAATGATGGGCTTTACTTTGCCGTCACTGCAAGCGCCTATTATTAAGACCTGCAACTGCCTCTTAGCTGCTACCGACGCTGAATTACCACCGCCGCCACCGGCGATGCCCTGTATTCGCTGCGGTGACTGTGCGGAAGTCTGCCCGGCGAATTTATTACCTCAGCAACTGCATTTTTATGCGCTCGGCGATGACCATGAGCAGCTGCAAGCTCATAACTTATTTGACTGCATTGAATGCGGTGCCTGCGCCTATGTCTGTCCATCGAGTATTCCTTTAGTGCAGTATTACCGCTCAGCTAAAGCCGATATTCGTGAGCAAGAGCAAAAGCTGATCAAAGCTGATCATGCCAAAGAACGCTTTGAATTCCGCCAAGAACGCTTACGTTTGGAAGACGAGCGTAAAGAAGCCGAGCGTAAAGCACGCGCAGAACGTCTAGCTAAATCCAAAGCAGAGCAAGCGAAAAAAACAGCACTAGCTGATGCTGCGGGTGTTCAAGCCGCCGCATCCGACGATGAGATTAAGCGCTTAAAGATTGGCGCGAGTATGGCGCAAGTGGCGCTGCGTAAAGCACAAAAGCAGTTGGACGTGCACGGCACCGACGAGCTTAAAGCCCAAGTTGAGCAACTGACAGTAGGCGCTGCACAAGCCAAACAGGCTTTAGACGCTGCAACGGCGGCAGCGCCAGCACCAATTAAACCGGCTGATGATGATATTAAACGTTTAAAAATCGCAGCCAGCATGGCCCAAGTGGCGCTACGTAAAGCGCAAAAGCAATTCGACACTCACGGCACCGATGAGCTTAAAGCTCAAGTTGAGCAACTGACTGTGGGTGCTGAGCAAGCCAAGCAGGCTTTAGCTGCTGCAACGCCAGCCACAGATGCGCCTGCTGCCACTGAAAAACCAGCGAAGCCTGAGCTCAGCGCTGCCGAACAAGCCTTAAAAAAGGCCAAAATTGAAATGGCAATGAAACGTGCAGCACTGCGTAAAGCTGAACGCAACGAAGCGGATGCCGACACATTAGCAGTGCTGCAAGCCGAACTGACTCAAGCTGAGCACAACTTAGCTGAACTTAATCAATCCTAAGCAGGCGCCTTAAAACGCCCTGCTTGTGCAACACATTTGGAGCACCGATGACTCTGCCCCGCATAACCTCACCGCACGCTACCGGTGCTAACCGCACTCAGCGCGTGATGCTGTTGGTGATCGCCGCAACGCTGCCTAGTATTTTGGCGCTGAGCTATTTTTTCGGCATCGGCCCGCTGCTAAATATTGCCTTAGCCTGCGGCTTTGCTCTGCTGTTTGAAGCCGCCATCCTTGCTCTGCGCAAACGTCCGCTAGCCTTCTTTCTAAAAGACGGCAGCGTGTTAGTCACTGGCCTGCTATTGGCGTTGGCTTTACCGCCCTACTCACCTTGGTGGTTAATCGCTGTGGCCACAGGCTTTGCAGTGGTATTTGGTAAACAACTGTTTGGTGGGCTGGGCCAAAATCCATTTAACCCTGCCATGCTCGGTTATGTTGTGGTGCTAGTCTCCTTTCCGGTGGATATGACCCTTTGGCCTAGTGCACATAGCATCGATGCTATGGCAGGCTTGCAACATGTATTTTTCGGCCAAGCCTTTCCCGATGCCTGGAGCCAAGCCACGGTGCTGGATGTTATTAAGACCAATAACAGCCTCACTCTAGAAGAACTTTGGCGCGATAACAGCGCCTTTGGCGTCTTCGCTGGTTACAGCAGCGAGTGGGTGAATCTGGCTTTTTTACTCGGTGGCCTATTTCTACTGCGCAAAAAACTCTTTAGCTGGCATGCGCCGATGGGCATGCTTGCCGCGCTATTTGTTATGAGCATTGTCTTTTGGAACGGCAGCGGCTCAGACTCACATGGCTCGCCACTCTTTCATCTACTAAGCGGCGCCACAATGCTCGGTGCTTTCTTTATTGTCACCGACCCAGTTAGCAGCGCCACTAGCGTGCAAGGACGCTTGATCTTTGGCGCTGGCGTCGGTGTACTGATCTATGTCATTCGTGCTTGGGGCGGTTATCCAGATGGCGTCGCTTTTGCCGTATTACTGATGAATCTCTGTGCACCGACCATCGACTACTTCACCCGTCCACGCACTTATGGTCATAAAACCGCCAAGCGCGGCTTTAAGGCGGGAGAATAATAATGCTGCCAGAAATCACTCGTTCCATGGTTAAAAATAGCTTAGTGTTAGCACTATTTGCTGCGGTCACAGTAGCCGTCGTGGCGATCACCCAACAATCCACCGAATCACGTATTGCTGAAGCGGAGCGCGCGGCACAAATTCGTGCTCTGGGCGAAATCTTACCCGCACACAGTTACGATAATGCGCTGCTCGATAGCGTTGTTTACTTAAATGAATCCTTACTCGGTCATCGTAAAGATACGCCTGCTTATATAGCCAGCGTTGATGGACAACCCGCCGCCGTGATTCTGCAAGCCAATGCACCCGACGGTTATAGCGGCACCATCAGCCTGCTGATTGGCATTATGGCCAATGGCACCCTCAGCGGTGTACGCGTGATTCAGCATAAAGAAACCCCCGGTTTAGGCGACGCCATTGATCTGGCAAAAAGCACATGGATTACCAGTTTTAATGGTAAAAGTTTAAATAATCCAAACGAGCGCGGTTGGGCAGTGAAAAAAGACCATGGCGACTTTGATCAGTTTGCTGGTGCCACTATTACTCCGCGCGCTGTCGTGACTGCGGTACATAAAGCACTGCAGTATTTTGACCATAATCACGCTGAACTTTTTGCCCAATTACCCACAACGGAGACGCAACCATGAATCCGTCATTTCGCGAAATCACCATCAATGGCCTGTGGAAAAACAACCCAGGCTTAGTGCAGTTACTCGGTTTGTGCCCTTTGCTGGGCACCAGTAACTCAACGGTGAACGCCCTAGGCTTAGCCATTGCCACAGCTCTGGTACTGATTTGCTCCAACGCAGCAGTATCGTTAATCCGTAATGCGGTGACCAATGCCGTGCGTTTACCCGCCTTTGTAATGATTATTGCCGCACTGACCACCTGTATTGAATTACTGATGCAAGCCTTCACCTACGAGCTGTTTCAGATTCTGGGGATTTTTATTCCGCTGATTACCACCAACTGCGTCATTCTCGGACGGGCTGAAGCCTTCGCGGCAAAAAACTCCATGCTGCGTTCAAGCTACGATGGCTTAATGATGGGTGTTGGCTTTGGTTTAGTACTGGTGATGATCGGTGCAACGCGCGAGTTACTCGGTACCGGTATGCTGTTTACCAATATGCATCTATTGTTTGGCAGCATCGCTGAGCATTGGCAAGTCGTAGTGTTTGAAGACTATAAAGGTTTTTTACTGGCTATTTTACCGCCCGGCGCCTTCTTGGTTTTAGGCTTACTGATTGCCTTAAAAAACTGGATCGATCAGTACTACACCGAACATATCGCTAGCAAAGCAGAAGCTGCCGCACCCGCAGTCAGTCGTCGTGTACGTGTCACTGGCGTAGTGGACTAAGGCGGCGAAGATGGAACAGCAAGGCGTATTACGCAGTTGGAATGACGACAAAGGCTTTGGCTTTATTCGTGCGGATAACCGTGATTATTTTATCCATATCTCCAGTGTGCAGGGTGAGCGCCCACAACAGGGTGAAGCTGTTTTATTTGTCGCGGGCACCGATGAAAAAGGTCGCTTACGTGCTGAATCGATGCGTAGCGCAGGGGCTCAAACTGCCCCAGCCAAACAGACTCATAACTCGCAACATAGGCAACGCCCGCTGACGGCTCATACTCTAAAACGCTCACTTTCTATATTGGTGACTGCTTGCGCCATTCCAGCGATGGGTGCATGGCAATACTTTCAACACAGCGCAGTGTGGTGGCCGTTGCTACTGTATATAAGCATGAGCCTATTGAGTATTTTGCAATACTGGCACGACAAGAAAAACGCAAAAAATGGACAATGGCGTACCCCAGAAAAACAACTGCATACGGTTGAATTGCTCGGCGGCTGGCCCGGCGCATTATTAGCGCAACAACTGCTCCGCCATAAAACCCAAAAAAAATCATACCAAGCGGTGTTCTGGCTGATTGTCTTAGCCCACCAAGTGTACTGGCTCGATCAATTGAGCTTTGACGGTCAGCTACTGCAGCAGGCGCTCAGTGCGTTGTAAGTAGCATCACCCATCGACGAGTGCTGGCTTACAACTCACGCACCCAAAACAACTCATGCTTGCGCACCGCTTTACGTAAAAACTCACTCTCACCTGTCTTCGGCCAACGTCGTCCAGTCAGCACCTGCTGAATGATTCGGCGCACACGCTTTTTAAACGGCTGTGGTGGCTGTAAATCATGCTGCATTAACAACGCCATAGCTTTATCCAACTGCTGCTCAGCGCTCAGCACATAGCTAAACAACTGATCAGCCGGTAGCTCCAGCATCGCTGGCGGCAGTGCCACACCGGTATTGGCATTGCCCATCGGCCAACGATCATTGTCGTGCAAATGGTTGGCATACAAGAATAAACGCTTCGGCCGCCAGTCACTCTGCTCCAGCGCCTGAAAAAACGCTTGCGTGGTGGCAATATGATCAGCATGGGGGTCAATTTCCGGATGCGGCATCACCACCACGTCCGGCTTAAAGTGCATTAAACATCCCGCCAAATCGGCAAGCAGATTCTGCCACGTGGGCAAGCCATTAGTATCAGCCGGTAACGCGATAGCGTTATGCTGACGCGCACTGCGGATATCGGATTCACCTGACTGCTTAGACGCAAAAGGTATCTCCGGCTGCTGCGCCATATTGGGCAATTGCATGCAGTAATAACCCAGTTGCACACAGTTGGCTTGCGGCACACCGCCCCACAACGCAATCGCTATACTATCCCAAGTACGCAAACGCCCTTTTAACTGCGCGGCCTGTTGTTGCGCTAAGCCTAAGCCTTGATAATATTCAGCTTCGATTTCACCTTGAGTCAGCGTAACAATGCTGACATTTTCAGTACTGCTATACAGTCCAAATGCAGCTAACTCAGCATCATCTGCATGCGGGGCAAGAATCATAATATTTTCTGTAACAGGGCTGGGCTGGGTAAACACATACAGCTCGATATCTGGCGCAATACTACAAAAGCGCCCACGTACTATCAGCCCCTCAGCCACTAAAGCTTCAGTTTGCCCGGTTAAATTCAGGTAACGCAGCCCGTGTGCACCGCGCTCAAAGGTTTGCTGATCATCACCCACGCAGATACTTGGATCAAAGCAACGGCCAAGCCAAGTACTGTGAATTTGCACCTTAGCAATTACTGTTGCCTGCTGCGCTTGTGGTAATAATTCGGCAGCCAATTGCCAACGACCCTTTCGCATCGTCACCTTAATGGGCTGAACCGATTCTGGAAAACGGTATTGATAATCATCTTGCGGGGAATAGAACAAATGATCGGCAAACCACGCTTCATGCACCAGCCACAGCAATACCAGTGCCAGCGGTAGTGCCCACAGCGGTGCAATCAAGCCAAGGATAACTAGCCCTGCCAGTATCACCAGCATGGCAATACGCTTAGTGCGCCGATGTTGTTTGAGTAATTGCTGTTTACGTACGGACATTAGGACACCTTATAGACAGCAACTCGATTGCACCAACGGTCTTTATATTCACGATCCGCACGACCAAATGAATAACGCAATGGCTTCTTAAGCTCGCGCGCATGCTGCCATTCGTTTTGTGTATTTACAAAACTGAGCACACTGCCAGGGCTCAGTGAATTGTAGTCGGTATCCACGCCACCATTAATATATTCAAGACTGATCCACTCAGGTGCTTCAACGCGATACAAGACTTGAAACGCCACCGGCGCATCATTGACGGTAATAAAACTGCCGGTCATAAACTCGCGCATCAAGCCAAACACATCCGCCAAGTAATCTTTACCCGGCACAGCAAAGCCCCAGCGTTTCTCAAATAATTGAGTATAAATGCGTGCTTGCTCAGCAGCCGATAGCGTATCCACGGGAATAATCACGCCACCTTGCTCTTCTAATAAACGCTGCTCACGACGTTGGTTATAACGAAATTTTTTACTGTACTGCTCAGGCTCACGGGCCAAGGCTAAGCCTTCTTTCTGCTCTTGTAGCGTGGAGATACGCTGCGCATGCAATTCAGATACATACTGCGCTTTATGGCGCACAGCAATCACTGCATCAGGCGCTTGCGGAAGAATAATTTCAGCATTACCTAAATCAAATACACCACGCTTTTTCTGTTGCTTAAGCACATCTTTAGCCAAGGCTAGATGCCGCCCCCAGGTGGGTACTGCGGCCTGTAATTCGCCATTATCAGAACAACCCAGATAACGTACGGCTATCCCCGCCAAATTCGCTAAGCGTTCCACCACATCAGGGTGCGTCGCCACACTACCGCCCCAACGCAACCAGGCGGCGCGATATTCCTCAGCACTGATGGGATGCCAGCCACGCTCACGGTACAGACGAAAATAGCTAAACATAATCCCAGTGGCTCCACTGCTGTAAAATAAAAAAGTAATTCTAACACAGCCCGCTGCTGGGCTTTATCTGCAAGGCGAGGAAGCTAACCAGCTAGCGCGGCTCTCTGCTAAACTAACTTATCTTTTATTGGCTAATTTGAGTACGCCGTACTCACACTATTTTTAACGAGGCTAGATAACCTATGCGGGTTTTAATCACTGGAGCACTAGGACAAGTGGGCAAGGAGTTGATGCTTTGCGCACCCAAAGACTGGCAAGTGCATGGCTTGGGCTCCCACGAACTTGATATCAGTGACTTACAACAAGTTATAACCGCAACCCAATCATTACAGCCAGAATTGATTATTAACGCCGCCGCTTATACTGCAGTAGATAAGGCCGAGAGCGATAGCCAGCGTGCTGATGCAGTCAATCATCTGGGCGCTGAAAATCTAGCTAAAGCGGCACAACAATTGAATTGCCCACTGCTGCATATTTCCACAGACTACGTTTTTTCCGGCAATCATACACAGCCTTATACAGAGCAGGATACACCTGCACCCAACAGCGTATACGGCACAACTAAATGGCGTGGCGAACAAGCCATTCATGCACTCTGCAAACAGCACATTATCTTGCGCACCAGCTGGGTGTTTGGTCTGCACGGCAATAACTTTGTCAAAACCATGTTACGTCTGGGTCAAGAACGCGATGCTCTGAGCATTGTTGCCGATCAAGTCGGCGGCCCCACTTCAGCACGCAGTATCGCGCAAGCTCTCTGGCAGATTGCCGAGCAGTATAAAAACACCGGCAACAGTGTTTGGGGTACTTACCATTTCAGTGGCGCACCAACTTGCAGCTGGTACGACTTTGCTAGCGAGATTTTTAAACAAGCCTCAGCACTGCAACTCATTGAAAAAGCGCCAACCTTGAGCCCGATAAAAACAATTGACTATCCAACACCCGCACAACGCCCCGCCTACTCGGTCTTGGACAATAGCAAAATCAACCAGCAACTCAATATTGCGCAAAGTGATTGGATAACTGAACTCAGCCTGATGTTGCACGCACTCAAAGATGCCCAATAATCACCTTTCAGGTAAGATGCGCGCATCCACTATTTAAGGCCATTGCATGCAAAAGCTCGACCATAATGACTATTTAGCCCTGCGCGAAAACTGCAAAGTGATTGAGCAAGACGGTTTTGGCGATAAAGTAATGATTCTGCAAGACGGCACGTTTTTAAAACTGTTTCGCCGCAAGCGCTTAATTACTTCAGCTGCAATCTGGCCCTATGCACAGCGTTTTGCCGATAATGCAAAAAAACTGGAAGAATTGGGCATCCCTTGCCCGAAGATTATTCAGGTCTATCGCATTCCCAGTATTGAACGCGATGCAGTGCACTATCATCCGCTACCCGGTACAACCTTGCGCGACATACACACTAGCACAGCGGCCTACCCTGATGATCTACTGGAACGCTTTGCTCAGTTTGTCGAGCATATCCACGACCTAGGTGTGTTCTTTCGCTCCATCCACTTGGGCAATGTGTTGCTCACACCTGAAGGTGAAATCGGCCTAATCGATATCTCCGATCTAAAAATACAAAGCCGCCCGCTGAGCAAGGGGCAAAGGGCAAGAAACTTTGTACATATGACAAGAGATGCTGGAGATAAAGCGTGGTTGAGTGCAATTTTAAAATAGGCAATGCCTAGACCAGAACTAGGCTTGTGCTTAGCCTACTCAGATTATCGAGCTCACTTGAGTCACTCATCATTATTTATTGAGCAACACTTTCTCAAACAGTGGTTTCAGCAAATCCGCACCACGCATATTCAAATGATCATCATCATAGAATAGAGGCAGACCATCAAGATCACCGTAACAACGCTCACCATCACATAGATAAGGTATCGGATCTAATAAAGTGACATTGCATTGACTCGCCACTTGCTCCAAGAGGCGCAGGGTCACTTGATTCCTTTCTTTATATTCAGACAAACTCACAGAAATTCTCTTTTGCTCACCATTAAGAAGAAGAGAGCGTCCCATTATATTAGGTATATTTAATTTAAATTCAGGTGTGGGCTTTAATACATACACCGCATGGCTTTCTGCCAATGAACATAAGGTTTCAATATAACCATTATACATCTCATCACGATACATATCTGAAAATGTATTATAAGGCTGAGTTAAATACAGCACTGGCTCTTCATAACGTCCAGCTTTTTCATTCGGACCTAAAAAGTGAGCTGAAAACCTATTAGCGACTAAAATGGGAATATCTGGATACTCAGACACCTTATTTAATCTTGGTGTTAAAAATCCATGGCATCTCGATGAGTCTTTGCCTTTCGCCTGAATATCACTAATGGTCGGGCATCCACTTTGCGTCCAGTCTAAGACCTTATAATTATCTAAAGTATGGGCAACACTTCCTATAATAGCCATAGCATGGCTATCGCCAATAACAATAGCACCTAACTCACCTTCACCATATATACAGTCATGCTGATCTCTATCACTTTGGCATCTTTTCATCTCATGAAACTTATTATTAGCTTGATCAAAAACTGTAAAAACATCGTCAGGCAATCTATCAATAATACCCTTATTATTCCTAATATTTTTTGCCACTAATAAAACAGCAACAAGAGGCACCAATATTAATAAAGATACAAAGAGGCGATTATTAGAGGTTAAAAACTTTCTGCTAGGATTTTCAATATAAAAATAAGATAGAGCGCCTAAAAGAATAGAGAATGATATCAGCACTACACTGACGATAACTGACTGCTCAATATCAAATAGCAAGATAGAAACAGCTAACGGCCAATGCCAAAGATATATTGAATAGGACCAATCTCCCAATCTCTGAGAAATAGCGTTATTGGTAATAAATGAGTCTTTACCTGAATAAATAATTAATGCGGTACCTAGAGTGGGTAAAAGTGCTGCAAAACCTGGCCAAACAGTAGCAGGACTATAAATAAATATAGAAACGACAACAAAAGAAATCCCTAAATAACCACACCAGTCTTTCCTGATCGTATAACGATCATAGGTCACCGCATAATAAACAAGCCCACCTAAAAACATCTCCCATGCCCTAGAAGGCAGCATATAAAACGCATAACTCGGATCAGAATAGCTTTTATAAACCGAATAAAAGAATGAAACTAAAAACAAAAACAAGGTAACTTTAGGTATTGTTTTTATACTGAATTTAGAAATAAAAAACAATAAAATCGGATATAAAATATAAAACTGCCATTCAACGGATAATGACCATGTATGCAGTAATAAGCGTTCATGGGAGTCCGGATCAAAATAACCTGAATTTTTAAAAAAATAATTATTTGATAAAAATAGTAATGACCTATCCACTTCTTTAGCAAGATTTAAATAGTCATCAGGAGAAAGATAGAACCAACCAATAATCAACAGCACTATAGCTAGAAAAAACAAAGCAGGAATAATTCGCCGAGCTCTTGCTAAATAAAAACTGACAAAGCTAAAGTTATTTTTATCAATGCCTCTAATAACAATTGATGTCATTAAGAAGCCTGAAATAACAAAAAATATATCAACCCCGACAAATCCACCGGAGAATCCAGCAATACCAAAATGAAATAAAACAACAGAAACGACTGCAATAGCGCGAAGTCCATTTATTTCTGCTCTAAAAGAAGTAGCGCTCATGTTTTCCCCAAACATTTTAAAATCTATAAAAACAGTAATTATTATCTGATTTGTAGTTAACAGTTGCGGCTACTTACAAAAAATACAATTCACCCACGAATTAAATATATACATCAAAGGTTGTCAAGCTAAAAATCAACATACTAAAGGATAAACCAGGTCATGAGTAGCTTTTTTAGCTTAAAATACGACTCAAAGTCATAAATAAAATTTTATGCCTAATAGAAAAACACTAAAAACCAGATGATTAAAATCATACAAAGCATTACAATAACCAAGCATAATTCTCATAAAAACCTAACAGAGTAAAATCTTAATCGATAAAAAATGGAAATCATAATGCCAATTGATTTTAAAAAAAATACTCTGCAGAACTGGTTTAGCAAGCCATTGTTTCTTGGCGTTTTTTTTATCATAGCCGGCTTACCTATATTACAAACAGTATCAAACTATCACACTTTTTTTTATACATTAATATTAGCACCAGTGATTTTAAAGTCTGCTATTAACCCTCGATCTATCAACGAGAACCTATCAAATATAACAAAAGTATTTATTGTGTTTTCTATATGGTCATCTCTGACTATACTTTGGAGTGATACAAACGCGCCGATACTAGATCCAATAAAAAGATCTATATATACACTTTCATTATTTATTGCATTTTCAATAATTGCAAATAAAAAACCAGAGTACATACTAATAATATTTATTCTGGCAGGTCTCACCGTGACTACGGTATCAACCTATAGCTTATATTTATTTATAGTAAACTATCAACCAGAATCACGACTTATTGGGACTGGGGCTTTAAGTAATCCACTACTGAGCTCACACATATTCGGCTTTTTCGCAGTATTATTTTTGGCCATATCTACAATGGCTAAAAAAACAGAAATAAAAATTAAAAGTATCTACCTTACTTTAGGAATTATATTAACTATAATAATAGTCGCAACAGGATCAAGAACATCTTTACTTGCACTACTTACAACCTCTATATGGGCCGCATTTATACTCAACAATAAAAAATCAATATTAATTATTATCTTTTCCGCCATAACAGCTATAGCAATATATTTACTGTATCCAGAAGCAATTCTTAATCGAGGCTTTTCTTATAGACCAGAACTCTGGTCTATCGCTATAGATAAAATTTTATCTCAACCCATTCTTGGCTATGGATTCGATTCGAATGCAGGTTTCTATATAGCATCTGTAGACACAACCTTTCGAGAGCCTCACAATATACACTTAAGCATTCTCTACTTCACCGGTATTATTGGTTTTAGCCTGTGGTGCCTTATGCATACGTATGCACTGTGGGTATGCTGGAAAAACAAAGCAGATACTTTATTTATAGTTGCCAGTGCACTACTTGTTTACGGCATAGCGGCAGGAATGACAGAGGGTGGTGGGCTACTGCCAAGGCCTAAAGAGCACTGGTTTATTACGTGGATTCCGCTGGCTTTTGTATCCGCTTTATTAACACATAAAACTTTAAAAACTAAAGAGTCTGTTGCTGAGCGTACTTAAATAGTCCATCAATATCACCGCTGCAAAGCAGAGGAATTGCTTGCTCAATCAATTCCTCTGGCCAACTCCACCATGCTAATCTCAGCAGTGCTTGGCGTTCAGTCTCTGTAAACCTATAGCGTACACAACGTGCTGGATTACCTGCCACAATAGAATAAGGCTCTACATCCTGAGTCACAACAGCGCCCGCAGCCACAACCGCACCGTGACCTATACTTACACCTGATAAAATAACAACACCAGTACACAGCCACACATCATGGCCAATGACCACATCCCCACGACTAAAAGCATAACCTTCAATATCTTCTGCTGACTTAACAAAAGCAGGGAAAGGAAAGGTTGTAATCCAATCCGAACGATGGTGCCCACCTAAAAAAATATTCACATCTTCAGCAATTGAGCAAAAGGAGCCTATTTTTAAAGTTGAGCCTTCCTTCCAGTCATGCACTAATGGAATACCATAACTTCCACGACCCATTTCATAGCTTGGATATTTATTTTTAAATTTTGCAGCGCCTCGCTCTAGCTTAGGTAAAGCCTTAATTCTCTTTTTTTCTTTTTTATTAGAAAGATACTTTAAAAGACCCATACAAAATATTCACTTTTCTAGAGGATAAAAATACAAACGCAGCAAGCCTCTCCACGTTTTCTTATTCCATCTTGCAAATGGAATATCTTTCAATAACGACCTGGCCAGTTTTCGATCTCTATTCGCTACTTTTAAAAACATAGAGTTTAAAAACTTATACTTAACAAACTCATACTCTGGGTGATCAGAAAATCGTGCATAAGTATCGAGTATGCTGCTGATCATAAACTTATGGTTTTTATAGGTATTGGTAGCGTGCTTTCGATACTGAGCGAGTACAACGGGAAGGCAGTCAATATAATACCCTGCTCGAGTTATTTTAAGCTCAATCATAAGGTCTTCTAAGCGATTATCCTCATCAAAGCCACCTACTTTTTCTAGCGCTTCTCTTCGAATAAGTAGCGTTGTTGCAGGCACATAAGGTTTTCTTTCTAAAAAGACATCTTCAAAATTCATACGACGGAAAGGCGTATCTCTACTTTGCCTTTTTTCTGGATATAACACGCCATCAGAATCAATCAGCTCAATATTCCCTCCGCAAATCCCTACTTCAGGTTTATCTGTAATATATTCAATTTGCGCTGAGACTCGATGCGGGAGCATAACGTCATCTGAACCAAAAGGAATAATATACTCTCCTGTTGATTTAGCGATCGTCTCATTTAAAGTTTTAGTCAGGCCTTTATTTTTTTGTGCTAAGAAATAAAAACCGTACTTTTCTTTTAAGCGATTTATAATATCAACGCTTGTATCGCTCGAGCCATCATCCACCACCAATAGTTCTATATTCTTATAATCTTGATTTAAAATACTAAGTATACATTCTTCAATATACTTCTCATGATTGTAACAAGACACTATAACTGAAACCAAAGGGTTGTTATCACTCATTATTTTTCAATCCATTCTCTATAAGCTCAAGGTACTTTATCTTAAACTCTTTTATACTATGATTATTGACAAGATACTTATAAGCATTCTCGCCTAACTCTACCCGGTCCTGGGCACTTTTATCTAAATAGTCTCTAAGTGCATCTGCTATATCTTTAATATTATGCGGATCAATAACAAGACCGCCCGCTCCCTTAATCAAAGGCAGCATGGCTGGAACATCAGAGGCAATAATAGGCAGCTTTGCACACATACCTTCAAGTAAAGCTAAGCCCAAGCCCTCTTTAAAAGAAGGCATCACCCAAATATCAAAAGCTTTTGCTAAACGTATTGCATCAGGCTGAAAGCCTAATAAGTGTACCCGTCCCGCAAGATTCAACTCTAAAATCAAATTATGCAGATTATTTTTTTCACGCCCATCGCCAATAATGGCTAAATGTGCATTAGGGTAATCCATGCTAATCGCTGCAAAAGCTTTTATGAGGTTGGCATGGCCTTTTAACGGTACTAGACGCCCTAGCGCACCAATAATCTCAATAGATTGATCAAGTGCCAGCTCCGCTCGAGCGGTGGACTTATCAAGGATGATCTCTTTAGCTTTTTCAGTATCAATTGCATTGGTAATCGATACTGTATTTTTTTCTGTAAAGCCTGATTTCAAGCCTAGCAAATAATCTTTTACTGCTGGCGAGACACCGACAAACTTCCAGTTTTTATTGATTCTTTTTTTAACTTGTTTACGCCTGTACGCTCGATCATAGTCACCAAATCCGTGCGCAATACCAATACATAACGGAATATTCAAAAAACGTGACAAGGTTAACAGCATATTAACCGGCTTATATCGATTACAAATCACCACATCAAACTGTTCTTTTTTCAGGTACTTATACAGCGTCCACAAGGCCGTTATTCTTAAACCTTTAAGTTGTTTATCGGTAAAGTCAAAATAGATGGACTGGTCTGCACAGCTGATAGGTTCATCCTCTGTAGGCCGTCCTGCAAAAAAACCATTGACCGTGGTAAACCTATCATCAGGTAGCGCTTTGAATATCTGCTCACCCAAATCAGAAATATCAGTTTTCTTAATATTATATTTAGGGTGCAATTGTAGAACTTTAATTTTATTCACAGTTCATCACCGCTTTAATACCCTCAGCAGAAATCTCATAACAACACCCTAAATTAATATTTTCTAACTGAATAGACTTGTGGTTGAGCCAGTCATTTTTCTTCCAGATCGCAAAATGAAAATATGGATAATAGGAGTCTTTATCTAAATCATTACTAATGACGCCGTTTTTCCAAAACCATTTTTTTGGAAAATCATAGCTGCCATCTTTCCAAGCAATACAGCCATTGGGAGTTGTATAGCTTTCTACAAAGCACCCTTTGCGTGAAAGTGGATAGATATTTCTCAATAGATAGCGTGTTTTTTCTGGAAAATTTTTATGCTTAACAAAAAGCTTACTAAAGGCTCTTTCATCAATAGCTAAGTGCAAGGGATTAGAAAATTTTTCTTGCCAGTTGGGTATTTTCTTAAACACCTGCCGCATTTTTTCAGTGTTTCTAAAAAGACACAGATGTCCAGAAATTCGAGTTGCATGATTAGAATATATATCAAACTTACTTAAATATTCTTGAGTATAGAGAGTGCGTAAATCACCATAAACCAAATCTAAGTCACCAATCCCCCAAAAGTCATAGCGGCCTATTAACTCCTGATGAATCAACCCAAACGCTGGTCGAATATCACATATCTTATAGGCGTTATCAGGGTCAAAATGTATTGAGAGCTTAGAGGAAACCAATACTTTGTACTGATCAAAACTCATTTCTTGATATTTTACGTTTTCAGGAAAGCTTTCTAAAGCCCCGCAATCACTGAAAAAAAACCAATCAATCGTTGGGTTTTTTCTACAGCTTTCTATAAATAGCTCAATCCAAAAAGGCCACTTGCCGAAATAGGGCATCAGTATAGCTATCGTAGGTAATGTCTTATGTTCACTCATACTGACTCTCTTATTTTTAAATTCCTTTTATTCCTAACTACAGAGTAAATTTTATAATTAGTTTCTCTTATTTCACTTAGATTAAAGTGTGTAACGAAATCCTGTGGCTTATCAAAGCTCAAGTCGACCATAGCGTCTAAAGAATAATTCCACCATTGGGTATCGAGTAACTCTTGTGCCAATAACTCAGGAAAGCGTTCCCTGATAACTCGAGCAGGAATACCACCAACAATAGTGTATGGCTTAACATCTTGGCTAACCACTGCCCTCGCTGCAACGATAGCGCCATCACCAATCGTGACGCCTTCCATAATCAAAACACCCTCGCCAATCCATACATCATTGCCAATAGATGTTTTACTCTTATTGACTGTATAAGAAAGCCGTACGGGTGTATTTTTAAATGACTGATCATACTGAAAAGGGCTGCTACTGACCCAATCTGTTGGATGTGCATGCGCATTCACCCCAATATGAATATTTTCACCTAGTGAGCAAAATCGCCCAATGCTCAGATCTGAAGAAACTATTCCGCTCCTAAAAAAACTATAGGCGCCAATTTTAAGTGTTACAGAAGCGGCTTCTATTCTGCCTAGAGAACTATTCTCCTCCATAAGAATATGTGTTTTTTTGGAAATATCTTTAGCGGTGAATTTTATATCCAGATTTGCAGCAGCTAGATTTTTTTTAAAACAAGCAAAAGTCTTAACGAGTAATCGAAATGTCTGACTCACAAAACTAATCAAAAAACACAGCCTCGAGTGCTGTGTATTGACTCGTTGCACTGACATCAGAAAACTCGCTTAAATCAAATACCTTTATATCGTTTTGCTGGCTTATTAGAGTCATTAAATTCGCTAATCCTTTAACATCACCCAGCTCAAATAAATACTCAGGATCACTTACCACCTCTTTTGCCCCGCCACAATTGGTAGCAATAACTGCCACACCCGCCGCCATTGCTTCAAGCAATACCATACCAAACGGCTCATGGTCTGAAGTCAACGCAAACAAATCAAAGGCTTTAAAGTAACGTCGCCCGTTCGGCACTTGACCAAGAAAACGCACGCTATCAGCCACACCAAGATCAATAGCAAGCTGCTTGAGTTGCTGCTCTAAACGACCACTGCCCATAATGGCGAGCAAACTGCCTGCTGGCAGATCGGGCAGTGCCTGGGCAAAGCCTTTAATGAGAGTGGTTTGGTCTTTATCAGGATGTAAGCGCCCCACGTTGCCAACAATCCAAGCATCCAAAGGTAAGTCAAGAAACGCGCGCGCGGCTTCACGGCTGACTTGCTCTGCTTGTACCGCTGCCACATCGATGCGGTTATAGAGTGTTGCTATATGCTCTGCCTTAAACTTTGGTAAGCAGGCGCGCATATCATCACGTACCGCATTGGATACGCCAAGCAAGCGCAGACGATCACGGAAGTGATTGGCCAGCCACTGTCTTGAGCGACGTTTATAGTCACCAAAGGCGTGATGCACACCTATGACTGGCAGTTTCGAGCCCAATAAGGCGATATAAATCGGTTTAAAACGGTGTGCGATGCATAGAGTAAAGTTGCGACTGGCGACAATTTTTTTAAAGTCTTTAATCGCAGCCAACTTAAGTCCACGGACTTGCTTACTGCTGTAATCTAAAAAGATCACCTCATCAGAAGCACTGCCCTGGGCAACTTCATCGTTGGGCTTGCCGGTTAAATACACGGTACAGACTTTGTACTCAGTGTCTTTAAACAGCGCAGCATACTGACGCGCGCAATCCATAAAAGGCCCGTCATAGCCGTGGCTGAACTGCAGAACCCATTGCTCTGCAGCGGTTTCACCAACCTTAGTTGCTGACATCGACCTGCTCTTCTTGGGCCTTCACCACCAAAATATCTTCCATAATCAGATACTGCAGGTCCGAACCATAGAACATATCCAGCGCATCTTTGGGTGAGCACACCATGGCTTCACCACGACGGTTCAGTGATGTATTCAACGACACGCCATTACCGGTGAGCTTCTCTAGTTCCAGCATCAAGTCATACCAGCGTGGGTTGTATTGACGCTCCAACACTTGTGCGCGTGAGGTGCCGTCTTCGTGCACCACTTCAGGTACGCGGGCTTTCCACTCATCACTGACTTCAAAGGTGAAGGTCATAAAGGGCGATGGGTGATCCACTTTAAGCATTTTTTCTGCCACAGTATCCAGCATCGACGGGCAGAATGGGCGCCAGCGTTCGCGGAACTTGATTTGCTCGTTAATGCGATCCGCTACTTGTGGAATACTTGGGCAACCAATAATCGATCGACCACCTAATGCTCGCGGACCAAATTCCATACGGCCTTGGAACCACGCCACAGGGTTGCCATCGACCATAATCTTGGCGATATGCTCAGGTACATTGTCGATTTTCTGCCACTGCGGCTTGCCAGAGTGTTTGGCACAGGCGGCAATCACTTCTTCGTTAGTGTACTCAGGGCCGAGATAGACATGCTCCATCTTCTCTACTGGTACGCCTCGTTGTTGTGAAATATACGCAGCTGCACCCACTGCAGTTCCGGCATCACCAGCAGCAGGTTGTACAAAGAGTTCTTTCACATCATCACGAGCAATGATTTTTTGGTTCAGTTTGACGTTCAGCGCACTACCACCGGCAAAAGCAAGACGGCCAGTGTCTTTTAGAATGTCACCGAGGTAGTAATCCATCATCTCTAAAGAAAGTTTTTCAAACAGCGCTTGAATGCTGGCGGCGTAGTGAATATACGGATCGTCCGCAATATCACCTTCGCGCTTTGGACCTAACCACTCAATCAATTTAGGCGAAAAGTAAAAACCTTTGCCCTTCTCTTTATAGCGACGCACGCCGACCACGTTGACATATTCAGTGTTAATCACTAACTCGCCATCTTCAAACTTGGCTAAACGCGATAGGTCATATAAATCAGGATTGCCATACGGCGCCATACCCATGACTTTAAATTCGCCATCCAGCATTTCAAAACCAAGGAACTCGGTCAGTGCGCCATACAGGCCACCCAATGAATCAGGATCGTAAAATTCTTTGATTTTATGAATCTTGCCGTTTTCACCGTAGCCAAAGAAGGTGGTGGCGTACTCGCCTTTACCGTCAATGCCCATAATGGCGGTTTTTTCTTTAATGCCTGAGCATAAATAGGCACTAGCAGCGTGAGCTAAGTGGTGCTCAACCGGCTCAATTTTAACTTTTTTCAAGTCAAAGCCCAGTTGCACTAAGCACCACTGAATTTTTCTGTAGTAACGCTTGTAACGGCGGTTACCCATCAAAATAGCATCTAACGCACGCTCAGGTGCATACCAATAACGCTTGGCGTAATGCCAGCGGGCTTTACCAAAGATGCTGATCGGCGCAAAGGGAATGGTCACCACATCCACATCGGCTGGAGTAATGCCTGCTTGTTCTAAGCAGAACTTCGCAGACTCATAAGGCATGCGATTTTTGGCATGTTTGTCGCGTACTAAACGCTCTTCCTCAACGGCGGCAATCAGCTTGCCATCAATATATAATGCTGCCGATGGGTCGTGGCTCAGTGCGCCAGATAGGCCGAGAATAGTCAGTGCCATGAGTGGTTTTGCCTCTTAGTCTTCGGGGCAGCTGCTGGGCAACTGCGGTAAACGCTGATCAAGCAATCTATACAATGGGCTATCGTGCGGCCAATTGCGTAATAAACGGGTACGATCTTTTAAATACGCGCGGCTAAAACTGCGCATGCTCTGATGCTGCTGCATGGCATCTAAGTCAATTAAATAGCAGCGTTGTTGATGCCATAAAATGTTGTGACCTTTTAAATCACCATGACTGATTTTTTCACGAATCAGCGCGTTCAACAATTCAACTAACGCGACAATCTCAGCCTCTGGCACAGCTGCGCCATCTTCGTAGGCAGCCAAGCGGTCGATTATATCCTGCTCGCCACAATATTCACTAATTAACCAAGCACTGCCACGTAATCCACACCATCGATTTTCTAGTACCGCTAATGGCTGCGGCGTAGCAATACCCAGCACGCTCAGTCTATGTCCTTCGCGCCAGCTGTGCCAAGCACGACTGGGTCGCCAAAAACGCTTCAACCAGTGCGCGATATTTTTAATGTTATAGCGCTTAACCACTAGGCTGCGTTGACCGTGCTCAATGCGCGCTACTGTTGCTGCGCCGCCGGTTTTATAAATATGTCCTATGGCAATCGCTGCATCTGGATCAGCCAGTAAAGGCTCAATCTCGGCTTGCGCTGCGCGCCAGACCACTCGTAAGCCAAATAAATTAATCTTGGCACTAAATAAACTGCACTCACGGCCCGCTTTGTTTAAATAATCTTTCACCCGCCATTGGCGAATACTGAGTATTTGCTTTTGCAGCTTTTCTAAACGCAGCGCATGTTCGCCATTGGCCAGCAGATAATGGATCAATAGCTCTTCGAGGTGGTTATCAAAAGCACTGGGTAGCTGAGCAAAAAACACAGCTAAATTAGCGATAACTTTTTCTTGCGACAACGGCTGACCGGCCTGCTCGCTTTGCACGCCGCCGCCATCCACGACATACAGCTGATCGCCCTGCTGTAATAGATTGTCCAGATGCAAATCGCTTTGCCATAAGCCCCGTAAATGCATCTGTGCCACAGCACTTAACGCACCACCAAGCACATGAGTTTGCTGCTCACTCAGTGGTTGATCGGCACTGCAGGCTTGCCAAGCTTCAGCCAGACTCTGTGCATGCTCAATAAACTCAAACAACACATAGGCGCTGCCATCGTTTTGCTGCTGAGCGTCTAATAGAGCTGCACTGGTAATCTGCTGCTCAGTGAGGAGTTGTGCGCCAGCAGATTCGCGGGCGAATTGGCGCGAGGCTTTACTACCGACTAAAATCTTGGCCAAGACACTGCGACCTTGCCACTGAGCTTTACCCACATAGCGTTGGCCAGGTAGCACTCTTAGCCACTGCTCGATCACTAAGGATTGGCCATTAGCTAACTCTAAAGTCAGCGGCAATTGTGGCGTACGACCGCTAAGCTGACTTAATTGCATTAGCGTGCCTCCTTATTCTTACGGCGTGCGTCTAAGCGCTGTAGCCAAGCGGGGATATCCTCTGCTTTATCCAGATAGCTTTGTAAAAACAACTGCGCTTGCTCACGCCCCCAAATATGACGCGAACGGCGAAACAGCGGTTCTAAATCTTTAATACGATCACGCCGGCCAAATAACAAAGGGCGGGTTTTCTCAAGATCAATCAGCTGCGCAGTAAAACCTGAGGCCTGCTTTTGTAAAAAGATATGCTTAGGATAAAAACAGCCATGTATCTGTCCGGCTTGATGCAGCGTTTTAGCAAGCTTGGCGCAGGCCTGAATAATACCCTGCTGCTGCTCAGCACTTAAAGTCAGCCACTGTTGCTGCCAACAATCTAAATCTTGCCAACCTTCTAAACCGTGGGTCATTAAGATCGCCTGCTGTTCACCGGCGACTTTACGCTGAGCAAAAAACGCCGCACGTAAGGCTGGAACACCCAGTTGCTGATAACGCTGAATATTGCGCATTTCGCGGGCAAAGGTCGGTTCACCTAAAGGTTTTTGTAGCGTACGTGTTAGATGATTGATTTGACGCTTTAAATAAAACGTCTGCTCATCCAGCGTGAGCTTAGCCACGCTACTCCAGCCTCCACGCTCAGTATTGGGCTCATCAACTGCTTCCAGTTCTAAATCCCACAACGCAGTAAAGCTATCGAGTTGATGCTGCTTCAGCAGATCAGCAATAACCGGATCGATAAAGTCGTTCATTCTCGCCCCTCAAAAAACCGCACTATTTTTGCGATTTGCTTTTTATCGTGGGCATTAAGCCGCGTACGCTGGCAATACTGTAAATAAAAGCGCAGGCGCTGAGTGTTACTGAGTTGGTATTTGCCGACTTTGTCCAAGCAGGCTAAATCTTTAATCATCCGATAGCGCAGCAGCGGCCCCCACCAAAAGGTACCGGCGGGACAGTCAATTAAATAGACTTGAGCTTGATCGTTGACCAGTAGGTTGCGCCACTTTAAATCATTATGGGTAAAGTGATGCTGATGCATAACGCGTGTGGCGTGAGCAACCTGTGCGCTAATCTGCTGAACCCATGCGCGATCTTGCA
>JAVETP010000095.1:0-9145 GCA_034006005.1 Pseudomonas sp.
CGGCTAAATCCGCTAAATCACGGCTATTGGGGATTTCACGGGTAATCATTGCGCCGCGCACAAAGGCACCAGCTTGGCGCTCTAAACCTTGGGCAATCACCTTGGCGGTTGGAATACCCCACTTAGCAAAGCGTTTCAGATTTTGCCATTCAGCTTTAATCCGCGGCTTTGCCGCATATTTGCGTAAACCTTTACCGTTATTACGGTAGCGCTTTACATAATAATCAACGCCATCACGAGTGACACGAATCAGCTCAGATAACGGGTCATGGGTGATGCGCTCCCCCTGCAGAGCAAACACATTTTCTAAGCTGCCAAAATCCGCCTGCAGCATTTGATAATCTGCTGCTAACTGCCAATCAGACATTACAACGCATCTCCATAGCGCTCTTTACGCGCGTAGAGTTTGGCTGCTTTAGCTTCTAACCAACTGAGTAATGGTGCTTCATTACGCAAAATATGACGCAGCGGCTGTTGGAAGTACTCACGTAAAAAACGCAATTTATCCCGTTCGGTTAATCCAATATCCAACGCAGAAAAATACAGAGCCGCTAAATCTTTATCGCGCCAGCGCTTAGGTATGCTTTGGCGAGTTTGTGCGCGGTGTAAATCAATCACCGACAAACGAAATGCATCGGCAGTAATCGGCTGGTCAGTATGCAATAGAAAATGGCAAATATAGCAATCACGGTGATTAACACCAGCGCGATGCATACCGCCAACCATTTGCGCGACACGATCAATCAATGCCCACTTCAAATCTGGCGCAGGCGGCTGCGTCTGCCAGTTAATCGAGTAATCTTCCAAACTGGTGGTGGGCGCGAGTTCTTCGGTGATAATAAACGAATGCTGTTGCGCTGGATTACGCCCACGCGCACCAAAACCCACCGCTGTCATGGTGGCGATATTGTGTTTTTGCAACCGTTCAATGGCGATCAGCTCTTGCTCAGCGCCCAGTACGGGAGCTTTCGCCGTTAGCCAGTTTTTAAAGATTTCTGCCCAGCCAATACCACGGTGGATTTTAACAAAATAACCGCGCCCAGCGACTTCAGTACGCAATGTGCGCCGTGCTTCCAACTCGCGATACACCTCGCCTTGCAATTGCTCAACAGCGACAAACGCATCTTGCCCTGCCCAAAGGCTAGCAAAGGGTTCGTCTAACTTAAGCTTCATGGTAACTCCGCTAAAATAATATCGGCTGCGCGCTGTGGCATGGAATACAGATCAGCCGTTTGCGCGTACTTCAGTGCATTGGCAGACCAGCGTGTACGCAAAGATGCATCAGCTAAAATTGCACTTAACGCTTGGTCCAGCTGTTGTTGCTGGAATGGGTTGGGGATCACTTGGCCGCAATCAGCGTCTTCAATGTAGTGTGCATAACCACAGATCTCGGTCGCAATAATGGGTAAACCTGATACCAATGCTTCCAGCAATACGGTGCCGGTATTTTCATTATACGCCGGGTGCATCAACAGATCAGCGCCGAGTAAAAAACGCGGAATATCACTACGGCCTTTAAATATGGTGACCTGCTTGGAGACACCTAAGGCTGCGGCCTGCACAATAAAGGACTTAGGATTATCCTGACCAATCACCATTAACTGCGTGCGCTCACGCTGCTCTTTTGGCAAACTGGCCAGAGCCTTCAGCGTGCGATCAAGTCCCTTGGTTTTAAAACCCGAACCCACTTGCAGCAACAGATACTGATCATCACCTAGATTAAATTCAGCACGAAATTCAGCACGAATCTCGGCGGCATTACTCGGTGCTTTGCGGTCTTTAGCAATCCCAGGCGGCAACAGATGAAAGCGCTCAGCCTGGGTTTGATAATGTTTGATAAATAGCGGCTGCTGTACTTCGGAAATCATTAAAATCTGCGTGGATGATTCCGGCGCAAACACTGCACGTTCATAACCGGAAAAATACTTATAGCGATTACTGTAGCGATACAGCGGATTACGTAAGGTCTGTGCTTTGTCTTCGTAGCAACCATCAGCTGCATAGTAAAAATCCAGACCTGACATCTTGTTAAACCCAATCACCCGATCCACTGGCTGCTGTTGCATATCAGCTTGCAGCCAACGGTGAAACTTCTCATTGCGATGGTGATTGGAAAACGCTTTCACCGGGCCAATACGCACATCAAAACCATCGGGAATATCGCCTTCCCAAATTAGCGTATAGACTCGAATGCTATGACCGCGTTGTTGGCACTCCAGAGCGATACGCATAAAATCGCGCTGCAAACCACCAAACGGAAAGTACTTGTACAGAATAAATGCTAACTGCATTCGGGTGCGTCCTTGTGATCAAGTGACGACTCAAAACTGATCGGCTCTGCTACTACAGATTCTGACAACAACAATGGCTTAAGCACTGCCAAGACTTGATCAGCATGCAGGCTGGCAAAACAATCCAAATGACGATCGCCTAAACCTGCATTGGGGCCTTTAGCACACAGATGCACTTGGCCTTGGCCATAAGCACCAACATTACCTGGCAAGGTTGGGCCATATAAAGACACGCAGGGCACATCCAAAGCTGCCGCCAAATGACCTAAGCCGGTATCCACCGCAACGCACGCTTGGGCGCCAGCAATCTGTGCAGCCACACCGGTTAGATTCAAACGCGGCAACACCTCTACATTGCCTAAACCTTCAGCAATTGCATGGGCGCGCGCCTCTTCGACATCGTTCCCCCAAGGAATGCGTACAGCGATATGGTCGGCGGTCAGCTGTTCAGCTAAGGCGCGCCATTCTGCTTGTGGCCAGTGTTTGCTAGGCCAGGTGGTGCCATGCAGAAATAACACATAAGGCGGCTGTTGCTCACCCAAGGCTAAGCGCTCGCGATGCAAACTGTACTCACCCATAGTACTGGGCAACTGATAACCCAAGGCTTGTGCAAACAATTGGCGAATGCGCTCAACTGCGTGCAGTCCTGGGCCAACAGTAATATGGCGATCATAGAAATAGCTGGCGATGGGCTCGCGAACACTTTTTCGACTAAAGCCTGCCACTGGCACTTTAAAGCCACGAGTCAGCCAAGCGCTTTTTAACAGACCTTGCGCATCAATAATCAAATCATAATCTTGCTGATGCACGCGTTGTTTAAAATCATGCCATTCACCCTTGCGCCAGGTTTGCAGCAGGTTTTTACGCCAACGACGAATCGCCACCGGAATCACTTGATCGACAGCCGGATGCCAGTGCGGAATCTCGGCAAAGCCTTCTTCCACCACCCAATCAAAACGAATTTTTGGATTAGCCCGAAACGCATCGGTGAGCGCGGGCAAGGTATGAATCACATCGCCCAAGGACGAGGTTTTAATGAGTAATACACGCACTAGATTGTGAACTCTTGCAGCGAAAGAGGGGTACCCACTAAATCAGTTAACGCATCAATCACCAGCGCAGGTTTGAGCAGGCGTAAGCAATCGTAATGACCAAAACGACAGGTGCGATCAAAACATGGACTGCATTCAATTCCGGTACGCACAATAGCGACTTGGTCAGCTAAGGGCGGAGTAAACTCAGGCGAAGTCGAACCATAGACGGCAACCAACGGCAGATTCAGCGCTGCAGCCACATGCATTAAACCTGAGTCATTGGACACAACAGCGGTAGCGCACGACATCAAATCAATCGCCTGCGCCAGCGATGTTTCACCCGCCAGATTATACACTTCCTCGCGCAAGCCAGGAATCAGGGCATCACGGATCTCTTCACCACCGGGATGATCGCTTTTTGAGCCAAAAATCCACACTTGCCAACCTTCACGGATTTTCGCTTCGGCCACTTGCGCATAATACGCAGCCGGCCAGCGTTTAGAATCCCCAAACTCGGCACCCGGACACAGCGCCAGCACTGGACGATCGCCGACCTTAAGCTCAAACGCCACTAAGGCACTTTCGCGCTCGACGTTATCAATTTGCAAACTGGGGCGTGGATAGGGTTTAGGCAGCTCGGTACCTTTCGGATAAGCCAACGCCATAAAGCGCTCAATCATCAGCGGATAACGTTGTTTATCCAGTACGCGCAAGTCATTGAGCAAGCCATAGCGCATCTCGCCTTTCCAGCCGGTACGCACTGGAATATCAGCAAAAAAGGGTGTCAGTGCTGATTTGAGTGAATTGGGCAATAAAATGGCTTGGTCATACTGACCTTTTAGCTGTTTACCAATGGTGCGCCGCGCAGCCAAATCCAGCACACCATGACCCAGCGGAAAACTGAGTGCTTGGCGCACTTCGGGCATACGTTGCAAGATAGGCCGACTCCAGTCCGGCGCTAACACATCAATGTGGCAATCAGGGTGCAGCTGCTTTAGACAGATAAATAATGTCTGCGCCATCACCATGTCGCCGACCCAACTTGGGCCAATAATCAATATATTCATAGTGCAGAGTTTCAAGCATCTCAATAGGCACGGCAAGTGTCAGCAACAAAAATGCGTGCACTTGCCTATAGTTTACTCTTTGCGGACACGGAACCAGGCGGCGTAGAGCGCTGGCAAGAATAACAATGTCAGTACTGTTGCGACGGTTAAGCCACCCATAATCGCCACTGCCATGGGTCCAAAGAACACGCTACGTGATAATGGGATCATGGCTAGCACGGCCGCTAAAGCCGTCAGTATAATGGGTCGAAAACGTCGTACAGTAGCGTCAATGACAGCCTGCCAAGGTGTGTGTCCAATGGCAATATCGGTTTCAATTTGATCCACCAATATCACTGAGTTGCGCATAATCATACCTGATAAGGCAATGGTACCGAGCATGGCAACAAAACCAAACGGCTGATTAAACAGCAATAAGAACAAAGTCACACCAATTAGACCCAGCGGCGCAGTGAGAAACACCATCACTGAGCGGGAAAAACTACGCAACTGAATCATCAATAACGTCAGCACCACCAGTAAGAATAACGGCACACCCGCAGTCACTGAACTCTGGCCACGGCTTGCATCTTCGACTGTACCGCCTACTTCCAGCAAATAGCCGTCGGGCAGCGCATCACGTACCGCTTGTAAATGCGGCAAGATATCTTGCGTCACATCCACAGCTTGGCGTTTGCCATAGATATCTGCGCGCACGGTCACTGTGGGTAAACGATTGCGGTGCCAAATCACACCTTCTTCAAAACCGTACTCTAAGTTCGCTACCTGCGACAGTGAGATACTGGTGCCATATTCGGTTGGAATCGCCAAGCTGCCTAAACTGGCTAAATCCTCACGATCCTCTAAGGTGCCGCGCTGCAGAATCTCGATCAGCTCATTGCCTTCACGAAACTGCCCCACACTGGCACCGGATAAGGCGCCGCGCAAGAAGTCAGACACCCCAGCGGTACTCACGCCCATGGCGCGGGCACGGTCTTGATCAATCTGTAAGTACACCACTTTGCTGGGCTCTTCCCAATCCAAATGCACATTACTCACATGTGGATTATCACGCACCACCGCAGCCACCTGCCGCGCGAATTCACGTACTTGGCTAATATGCTCACCAGTCACACGAAACTGCACGGGATAACCGACAGGCGGGCCATTTTCTAAGCGAGTAATACGCGCACGCACATCAGGAAACTGCTCTTGCATGGTATCAATCAACCAAGCACGCACTTCTTCACGCTCTTCAAGACTGTTGGTAATCATCACAAACTGGGCAAAACTGGTGGCGGGCAACTGCTGATCTAACGGCAAATAGAAGCGCGGCGAACCTGAGCCAATATAAGCGACATAGTTTTCAATACCTGCGCGCTCTTTTAACAAGCCTTCGATGGTTTCAACATTCGCTTGCGTGGCTTTTAATGACGCACCTTCAGCCAGTTTAATATCCAGCAGTAGCTCTAAACGATTGGAGTCAGCAAAGAATTGTTTGGGCACAAAACGGAAACTGAAAATCGAACCAGCAAACAGCAAGATCGTGACTAAAATTACAATGGTGCGATGACTGACGCACCAAGTAATCACCGCTCGGATACGCTGATACATCGGCGTGGCATAAGGGTCATGTTCACCCTCTTGGTTGCCATGCTTAGCCGCTTTCAGGCGTGCTAAATCAGGTAATAATTTATCACCCAAATAGGGTACAAAAACAACAGCGGCAATCCACGAGACAATCAGCGCAATGCCCACCACTTGGAAGATCGAGCGAGTATATTCACCCACCGCCGACTCTGCCGTCGCAATAGGTAAAAAACCTGCGGCAGTAATCAAGGTACCGGTCAGCATGGGAAAGGCGGTACTGGTCCAAGCAAAGCTGGCCGCTTTGACTCGGCCCATGCCCTGTTCCATTTTAATCGCCATCATTTCCACAGCAATAATGGCGTCATCCACCATTAGGCCCAGCGCCAGCACCAGCGCGCCTAAGGAAATTTTGTGCAGACCAATACCAAAGTAATTCATTAAAGCAAAGGTCATCGCCAAAACCAGCGGAATGGAAAATGCCACCACCAATCCGGTGCGAAAACCCAGCGAGAAAAAACAGACAAATAAAACAATCAACAGCGCTTCAATCAAGACTTGGACAAACTCGCCGACACTTTCTTTCACCGCAGCGGGCTGATCCGAAACTTTGCGCAGCTCCATACCCAGCGGCAAGGTGCTTTGTAGACGGGAAAACTCTTCTTCCAGCGCTTTACCCAGTACTAAAATATCACCGCCATCACGCATCGCCACAGCAATAGCTAGAGCGTTATCGCCCATAAAGCGTACACGTGGTGCTGCGGGATCATTAAAGCCACGGCGTACTTCGGCAATATCACCTAAACGAAAGGTACGATCGCCAATCCGAATGGGAAACTCGCGGATTTCTTTTACCGTTTCAAAACGCCCACTGACGCGCAATTGCACACGGTCGCTAGCCGTTTCAAAAAAACCTGTGGCCGAGACGCTATTTTGTTCAGCTAAGGCTTGCTGCACAGCTTTCAGTGGTAAGCCTAAACTCGCCAGGCGTGTGTTGGATAATTCGACCCAGATTTTCTCATCCTGCAAACCCAAGATTTCGACCTTGCCGACATCTTTAACCCGCTGTAATTGCAGCTGCACGCGATCGGCATAATCTTTTAAAATAGCGTAATCAAAGCCCTGCCCAGTCAGCGCATAAATATTGCCGAAGGTGGTACCAAACTCATCATTAAAAAAGGGTCCTTGCACACCTTGCGGTAAGGTATGGCGGATATCACTGATTTTCTTCCGAATCTGATACCAGAGTTCTGGCACTTGCTTGGAGCTTAACGAGTCCCGCGCAACAAAGGTCACTTGTGATTCACCCGGACGAGAGAAGGAAATAACCTTTTCAAACTCACCGGTTTCCATCAGTTTCTTTTCAATACGCTCAGTAACTTGTTGCGCCATTTCTTCTGCTGTCGCGCCCGGCCAAACGGTATTAATCACCATCGCCTTAAAGGTAAAGGGCGGGTCTTCACTTTGGCCTAAGGAGCTATAAGACATGCTGCCAATCAGCGCTAACATCACCATGGCAAACAACACTAAAGGGCGATTATTCAGCGACCACTCAGAAAGATTAAAGCGCATCTGCATTACTCCTGAGTACTGAATAAGACCGGCTGATTAGCACGATCCACTGGACGCACTGCCTGCCCTTCTTGCAACAAGTGCACGCCAGCCACTACAACCCACTCGTCACCTTGCAGACCTTGAAGCACCGGCACATTGATTTGTCCAAACGCACCCAACTCAACAGAGCGTTGCTGAACTGTTGCAGTCTTTGCATCCACCACCCAGACATAGGCCTGCTTGGCTTCAGCAGTCACCGCGGACAAGGGGACGCTGTACTGCGTTTGCGTATTGGCGCGCATATACACTTTGGCGCTTTGCCCTAGTTCAGCGGCAATGGTTGCGGTACGAAACGCCACGCGTGCGGCATAGGTGCGTGAGCGCGCATCGGCAGCAGGAGCAATTTCACGAATTTCACCGGCAATACGGCTGTCGGGTTGTGACCACAACGATACCTCAACCGGCTGACCGACTTTAAAACGCTCAATGGCATGTTCCGGTAAATCAATTGCCACTTCACGCTCACCATCAACGGCTAAAACAAATACAGTTTGTCCTGCCGCAACCACTTGCCCTGCTTCGACTTGAGCCTGTGCAATCACGCCATAATAGGGCGCGCGCAATTGTGTGTAATCGGCTTGGTTTTTAGCCGCAGCCAATTCAGCTTGCGCTTGCTGTAGACGTGCTTGACCGGTTTTAAACTGATTCTGTGCATTATCGTAATGCGATTGACTAAGTAGTTGGCGATCCAGCAGGGTTTTATAACGGTCACGTTCGGCTTTCACCAGCGCCAAATTCGCTTGTGCTGCAGAGACTTGCGCTTGCATCGCATCTAAATGCAGGCGCACATCTTCAGGATCCAACTTCGCCAAGACTTGTTCTGGCGTGACTTTAGCGCCGACATCCACTAAGCGCTGAATCACTTTACCGCCCAAGCGAAAGGCCAACTCAGGCTCTAAGCGCGCACGCACTTGACCTGGAAAGGCGACTTGCGCCTCGCTCGACGATTCAGGCTGCATCACCATCACAGGTTGCGGACGACTGACAACGGGCTCTTCATTACTGCATCCGCTGAGCAGAGCCAGCGACACAGATAGCACTATATACATAAGACGATGCGACATAATAAATGGACCTTTGGCGACAGCTACTGAAATACGCAAGACGGCAAGTATAGTAAAATACTTGATTGATAAGTGTTCTATTTCTAAAGACCGAACAGTCAGTTTATAACGCTCAGATATTATTTAAATCCATAGTCAGCATCACACTACTTTCTAGCCTGCTAGTGTAAGGGGTTCTTTTTCAACCATAACCCCTTACACTAGCGCACTTTGTCTTTATAAAAATGGATACATACCATGTCTGATCACGCTTTATTGCTCGCGAATCTTGGTTCACCGCGCTCAACGTCAGTGAGCGATGTACGCCGTTATCTGAATCAGTTTTTAATGGATCCGTATGTCATTGATATCCCATGGCCACTGCGCCGCTTATTGGTCGGTATCATTTTAGTAATTCGCCCAGCGAAGTCAGCTGAAGCCTATGCCTCAATTTGGTGGCCAGAAGGCTCTCCTCTGGTGGTTATCAGCGAACGATTAACCGATGCTGTGCGCCCACATTGGCCACATGG
>JAVETP010000085.1:0-10894 GCA_034006005.1 Pseudomonas sp.
TTAGCCACAAAGACAAACGAGCTGGCCAAATCTACTTTGTCACCACGATGAGCGATAACCCAGCTCTACGCGCAATACCGAATCTAATTAAAATCGGCTATACCGAGCAGACAGTTGAAGAGCGCACCAAAAACGCTGAGCGTGATACGGCATTTCTTGAAGCCCCAGTGAAAATATTGGCCTCCATGGAGTGTTACAACTTAAATCCAAATAAGTTTGAATCACTCATCCATGGCTTCTTGTATGCGCAACGCTTGAGAATGACACTGGTTGGCCGGAACGGCAAAAGCTACCACCCTAATGAATGGTTCTCTGTTTCTTTAGAGGATGCCATGGAAGCTGCTAGGCGCATTATTGACGGCAGTATCGTTAAGTATCGGATGGATAACACCACGGGAAGGCTGGTACGAAAGGTTGCTTTGGCATAGGGCGTGATCCGGAAGGATTGCTGCCAGCACAACCCCAATAATCTTCAGCCTAACTGGTATATCGTAGCAACATAGGTAATTAGAGCGCTGCATACTCATCAGTTAGATATTAATTTTGATTGTTAAGTGGTAACAATAATGAATAACCCCATCGAAAATCTACCTGATTATCCAGCACTAAAGAAACTCGCATCTGCACTTTGGCAGCAGGGAAACTCCTATCATGGTGCAGCAATAATGGTGGGGGCTGGATTTAGTAGAGGCGCTGCTTCTACGGGGGATGCGAATAAAAAACTGCCTTTGTGGAATGATTTTTCAAGAGCGCTTGCCACTGAATTAGGCTCAGAAAGCCAAGACCCTCTGCGCTTGGCAGAAGAATATTGCGCCTACTTTGGTAAACAGACATTACATGATCTAATTAAAAACCAAATAAACGATGCATCTTGGGTGCCCGGTGAGCTACATAAGTCCTTGCTGGAACTTCCATGGTCTGAAGTTTTAACTACTAACTGGGACACCTTGCTTGAACGTGCATCAACCGAGGTTCATCAGCCCATTTACAGTGTGGTTACTAAGCAAGAAGAGCTAGCCAGTGCTAGATCACCAAGAATTGTAAAGTTGCATGGAACGCTCGATATAACTAATGATTTGACTTTTACTCAAGAAGACTATCGAAGATATCCACAAAACCATGCTGCGTTTGTTAACTTTTCGCGCCAAGTATTCATCGAAAACGAACTGTGCTTGCTGGGGTTTTCTGGTGATGACCCCAATTTTCTTCAATGGGCTGGATGGGTCAGAGATCGATTGGAAAATCATTCTAGGTGTATTTACCTAGTTGGAGCCTTGGGACTCAGCGCTGCAAGGCGTAAGTATTTGGAGTCCATTAACATCGCACCAATAGACTTGACAGATCTAGTTGCAGACTTTGATGAGCGTGATACCAGACATCAGGAAGCAACAAAAATATTCATACAGTCTTTGCATAGTCTCAAACCTAAACAAACTTGGGAATGGGAGCCATCGCAGCTGCATCGTGCATCAACGACCAGCGCCGAAATAACCAAAACTCAGCAAGATGCTAATTATGCCGCAAGTTTACTAGAGGACCAGCTTCCGACTTTAGAGCGCGATCGGTTGTCTTATCCTGATTGGTTGATTTGTCCATATCTACAGAGATTTAAGTTGCAAGGTCAAATAACCGACCCTTGGCCAAACATCAAGAACTTGTCTGCAATGTCGGACGCATCCAAAGCTAAACTACTGTACGAGATCGCTTGGCAACGCCAAGTAACTTTTCAGGTAATACCATCGTGGTTGACTAATCAGTTTCTTACCGTATGCGACATTGACAAGCCCTGCGAGTTATCCAAAAAGCAGCAGTTGGAGATAGCGCTTTTATTGCTTAAAAATACGCGCTGGATGGATAGTTCTGAAGCCAGTCATATTGAACAAAAAACAAGAGCTATATTAAAAGCAGGAAAAAAACATTGGCCTGAAAGCAGTAATGGGCTTGCTTATCATGACGCTATCGTGGCTCGAGACAGGTTTGATTACGCTGCTTTAGAGCAGCACGTTGAGAAAATATCCTGTACTAATGCAATCTGGAAACTGAGAAAAGCTTCATTATTTGCCGAACTTGGTCAGCTTGAAAAGGGTGAGGCATTAGTGGCAGAAGCATATAAAGAGCTTCTGATCCAATATCGAAATGACCGCAACTCTATCCATGTGTTTTCACGACTGGCCTGGGCACACTGGTTGGTGCGATATGTTGATCTATCGTCATTTAATACAGAGTTCAAAAGCTTCCCGTCTATTTATCGAGAGTCCAAGTGTGACCCATGGGATCATATTGAGCATATTAGGGAGCGAATTTCTAAAGAACTGGATAATCAACAAAAAAAATATGCGATTGAGCCATCCTTTGAGCCAGGTCGCTATAAAGACAACGCTAATACTGTGAGCTTTAGCAATGAGTTAAACCCTCTACTTCTATTTGAAGGCATTTCCAGCACAGTTGGTATGCCGCTACGATGGAGTGGTGTTAGCTTTCTTGTTGAGCATGCAGGCAGACTCGCAGAGCTTGAAGGAATTGATAATGTTCATCGCTTTGCATTAGCTATTCGTTCGGCGAACAGTGATACTTCTGAAGTCTTAAAAAAGGTGTTCTCGAGAATTAATATTGCATGCTTCCCAGATCATGATGTGAGTTTTTTATTGGATCAATGCAGTCTGGCAATTAATTATTGGGCAGTAAAGCAGACAGAAAAATCTGGCCGTTTTGCTATTGAACGCCTGCGGGTTTTTATCGAAGTATTAGCTCGTGTATCAGTGCGGGCTACACCAGAGCAAGCAAAACAAATATTCAACCAGGCTTTGTCCCTGAGCAAGAAACCTAGCCTCCAACATTTCTGGCTTTTTGATGCCGTGAAACGCTTGTCCGAATTTTCTCTAAAAAGCATTCCCGTGTCGCAACAGCATGATGTTTTGCTCGAAGCCTTGTCGTTTCCACTTCAAACTGAAGCGAGTGCTAAGGATCATAAAGAGTGGTCTAATCCAATTGTAAAACACCCAGGGGAAAGGAAACAGTGTACAACTCTTGACCGGCGTATAGATGAAATCATAGATCAACTATCACCTTGCACCTCACAAAATGGAGCAGCCCTTTTACGTCTTTTTCCATTGATTGAGAAGAGTTTTTTGAAAGGTGAAGAGCTCGATAAGATTTTAGAGAAAATATGGGGAGGCGAGCCTGTTCCGCAGTCTCTTCCTGAAACAGGCTTGCTTAAATATGCGTTACTTGAGCTTCCTTCACCGGATCCTTCTGCTGTTAAAGCCCTTGTTAGGCATTATTTATTTGAAGAAAAAAGTTCAAACCTTTTTAGCGTGGAGTTGCTAGCAGATATAGCTAATGCTGCTCAAGTCCAGCATATCAAGGAGTTCCCGACTGAAGAGCAGGCAGTCGATTACTTTGAGAGACTAGTTGCTTGGAGGCCGAATAAAGACAGCAGAGATACATTCAGTTTCGCGAGAAATATAGAACAACAAACGGCTGAGATGGTTGGCAAAGTATTGGCTCGCTCTGTTGTCCCTGCATTGCCTGCAGGAGCATTGAATAAAGAAAACTTTCAAAAACTGCTTTCTTTTAGCTCCGAGGTTGAAGCGCCAGAAGTTCTAATTGCACTTCCATATTTTGCTGCTGCGAGCGACGATTTTGTCGAATCCTTAGAGGAAATGATTAGGCTTGCGCTCCAGTCTAACGAGGCTAACAGGGCAGCATACGCGTCATACTCCCTATTAACTTGGCGTGAGCTAAAGGAGTCGCCTGTCATTGATAAACTAATCGTGAGGCTTGTTTATCTGATAGGAACAAATAGAATGCCGGCATTGGCAGCGCTGATTTGGACTGTTAACCAGATGTATTGTGAAAAATATTTATCCGAAGACAATCTAGAAGCATTGATTGAGGAATTGCCTGTCATATTTGACAGCATGGACTATCAAAATATTTCGCCTTCCAGCCGTGAAGCTGTTAATGCTTCACATGTGCGTGCAGCCTGCGTTAGGTTGGCAAAAGATATCGTTGACCTAGAAAAAGATAAAAACAATGGGCTTCATCGGATTTTAGAAGAGGCAAAGAAAGACCCTTTACCTGAAGTAAGATTTGCTCTGGATACACAAGATTAGCCTTCCTAACTCACACAGCTTGCGGCTAGGCAAACAGCATGCTAAAAGAGTCTATAGCTCGATAATTTTAATTTACGGCTTATCTCCCTGCCGGGAAGTTAAGTCGTCATTCCTTGAAGAGGAAAATATGACTAACGTTCGTCTGAACTCACTATTTTACAAACTTATATTTAAGTTTGTTTCTGTGTGCTTAAGCGCTATTTTTATTTTTCTTCACTCTTCGAGAGAATTAAATTATGTCTCACACCAAACCTGAAAATATCATTATCTTTTTTAGAAGTACAGGCAGTATCCTTCAAACTTTTGACGGTGCACGCAACGCTATAGATATAAATGAAATCAAGCGCTTCAGCCCTGAGATTTTCGCTAGATATTCATTTTCAATGCTCAATGAATATAAAGATGCTTTTTTTAAAGATCTTGAATTACGTATTGATTGTAAATACACATTAAGTAAAAGTCCTGAAGTGGATAGCACCTTAGAGGCTCTATTATTTGTAGACTCAAAAAATAATGATTTAGCTGACTTGGCAATTGATGAGTTAAAAACTGCTGTTAATTATGGCGTATATTTAACACAAGACAGCTCCGATTTATTCGATATTACTGACAACATAGATAAATTATCTAAAGTAAAAAAAGAGTTTGTAGAAGAGTATGCTCGTAGCTTTCTAGAAAAACATGGTGGTAAAAATATTTCAAAGCCTTTTGAATGGAAAGTTGGTGGAGGTGATCACTCATTTACACCATTTCAAGGCAGAATCAAGCCTGGCTCCATTAATAATGAAATTGATGATTCTGACTTCATATTACAAGCAAAATTAGATGGTTTTAAAAATTCTGAAATGCTTATCTATCTACAGGAAATTGATAGCGAACTAAAATTAAATAAAACTTCAATTGCTTACAAAGCAGCAAAGCCAAGTCTGTTAAAAACTGCTGCAGATATTTATGTTAATTCGTCTCCAGCATATGTAACTATAACGGCGTTTAAGAAATCTGACGAAAAAGGTAAAGTAGGCCTTTATATGCGTGATATAGCCTCTTATGAGTATGATGAAATTACAGAATTGTCTGCCTCTAACTAGATCCTTTATAAAACACAAGTGAGCCGGTGGCCAGTGTGGCCACCGCAAGTTCCAAACCATTCCTAACAACTCCGTCTGCAAGTCGCGATAGTACAAGACCGCCATAATCTTTAATTTGATACTGACTACCACGCTCATTTAGATGCACAGTAAAACCGTCCAGCTTGGTTTTAGCCTCCGTTTCATACTGGGATGAAAATCCCTCGCCCTGCAGTCGCTGCATAGCAGTAATACTGCCATCTTTTACAACCACTCGATAAGCTGACTCTGGGATCTGAAACAGCTCCAGTGTGTGCTGTACGACTTTTATGTGTCCCGGTTGCTCCATCAGGACTTGTCGGTTTTGACTGATTAAATAAGGCAGTTCCTGCAAATGCCTAAGCTCATCGTCTTCCAGTTCGAGGTCAGCACTACCAGTATTTTCGTTTGCACAATGCAGTAGCCGCTGCCATGCCTGATCAGGTATAGATTCCAATAAAGCATTAGGACAGAGTTGCCCCGATAGTTTTACTCTTTTATCACTGCTCGCGCTAAACCTCATTCGCGTATTAGTTGTCTCAAAAACCTTCTGCAATAGTGCTACGTATTTGGGTTCAAGTCTCATCAATTCACCTGCTCTGTTGTACCCCATGCCGAGCGAAACCAGACGCAGGCATTGCAGGGTTTTGCCCAGAGTAGGTGAGTCATAGATCAGGTTTTCATTTATGTTGCCGACTGTTTTTATTTTTTTGACTGGCAGATCAGGTAATTGCAGGGCCTCATCAATGTTATGTACACGCTGCTGGCTAATTGGTGTTAGCTGATCGGCCCACTGGGTCGTCAGGTGAAAATAATTTTTCAACCCCGTGCTTGGGAATTTATGGCCCATCAGACGTGCCAGCGCCATTGCTCCGCGTCTAGAAACCTCATTTATTGGACCTAGTACGATCCGGCGTATGTGATCGTGCTCTGTAGGATCGGTGAGCTTTTTAGCTAAAGGTGTTTCAATACTTAATAGTGCTGGAGCCACACGGTTGTAAAAACTGTGGCGACAATGGTGTAAAACTAATTCCGGATTACCCGTTACATTGCGCAGTAGCTGAATCAGAGTTTCAGAAATACGCGGAGCAATGTTAGTTAATACCGGCTGATTACCATCACTACTCGGCTCGCACAGAATGGGGCGGTTGGTTGCGGTGCCCGCTATGCTTTGGTATCGCGCCAGGGTTCGCTCAATAATATCCTGCTCAGTATCTGACAGTCTAAAGAGCAGAGGTATTGCTCTGCGGCTGGACGCACTTTTAAGGACTCGATACTGGCTATTTTGAACCAGCACCCAGGTGTAGTCTGCCGTCTGGCACCAGTCGCGTCGCAGTAAGCCAATTGCCTCTTGCGCTCGTAGGCCAAAACGGTAAGTAGCGAGTAAGACAAATCCTAATATCAGCTGCTCGTCGTGTTCCAAGCACGTATCCGTCATCAGTGTTTGCAAGCCGCTTTGGTACTCTTGCTCTGATATCAGGCCGGGGCTGACAGTACGCTGATCGCTTTCTATGGCTAGCTCAGTCCACTCTGGAGAGGCTACACCAAACTGAGCTGCCCAGCGGAAAAAGTCCTGTAATCGCTTGCCAAAAAAATCGGCGTTGGTTGATGTGATTTGTTTGTAATCGAGCATTTGGCTGCAAAGCTCGGTCAGCTCATCACTTTCTAGCGCTACAAGGTCCGCTTCATATAGTAGCCCTCTGAAAGCAGGTGCAAGTGAGCTCCAGTAAGTCGTCAAACTGTTGCGTGCGTAAGGCTGCAGATGTTTACGCCAACCTGCTTTGCCAGTACTGGTCAAGTCTGCCATCCAGTATCCAAGCATAAGCATGGCGGGGCTCACGTTCCCTTGGAAACTGCTACATATCGAACTTATGTTCTTTGCATGGTCGCGGGCTTTGCCGGGTATATAGCCCTGCAGTTCAGTCATAACTGTTCTTGTGAACTCTTTGGCAGACTCTTGCAGTGCTGTCTTGTCATTTTCTTGGCCACGGGTTCGTGCTAATTGATTATCAGGCAGCTCTACAACGAAGTCCTGTGTTGGCAAGTCCAAAACCTTGCCGTGCAACAGACGCATATGATCACGCACTGATTCACTGGTAGGGGGTAAACGCTCACTCAATGCTGCGGCCACGATTCCTGGTAATTGAACTAGGTTGGCTAGGCTGATGACTCTACATACCCAGCCCAGTAAATCCTGAAACGTCGGGCTTTGTTGTGACTGGTTATGATGTTGATATAAGGCTATTAGAGGCTCTAGTTCAGCCAGCTCAGCCGGCTCAGGTGTCTCAACAGCTTTTCTGAAATGTTGGCCATACGCCAGCAAACTCGCTGTTTTATAACTGACTCTGTGTCTTTGAATGGCTGCTGAATAGTCATCGATCTGTAGGCTCTCGCTGTACTCTAGGTGCAACCGACTCTTATTCTGAACGATCCTGAAATTCTGGCCTTGCACTAGGTCTTGCAGCATACGCTGATAGCTGATGCGTTTTTCTATAGATACCAATAAGGCACCAACACAAAGCGCGCGTGCCTTTTTGATTTTTCCTGCAAATGCTTGTTTGCTAGTGCTATCTGCCCATTTTTTTAGCTGCTGATACTGCTCCATTGCTTGCGTAACATCGGCAGTTACCAGAGAGCGCTCTTCGCTTTGCTGCACCAGTCGCTGTCTCAGTAGAGCTTGGCGAACCGATCCAGTATTTTTATCATCACTCTGATGAGCGCCACGATTGACGATACCAGTAGTCTCTTTATCGCTGTGTGCTTGCTGCAGCTTCTTTAGAAACAGGCGGTAGCGCAACGCTGCTTGAGGATGCGGGAGGCGGTTTTCTCGCAGTAGCATTCGGCTGCCCAGTGTGTATAACTGCTCATCACTCAATTCATCTGTTGAACGACCATTGAGAAACAGTTCGATATCACTGCGCGCTTCTCGCAGAGCAGCCCTGATACGGTAGCGACGATTCTTTTCTCTGGCCTTCTGCCCGAAGTCACGTGGCTCAGTGTAGCTTTCGTCTTGCCCGGGCATATAAAGGAGTGCTGGTAACGCTTGCGGAAGTTTGGGTAACTCAAAAGCTAAGACCTCAAAAGAGCGCCGCAAATGCTCGTTATAATGTTCCGCATCCTGCTGCCAGCAGCGAGCCGAATAATCACTGTAGGTTGCGACACCTCGTTCGGCATGCCCCATCCAGCCCTCAATGACCTCCGGATGTACACCGTCCTTAAGCAGCTGCTGAGAGTAGCGGTGTCGGAATAGGTTAGCTGGTAGTCCCCAGTCAAATAGACTGCAGCTTAGCTTTTCTGCATCGGTCATGGAGTGCCATTGCAATCCGGCATCCAGTAAGAAAAATAAAGGCATTCCAGCATTTGAATCAGCTTGCGTCAGCAGCCTGATCTTTATAGTTAGCTCAGGGCGGTGCGGTTCAATCAAGTCAGCCAATTTGGCAAGATGCGTCATATAGAGTTGCACTATTTCAAGCGCTAGTTTTGGCAGTGGTACCAAGCGACCGCTATGCAGGCCGTCATCGCTTTTATCGTTGATAAAAACACAGCTGTGTTTGAAAGAGAAATAACTCAGCGACTCAAAAGGATCACGCAATGGGCGTGACCCAGTTGCTGCATAGAGTGCTGTCACTACGTATTGGGCAAGCGCATTATGGTATGTAATCAGCCCGTACTGTGCAGCTTGTCTTAGCTCACTTGTGCAGCGGGCAACCTCATCAATCAACACGCTGTCCAGTGGTGCCAGCAAACTACCCATGGCATTAATACTGTCGTCCGCCCCAAAGTCTTCTACTGACAGTTGCATTCCTTGCTCAATCGCCTTCACGTCCCAAGTAGCATAACTGCAGGCACCCGGCAATGCGCTGTCAGGATGTGAAGTTAGCAGGCGAGAAAATAAGTATTCGCCAGTGGCATCAAACAAGTTTTGGCTTTGGTAGGTGGAGAGCTTAGAGCTGGTAATGCGTGGGAAAAAGATACGCGCTTGTTCGCCAAACCATACGTCCAGTTTTGATGTGCTGACTGTCCGCCAAATGTGCCCAAGTGATTCTGGCGTACCCTCGTCAGTTGATACCGCATTCTGCAAGGCTTTCTGAATCTTGTTAGGTATAGAGATCTTAAGCTCATCTAAAAATGGAGCTGCGAGCAACTTGGCTTGTGTCTCATTAGGTCGCCAGTGGCTGGTTCTTCTCGGAGCGACACGTTTAATCTGCTTAAAGTCAGTTGAAAAACTCCACTCTTCTGTGACTTCAGTATCAATAAGGAAACGCTCAACCATAAACAGGGAGCGCCCAAACCTCATGGCAAGCCAGACACAGACTGCCCCAAGCTTGGTTTGTATATCAGCAGAGCTCAGAGCTTTGTTGAGCCAGTCATGCAGTGTTTCAACTTCTGCAGGCAAAATTTTATCCCATGACCACGGTAGGTAGTGAGACATCTCCATGGTCTGCATGTAAACGCTGCCAGAGCTCAGTGTCTGTTCTGCTGGACTGTCTGTAGGATCAATTTCTGCAATGTATGAGAACGTAGGCTCATCTATATCTTCAAAGGCCGCAGGCAATGAAACTGGCGTTTCATCGAGCAACTTTCCGATTGGTTGTATCTTTTGAGGGGCGAGAGCTCTATATCTGACTACAGCTGGAACTTTGATGTAGACGATATTATTTTCTATTGGATTAATTTCACCATAAGCGATTGCCATGATCGCATTTAGAAATGCTCGATACCCTCGCTCAGCGAAGCGATCATCGTCTTTCAGGGCGTCAGCTGCGTTTGCCAGTGCAGTCGTATATCGCTCAAATGTTTGACTGTCACCCAGCTGCCTTCGAGCGCGATGCACCAGATGGTCAATAAGTCCCCATTCACGAGCGTCGGCGTCAAGAATGAGAAATCTGGCTGCAGCACTTACAGAGCGGTCTGCAGGAATCCCATGCTCAATGAGTCGGGTTGCTGCCTGTACCAGTATCCAGATACGTAAACGCTGGCGTTCTAGGTATGTTTGTTGATCAGTAAGGTCTGAAAGAGGGTGGGTTAGTAGCGTGAGCAGGAAGGTTTTATTCTGAAATTCTTGAAACTGACGACGGTTGTTTGCTGCACCACCTGCGTGAGGAATATAACTATACCGGCGGTCTATTTCGGGCGATGCTTTAACTGCTGCAGCAAACTCTGCCAGCATCTTAACGACTGGATTGGCTGACCATTGCTGGGTAATACGCAATGAGTCTGAATGACTGAGCTCGTGAACCAGGTTGCCAATACCTGTTAGGTAAGGACTAAGACCTAATATATGATAACCCGTCTCAAGCTGCAGCTGCTGGCCACTCTCTATGGCCCATTCGCAGATTCTCTCAAAATGCCGTCCCAGCCTTACGGTCATTTTCTCGACGGCATCAGATTTGTTCTCGTGCCAATTCTGTGTGGCGCTAATGGTCATAGAGTGTTCTCAACGGTCGCTGGGCAAATTGTGTAAAACGTCCTTATTCTACCTATAGACAGCACTTTAAGACAATTAGCGACTTTTAAGATGTCGCTAAATCATCCGTCTCATAACCATCCTGCTCCCGCAACCAGATTTATCATTAAAGCCTCAAGCATTTATTTGTTTGGGGCTTTTTTGTGTCTGTAGCTTTCTGCTAAAACAACTTAGGCGGCGCTATCGAGTAACGTTTGGCTCAGCGG
>JAVETP010000086.1:0-10735 GCA_034006005.1 Pseudomonas sp.
TTAACGAATCCGTATGACTTATATAGATTCAAAGCTGCTTTGAACTCAGGTAAGACATCAAGGCATATTTTTTTATAGCCACTCTCTATTGCTTCTTCCAATATGATGTCAACCAGCTTCGCTCCCAGCTTACTTCCACGAGCGGCTGGACGAACATATACCCGCTTCATTTCACAGGTGTGATTGTCTACTTTTCGAAATGCCGCACAGCCAACAGGCGTTTCATTGGTTTTCGCTAAAAAAATCTTAGATTCAGCGGAACTATAATTATCCGATAAACATTTAAACTCTTCATCGTTACCTTGAAATCCAAGGTCAACTGATGTGCTGTCGATATACTCTCGATATAAATCAAGGACATCATCTAAGTCAGCAGGAAATATTGCTCGCTCTACTTTATACAAATCGCTCTCCTAGTTGTATAACGCCCAACATTAGGGCAGAAAAAAAGCACAATGTTTATCATCGTAGCCGCCATGCACGAAAAAAAACGGTAATGACGAAGTCAGCAAGTAACAGAGTGATGACCCCAATTGGACTGAATGCTCCTTGGCAGCCAATTCTGAGTGCAACAGCCTTGCACCGCAAGTCGGTTCCAAACAGCTTATTATATAAGTACGCGATAAATCAGCTAGGACTGTAATTCTCACAAAAAAGCCCCGTAACTATAAATGGCAGTCAGCTCATAAAATAGCGGGGCTTTATATTGCTTTTAAACTTTACCTCCCTTTATAGCTGCTCCTTGAGCCAGCTGTCGTGTAACCATTTTTCAGTCTTACGATGACCTGGAAAAGTGATCCAAGTTATATCACGCTCGAAAATCATCGGATTCTCGTCTGCACCGACAATCACCCAAAACCACAAACCATCGGCAAGGTTACGAGCTTTAACCTTCATACCCGTGAGCGTTTCTGTCTCGTAGCGACCATTGCGCTCAACACGTATCGGTTCATCATGCGGCTTCACCCAGCTTATTTTCATACGTGGAAGCAGCTCTGGTGCATGCTCTTTTAGGAACGCTAAAGCGATTTCTTCACTGCGCTCAGGGCTAGGCAGTGCAGTATTTATCAGATCAAGAGATATATTAGCAAACCCCTTTAACGTGCCATTTTCTGCGACGACACTACTGAAATGCTCGCCTGCTATACCGTTATTACGGTCGTCCTTACGCACATACCGTGTCAAGACGGCTGCTTCGCCATCAATATTAACGTCACGACTCCAATTCATTTTATGAGTCGCTGGTACGAACTGTGAAACAACTGCGTTTTGCATTGAATATTCCTCAACGTGAGTGGTTGCTTGCGTGTAAGCAGGCAATAAAGTTGTTGCTGAAACGCTCAATATCGTCAGAAAAATCCTATAAGAAAATGATTTCCTCATCGCTGGTACCTCCTGTCATAAAGATAAGTCGTGTTACACACTAGATGAACTGTTGACCGCCCCACTCTTACGGACAAAGCCAGTAATGGCATAAAGAGCACAGGCACCCAACAACCCAGATAATAAAAGTTGCATACTTCCAAGAGACAAGCCCGAAGTTTGCTGTGCTAACCAAGGCCCGAGACTTGCTCCTATCCAGAGCACAAAGGTGTAGAGCGCTACGGCCATACCGCGCACAGAAGAATCACTAACACTGGTTACCTGAATAATCAGTCCTGGCACACTAATGCCAATACCTGCAACGAACAGAAAGCTCGCAGCTAACAAACCAAGCATATGACTGCTATCTAGGAGTGCGCTCAACACGAGCCCAACCGTCGCACACAGCAAGCCAGCCCCCATAACACGCTCTGCACCTAAACGAGGGATCACTGATGCGACAATTAAAGGCATAAGAAAAGCCGGAGCAGCGAACGCTCGAAACATCAGTGGCGAAATATCATAGCGGGCAAATTCAGCATCAAACCGCATGTCCAGCCCCATGTAGAAGGCAACAAAACACATCAATATAAAAAATGCAGGTATATATACTCGACGCAACCTTGAGTCGAGCAATAAGCGGCCTAGTGATAAGTAACTACGTAAAAAGCTCGTTAGATCCAATGACCCCGAATGCTCTATAGGCGTACGCCAAAGTCGCCAAGCCGTTACTCCATAAATACAACTTAAAGGCAAAAATGCAGCGCCTATTCCCCAACGCAGAGTTACTAGCCCCCCATAAATTTGTCCTAAGAGTCCAGCAGATAAGAATGCGGTGCTCATCCATGCAATGCTCCATGCTCGTTGGCGCAAGGTTCCACGTTCAGCCAAGTAAGCAATAGCAACCGGCGGAAAGGATGACGCGACTAACCCTTGCAACACACGCCCGGCGACTAATTGGGACTGTGTTTCGGCTATAGCAAGTAAAGCCGTAACGACCGTAAGTGCCAGCAAGCCATACACCATTACTTTTCGCCTACCTAGCCGATCAGATAACGGGCCAAATAATAAAAACCCAGCAGCATAAGTGAAGCCAAAAGCACTGATCATGCCAGTTGCTCCTACTCCGTGCGTTTTCTCCAGTACATGCAGCACTGGTAACGGTAAGTAGAGCAAAGAAACCACTGCCAACGCACAGAGCACAACTAAAGCTCGGAGAGCTAATGTGGGTGACTCTCTATTAGACACGTCCATATTGAACCCCTAACTGTTATGTAGCTAGCTACATATATGGTTAAAAATTAATGCGCTCTATTTACACACAAAGCGCATTTGCTTGATTTATTTTGAGCATTAAGCGTTTAAGCATAAGTCTTTCATCATCATCAAAATGACTCATCAGTTGAGCAACCCAAACATAATGAGCAGGCAAAGCTTTGCTTAAAATCTCATCTCCACTTGGTGCCAAAAACACCAGCCAAGCTCTACGATCTTCTGGATCAGGTTCGCGATAACATAATTCGCTTGCTTCCATACGATCAATCACGCGCGTCATGGTTTGTGAGGTTACAGAAACGCCATCAGCAAGCGCCCCTATACTCAATCCTTCGGGGTTTCGCTTAAGTAGTATTAATACAAAAAATTGTGTTTGCGACAATCCACAGGTTTGCGCAAGGTTAGCTTCAAACGCTGAAAGCATCTCACTTGTAGCAGAAGCCCAGACCAGCCAGTGGTGCAATCCATCCACATCAGGATTTTTGTACTCTTCACCCAGTCTCACCAAGGTTTCATAACTCGGTAAATCTTTAAGCTCAAACATAGCCTGCAGCGCCACTAGACAAATAATAATAGCTGTAATGTAGCTAGCTACATAGTTATTGTCAAGATTTATAATCTAATCACCGACGATACTTTTTACCCTCAATACAAAGTCAATATAACGCCGCCATCACCGGTGCTAAATCCGTAGCGCAGCGGAGGTTTTGGCATCCGGTGCATGGCTTGGTTAGGGGTAATGTCAAGGAATACTTCGAAATGCCTGTTGTTGCACAGCTGGTGCCGCTAGCCTTCTTGGCTGGTTGGTAAAAAAGTCATTCACACTCTGCACTTCTTGACTCAACGGAATAATAGCCAAAATCTTGCCTTTTAAATCTGAGTCCTCTCGGGTTTCCCACATTTCAAGAAATTGGTATTTACTATAGGTACGATTACCCTGAGAAGGGTCTGCAAGCCACACGGTGTCTCTGTTTATACCTCGTAATACTGAGAAGTGATCGTCTTTGCGGTGTTTTGTGTAAACGATAACAGGAATCTTTAGCTTGGTAAGTTGCTCAAATGACGCCGCATACCCTACACCTCGAAAACCCAGCTCTTTCAGTGCATTAGCCATATCGTCAAAGGAAGCTCGCATATCCTCCTTATCCATGATCTTTAAAATTTCTTCTTCGGTAACAGACAAACCATAATGCTCATTAAGAACAGTCGCCAATGATGCTGCACCACACGAATAGTCTAGATCCTGTTTTACTACTTGAAAATCGCGCAAGGTCTTCCAGCTCTTGACCGGTATATCTAACGCGATATGATTATTCTGCAATACAATTGATTCTCCTGCATGGACGACACAAAAGGAAAAAGTTAATAAAAGCAGTGCAAATCGTTTCATTAATCCATTAACTCAAAATTAAAAATTGGGCTATCTCAAATAGCAGATGTTGCCTTCGTAATGACAAATACAATAGATAACAAGCCTACTGACGAAATGAATGAGTAAACCCAGACTGGAATTTTTTTACTGATTTTTGAGTAATTTGGCCTTTTTGCCCAACCCTCATTTCCTCTAGCAAAAACCTGAAATGCTGCATTGAAAAATATTACAGTTGCTGTAATTAGTAGATCTGTTTCACTTATACCTGCGCCCCATAATGAAACGAGCAGCACTGCACTAAACAAAGTTGAAAATGTTGCTATTTTCATGGAAACCTCCCAAAGCAAAGATCCATCGCAAGCGCAATGGATCTTTCTGCTCAGTAATTACCAGCCCATGCGGCCAGCACCGAAGCCACCGAAAAAGGCAACCCTAGGCACAACATACCAAGAAGCAGCTCCTCCCGTGAAACCAGTTAGTGCGCCTCCACCTACTGCATAGCCAAATGAGCCCCAATTCCAACTATTACTAGAACCAAGCTGATACCCAATATTGCCAATTCCGCCAATGATTCCGCCACCAACGGCACCCCAGGGCCCGAATGCTCCTTCTGTGCTCTTCATCTCTTCAGATGACAACACAGCCAGTTCCATAGATTGGCTATTGTCCATATTGAAGATCAGGTTAGCATCAGCCAAATCATTACCATTGGCAGCGAATGCAGGCGCAGAGATAGCACCACTCAAAAGGGTTGCGATAATTGCTTTCTTCATTATTTTTACTCCATGTAAAATTAACAAAGGGGCTGATTTAAAAGGCGTATAGCCAATTAAGTCTCAGGTCTACCCCATTTTGACCCGAGACGTTTGCCTTGAAGGAAAAATTAAGCGTATTTCCCTTCGAGACTCCGTAGCCCAAACCGAGCGTTACATCCGTGCTCGTTCGGCGAAATCCTTGTGTTTTATCGTCATAGCGGTCTGCCTGACGGTTCATCCATTGAAATCCTGTAGTAAGCGTGACTCGGTCATTGACCGCAAACGCCACCGAGGGCGTTAGTAAAAAATAATTACCGGGCTGAAAGCTAACATCACCATCATTACGCTTCTGATTCCATTGAAAGGCTGATGTTACAGAGAGTACGACTGGATCAATCGCTCGATAGGTCGTCATGCCCAGCGACCAGGACTTACCGGAAAAGCCGCTTTCCTGATGCTTCTCATAAAGCGCGCCTTCGATAAAGCCAAGCAGCGCGGGTGTATCATTGTCTTGTGAGAATTGGTAGTTCAAACCAACCCAAGAGTCTACAAAACGATTTTCACTATCATCGTTTATCCCTGACAGATCGCTGGAACGCGCACTTCGGTATAAATAGCTGGCTCGCGTGTAAACTTCCGCATCACGTGTCACCCCATATCTCACGCCCAACGTGGCAACAAGCACATCGGTATTACCTTTAAACTCTCCGAATTTTGTTGGCAATGTGATAAACGAAGTTTCGCCAGTTTGAATAACAATAGGCTCATCCGTCAGCAATTTTTGCCGATCACTATTAGAGTAAGACAGAGAGGTGTCGAGCTTGATTGTTCCCTTATCAGTAATAAGGTCTTCAACAGTGAGAGGAAGATCAGCGATGGCGACAGGCGATATAATTAATAAAAGATTTGCGATGCAAATATAACGAAGACTTTCCATACTTCAACAACATCCGTTTGTTTTTTATTCCATTATTGATTTACGATATGCATGCTAATTGAGCCAATTCGTTGCTGTCAAGACCCCTAAGGAAACTCTGAATAAGCCTCCAAAATCAGCGATAATACGTCCATCGTCAACCGCATAGGATTCGTTGCCACTATGGATCAGATCACCTTCTCCGAAGCCGAGTACCAGGCCAAGAAGCGTAAGACCCGCCGCGAGATCTTTCTGGAACGGATGGACAAGCTGATTCCGTGGAAGCAGTTGGAGAAGAAGGTAGCCCGATATTACCCCAAGGGCCAGACTGGCCGTCCACCGTATCCGCTGCCGACCATGCTGCGAGTCCACTGCATGCAGCTGTTCTACAACCTCAGCGATCCCGCCATGGAAGACGCTTTGTACGAGATTGAATCCATGCGGCACTTCGCTGGCCTGAAGCTGGATCGCTTGCCGGACGAAACCACCATTCTCAAGTTCCGTCACTTCCTGGAGCGCCATGGCCTTGGCAAGGTGTTGTTCAAAGAGGTGAGCAAACACTTGGAGAAGAACGGCCTGATGTTACGCGAGGGTAGCATTGTGGATGCTTCCATCATTTCTGCCCCGAGTTCCACAAAGAACGAGAGCGGCAAACGTGACCGAATCGTCGGACCGCCCGGGATGCACCAGACCAGAAAAGGCAATCAGTGGTACTTTGGCATGAAGATGCACATCGGCGTTGATGACACGCTCGGCCTGATCCACAGCATCGATACCACGGCGGCCAACGTTCATGACATCGTACCGGCTGACAACCTTCTCCACGGTGACGAGCAGCGCGTGTTCGGTGATGCCGGTTATCTTGTGATTCAAAAGCGGGATGAGCATAAAGATCGTAAAAACGTCTCCTGGTTCATTGCCAGACGCCCCCGCTCTCGTAAGAAACTGGACGACCGTCAGTTGAAAGCTGAAAAGCTCAAAGCCAGCGCCTGGGCCAAGGTGGAGCATCCATTCCGATACATCAAACAAGTCTTTGGCTATAGCAAAGTCCGCTATCGTGGCCTGGCTAAAAACAGTAACCGACTGCACTTGCTGGCCGCGTTCAGCAACCTGCTGATGGGTGAAAAATACCTGCTGGCGTAGGGTCAGTGCGCCTGGATTCCGCCAAAAAGGCGGGAAACGGGCAAAAACAAACAAATAACGAGGGCAGTGACGCCTGAATGACTTTTTTTTCGAGTTGAAAAGCGATTCAGCGGCAAGTCAAGCGTTAATCAGACCTTCCCTAACGCTTGCAGCATGCGCGCCATTGAAATGGAGCCGAAGGCGCAATGAAAAGGACGTCGCCGTGCCTGCACTGGTTATACGTTTTGCGCTCCGGACCAGGATGCGGCGTCCTTCACCAAATATGCGTATGAAATAAGATAACTGACCAGTATTCGATACTGGTCGTGAAAAGTCTTAAGAACCGAGTGGTTATTCGCAGGAACTTCCAATATGAAAACTTTGTTCTCGAAAACGAACTGCGATACAAACTCTTCGTGAAGCTCCCTGTCGTTCCCAATTCCTGACTGCCTAATCACCTTGTTTGTGAACTCTGCAGGTTCTGGCACTAGACCCTGATCATGAGCTATTGCGTGCCGCATTTTCTCAACCAAATGCACGGCAACACGCAAATTAATACCGAAGGCATTTTTAGCTTCCCGAGTTTTAATTCCGGAAAAGCTATCTGAGAAATAACTGAGCATTGGACTCAGAGTTCGGGAACACTTTCCTGTCGCTTCAAAGTACGACGAACTAAGAAATTTTTCGAACTTCTCGTAGGCACTCATGAGTAGCCAGCAGTACTGACTATTTTTATGCCAATAGGTTAAGAGCTTTAATTCCTCAATGGTTGCTGTCCGAAATGCATACTTTTCAAGCTTTCCAGTGAAAGGATTGTCGAATCCAAACGCTTCCCTGCTCACTATCTCTTCAGACTCATGTGAATCTCTGTATCGTTCAAGAGCTTCAAGCTCCCTTTTGAAAGCATGATTGGCAACCTGCTTCAGCTGATTAAGGTCGGCCAAGTTTTCCAACAGTTCATGGTATAGGCTATCAATCACACTGCTCTGCATGCATCCTCCGTAACGTATAACGCCTCGTTAACCGGAGCGTAGGTTGATATTGTTTTTGCGCTTTTGTTTTTTTGCAAAATCGATGGCAACCGTTTACGCTTCCGTGTTTAACTACTTGTTATAAGCCGTGCTTTGTATTTGCCAAATCTAATGAAGCCTGAATAGCCACTTTATCTCCTGAAAATATACTTATTTCACAACCTGACAACAATGCATAATTAGCAGAAAAACCCAATAAGCTTTCTAACAGCTCTTTATCATGACTATTGGTAATTGAATTTTCGTTGTACTTTCTACTTAATAGCGCGGCACCAGAATGAGTGAAACTATTTAGTGTTTTCCAGTAACGCCCTTTAGGAACAGATAACTTGCTTCCTTTTTTTTCATCAATCTCTGCAACCATTAAGCCAAATTTTTTTTGAAAAGTTCCCTTACGCAGTGCATTGAAATCTTTTTCTTTAGCGCAATGCGAAAACCATAGCCCTTGAACATAAGCTTCGAAAAGTGGCCTCATCAAAGTACACGCTGAACTATACATTTTACGCTCTATTAGTAAAATTATACTTCTATGGTGTTCTATTACAGTCGAATGGAAAAGTGATGGAATAAATAATTTATCATCACTAGCTATCTCTAAACCTTCGTGGTTCTTATTTATATCAACAGACAATTGATATGCAGCATCAGTGCTAGATTTCATGAACACTCCAAGGCTTATAACGCTCCACTTACCGGAATTTCAGGAGCGAAGCGAGTAAAATTTCCGAGTGCAGTGGCTTGTTAGGCGGCAACCGCACGGCCTATCCCGATAGCTTTCAAATACGCTGAATACTGTTTGGAAAAGCTTTTCGGCGCATCGCTTTTAGACGTTTGTAAATGACACAGGAGGCCTGCCGACGTGCTTAAGTCTAGCTTTCCGTACAAGCAAATCGGGATTTCCTTGTTGTCCTTAAATCTGCGATCAGGGCCGCCCTGTTTATTTGCATATTTCCAAGTGTGATCGACAACATCTGAATCTGACGGAACCTCCCCATCTTCAATGAAACGCTCGGCGCTCGTTGAAAACGAAAGTGACGCGTGTTCGACGCAGCCCACTCCATTGCTATCGTACACAAGAATGCAGTCTGGCATGAAATACGCAGTAACGCCTCTCGCCTTGAGCGTTGGAATTGTCACATTGGTTTCAACCCAAGGGGGGGTTCCAACTCCGATCTCCGCAGGCTCTCGGTTTACCAAACTGGACGCTCCAGCGTTGACCTTGGACTCCTTAGCAGATGTCAGGTCTCGGGAGTCAACGTATGCCCACAAGCGCTTGCACTCTGCAAGATGGTTTACCGCCTGCACAAGCTTTGAAAAGGAAGACGTATCTTCGGCCTCGAAGTCGTAAAAGATTTTAACCGTTCGCCTGCGAGCCTCAAACACTGCGGCGACGATACTTAAAACAGCACCAACACCACCTGAGATGAGCATTCCAAGCTGACTGCCATTGAACCATGCAATTCCGAAAGCAATAGCTGCGACTGCGAAAACCAAATAATCAAGCCTGAATTCCTTATAAGACTTATTTAGCTTGTCAATGAGCTCTTTTCTTGCGGGGCTCGTTAGATCACGCGTGCTCACAGCGTCAAACACCTGCGTTAAAGGAGGTTCGACAGCCTGAATAGGTAACTCCTGACTCCCACCTTCACGCCCGCCAAGCTCTTCTCGCATATAAAGGCCGTGCCTACCCGCATGAACGTATGATGAGCCATCAGGCCGCATGCCAACACGGAATCCAGTGACACCCACTGATGCGCCAGCGCCACTCTTTGACAGATTGAATCTGATCGGCCCTACAGAAACAGACTTTCTTAGATACCACGCCATCCTATGTTTCCCCTATGTTTCCTAATAGCACATGTTTTTCTTGCCGCCTAACGCTTTGCTAATGGGCTGCCGCAGCGCAGCGTAGGAAGTTCCGTCGAGGCCACGTTTTTTTGTGGCCGGAACGAAATTAAGCAACTTGTTAGGCCGCCTTTCCGTTTAGCAAGCCCCTGCTTGTTTTGCCCCGTAAGTTGCTTGACTCGGGGTGTACTTATCTCCATGACTAGATGAAAGCTGCTCAATAAGCCCTTTGCAAGAGAAACCTTGAATACTTAGGTATTGTTTTGCAGATTTTACCGCCTGCTTATTCCAATCAATATTCATGCTATCGACAGCTACAGTTGCATCAGAAACGTTATAACCATCTCCATAGTCTGACGAGAGTTGCTCAACAAGACCGTTGCGTGAAAAGCCTTGGATGCTTATGTATTGCTGGGCAGACCTTACAGCATTTTTTTGAGGACCAGTTAAGCTATTGGCCCACGTAGGTGCAGCAGCAAACAAAACTGCAACCATCGCTAACTTCAAAAAATTCATACTAATTTCTCCATACGTGAAAAATGTGAGCCTAACGCCTCACATCACCGGCAGTAAAAAGCAGAACGAGGAATGAGTGCCGCTTTTTGCTGTACGTGTGTATGTGATTGTTAGCAGCGGCATATTGATTCATTTGAGCTTTTTATATTTCAGAAAAATACCGTTATTGCCACCAGCTTGCAGATTCCCCTTTTTATTAAGAACAAAGTATTCTCCGTGGGGGTTACCACCTTTTTCTACCAGTTTGGTACCAATATTGATTTTAGTTTCAGTCATCTCTTCGGTAGAACCACTGCCATCCTTATATTTCGATTCCAAATACAGTTTCGAATTCTCACGATATATTGTTATAGTCGCACCTACATATGGTCTATCATCCATCCAGATTCCTACCACATCTCGCGAGGTGCCTTTTGTAGTGGTCAAGTAAAACTGGCCACCGGTTTATAGTTAATCCAGTATTTTTCCTCAGCTTTATTTGGACTCATGCCAGCATTGTGTTTATGCGGCCTCAGCTGACTGTAATACCCGATTAAATATT
>JAVETP010000087.1:0-10453 GCA_034006005.1 Pseudomonas sp.
GCAAACGCTTCGGCTTCAAATGCCCCATCGAGGTACTGACTGAAGTCATGCTAAAAGAGCAGGCGCTGAGTGATAATGGCCAAGCGTCGATTCATTAACCGTGTTGCACTCAGCTTTAGAAACCGCCCCTCCTTGACTGATGCTTGTATTTTAGATTCCACTTCACGTTCTACCACAGTTGTAGATATGTGAAAGAGTTCATTAGCTTTGCAGTATTTTCTAAATGATTTAAACGCAAGGCCATCAAAATGTAGCCCAGACTTAACAAAATACTGCGTATCAATAAATACTTTTCTAGTTTCTAGCAATTTACTTCATCCATAAATTTAAAATTATATTAGTAAGCATGCGCGTTTCGCTGCCAAGCCTACTTAGTTTATTTAATTGTAAATCATTGTTTATACGTATTTTTCCCGATCTTAGCAAGAAAGGTGATGGTGGTAATTTGTGCCTGCTCACTTTCACCTAGGCCGTTGCACATTAGCTAGCCTTACAAAAGACTCAGCTACGCATTAACAATGGCCATAGCTAGTTCAGGTAAAGAAGAAAGCGTGCATTAATAAGTAGGGAAATGTGCATTTTACGTTTTAAACGTTTCAGCTGGTAACAGATGAGAGCCGTATGTGCAGTGTTACTAACAACAAAAGAGACATGATGACGGGCGTAGTGAATAGAGTCAGGTAGGCAATTATGAAAGTGACGACCCGCTTGGATATACTGACAAGCGGATCTAAAAGAAGTGTATCGACTCGTATCAGCCATACGCTTGAGTCGATGGCATCCAGTAAACATTTTTACCTAACCGTCCAAACCCTGTTGCAGGTCTATTTCTATATGCTATGCGTTGATTATCAGCCATTGCGCTCTGGCCGTCAGCATCGCGTACATAGCGCGCGAGTGTCATTGCTGGCGTTGTTCCATAACGCGCACCAGGTGACGCACAGGTCCAAATGTGACGTAGAGTCATAGCTGCCTCGGGATCAACCTGATCGAGATAAGCTAAACCATTGGCACAGGCTTCAAGTGTGAAGTCAGAATGATCACATAACTGTGCTGCGGCAGTTGGCTTGCCATGAATATCATAAGTGTAAGTCTTGCCGATATCGTGCAGCAGTCCAGCAACAAAGCCAACCTCCTGCAAAGCTCTCGGCATTTCAGGCTCATTCGCTTTAATCATGCTGAGCACATTCTGTGCAACTTCCAGTGAGTGCTCGAGTAGACCACCTTCTTTATTATGATGATGGTTTTTACTGGCTGGTGCTTTAAGAAAAACTTCAAGGTTACGGCGACGCTCAAGAACTAGCTTTATGAACACTTGTAGAGCAGTAAATTGCAATGAACGAACAGCATTGACTAAATGATCTAATGCTTCCGGTTTAGGGCAAGAAAGTCTTGGTAAGGTTTGTAATGCTGGCAGCTTGATAACCTCACGTTGTAGTGGGCGACGCATTTTATTGAGTAAAATAACATCACCATCTAGGCTCGCATAGTGACGCCCTTGGACTGCGATTAGCTCCATGTGGCCAAGTTTTTCAGGGATATCGAGAGATTCAATTACAGCTAGCACGACATAATCATGGGTACAGTTGCTTAGCCGTATTTTTAGATAAGGGATACCACTGTCATCAAATGAAGCCACTCGGCCAGTCAGACGAAACGTGCCGCTAAAGCTTGCACGTTCAATTGGGTGTAGATTATTTAGATTCATAAGACAAACCCTCGATTTCAATAACTTCTTCAGTGACACGGCTCTGGATCAATCGCTCAAACGCACTACCATCCATGCGAGTCAGGTTCGGGATATAACGTGAGTAAACCTTGAACAGCATCTCTGTTGATGAATGGCCTAAGGTTCGTGCAACCCATTCAGGGTTTTCGCCAGAGGCCAGCAATAAAGTCGCAGCAGTGTGCCGTGTTTGATATGGCCGACGTTTTTTCAGATTTAATGCACGCAGTAATGGGTACCAAACGCGCTTAGTCACATTGTTATGATCAAGCGGCTTAGCCTCGCTGTTGCAAAATACAAACTTACTAAGCTTACCTGTTGCTGCATATTGAGCCTTGAGTGCTTCATACACAGGGCCAAACATAGGTATTTCACGCTGCGATCCGTCTGTTTTCGTGTATTCGGTTTCGCCATTGATCAGCGTTTCACGCACTAGAATCTCGCGCCTTTCAAAATCAACAAACTCCCACTTAAGGCCGTCGATTTCACCAGTGCGCATACCGGTATAAAAACGCATCAAGTAATAGTTGCGATAATCTTCACGGACGGTTTGCAGAATAGTTTCAACTTCCGTTAGCGAGAAGGGCTCTATGTGCACCTTTTGTAGTTTGAGTGGCTTGATATTGCGGAACGGGTTTTCAAACTCGTACCGATCTGCGGCTTCAGTCAAGATCATTCGCAAAATAGTCATGTGATTGTTGATCGACTTAGGTGACATTAAGCCGCTAGCGCCACGTCCTTTACGTCGTGCCATCTGGTTACGTGCTTCAAGAATATCGGCTTTGGTAACGTCACCAGTGCGCTTGCTCTTAAAGCTTGGCTTTAATGAGCTTTCAATGATTGATTCCACATTGCGTGTGTGCGAGCTGCGCCACTCAATTTTCACTTCTAGAAACCATTGGTCTGCAAAGTCTGAGAAGAGCGGAGTGTTCTTCTGGTTACTAGAGTTCAAGTTAGTATCATTGCTAGCCTCAAATCCTGACATCTGCTTTTGTTGTATTTTTTGCAGGTTCAGACTTCCAGGAAAAAACTCTTCATAATTTAATTCGCCTAAAAGAATTTTTGCCTGCACCTTTGACAATAGAGCTTCTACTTGCTTCCTGTTTGCAGAGGTATCAGTGAGTATCGTTTGTTCACGGCAGCGATGACCGGCATACATAAAGTCTAAATACAGCTTGCCTGTTTCTTTTCGTACTCTGACTTTAGACATGGCAGAAGCCTCCATTAGCCATTGGAATAGCCAAGCGCTCATGTTTTTTAGCACCGCTCAGCATTTCTTTTTCAACGGCTTCCCATAAGAAAAGTATTTTTCTACGGCCAAATGGTTTGATGTAATGCAGACCTTCAAGCAGAACCGTATCTTTTAAACACTGACGAATAGTTCTGCAGTCGTACTTAATGCGTTCTGCTAACTCTTCTGTTGTTAGGTACGTATAAGACGTTTCCATAATTTTGTTCCTTTTGCTAATCTATTCAAGATAACCAAAAGGCATTCTCTGTAGCAGAATGCCACCCTGAATGACATTCTACATCGTATAATCTCATTTGCAATCACTTTATGTCATTTAGAATGACATTTATTCACTAGGGATGACTTCTAATGATTCGATGCCACCTTGCTCGCATGATGGGTGAACGAAAAATGAAAATAGTAGATGTTGCACGAGAGACTGGTTTGAATCGAAATACGGTTACGCTTCTATATAAAGAAACAGCTCACAGAATCGAGATTGATGCACTCGACAAACTCTGCAAACTTTTTGAGTGTGAGGTTGGTGATCTTTTGGAGTTTCAAGAGGACGAGTAAGCAGAAAAACTTGATGAGTGCTCGCGGTGTAATGCCGCGAAAATTAAGTTATCAAATCAGGTAAGCAACAGAAGGGGCTTGTGACAACAAAAGACTTACGGTCACTTTAGGCATAGGCGCATATTATGCTGTCACGGGTTTTGTCACACATACGTCACAGAAGTGTCACAGAGCCTTTTTAGGCGGTTTTTAAAGCAGGAATGACAGGCATAAAAAAAGCCCTAACTTATTGAAAGTTAAGGCTTTTTAATCTGGTTGCGGGAGCAGGATTTGAACCTACGACCTTCGGGTTATGAGCCCGACGAGCTACCAAACTGCTCCATCCCGCGGCGCAAAGTATAGCGCGTTTTCGAACCTTGTCAAACCCTTACTGGCTTTAAATACAATAAAGCCTCGTTTTTTAGCCGCCTGATGTTAAGCTACTGGCGGTACAGACACTGTGCATAGGGGTTACAGAGGTTTTGAGTTCGCGAAAAATAATTCATATCGATGCTGATTGTTTTTATGCCGCTATTGAAATGCGTGATGATCCGCGACTGCATGGGCGTGCGGTCGCTGTCGGCGGCGCAGTAGATCGGCGTGGCGTGGTAGCAACCTGCAACTATGAAGCGCGCTCCTGGGGTGTGCATTCTGCGATGCCGATGGCGCGTGCACTGAAGCTCTGCCCTGACCTTGAAGTGATTAAGCCTCGAATGGAGGCCTATAGAGTCGCCTCGAAACAGATTCATAATATCCTGCATGACTACACAGACTGTATTGAGCCGTTATCTTTGGATGAGGCGTTTTTGGATGTCAGCGATTGTGAAATATGTTCTGGCAGCGCTACGTTAATTGCTAAAGATATTCGCAGCCGTATTTGGCAAGAATTGCGTTTAGTCGTATCGGCAGGTGTAGCGCCTAATAAGTTTCTAGCCAAAATCGCTTCAGACTGGCGCAAACCCAATGGTTTATTTGTCATTACACCGAACGAGGTGGATGATTTTGTTTTAGCGCTACCGGTGAAGAAACTGCACGGCGTCGGTAAGGTGACTGCAGCCAAACTGGCGCGGATGGGGATTAATGACTGCGCGCAACTGCGAGAGCACAGTGTACTGACGCTCACAAAAGCCTTTGGCAGCTTCGGCGAGCGCTTGTGGTCATTGGCGCGCGGAATTGATGGGCGCCCAGTACAGCCTTATAGCCGCAGGCAAAGTGTCAGTGTCGAACGCACCTTTAATCAAGATTTAGCTGATTTGTCGGCCTGCCAAGCACAACTGCCTGATTTGCTAGACGAGTTAACTCGACGCCAAGCGCGCTTGGATAGCAGTTACCAGCCAGAGAAGCCCTTTGTAAAAGTGAAATTTCACGACTTCACGCAAACCACCATCGAGCAAGCAGGCGCACCAATGGATTTGGACAGTTACCGTCTACTGCTGTCTGCTGCCTATCTGCGCGGTAACAAACCGGTACGACTCTTAGGTGTCGGCGTGCGCTTACTCGATCAACAACAGCAAGATGCTGTACAACTGGATTTATTCACTCAATGAGAATTGCTGATCTGCACGTAATTGATCCACAATGGACGGTTGAGTGATGCTCAGCTGGATCAGCTATCTAGGGCTGGGATTGTCTGCTTGCATTGCCGCTACCTTATTGCCGATGCAATCTGAAGCAGCACTGGTCGCCCTACTCGCCCTAGAACCTCGCGCAGTGTATTCGCTGGTACTAGTGGCATCGTTAGGCAATGTGCTCGGCTCGCAAATTAACTGGTGGCTGGGTACGCAACTGCAGCGTTGGCAAAATCGGCGCTGGTTCCCAGTCTCTGCAAAACAACTGGAACGTGCACAGCATTGGTATCAGCGCTATGGCCGTTGGAGTTTACTATTGAGTTGGCTGCCGATTGTCGGTGACCCGATCACCCTGATTGCTGGGGTTTTACGTGAGCCCTTTTGGCGTTTTACGCTGCTGGTCACCCTTGCTAAAACGGGACGCTATGCTGTTCTAGCCTACGTGACCTTGTATGTTTTAGACCGATAAAACCCACTTAAAGTAAAACGGCCAACGGTAGGCTGATGCAACACCCTACTGTATGATTGCCGCACGTTAAATCTGTGAGATCTGTATCTGTTATGCCTAATCCATCAGCAAAAAAAATGCCCCGTCCATTTCAGCTGGCGACCGTCAACCCTGAAGATTACCGTCAGCAAACGCGTAAAGCCACATGGATTATTATTGCCATATTTGTGGCATTAGCCATGCTGTTATCCAGCCTATTGGTGATGTTTTTTGGTGAAGCAGGAGGTGATAATTTTCGTTTCAACTTGAGCGGTGTTATCGCTGGTGTGGTGATTACTGCGGGACTGGTTCGTTCAGTATTCAGTAAACAGCCCTGGATGGCAGCCAATGTCTACAGCTGGCACCTCAAGCGCAGCTTAATGAGCGTGACCAATGTGATGCACAACGTAAAGTTAGGCGTCGAGGCACAACAGCCTGATGCGATGAAATTATTACGCTTTTATCATTTAGGCTTAATGCAAATGCACCGATTAGACGGTAACACCGGTGAAGCCAGCCAAATGATTCTTGAGGTTGATCGACATAAACAACATATGGACGAACTGGGTATCGATAGCGATCAGCAAACACTAGACCCGACTTGGATTAAAACGGTTAAAACCAAATAAATAGCTTAGTGCAGAGCCCTGCAAAGGCACATGCATGACACTCTAAATAATGTCATGCATGCGGGATGAGTTTTACATCTTTTTGATTGTATGAACATCATCTTTATTGATACGTACAGGCTTGCCATCCTGTTGCTTAAACTCGTAAAAACCACTGTCTTCGTCATACTTAGGCTTGCTGGTGGTCTCCAGCTGACTACCATCTTTTAAGGTGATGACTGTTGGCGAAGAACAACCGGCTAAAGCAACCACTGCAACTGCAGCACACAATACCGTGATATATTTTTTACTCATGGGGGCTTCCTTTTGGAGTGCAAAACTTCAATATATATGACTGAGCGCCACCGCTACAAGTTCAGAAAAACTATTCAGAAGCAGGCTCTTGCACAGATAACAAATCTAAATCATCCAGCAGTTCTTTAGGCACATCACGTCTTAGACATAACTGACACTGCTGACTTTCCATATCAAATAAAATCACTGCCTGCTTTTGCTCCAGCGCACGGTACACACGCTCAATACGTTTATCAAGTGGTGTTTCATCACCATTATCCATACCGTCACGAGTCACAAAATCTTCAATTAAACCGGTAAGCGTATCGGCGGACAGCTGTTCAAAAGGTATCAACATGGGTTCATTCAATCTACGAAAGGATCTGTACTTTAACATAGCTCGCACGAGCACTGATCCATACGCCTCAGAACCTTTAGAAATCCCACAGCAATCACGCTACACTCAGCTATTTGAATGGCGGCGCACTCTCGATGTAAATACAACAGCGCACTAGTAATCCAACTCGGCTTTAAATATCAGCCAACACGAATTTTAAAAGAGCGCCTCCAAGGCTTACTCCCAGCAGATATAAGTATCCTTTGCGATGAACGACATACTACAAAGCGTTTTAACATGGTCAAGCAGCAGTCCCTATTGGCTCGCTGCTGCAATTTTTATCACTGCTTTTTTAGAATGCTTAGCCTTAGTCGGCATTCTTTTGCCCGGTGTGGTTTTAATGTTTGGTTTAGCTGTGATTGCCGGCGGCAGTACTTTAAGTTTGCCAAGCGTTTTATTACTAGCATGGTTAGGTGGCTTAACCGGTGACTTTGTCTCACATGCTCTGGGCTATCACTTTAAGCACAAAGTACCGCGGCTGCCTTTATTACGAACTCACCCACAATGGCTGGCCAGCGCTGAAATCCACTTTGAGCGCTACGGTGCATTAAGTTTATTGCTCGGGCGATTTATTGGTCCATTGCGCCCCGTATTACCGCTGGTGGCTGGCATGCTCTCAATGCCACTGGCCCGCTTTGCAAGTGTCAGCATTATCGCTGCTGCGGGCTGGTCTGTTGCTTATATCATGCCGGGCTGGCTGGTCGGTGCAGCATTAGAGTTGAGTCCACCAGACGGCTTTTGGCTGCAAGCAGCGTGGGTGTTTGCAGGCTTAGCTCTCTGCGCGGCCATCAGTATATTCAGCTGCTTGCGTGGCTGGCGAACCAGCAGTTTAATCAGCGCTGGCGTTTTTGGTGTCGCGTTGCTTGCACTGATGCTGAACTGGCAGAGCTTAGCTGTGTTTGATACCTACTTACATGATCTCAGCCAGCTTATTCGCGCGCCATGGCTTGACCATACAATGGTGGTGATTACACGCTTAGGTGATTTTTCTACACAGGTTATTATCAGCGCGTTACTCTGTGCCGTGTTGCTGCTATCTCAACAATTCCAAGCGCTATTTTTTGCCGGTGGCTCTTTATTCACAGTAGCTATCAGTAACTATATACTGAAACACTTCTTTGAGCGGGCGCGACCCTCGGTCTTGCTTGAGCCCTTGCAACACTTTAGCTTCCCCAGTGGTCACAGTGCTTCTGGCTTTGCATTTTTTCTAGTATTAGGTGTACTGGCGAGTCGCCATCAACCACAACGTTGGCGCATCATTTGGCTGTTGGCCGCACTGATTCCTGCGCTGTCTATTGCTCTATCGCGCGTCTATTTAACAGCGCATTGGCCCACTGATATTTTAGCTGGTGGACTCTTAGCCAGTGTGATCTGTTCAGTCAGCTTATTACTTGTCCAAGTAAAACAACCCATCCCCGCCTTGAAAAAACAGCACTGGCAAATCATTGTGCCAGCACTCTTGCTGGCGTTGAGCGTATTGCTGAGCTGGAATTTAGCGGGTGCCCTGCATAAATACGCGTACTGATTCATAATTAGGAGACTGCTCGCTTTGACACGAAGTCAGTCTCCTTCCCTTTACGACTCATTATTGGCGTTGATCACGCTATAATTTTAACGTCCCTGTTATTCATCCTTGTTGTATTAACACGACATCCTGTCGTGCCTACCCTTTCTTAATTAACCCTTCCTTTACATATCATCCTGATATTTTAATTAAGAATCCTTTTATCAGCATCCTTACTTTATTTATTTTCCATCACCTATATGCAGTTTATTTAACTGTTAATTTACTTAAATTTTTCTCAAGTATCGCCATACCAATTCCTTTAACCTCAAGGAGCTCATCAACCATGGCAAATTCACCATGAGCTTCACGGTATTCAACAATAGCCCGCGCCTTGGCCATACCCACACCATTGAGTTCACGCGCAAGCGTCTCGATATCAGCGGTATTAAGATTGACGGCCGGCTGTTCAATCATAACCGTGGCTTGTGCACCCGTTTCTGCTTTAGGTTCAGCAGCAACAGCAAATAAACTACCTGCGCCTAACGCTGCCGCTAAGAGTGTATTAATAATTTTTTTACGCATAGAAACACCTTCCTTGTGGGTTTTAAAATCGTGCAGCCTGTATCTCTTTTACAAGTGCTATCTAGCGGCTACAGAATTAAAAATAGACTTGTTTCTAAGCTTGTCAAAATTAAGTTTAGTTATGTGATGTGGCACACAAAAATATCGCAGCTAAAAATCAACTGCTATGTCCGCAATTTAATATAAGAAAGGATGTATTTATCAAGCGCTGAGCCCGGCATTTAATATCACCGAGCTCAGCTTAGAAGGCTCAGAAGAAGCCGAGAGGATTAATATCGTAACTAATTAACAGGTTTTTAGTCTGCTGGTAATGATCAAGAATCATTTTATGTGTTTCGCGTCCAACTCCTGATTTCTTATAGCCACCAAAAGCTGCATGCGCTGGGTACAAGTGGTAGCAGTTGGTCCACACGCGTCCAGCCTTAATGCCACGCCCCATTCGATAAGCCCGATTGATATCACGCGTCCACACGCCGGCACCCAAACCAAACTCAGTGTCATTGGCAATATCCAGTGCTTCGGCTTCATCTTTAAAGGTTGTCACAGCAACCACGGGACCAAAAATCTCTTCTTGGAACACGCGCATTTTATTGTGGCCTTTAAGCAGCGTTGGCTGAATGTAATAACCTTTAGCTAAGTCACCTTCCAGCACCTCAACCTTTCCGCCAGTTAATACTTTTGCACCCTCTTTTTCTGCAATATCCATATACGACATGATTTTTTCAAACTGCTGCGAAGATGCTTGCGCGCCGACCATGGTTTGCGTATCCAGCGGATTACCACGGCGAATCTGTTTAATTTTTTTCATCACTTCAGCCATAAAAGGCTCGTAAATTGATTCTTGAATCAGCGCACGTGATGGGCTGGTACAGACTTCACCCTGGTTAAAGAAACCAAGCACTAAACCTTCTGCCGCTTTTTCAATAAAAGCGGGCTCAGCATCCATAATATCTGCAAAGAAAATATTGGGGGATTTGCCACCCAACTCCACAGTGCTTGGAATAATATTTTCCGCAGCAGCATGCATAATCCGTGAGCCAACGGGTGTGGAGCCGGTAAAAGCAATTTTGGCAATACGCGTACTGGTGGCCAGCGCCTCACCTGCTTCACGGCCAAAGCCTTGCACCACGTTTAACACGCCTGCTGGCAGTAAATCGCCAATCAATTCCATCAAAACAGTAATGGATAAAGGCGTTTGCTCTGCGGGTTTAAGTACAACGCAGTTACCTGCTGCCAGCGCTGGAGCCAATTTCCATGCCGCCATCAATAATGGGAAGTTCCAAGGGATAATCTGCCCAACCACACCCAAGGGTTCGTGAAAGTGATAAGAAGCGGTGTGCTCATCGATTTCGGCAGATGTGCCTTCTTGCGCACGTATACAGCCGGCAAAATAACGGAAGTGGTCTGCGGCCAATGGCACATCGGCGTTGAGTGTTTCGCGGATTGCCTTGCCGTTATCCCAGGTTTCAGTGACCGCCAGTAACTCTAAATTGGCCTC
>JAVETP010000088.1:0-10278 GCA_034006005.1 Pseudomonas sp.
CCAAAAAGTATTAATCGAAGAAGAACAAGCCATTAAGAAAATGCTGAACTAGCAGTTCAGCCTATGCCTTTAAGCTGAGACTTTACCACTAAAAACAGCCCACCCTGCACACTACAGGCGTGGGCTTTTTTGGTTTTACAAGCGCGTCAATCACGAAGCAAAGCGATACCAGCTGGCCTTATACAGCCTGCCGGCTGAGTCGCGGCGCACTCGGGTTATATACTCTGGCTCAGTCAGCAAAACACACCTCGCCACAACAAGTGCAGTTTTAATCGAACACGACCGTTTTATTATCATGAATCATCACTCGATCTTGCAGGTGGTAGCGTAAACCACGCGCCAACGCCATTTTCTCAACATCTTTACCGTTACGCACCATATCTTCAATGCTATCGCGATGGCTGACGCGCACCACATCTTGCTCAATAATCGGGCCTGCATCTAAATCTTGCGTCACATAATGGCAGGTGGCGCCAATCAGCTTTACACCACGTAAGGCGGCCTGATGGTAAGGCTTGGCCCCAATAAACGAGGGTAAAAAACTGTGGTGAATATTAATCACACGACCATGGTATTTTTCACATAAATCAGGCGGCAAGATCTGCATATAACGCGCTAATACCACGCAATCTGCTTCATGCTCATCAATTAAACGACTCACTTCAGCAAAGGCAATTTCTTTATTCTGCGGATCAACCGGCACATGATAGAAAGGAATGCCGTGCCATTCGACCATACTGCGCAGATCATCATGATTGGCAATCACGCACGGGATCTCGCAATCGAGCTCATTACGGTGCCAGCGGTGCAGCAAATCAGCGATACAGTGAGACTCGCGGCTGGCCATCAGCACAACACGTTTTTTAACATCGGAGTCATTCACACTCCACGTCATTGAGAACTCGTTGGCGATCGGCGTAAAGGCTTGCTTAAAACCATCCAGATCAAAAGGTAATGACTCTGCACGAATTTCGTGGCGCATAAAAAACCAGCCACTCTCAACATCAGAGTGATGGCTTGCCTGATGAATCCAACCATTATAGGTCGCTAGAAAATTACTGACTTTAGCAACAATCCCAACACGGTCAGGGCAAGCAATAATAAGACGAAACGTGCGCATGCAAAACTCCGAAGAATGAAGGTTTTTTATCAAAAATAATAATACAGACTATTCTACCGCCCCACCGCGCTCGAGTCAGCAAAGCAATGCCCTTCACTTGAGAATGCACAAGCAAGATAATTTATAGGCACAGCAAGCAGGCACCTGAAAAGCGAATGAAACATCCTCAAATATAATGTTATGAGTGACTCTCTTTAATATGAATAAAATATAGTTCAATGTTTATAAAAATAAATTTTATCTTTAAAAAATGCTTAACAATTTAAGTCAAACCTACTTTATAGATTACCTTTGTGTTGATATTCACATTTTAGATACCATTACAATCAAGCGTTCTTTACATAAGGCTGCTATAGGTTTACAATCTTATCCTTATTAAGGGACCACAAATTTAGCATTGCATTTGATTTGCGGTACTGGATTTTTTATAGAGTTTCACTGACACACTAGTGACTACGGACATACTCAACAATCCTTAATTTACAAACCAACTTTCATTTATAGGGTTTTCCAAATGTCATTGATTAATGAATTCCGCGAAACTAAAGAACGTATTAAAGAACTCGAAGTTCGTCTTGCTAGCTTGTCACAAGACAGCAAACTCAAACAAGAACTCGAATTTGAAGAAAAACTGCGTGCACTGATGGCTGAGTATAATAAGTCTCTGCGCGATATCACTGTCATCATTGATCCACAATCAGCACGTGATGGTGCTGGCAAAGTGACTCGTACACGTAGCCCACGTAAAACTAAGCGCTACAACAACCCTCATAACGGTGAAGTGATCGAGACCAAAGGTGGCAACCACAAAACTCTGAAAGAGTGGAAAGCTAAATGGGGCGGCGACACTGTTGAATCTTGGGTTACTATTCTAGACTAATTCAATCCAAATCCGACTCGTTACTGTCTAACTGACTGAGTCTAAATGCCCTACTTTATGTAGGGCATTTTTATTTGAGTTACATAAACTATTAACAGCTAATCTACAGCTGATACTTCTGCTGTAATATCTGCACATACTTATACCATGCCTGCACTGCTGGATGCGCTTGTTGTTCTGGCGTTAATTGAGTATATGCGTCCAAGTACTGTGCAACATTCAAAGGCGCCCCAATCAACTCGCCTGTTAAACGCCCCTGACAAAACTGCTGCCACTGCGCCGACTCATCCTGACTGAGCGTCTCCGGGTAATTACGTGCTCGGTATCGAAATAACAACTCCGGCAAACGCGCGTCATCAAAGGGCCAGCGCTCAGGCTGTAACTGCTCAGGCGTAGCACGACGCACTCCATCACAGAGCTTACGATCTCTCGGACCTAAAAAGCCGGCATACAGCTGCTGCTCTGGATCTTGCTCAGCAAATTCGCGTTGCTCTTGATACAGCTCACTGAGCTTATCTTGCCATTGCTGCTGATGATCTTTAAGTAACTGATAATGAGCCTGCCAAAGTGCATGATCAAAGTTTAAGCGCTGAGCGTCTTCTTCACGCAACACCGCCATCGGTGCAATCACTGGACTTTTATTAATATGAATCAGCTTTAATGGTATCGGTGACTCACCTTCAGCCAACTCATCATGACGCGTATATAAACGAGCCTTAAGTGCCTGTGCATCCAACTCGAGCAGTGGCATAACGTCAGCATGTAAATCACAGACAATCAACGCATTGCGATTGGTTGGATGCCACGCCAAGGGCAATACCGGCGCTAAGCAATGGCGCTCAACAGAAAACATACCCGAGATATGTAACATTGGCTTCATTAACTGAATGCGCTCTTGCACCGCATTCTTACGCCGTAAGCCATATAAGTAGTCAAACAACTTCGGTTGGCGCTCACGTAATAAACGTGCAACTGCAATAGTCGCGCGCACATCGGCTAAAGCATCATGAGCTTGGCCATGATCAATCTGATTGGCTGCAGTAAAACTTTCCAACTTAAAACTGACACGCCCATCTTGCTCAGGCCACTGAATTCCATCAGGACGTAACGCCCAAGTGCAACGCAAAACATCAATTAAATCCCAACGACTGTTATTACCCTGCCATTCACGCGCATAAGGATCATAAAAATTGCGATATAAAGTCGCACGAGTCATCTCATCATCAAAACGTAAGTTATTAAAACCCGCCGTACAGGTCATCGGCTCGATCATCTGTTGATGCAACTGCTCAATAAACTCAACTTCAAGTAAGCCCTGCTGCTCCAATACCTCTGGACCAATACCCGTGACCAGTGTTGCCATGGGATGCGGTAAAATATCATCAGCCAACTTGCAGTAGATATTCAGCGGCTCACCGATTTCTTCTAACTGCTCGTTGGTGCGAATACCAGCAACCTGTATCGGCCGATCAGTGTGCGCTGCGATACCTGTAGTTTCAAAGTCATACCAAAAAATACTGCCTGTCATTGCATTCACTCCTGCACTGCCATTTTAATTCTAAACAATGGCCCAACACCCATCTATTCCACTAACCTGCCTAACGAATTCTTACTGTGATGAATGCCGAGCTAACAATCTGAGGCAAGGGTACACAGCGTGCGCTACAGTTGCATCCCCTGCCCCCGTCTCATCTTTACTATAGTTGTTAAACTTAAATATGCGCTGCTGGTTTTTTACTTATAATCAGCCTGCTTATATTCCGACTCTATTAACCTTGACTGACGCACTTTGAAAAATCACACTTGCACTCATAGCTTGGCACTCACAGCCACTGTCACCACAGCGCTGTCGAGATTGATATGGAGTATTAGCCAAACGCTATATGCAACCTATTGCGCCTTAAAAAACAGCACTCGAGGCTTAAGCAAACACGTCATTTGTATTGCACCGATGCTGATGTGCGCTCTGCTGTGCAGCTTTTTACCTGTCGTTTATGCCGCTGAGAATGAACAACCGAGTGCGAAAATTGATGAACTCAGCGCAGATAATCCACGCCTACTCAAGCAAATGCTCAATAGCGAACAAGCACAACACAGCATCAAGGTTATTTTAGCTCAACACCGACTAACGCCAACCAACGAACTTGAGCAAAGCCAGCGATATCAACCCTTTACCCAAGCGATAATATCCTTTTTAAGCGAACAAGAGATTGCCGTTGAGTCCATTTCAAGCTTAGCGCAACTTGCCACGCCCACTTATATTGGCCAATACACACTATTTTTATTAGACACTGACGCAACGCTGACCGAGCAATATCAAACTCAACTTTTAGCTTGGGTAGCACAGGGCGGCCATTTAGTACTTTCTGCAGAGACTATCCCGGACAATCCAGAACCCTCTTTACTGCAGCACTTGGGTATTAAAAAACAAAAGATTATCACTCAAAGCAGCTTAGACACACAGGCGGCACAGCACTCAACAGTACACTCAGATCGACCCTCTGCGCTGCTCAATCCAGCACAACTGACCCGCCTCTATCTTGCAAATGAACAGTCCCCAGCTTACTTAGCCTTTGCTAATAAGCTGCATCTACAAGACAGCGACAATCGTGCCCATGCCTGGGCAAACAGCCCAGCAGGCACTCATTTATTGCAACTCACTTACGGTGATGGACTGCTCACCGTGCTCAGTGATTTCAGCCTATGGCAGCAGCAATATATCAACCAATATGACCATGCTTGGTTACTTTGGTATCTAAGCCAAGACTCAGAGGTGCTCCTGTTGAATCAACCTGCGCCGCTTGGTGTATGGGCTCGATTTTGGCAGCACTACGTGGTTGTTTTTTTATGTTTACTGGCCTTACTGATATTCAGCGCTTGGTATGCAGCACCACGTTTGGCACAACGATACTCTGGCTTCGCCAAAAACCACGGATTCACTCAAGCGCAAATCCATGCTTTAGGCCAGCTCTCTTATAGTAGTCAACGCAGCCTGATTATCTCGCTACAAAAAGATATTCAGCGTTATGCACACCTTCACTCGCCGGACCTCCAACATCAAACAGTTGCCGAACAATGGCAACAACTGCAACAGCTCAGTGGCCTACCCATCACTTTTATTGCACAGAGCATGCGCCCGCCGCCAATCAAGAAACTCTCCACACCACTTTTTCTTCTGCATATGACGCGCTTACGTCAGTTAAAAAGCGCACTCGGCCACACTGCAGATCAGGTTCCTTAATATATAAGACCGATTAAGCTATACAGGGCTCTTTAAAAGAGTACAGCACTGCTGATCAGCATAAGTGATAAACACGCCCCACTCATCCTATTCATCCAGCCTGCAACGCCATTTAAAACGACTATACTTGCAGCTAGTAGTTTATATAGAACACAGCTTAAGCTAGTCTTAAATGATATCAGCAGCCTGTCTGTGTATTGCTTGACTTAAACACCGCTGCACACTTCTCGCTAAGGAGCTTTATTATGGAATTGCATCAACTTTTAGTCGTCATTGATCCGACTTCAGGAGATTCACAGCCTTCTTTGGAGCGCGCCACATGGGTCGCGCAACGTTCCAATTCAGCGGTTGAGCTACTGCTCTGTGAATACAACTCAGCTTTAGACGGTGGCTATTTTTTTGATGGCCCAGCGCAGAAAAAAGCGCGCGACTCATTAATCGAGAACCGCAGCACTTGGCTGGAGCAGCTTGCACAACCTTTACGTGATGCGGGTATTACAGTGACAGTTGAAGTGCGCTGGGGTAAACCGCTGCACACCATGATTTTACAACGCATTGATGAACTTAAACCTGACCTCGTTTTGCGTGATGCAACCTCACATAGTTTATTACAACGTTTATTCTTCAACAACACCTCGTGGCAGTTGATTCGCCAGTGTCCAGTACCGCTTTGGTTAGTCCGTAAAGGTGCATGGAAAGGTGAGAACATATGTGCCGCAGTTGACCCCGTGCACAGTTCAGACAGCACCTCGGCACTGGATCACTTTATTGTTCAGTCAACAGCCTACCTAGCTAAAACTTTAGGTCTGCAAGCCGACTATATGCACAGCTATGCGCCACTACCACGCACCATGGTGTTCGATACAGAACTGGTTGCCGCCTATGATAAATATGTTGAGCGCAGCGCCACACAACACCGCGAAGCTTTTGAAAAACTGATGGTCAATTACCCCATTGAAAAGGCCAATCGCCATCTGCTAGAAGGCTTCCCAGAAGAAAGTATTCCAGCCTTTGTTGAAGAACACGGCGTGGACTTACTGGTAATGGGTGCCATCTCACGCAGTAACCTCGAAAACGCACTGATTGGTAATACCGCAGAGCGTGTACTGGAAGCAGTGCAAACTGACTTGCTTGTCATCAAACCGCAACCTTCAGCACAGTAAGCTGTATCCCTGCCGTTGCTACTGCAGCGGCAGGTTGATAGGTTCAAGCGATCAATCTCACCGTACAGGAGTCACAGTATGCGCCGCACAAAAATTGTTGCCACCATTGGTCCAGCCAGCAGTTCAACAGAAGTCATCGAACAGTTGATCTTGGCCGGTATGGATGTCGCACGGTTAAACTTTTCGCATGGCCATGCGGATGAACACCGTGCTCGTGCACTACAAATTCGCGAAATCGCCAAGCGCCTTAACCGTAACGTTGCACTACTGGGTGACCTACAAGGTCCAAAAATCCGCATTGCACGCTTTACCGATAAAATCATCGAATTACAAACCGGCGATTCTTTCCGCTTTTCTATTACCCATCCGCGTGATGCCGGTAACCAAGACGTTGTCGGTATTGATTACCCTGACCTGGTCACTGACTGCGGTATTGGCGATGAACTGCTTCTGGATGACGGCCGCGTAGTCATGCAAGTGGTTGCTGTATCGGCTGACGCTTTAGATTGTAAAGTGATTGTTGGCGGCCCATTATCCGACAATAAAGGCATCAACCGCCGTGGTGGTGGGTTAACCGCGCCAGCACTGACCGAAAAAGATAAGCATGATATTCGTTTAGCTGCTGAGCTGGATCTGGATTATTTAGCAGTGTCATTCCCTCGTGATGCTGCTGATATGAACCTGGCTCGACGCCTATGTGCAGAAGCTGAGTGCCATGCTTGGTTAGTGGCAAAAATCGAACGTGCTGAAGCGGTGATGAATGATGAAGCCTTAAATGGCCTGATCAGCGCCAGTGATGCGGTGATGGTTGCGCGTGGTGATTTAGGCGTGGAAATTGGCGATGCTGAATTAGTTGGTATTCAAAAGAAAATCATTGCCGCGGCACGCAAGCAAAACAAAGCAGTGATCACCGCCACACAAATGATGGAATCGATGATTCACAGCCCCATGCCAACCCGTGCTGAAGTATCGGATGTGGCCAACGCTGCGCTGGACTATACCGACGCGGTGATGCTCTCAGGAGAAACAGCCGTCGGTGAGTACCCTGTACAAACAGTCGCTGCGATGGCGCGTGTATGTTTGGGTGCAGAGAAAAATCCAATTATGCGCCGCTCTGGGCATCGGGTGGGTCAGCAGTTTGAGCGCTGGGATGAAAGTATTGCTTTGGCAGCCATGTACACGGCTAATCACTTCCCTGGCGTTAAAGCGATTATTGCCCTGACTGAAAGTGGCTATACACCATTAGTGATGTCACGCATTCGCTCATCCATGCCAATTTATGCCTTTTCCTCAACGCGCCGAACTCAAGCGCGAGCGGCCTTATTTAGAGGCGTATATTCAATCCCCTTTAATCCAAGTGAAACCTTATCAACCTCGGTGAGCCAAGCAGCCGTCGATGAGCTGGTTAAGCGTGGCATTGTGCAAAATGGCGACTGGGTGATCTTAACCAAAGGCGATAGTTATCATAATATTGGCGGCACCAATACGATGAAATTACTGCAGGTGGGTAATATCGTTTAGTTGATAGAGCGAAACCATCACTGGGTGCTGAGACCCAGTGATGGTGCTTATAGTTTAGATCCTAATCCCTAAAGCTTTAATCATCTGCTGCAACTGTGCTTGTGGCTGGCTGATTTGCACCTGTACATCAGGAATCTCGCGACGCACCGGATAGTTTTTACGCACCAGATCAAAAGCAGCTCGGCGCTGCTCGGTATCGCCCTGCAGACTTAAACGAAACCGCGCATCGTCACCACGCAGGTCATATACTGCACGACAGACAACACGCATGGCCTCGGCTACCGGTGTGTGTGCAGCAAGTTGCATGCTTAATAATGTCTGTTCTGGAAAGGCTATCGCTGTTTGAGTAGGGATAGCAAAGTGCTGACAAAACGCTTGATAAATCTGCTCAGTGCCGCGAATCTTACCGTCTAAGCTGTAGCCAGCAATATGCGCCGTAGCAATATCACAACGCTGCGCCAGCTCCGCATCAACTTGTGGCTCACCTTCCCACACATCTAAAACTACCCGCACATCAGAACGCTGCGCTAAAAACTGCTTCAGTGCCTGATTATCCACCACCGCACCACGGCTGGCATTGATCAACCAACTGCCTGTTTTCAAGCTCTGCAATTGCTCTGCGCCAAGCAGATGATGCGTCGGCCACTGGCCCAGCTTGGTTAAGGGTGTATGCAGACTGATGGTATCGCAGCGCTCGAGCAAGGTTGCTAAATCAACATAATCACCGCCTTCACGCTGTTGACGGGGTGGATCACAGACCAACACCTGCCAACCTAAACCGCGTAGCACCTGCACTAAACGCTCACCCACCTGACCTGCGCCGACCACACCAAAGCAACGTTGCGCTAGATCGACGCCGTCACGCTCGGCCAGTGTCAGCAAAGCACTCAGTACATAATCAACCACGCCACGAGCATTACAACCCGGCGCACTGGCCCAACCAATACCTTGCTCGGCAAAATAGTCGATATCTAAATGGTCAGTACCGATGGTGCAGGTGCCGACAAATTTCACTTGTGAACCTTCCAACAGTGCGCGATCCACCTGACTCACCGAGCGCACTAACAGCACTTCAGCATCAGCCAGCACGGCACGATCTAAACTGCGGCCCGCCACACGACGCAGTGAGCCATGATGCTCAAACACCTCCAGCATCGGAATATTTTCATCAGCGAGTATGCGCACCTGTGTATCCTCTTTAATATTTAAGCCAAAGCTGTCACGCAACTGAGCAGGTGAATGATAGCTACCTTACGATCATCGCAACATAGTAAACTATATGCACTGTCAGCGTATTTAACAGCTGCCATCGATCCCGCACATTTCACCCCCCGCTCTGCGCAGCAGCTCTTGCTGTATAGGCTTTATTTCTAGGCTGTTTTGTATGTCAACTGTGTCCCGTTACCAACGTGTTTTTATTGAATGGCGTGCCCTGCTTAAACTGGCCGTGCCGATTATTATTGGGCAACTGGCCAATACTGCGATGGGCTTTGTCGATACGGTGATGGCCGGTCGTGTCAGCCCCAATGACTTAGCGGCTGTTGCCTTAGGAAACTCAATGTGGATACCGCTCTTTTTATTAATGAGCGGTATTTTACTGGCCACCACCTCTAAGGTATCGCACGCCTTTGGCCGTGGCGCCGAACTTGAAATGGGCCATTTAGTACGTCAAGCCCTATGGCTGGGTTTTGCCATCGGTTGTGTATTAGCTGTTGCTCTTTGGAATGCTCAGCCTGTACTGACGCTGATGGGTGTTGATCCAATCTTGATTGAACCGGCCATGGGATATTTACGTGCCGTTGCTTGTGGCTTTCCCTGTGTTGCCATCTATCTAGTGTTTCGCTGTTACAGCGATGCTTTAGGCTTAACCCGCCCCAGTATGGTGATTGGTATTTTAGGGCTGTTACTCAATATTCCGCTGAACTATATCTTTATCAACGGCCACTTAGGCCTACCAGCGATGGGCGGTGTAGGTTGTGGCTGGGCGACAGGTTTAGTCATGGTATTTATGATGTTCGCCATGTTTATCTGGATACGCTGGGCTGAGTATTATAAATCCAGCCAAATCTTCGCGCGCTTCGAGTGGCCGCAACTGCGCGCTCAAAAAAGCTTACTGTCATTAGGCTTACCCATTGGCGTCTCAATTTTTGCTGAAGCCAGCTTATTCTCGGTGATTGCTCTATTGATTGGTGGCCTCGGAGCCAATGTGGTCGCGGGTCATCAAATCGCACTGAATTTCAGTGGCATGGTGTTTATGATTCCATACTCATTGGCGATGGCCACTACTGTGCGTGTGGGCCAAGCCCTAGGCGCAAACCGTCCGCGCGAGGCACGCTTCTCAGCCGGTGTTTCC
>JAVETP010000014.1:0-55744 GCA_034006005.1 Pseudomonas sp.
AAAGTTCTTGGAGTATACCCACAAGGTGAGCAAGAAATCTATGAAGTTCAATTTTCTGATGGCACTTCTACTAGATGTACGCTTGACCATCTATGGTTGACGCAGACTTTCAATGAGCGCAAGCACAAAGAAAAGCAAGTCTTTAGCATAAAGACTCTTGGGCAGATTAAGGCTACTCTGTGGCGTTACGATGGTCAGCGGAATCATGTGGTACCTAATAATGCCCCTGTGGAATTTGCTGCACGCGAGGTACGAGTAGACCCGTATGTATTTGGGGTACTCTTAGGCGATGGTTGCTTTCGTAATGATAATATGGCGCTGTCTACTGCTGACGAATTTATTCTGCAAGAAGTCAGCAGTAGACTACCATCGGATTGTGCTATTAAGCATATTTCCGCATATGACTACCGGCTTAATGGGTTTACTAAATATCTTCGTGGTTATGGCTGTCTGGATAAGTTATCCTGTGAGAAGTATATTCATGATGATTATAAGTATAACTCAGTAGCAGTTCGCTTAGAAGTAATTCGTGGTCTAATGGATGCTGATGGAACATTAGACTACCGCACAGGAGATAGCCCATACTTATGTACAACTTCTTCAAAGTTAGCAGATGATTTTGCATGGTTAGTCCGGTCAGTGGGTGGGTTTGCACAGATTAAAAAGAAAAAAACTGCCTATACGTATAAAGATGATTGGTTTGAGGGCAGACTGGCATATTATGTTTATATCGTTTTACCTTACGGAGCTAATCCATTCAAGCTTCCAAGAAAGGCTACTGTTTACCGCGTACCTAAAAAATACACAGGTAAAAAATTCATCACTAAGATTACTAGCGTAGGTGTGGAGCAATGCCAATGTATTGCAGTAGAATCAGCTAGTGAACTTTATCTTACAAAAGATTTCATTGTTACTCATAATACGACCTGTGCGGCAACCGTGGCTCTTTGGTTTTTGACAACTAGAGTGGAAGCTAAGATAGTATGTACTGCGCCTACTGGTCATCAGTTAGAAGACTTGTTGTTTGCTGAGATGGAAAGCTGGATTCGTCGGATTAAGTTCAGCCCGATGAAGAAAGCAATCAAAGTCATCAAGGACAAAATCTACATTGACGGCTTCCGTGATTGGTTTATCGTCGCTCGTACTATCCCAAAAGACGCAAAGGACAAACTAGGTGACGTTCTGGCTGGTTTCCACGCGCCTAGTCTGTTGTTTATTGTTGACGAAGCAAGTGGCGTACCGGACCCAGTGTTTGCTGGCATAGAAGGTTCGATGATTCAGAAAAACGTCTTCTGCTTGCTGGTTGGCAACCCGACTCGCGCTAATGGCTTTTTCTTTGACACCCACAATAAGAACAAAAAGAGCTGGTGTAATGTAACCTTGTCGTCGCTTAATTCGCCATTTGTAGATCAAGAATGGGTTGAGCGCATGAAAAACCTCTACGGGGAAGACTCTGATTGGTTTAGAACTAAGGTTCTTGGCGAGTTTCCCCTCGGCACTGGCTCAGTTGTCGCTACTTATGACCAAATTGAGCTTGCGTTTAACCGGCATCTTGTGTTTGACAAATCCTCAATAGAGGGTACGCTAAAGGTAGCTGGACTTGACCCTGGTGCTGGTCACGGTGACTTATCTATCTTGACTCCGCGCCAAGGGCGGTATGTCCACAAGCCATACAGAATTAAACACACTGACACGGTTGACTTAGTAAAGAAAGTAACTGATATTTGCTTGAATGAGTCAATCAGAGAACTGTATGTTGACTACATCGGGCTTGGTATTAGCATCTTTGACCATCTGCGAGTCAAGCAAGGCTTTAGGACTTACAAAGTAATCGCGAATGCTAGAGCAAATGACCCAGATGCTTACAGAAATGTCCGAGCGGAGTTGTATAAGCAATTATCTGATAACTTCGACGAACTAGCCCTGCCAGACGAAGACAGGTATGTTCAAGAACTGCCAGAGATTCCTTTTATCCCAGATAGTAGACCTCTGCAAGTTGTCGAGAAGAAGCAAATAAAGAACCGCTTAGGGTTTTCTCCAGACTACTCAGACAGCTTAATGCTTTCAACTTATCGCCACTTTGATCTTGGCCGAGAAGAATTTATCGGCAATCCCTACGAAGCGTTTATGCAGATAAACAGTAATCTAATAAAGGAGTCCAGCTTTGTTAGGATTTAATTCTAAAAAACAACCAACGCTTAAAGGTAGTGGGTTGCGTACAATACGGGGTCAATTCTCTGTTGAGACTAACGCAGAAATTGAGCAGCGTCTTGCTGGTAATGCCTTTAAGCGCGAGTTCAAAAAGATGGCCGACACCGATGCCATCTGCGGGGCTGTCTTACTTGCGATTACCAAGATTTTCCAGTCGATTGAGTGGAAATGCGTGGATGATGACTCCGGGGTTTTGCAGAAGTCACTTGATAATGTAGGCTGGGTGACTAACCTGGAGGATATTCTGACGCATCTTATCTACGGGCATTCTGTCCAAGAGCTTACTCTACAAGAGCAAGCCGGGGAAGTTACTTGGAACCAGATGTTTTTCCGGCCGCAGACTACTATTTCTGAATGGAAGCACTCTGAAACCGGGCAGCTTAAGTATGTCACGCAGCTAGATAAGACTTACAACAAGATAGATATTCCCGCTGTTAAGTGCTTGGTTTTCTACACCAGCAAAACCCAGACCACGCCTAACGGCAAGTCGTTGTTTCGCAATGCTTATCGGGATTGGTACTATAAGACCAATATCGAGAAGATTGAATCCATCGGTATAGAGCGTGATCTTACTGGCTTGCCGGTAATGAAAGCCCCGGAAGATGTTAATTTGCTCGACGAACAAGGCAAGTTGACTCCTATCGCTGAGTGGGCTTGGACTACTGTACGCAATATAAAGCAGAATTCGCAAGAAGGTCTGGTGTTGCCTTTCGGTTGGGGTTTTGAGCTTGCAGGTTCTCCGGGCAAGCGTCAATTTGACCTAAACGCAGTCATTAATCGCTATAGCAACAACATCGCGCTTAGTATGCTGTGCCAATTTCTCGTTCTCGGCTTGACTAACTCTAGTGGCTCGTTTTCACTGGCTAAAGAGCAGTCGTCTTTGTTTCATATTGCCGTGGAAGGTTTTGCAAACAACATTTGTCATACCGTCAATAACCAGTTCATCGGTGGTAAAGCCTTACAGCTTTATAATGGCCTAGAGAAGCAGCCCAAGCTAAAAGCCGTTGGGATTGAGCGAATAGAGCTTGGTGACTTGGCCAGCTTCCTTGGAAGACTGCTCAAGTATAACATCCTGACCCCGGATGATAAGCTAGAAGAGTATCTTCGTGATCGTGCGGCTCTGCCTAAGCGCGACAACGAGAGTTCCAGAATCGCTGATGTAAAGCTGGCTGCGGAGAATGGCACAAATAAAGACACCAAAGAAGGAGAATCCGATGAATAACAACGTAGATACTTCGCAGGGAACTACGTCTGCTCTTGAGCAGCTAATGCTTGCTCAAGACTGGGCTATCTTGCCAGCGAAGTTAGAACAACTGCTTACTGTCGTGAGGATGCACGCTAGTGGGCAGCTTCCAATGGCACTGGTAGATGCCAGTGAGAGTGCTTCCAGAGTAGGCTACACCATGCAGCGAGGTGTAGCAATAGTCCCGGTTGTCGGGACTATCTTAAAACGTGGCCGTGGACTTCAAGCCCTCTCTGGTGTTCGTACCACCATTGACATTCAAGCTGACATCCAGCACGCCCTTGACAACCCAGAAGTCTCTGCTATTGTGCTAGACATAGACAGCCCAGGCGGGACAGTAGATGGGACTAAGCAACTAGCTGACTTTGTTCGTTCTGCCTCTGCTGTCAAGCCAGTTGTTACTTACGGCAATGGAGTAATTGCTAGTGCAGCGTATTGGATTGGTAGCCAAGCAAATGCGGTTGTCGCGTTTGATACTACGCAAGTAGGCAGCATTGGTACAGTCCTGATGCACCAGGATTGGTCAGCTTACGAAACAAAGTTCGGCGTAAAGACTACTTTTATCCACCAAGGGAAGTACAAAGTCGTCGGGAATCCAAGTGAGCCGCTAACTGATGAAGGCAAAGCGCATATCCAAGAGCGCATTAACGCAATCAACGCGTTATTTGTTAGCGCCGTCAAAGCAGCTAGACCTCTTAAGTATACTAACCTAATGGACGATATTGCCAACGGAGCAGTATTCCTTGCTGCCGAGGCAATGTCACTGGGCCTTATCGACCAAGTTGGCAATCTCCAAGATGCCATCAACCTCGCACTCAAACTTGTAGGAGACAAAAAGATGGAAAAAGCTAAGGTAGAAGCAACTACCACTGATGCGGTTGCAAGTAGCACCGTGAACGAAGATGTCCTCGCAGAACTTCGTGCGCTTAAAGCGCAGAATGAGACTTTGGTTGCTAGTCTGCAAGCCAAAGCTGAATTGCTGGAAGCAAAAGAGAAAGCAGAAGCTGCGGCACAACGCCAAGCAGCTATTGCTAAGCAGTTTGCTGACTGTAAAGTAGCCGAAGATTCCTTGGCTGCTTTTGCGGGTCTGACTGACGAGCAGCTTTCTGTTGTTCATAAAGAAATCAGCTCCCGGCAAGCTATCGTTGACAAGCAGCTTGAAGCGCTCAGCCAGCCCACCGAAGGCGCTCATACCGAGCATTCTGACACGGTAGTAACTGGCCGCGATCAAGCTATCAAATTCGTGCAGACTCGCGATAAGTGTTCTCTTGACGAAGCTATCCTGGCTGCGTCCAAAGAGTTCGCAGAATTTTTCACTATCTAAGAAGGAGAAACCACAATGGCAGATCAAGGCAAAACTTGTATTACTATGACTGTCCCGGCGTCTACCGCTCGCGGCTTGGCTATCAGTGGGGCTGGCACGTTGTCTGCTACCCTGAGAGCAGTCGGGATTCTTTACGACTCCACCATCGCTGGTGAGACTACCGGCAACGTGCAGATCGCTGGTACTGCGCTGGCTACTTTCGGCGGCAACGTAACTGCTGGCGCCCCGCTTAAGTCTGATGCCACTGGCAAGCTGGTTGTTGCTACCACCGGCGCCGCCAATGACGACCATCTGATCTGTGCTACTGCTATGGAAGCTGGTGCAGCCAACGAACTTCGCCGCGTGCGGATTATCTAACAAATAGGAGACTAACAATATGGCTCTGCAAGCACAGTATTCTGAAGTTCTTACTAACGTCGGTCTGCAATATGGGGCTGGCCCGGATTTGTTTAAGGCTAATCGGGTATTCCCGGTTTGCCCTGTCACGCTGATGTCCAGTCAGTATCCTGTTTATCCCAAGGAATACTGGACCAAAAACGAAGCCGGTATTCGTAAGCTGGCCACCGAGAGCAAAGGCGGAACGCACGCCCGTGAGTTCGGGACTTATTCTTGCCAAGACATCAGCTACCATGAAGACGTTGCTACCGAGAGCATCAAGAACGACCCGGTACCGCTTAATCCCCAGAAAGCAGCTACCCGGCGAGTAACCAAGAAAATCTCGCTGTTTGACGAGATTGACTTCGTTACCCGGTTCTTTACTACCGGCGTTTGGACTTCTGGCTCTAATCCTACTACCAAGTGGGATGCCGCTAATAGTACGCCGCTGCTGGACATCGACACTTACAAGCGCAATATGCGCGTGGCTACTGGCGGGTTCACTGCTAACAAGATCGTCATGAGCGAGCCGGTCTATGACTGCCTCAAGCGTCACTCGACTGTCACTGGGCAGCTTGGCGCCAATGACTCCAAGATGATTAACAGCGAAATTCTCGCGCGGATTCTGGAAGTGCAAGAAGTTATCGTTATGTCGGCAGTTTACGACACCGCTGCTTACGGCGCTACTTCTTCCCATAGCTACATTGCCGGCAACAGCTTGCTGTTCCTGCATGTCACGGAAAATCCCTCGCTGGAAGACCCGTCGGCTGGTTATAACTTCGGCTGGAATGGCTTCGGCGTGAATGGTTACGGAGTAACTGAGTTGGAAGTTCCTCTGGCCCATGCCATCCGAGTAGAAGCGCATAACTACCATGACATGCGGCAGATTGCTGCTGATCTTGGCGTATTCGTCGCTGCTCCTTTGACCTAACCTGAGCAACTAGGGGAGTTAGCGCCTTGCTGACTCCCCTAGTTATAGGTGCGCTATGGTTACGATAGAAAATGTCCGGCATGAGTTGCAGTTGCCATCAGCGGTTATCTCTGATGACTCTGTACAATACGCTATTGAGAAGTGTGCAGATGACTTGAATCTTGTCTGTGCAGAAGTGCTGCGAATGGTACTCAGGCGTTATCGTGGTCGGACTAAGTTGATGCTTAAGAATTACACTGAAATCATTGACCCAGCGCAACTTCATAAGCAGATTGCTAGTTATGTTGGCAAAGCTGCTGGTAGCTTCGGTGATAGCTTTATCCGGCCAGATAGTCGTTTTGAGGATGACGGAATATGATTCCACAAGTAGATAGATTCACAGTAGCTTGGGAGACTAAAGACAAGTATGGGAAGATAACCCAGGTGTCTACTACTGAGCATTATGGCTATCTGGATGAAGAAACCGCTTGGACTACTGTTGATGGCAGACCGAATATCCTTGGTCGCGGGATGATAATGACCACCGAAGATATGAGCCAGCTAGTTGAAGGCCAGAAGTTGACCATCAACGGTGAGCAGTTTTTTGTCAAGCGGAAGTATTGCGGCAGGGTAGAAGGCGTAGTTCATCATTACGAGATAACCTATGGCTAGGTTGGAGTTTGTAGCTGGGATAGTTGACCGGCTGGCTCTGGTTGAAGAATTCTTGTCTGAAAGCCCAGAGGTTATCGCGCAAGAAGCGCTGCTTGTTTCGCTGGTGGAAGTCCCGAGGCCGCCTTGGAGAACTGGTGAGCTAAGAAACTCCGGTGCGGTTTATATCGGCGGTAGGCTGCATATGACTACCCCGGAAGTAGCTGCGTGGCATGGGTACTCTGAGTTGCTTGAGCCTAATCCGAGGTTCACTAGTGAATCTGGCATACTTAGCAGCAATCTAACAACTGGCAGGGCGCTTGGGAGGCATCTTAGTGGTTTACCATTGGTGCCTAACCGTCTTCGTCGAGATACCTTATCCGGTGGCACCACAGAGTCGTATGGCTCAACTGGGTTTGATACGCTAAGGAATAAGATAACTATCTACTACCATGCGCCTCATGCTGCGCTTATGCACGAATGGACAGGCGGGTTTACCGACCCACTCTCAGGCTCGCATTATATCTCCTCCAAGCTTGGTTATTTCAGCAGCAAGTTTGTGCCTCTCCTTAAGCAGCACTTCGACGATATCGAGTATTAGTATGCTGAATGAACTACTAGACTACATTGAAACCTCAACAGGGCTTGTCGTTGGTACTGAGTTGTTTAAGGGGTATTTGCCGCCGACAACTAATGGGATTGCCGTTAGTCAGCGCGGGGGCATTGAAACAGATTCCCTTATGCAAAGGATTGTTTTAAGCATCAGTGCTGCTTATAATGACTACAGTACCGCAGAAGAGAAGATCACAACGGTGTATGAATTACTTGCGCATAACAACGGCATACAACTAGCAAGCAGCAGTCTGTTTAACTGCGCTCCCTTGAGTTTGTCAACTTACCTGACAATCACTGACGAAGGCAAACATCTGTTCACCTTCACGTTTGTAGCATTCAAAGAAAGATAGGAGACTAAGCTATGGCATTGGAACTTGGTGCATGTAAGGTTTACTTCGGAACTTCTGGCGCCGAAGTTGACCTTGGAAAAACTAACGGTGGGGTTACTGTGCGGATTGCCGACACTAGCGCCGACCTCAAGAGCGACCAAAACGGCGAATCCCCGGAAGATACCGTTATCACCGGGACTACCGTTGAGGTAGAGTTGCAGCTTGCAGAAATGGATTTGTCGAAGCTGAATAGCATTTTGCAGTCGCAGAATGCGACGCCGCATAATGACTTCGTAGCTGGCGAGAATCGCGTTGGTACTTCGCTGCTGGCGATTGCCAAAAGCCTTCTGCTTAAGAAGTTCGTCAACGGTATCGAGTCCACCGACGCAGCTAACCATATCACCTTCCCGAAAGCGGCGCCTATCTCTAACGTCGAATTGAAGTACGACGGCACCAATCAGCGAGTCGTCGCTTGTGTGTTTAAGTGCTTCCCGTCGGCTGTTAGCGCCAACTGGGGTGCTGCTACTCCTACGTCGAAGACCGTTACTTACTACTTCGGCGACAATACTGTTACCTCCTAACCAAGCGGGTGCTAAGTTGGCTGCTTAGCACCCTACTTTTCACTAACCCACTGATCTGGAGTTTATTATGGCTAAGGTGTTTGATTCAAAGAAGTTTCTTGCTGACAGAAGCTGCGAGCTTAGGCTCTCTAATGGGCGTACTCTGGAAGTTGCCGAGTTGCCGGAGAATGCTATTGAGATGCTGCGCGACATGACTAAAGATCGCCCGGATGCTACACTGTCTGACGAGCGAGAGCAACTGGCTAAGTTTATCGGCGTTGATGCGGAAGCCTTCACCGGGGTTGGGCTTATTGAGTTGCGAGGCGTCGTGGATTTTTTATTCAGCAATTTGTTAAGCTCGAAGTAACCTTTGCTGATGATAAGAGGTTGAATACTCTGGGGACTATTGTTAGTGAGTTCCCAGGGTATACCTTTCAGTCAGCGAGTGAGCTTGACGAATTGACTTTAAGTATTCTGTACGCGGAAGCGCGGCGGCAACGGGCAGCTAAGGCCACAATGCTTGCCGCGCTTCTTAATAAGCATCAGTATGATAAGAAAGCACAAGAGAAGATAACAGATGCGGTTCATGCGTGTCTGAATCCGTTTGATGACCAGCTTAATCCGCAGAAGTTTGATGACGCTTGGGAAGCCCTGAGAAGGAAACAGCTATGATAGATATTGGCGGGGTTAAGTTTACAATAGATGTCGAGAAGGTAGTTGAGAGTAAGAAGAAGGTCTTTCAGCTACGGCAGGAGCTTGTGGAAGTTGACAAGGCTTTTGGGAATGACATTAAGACGCAGAAGCAATGGCTTGCTGAGCTTCGTAAGAGCGACAGTGCAACTAAGAGTTGGATTACTGGTGCGAAGAATACCAAGGAAGCAATCAGTAAGCTAGACGATGCTGCCGCTGAGTATGTCCAGAAGCTGCGGTTGATTCAAAAAGAACAAGCAGCGTTTGCGAAAAATCCTGCTGGATTCTTAGCTACCCAGAAGAAGATGCCTGTTGGGGCTGCCGGATATATCAGTAACAAAGAAGCCTATGGGACTATTGCAAGTAGCACTTCTGCCTATGCCACGCAAGCTGCTAATTATCTACAAAACGCCAGAGCTAATAAATCTTCCGGGTTTAATACTTTTAGTCAAGCTGCTACTGCTAATGAGCTAAGAAGCATCCGTGAGTTAGCGCTTGCAGAAGCAGAAAGAGCAGCAGCCCAAGCGCGACACATGGCGCAGTTTCGTAAAGAAGCTTTGGCTAGGGTAACTGAGTATAGACGCGAAGAGAAAGTGCTTAATAAGATAACAGAAGCCGCTGAGAAGGCAGCTGCTAGAGCTTCCGGTATTGGTATGAAAAATGCCCTAACTGGTGCGCCTATCCAATCTGTTATTGCTGGTGGCCAAGCAGCAAAACAAGCAGCTCCTTGGTGGGAACGACTAAACACTGCCATGACATCTAACAGCGTAGGCTACCATACTTGGTGGAAACGCTTTGGTGGGATTGCAATAGGCTTCGCGATAGCTTACAGAGCAATTAACGCCGTCGAGACAGCTATCCATTCTGTTACTGCTGCTTTCACTAATGGCTACCGAGTCATGGACGAGTATCGTGAAGGCTTGGCTATTATCTCCGGTATGGTTGCGCTTACCTACAAAGGCGGGACCGGCTATCTGGATAGGTACAACAAGGTTCACTCGGTAATGGCTGCTACTATGGAGCAAGCAGTTAGGTTGGCTCCAAAATACAAAATGAGCTTGGATGAGATAACTGGCGGTTTCAGAGAGCTGGCTCAGTTTGGTGTTATTGTAACCCCGGATATTGCTGAAGATAGCATTGCTGCCTTGGCGATGATTCGTGAGATTGCAATGACTACTGGTAATTCTACCAAGCAAATTCGCCAAGAGATTCAAGCGTTGTTTACTGGGTCAGCAAGGCAAACAGATCAGTTTGCCCTTGCCGTCAAGAAGACCATGCCGGAGGTAGCAGCTGCGCTTGCTAACCCAGCGATTACAGCGCAAGAGAAGTGGAAGATTCTAGGGGCTTCTGTTCGAGACTTCCAACACGCGATTGTAGAAGCTGCCCAGACGCCTACTAGCCAACTACAGATTGCTTCTAATACGCTGTCGATTATTAGCAAGCAAGCTATTGAGCAATCCGGGGTTTACCAGGGTTGGGTAGATAGGATGAAAGCATTCAATGCTAGTTTATTTACCAGCAAAGGCGTGCTGACTCCACTTGGCGAAAAGATAAAAGAAAGCTTCGCAGACATCTGGACTTCAATAGACAAGATCATCAAGACTACTTTTTATTTTGGCCAAACTCTGACGATCGTCGGTAAGATTGCTTACGAGCTGACAAAGCCAATTCATACTGTTGTCGGGCTGCTCGGTAAAGCCACCTTTGCGATGTTTTTATTTAAGACAACTGTGGATATTACCAGGACTATCGCTGGTGGCTTGTGGAAAGCATTCGGGTTTGCTCAGATAATCGCTGGGTTTGGTAGCTCGGCAACTGCGGTTACTATCTTTAATGCTGCGTTGTTGACTGTGCCATTGGCTTTTGGCGCTGGGTTAGCTGCTGGTTCGGCTTTCTTTATCTACACATCTGCGGCACTGGCTACTCTTGAGCAGAAGTACGGGAATTTCTTTGCGCGGCTTACCCAGGAATGGGAAATTCAGAAGCAGCTTAATAAGCTAACTTCGCTCGAAATGAGCAAGATGAATCCGCTGAATGCTTTTAAGATCGGCGATATCAACGAAGAAATCGCTGAGTACGAAAAAGGCTTAGCTCGGATGAAAGCCGCAAGAGTCAAATGGTCCGGGGAGACTAATGATAAGTCTTTTAGTGCGCTCTTTGATGTTAATGTCGATAAAGCCAAGCAGCATACGCTGAATAGCTACAAGCAACTTTGGGCTGGGCTGACCGGGGCTGTTTCTGATGTTATCGGGAAAGATAATGCTAAAGATTTGCAGTATTCTACTGATAAGCTGTTTGAGAATCTTAGTAATATCCTTGGCGATGGCATGGTTAATTTGCAGACTAAGTTGAAAGAATCCGGGGATATTAATCTGCTAGAAGGTCTTGTGCCGCCGCTGGCCTCTCCGGAAGCAGCAGAAGAAGAAGGCAAGAAGCTTGGTAGTCGCGGTGCTAAGACTATGGGTGAGGTAATTGATCAGATTACTAAATGGTCAATTAAAAAGTACGAAGAAGCCATGAAGGAAATAGATAAACATAAGAAGTTATTCCAAGAGAAGATTGATCTTTGGCGAGACATTAAGCACGACGAAGCTATGGGATTCCAACTGCCAAAGGTAAATGAGATAGAGACACTCCCGGCGAAGGCAGAAGAGAGTGCTTCTAGGGCTAGACAAGCTTTGGATAATTTCTACAATGCTTCCAAGAGTGACTTCGAGGGTTGGCTGGAGAGTCAAGATATGAGTCTTAAGACACTCTGGGAGAGTCTTGGACAGTCGATGGTTAAGACCTTCCGGCAAGCTCTGGCAGAAATGTATGCTGATTATTTGAAAGAGTTCTTATTGAAAATCATGAAAGCATCTAGTGATGCTAGTGGCGGCGGGGCTAGTAGTTTTCTTGGGCTGTTTGCTAGAAACCTAGTCACAGGGCTAGTTGGCGGGGCTATTGGTGGTGGATTTACTGCCAGCGACTCTGTGGCAACTAATTCTAACTTTAGCCTTATGAATGGCAGCACTACTGGTAGCATGGGAGCTAGTGGAAGTTATTCGCTCACCGGGGCAGCTAGCTCAAGTACACCAAGTGCGTCGTTTGGCATGGATTATAGCAGTATAAATGCCTACGCTTCTGGTGGCATTATCAGCGAGCCGGTCTTTGGCTTTGGCTTACATAGTGGCCAGTCTTACTCATTTGCTGAGCAAGGCCCGGAGAGGGTGCTTAGCAACGCAGACAGCTTTGGACAGCTTGCGGCTCCGGTAGTAAACATCAGCATTATTAATAACAGCAAAGCACAAGTAGAAAGCTCACAGGCTTCTAGGATGCAAGGCAACGAAATGATTATCGACGTTATCTTGGATGACTACAACAAAGGTGGCAAGACTTACAAGACATTTGGGAGGTAGTTAGATGGCTACATGGAGTCAAATATCCCGGCGGCCATTATCTGAAACCTGGGAGTATGTTGAAAACGTCGTGAAGCATTCTAACGAAGATGGCTCAGTGACGCGCAGGAAGCGGTATTCTAAAGACAGAATACGCTTTGCAGTAGCGTTTGACTTGCTTAACAGCACAGATGCAGCGGTTATCAAGGCGCTGTTTTACCAGTATGGGCTGCATAGTCATTTCAGCTTCACAGATAAATCAAACACTGTCAGGAATGTCGTCTTTGAGAAGCCGCTTAGTTTTGTGGAATCTGTCAGTGGTTGGTATAAGTTTGATACTATCGTGCTAGTGGAGATTTAACTATGCCTAAGATTTTGCCGGCTGCTATTGTCGCTGAGAAAAACAAGCTAATGAGTGAGAATCCTTGGATTTATCTGTTTGAGATAACCATTAGCGAAGCTGAGTATCTTCGGGTTTGTAATAATAACGAGAATGTCAGCTTTGAAGGCAATGTATACCAAGCGCTTCCTATGCAGATAGATACTTTCACGCAGACCAAGGACGGCAAAATACCGTCGTTGTCAGTTAGTGTCAGCAACGTAGGGAAGTTGCTGACTTACTACACAGAGTTATATGGCGGTCTTGTGGATTGCCCCGTAAGGCTGATGGTAGTAAATTTAGGGCTGCTTGCTGAGGATTACGCAGAGCTTACTTTTAATTTCTCCATTACTACCACAAGCATTGGGACTGAGTGGATAGTATTTAGCCTCGGAGTACCTAATCCACTAAAACGCCGGTTTCCACAGCATAGGTATATTTCTAAGTATTGCAATTGGAAATTCAAAAGTGTAGAATGTAAATACTCAGGGACGAAGACTACTTGCTTACGCACCTGGGAGGATTGCATAGCACATGCGAATACTTCTAACTTTGGTGGCTATCCGGGGTTGACATCTGATGGATTTAGAATCGTCTATTAGAGACTTAGTTGGGACAAAATACAAAGCTCATGGTAGGACTAAGCAAGAAGGCTTAGACTGCTATGGGCTTGTTTTGTTGATCGGCAAGAGACTTGGAATTGAGCTTCCTGAGAGTTTATACTTAGCTCGGTGGGATAAACGGCATGGGTTATTTGAAGATAACAAGCAATGGTTTATCAGGGTTGAGAAGCCCCAAGCTGGGGATTTGATAACATTCTCAATTAATAAGTATGTCGTCCATGTTGGGGTTATGTTAGATCATTACAGGTTTATTCATGCTACCGACACAGCTGGCGTTTGCCTTGGTCGAGTTGATTCTACTCCACAGACTATAGAAGGGTATTACCGATGGAAAAGCTGATTATCAAGCAAGTCTCGAATGTGTTGACTGACGAGCATGTGTTTGTGGAGTTCGAAGGCACAGAGTGGACTTATCGGCAAGTAGCGGAGTATTTACTGCCTCCGGAGGTTAAGTATTGCTTCGTGGTGGATGGCAGGGATGTGGCTGAGGAAGAGCTAGATACGGTTGTGCATGTAGATTACGAAGTAGTTTTATATGCACAAATAAAAGCGCCTGTTGTTTATGCCTTTGCCGCAATCTGGTCTTACTTAGCTACGGCATATGCTGCTGGCGGGATATTTGCGACTGTAGTTAATGCCGTCGCTTATGCTGCGGCAATGACCGCTATTAGCTACGGGCTTAATGCACTTTTTGGCCCAAAACCGCAGAAGCCTAATTCAATCGCAAGTAGTGATATGACTACTTCGCAATCTTATGGCTGGAATCCTGCGATTACTCAGCAAGAAGGCGTGATTGTGCCTAAGTATTACGGCACTATGGTTGCTAACGCTGGGAATGTAATTACTGCCTATCGGGATATGGATGGAGTAATTCCTGATGGCAACACTGGGGCTACAAGGGAAGCTATTCGCTGTGCGGTTAGCTATGGCTTCGGGCCGATTAAGGGCATCAGGGAAGTTAAAATTAATGACCAGTATTTAGATGAAAACACCGGGCTGGTTGTGCAGCGGCGCTATGGGTTTACTGACCAAGCGCGTATTGCTGCTATTGAAGACTTCACAACTACCGAGGATACTCCTGGGTATAATGTTTCTACTACTTGTGCGCTTTACGCGCATCCAATTCCTGCTGGGACTCATGCCTACGAAGTAGTGCTGCATTTTCCTTCTGGGCTTTACCAATATCGGGATGACGGCAGCAAAGAAGGCTATCCAGCACAGTTTGAAATGTATTTGTACAATGTGACCACCGGTACCATTATTAAGCCATTTATTACAGCTTCTGGAGCGACGATTACTAAGTTCGCTCGTTGGAGCTATGGCTACTATGGGCCGTTTGGCGAAGATGCTTCTGGTAACTGGATGCTTAAGGGCTGGCGAGAAATCGAAGCATGGTACGAAGAAGACTTGCCATACGATATGGCTAACTACTCAAATTCTGTAGAAGGATTTGATTGCTATTGGAGAAAGATAACTGTTGAAGAGCAGCTGCCTGATTATCAGGCGACTACTTACAAGACCATGACTGGTCCTGTTTATGCTGCGACAGATGTTACTTTCCAGTTTAATCTGCCTTATACAGACGGGCATTCTTTTAAGTTCTATATCCGAAGGATAGATGCGCCGGATACGCTTAAGCAAATGGCGTCGGCTTATGTCAGCGCGATTAGATATAAGACTTATCGGTTTACTACTTATCCCAGGAATGTTGTGTTAGCCATCAGTGGCATTGCCACTGAGAGGTTTAATAACGATCTGGATATTAGTGCTGTTATTGATGGGGCGGTAGTTAATACGTATAACGGCACTAGCTGGACTTTGCAGCATAGCAGCAACCCGGCGTGGATAGCTTGGGACGTGCTGACTCAGCCGGTTTATACGAATAGATCACCTATTGCAGAAAACTGGGGTAGTTGGCTTGGGTATGATGATATTCTAACGCTTAACCGCTACGATGGATTTCAGCCTTCGCAGTTGAATCTTAACGATTTCTACGCTTGGGCGCAGTTCTGCGATGTGATGGTCAGCGATGGCCAGGATGGTACTGAAAAGCGCTTTGTGGCTAACTGTGTCTTTGACTCGGATATGTCGCTCTGGGATGCAGTCACTAAGTTCTGTGAGAACTACCGTGCGCTGATTTACTGGAACGGAAGCGAGATTCGGCTTTGTGGCGACTTCGGCGCAACAAGTGTTAGCCAGCGGTTTAATGACGGGAATATTATTGCAGATAGTTTGTCAATTAGCTACATCCCGAAAGACACTCGGGCAAATGAAGTTGAGCTTAGTTATCTTGAAGAAGGGAATGATAATAAGCGAACAGTACTAGCGTTGTATGACCCGGAGATTGAAGGTGGGAATAAGTCTCAAGTAACCCTGTTTGGTACGACCAGGGCTAGTGAGGCTTGGCGGATTGGTAAATATCTGCTGGCGTGTAATAAGTACATCAACCGTATTGTGAAGTTCAGCACTAGCTACGAGGCGCTGCATAGTGCGCTTGGCGATGTGATTGAAATTCAGCATAGTATGCCCGACTGGGCAGCTGGTGGTAGGATTGCGAGTTATAACTCAGCCACGAAGATATTCTATATTGATGGGTTATTGCTAGGTGATAGCGAATATCTAGCTATGGGATTTTCCCAAGCCACCATTGACGGTTGGCGAGCTGGCGGTGCTGGGCAAGTAATCAACAACCAAGTAGACACCGGGCTTACTATCGGCATCCGAACTCTTAATGGTACTTATGCTGAGTATGCTGTGTATGGTGGCGGTTGGCTTAATGGTCAGACACAGATTATTCTGCCAGCAGCTGCTTCTGTAACTGGACGCCCGCAGCTAGGTGACTTGTATTGCTTAGTTGGCGATATTGCTTTGCAGAAATTCAAGATTACTGATATTAGCATAGAAAATGACAACACGGTTAGTATTACTGCGGTAGATTATAATGAGCAGATTTACGTCGAGGCAGATGACTGTATCGGAGTCAGTGTTCCTACTTCAATAATCCCAGATAGATTCCCTAATGTCTCAGGGATTTCTGCTTATACTTATAATAAGCTGCTACCAGAAGGCGGTTTTACGCGGTCTATTTGCATTTCTTGGGAAGCGCCTAATAGTGCTTATTACAGCAAAGTTAGAATTTACTTATCTTGTGGCGAATCAGAAGATATGCTTGCAGAAACTGCAAAGCTTATTGCAGAATCTTCTGGTATACAGTTCGTGTACAATAATGCTCCTATTTATGACTATTATAAAATTCACTTAGCAACAGTTAATACGCTTGGCAATGAAGAACCTTTGTCGATGTGTCCTAGTTATAGTTTCACTGCTACTGGGGTAACTGCTGATGGCGTGTTGTCGACTGTTGAAAAATTAAAATGGTACCAGTTTTGGATACTACTGCAAGCAGAAGTGGAGTCTATTAATACACGAGCAGTCGCAAATGTGCTATGCACAGTTGTTAATGAAGTCAACGAAGCTAACAGTGATGTGTATAATGATTGGGTAACGGCTTATAATGCTCTGAGTGTTTATGTCACACCGTTGTTTGCTGACCTAGCTACTCCAAGTGCAGTAAACCAAGACCCATTAAAGCCGACAGAATTTCAAGATACCTGGGGAGCGTATACAACTGCTAGGATATTGCTACTTGGCATAATTCTCGGCGGGATTACTCCTGAACAAGCAGCTAAGTTAGAAGCTTTTAGTGATTTAATCACTTCTATCGCCGCTGACGGAATGCTATCTGTTGTCGAGAAGCGTGCATATAAAGACGGTTGGGATAGGCTAGTTGCAGAAGGTGTTGGGCTGCATGACGCTAGCGTTGCTCTCGGCATTTGTGAGTATCCGTGGGAAGTGAATAATGACAATACTATTACTTATAATGCCTGGATAACAGCTGCTACTGCCGTAGTGACTATGATGAATCCACTCTGGGAGGATATGGAAAGTAACTCAGAAATCAATGTGGTTACTTTTCAAGATACTTGGGATACTTATGTTTACTGCGCGCAAGCACTTGCGAATGAGATTGTTGCTTATGGTATGACCCCAGAAAGACAAGCTGAGATAGCTGCTACTAATCAGCTTGTTAGCGACGTTTCAAGTGATTCAGTATTTAGTGCAGCAGAGAAAGCATTTTATAATACTTACATATCTACTGCTTATTTAGAATATGCTGAAATTATTTCTCGGGCGCAAACACTAAACCTAACTGCTGATACTACCTACACGACATTTGTTTCTGATAGCGAAGCATTAGCCACTTACCTAGAAACAGTAGCTAACTGGAATAATTTAACGGTTTCTAGCGAGATTAATCCCACGACGTTCAATGCTTTGTGGAATAGTTATTTTGTTAGCCGACAGAAATTACTCAATAGAATAAGTGTTGAGGATGCTAAGTTAGCTAATTTTTCTCAACTAAATGATGACAATGGTGGGCTGGCACAGCTCAACGCAGATGTGGCAGCGGCTAATGCGACAGTCGCTGCTTTGGTAGATGATGATATTATCACAAGTGCCGAGAAGAAAGGAATTATTCCCTCATATCAATCTGCTGTTAATGATTACTTCCAACTTTATAACACTGCTATAACTTTTGGAATAAACACAACAGCATTCGTAGCCGCTGGTGAGGCTGTAAATACGGCAATGAAGCCGATCTTTGGGGTGGACTTGTCGGATAATATTGATTACCACTTGCTTGGAGAAGATTATTCTTTAATTGATAACGGTAAATCAAGACAGTGGTTCACTGGTTTGTGGGCTACTTATTGGCACCAATGGTCACTACTAAAGCAAGCTATTGATTATATGTCTGGGGGGTCGATTTCATGGCCTAACATATTAGGGATACCTCCTGAAATAAGTTCTATTCCACAAATGCAAGAAACCCTGTTAGATGCTGCAACAACAATGGCGGAGACTGAGACGCATCTTCCGGGGCTTACTTTCAGTGTTTCTAATTTTAATGCTCGAAATGATAGAATAACAGAAGTTCCAGCAAATCCAACAATTGCTACTGATGGGACTGCAATAGATTACTCTTATAATAGTAATGGAACTGCAAATATTAATATCGCTTGGAGTTATGGAACTGGTACTCCTGCAACAGATATTGATGGCTTTATTGTGCATATAAAACAAAGTTCATCCGCAACTGCTATTGATTTAACTGTTGATTTATCGAGTGCTTCACATTATCAAATTTTACCGGACATGCGGGATTATACCATAACAGGGCTTGCCCCTGGGTATTATTATACTGTAGGGGTAGAGGCATTTAGGGTAGTTGATCCAGATATAAATAGTAATGGTATTTTACGCTCTGCCATAATTCAGCCTACATTACTGAGTGAGAATCCTGCTTATCTATTACTAACAGTACCTGCCCCCTCAACAGTAACATTAACTATTATTTAAGGAGAAAATATGTGGTATAGAGAAGGTACTATTTCTGTTACTAATGGTAGTACTGTTGTAACTGGGGTTAATACTTATTGGGCGGCTAGTATTGTAGCAGGAGATTCGCTACTTGCTGCTGATAAGCAATATGAAATAACAAGTGTAGATTCAGATACCCAGTTGACATTAACTACGGCGTATACAGGAGATACAGCGACAGGACTTAGTTATGCAATCATCGTTATTAGCACAACAACCTCTGGTCTGGCTTCTAGGATAACAAATGTAGCTACGTTATGGCAAACTAGAGAGAATGAAATTGCAGCATGGCAAGCAGGGACTCTTGACGGAGGGCCTAATTTAGATGGTCGTTATCCATTAACTGCCCCTGATGGAACAATAACTTATGCCTATTGTCCTGCGGCTATTTCAGCTATGTCATCTGGAGCATCTGATTGGGCAGATTACCCAGAGGACGTAGAAATTCCAGGATTTCCTGGGCGTTACTCGTCAATGCACTGGTCTAATAAATCTGAGGATTCAGCTCTTATTGCTTCTAGTAGTGAAGCAGCACTGGCGCCACATTATACTGCAATCGACACTGTATCAACAAATATTGCTAATGTTAATACTGTTGCAGGAATGTCAAATGATATTGATGCTATTATACTTGATCAAACAAATGTAGATACTGTTGCTACGAATATTGCTAGTGTGAATACTGTTGCTTCTGATCTTACTAATATTGATGCTGCTGTGGAAAATGCAACGAATATTAATTCAGTAGCGACTAATATTGCTAATGTAAATACAGTCGCTGGGATGAGTGCGGATATTGATGCGGTTCTAGCAGGTCAAACCAATATTGATACTGTTGCGACTAATATTGCCAATGTGAGTAGTGTTGCTGCAAATGCTACTAATATCAATACAGTTGCTGCTGACTCGGCAGATATTAACACAGTTATCAGCATGGCCAGTGATATTGATGCTGTTGTGCTTAATATGACCGCTATTCAGAACGCCACAGTTCAGGCAGCTCTAGCTGAGGATTGGGCAACAGAAGCGGAAGATGTTCTGGTTAATGGAACAGGCTATAGTGCATATCATTGGGCACAAAAAGCAGCAAATGTAGTTACTGGTGATCTTATAGACGACACGATTACTTCGACAACTAAAACTTGGTCATCATCTAAGGTTTCCGGCGAATTAGCTGCTGTGGTTGTTAGTGAAACTGACCCGGTATTTACTGCTTGGGATAAAAGCACTGGAATTAGTATTACAGAAAGTCAGATTAGTGATTTTGGTAACTATGAACCAGCAGACGCGACTATCCTCAAAGACGCAGATATTGGCGTAACTGTACAAGGTTATGATGCGAACTTACCTACATGGCCTCAAACGGTTACTGCAACAGAAGTTGGGTATCTTGACGGAGTAACGTCGAGTATTCAAACGCAAATTGGTAACAAGCAAGATACTTTAGTTTCTGGCACGAATATCAAGACGGTCAATTCGCAGTCGCTTTTAGGGACAGGGGATATTGTTATTGAGTCTGGGTCATCCTACCCTTCATTTACAGGGAACGCAGGAAAGGCGCTCACCGTATCAGAAGATGAGACAGGTGTTGAGTGGGGAAACGGATTTAAGTTGTTAAATGTATTCAGTGCCGAAACAATAGGTAAAAGAGCTATTACACAACTAGGCCCTATGTTTGTTTTTGATGGGTATCCAAATTTATCTGGAACAATACAGGTTGGCTATAACGCTACCACAGACTTATTTTTTGCAAGCTCCACTTCAGCTGTGGCTTATATAATTACCTCGTCAAATGGGATTTCGTGGCTACAGCGGGCAATGCCTTCATCTGCTGCTTGGATAGTCGCCACGGATGCTTATGCTTGGATAGCTTTAGCAAGCGGAACAACAAATACTGCAATTTCTACTGACGGGATTACTTGGTTCGAGGGGCCGAGGGTACCTACCGCGGCCTCTTCGGTAGTAACAGTTGATAAGGTTGCCCTGTTTTTTGTTGCAAACTCTACAACAGCATACCGTGGTTATAATGGTGGCAACGCTTGGACAGAGGGTAGTACTCTGAGTACACAAACGTTGCCTTCCGCTTATCTTAATGGATCAGCGCGAGTTGTCGCTGGAAACTTTTTCTATAAAGGCGTTGATGGGAATCATTATATTAGCCCAAATGGGTATACCGGGGGATGGACCCAGGTAACAATGCCTACTACGGGACTTAATGTTTATGGGGGGTCTGGTAATAATATTGGAATGTATAATGATACACTACTAACAGTAGCGGGTACTAATCAATTTACATCTACAGATGGAATAAACTGGTCAATTACTACCGACCTAACTGTGAATGATTTCCCTCCAATTAACGGAATTGCCTTTAGGATTGGCTCTGTTATTTATTCATGCGGCACTTACCATACACCTACAATAATGACCTACCGTAAGCCAGTTCAAACTGCTCAAGCTTTTACATCCGGAGGTTCAGCCACAAACGGAGAAATCTATGTAATCGGCGGGGCTAACAGAGTATACGTGGTTGACCCTACAGACACAACAACCACTATTGGTTTATTCGAGGTGTAACCATGGGATATAAATACGATATTTTTGGATGGTATATTGGGCAGGGAACCGGAGAAAGAAGCACGGAAACGGCCCCAGATAATCAAGCGCTAACGGAAGTCGAAGAAGAATTACGTTCCAACTGGACAGGGCATAAGTGGATTGAGTTGCCATATAGACATTTCAATTTCGAAGAAACACAGGAACCTGAACTTGTACCCGATGTAATTACTAGACGACAAGCAAAACAACAACTTCTGCTTGTAGGACTTCTTGATGTTGTTGACGTAGGGATTGCGGCAATTGAAGACGAAACCGAACGAAGAATGGCCCAGATTTACTGGGAAGATTCTCAGGAATTCGAAAGGAATCACCCTCTATTGATTAGCCTCGGCATGAGCATTCTCGGACTAACAGAAGAACAGCTCGACGATCTGTTTATTGCAGCAAGTAAGCTATAAGGAGCAATTATGGCATTTGTAATAAGAAATTTCAAAGTTACATGGGCATGGACAGGGGATACCAGTTCTTTGCAAGGATTCACTGTCGTACTGGTGAAAAAAGATGACTATAATTTCATAGTATCGTCACATGAAGTCGGCCCAACCGCCAGAGAATGTACATTAGTTAATGTCGCAGTAGACCCAACTATTCAATATATGTCTGGTGTACAGGCACATTATATTGGCAAAGATTCAGATTGGATTTCATCAACAGGGCTTACTGTCCCAGATAATGGAGTAGCACATATCAGCAATGATTCAATCTCTACCTCTAACCTCGTTGGTATTGGGAAAATATGGACATCTGCACTCCCAGCTAATGGGGCTGACGTTACTGCACAAAATACTGCGTATGACACAGCGCGTGTAGGAGGCACCTCCGCCTCAACAGTTGTGTCAAATGCTGCTGCCGGGGCGACATTCACCAGCAGCACAGCAGGAAACTTAGCCTACTTAGATACCGCTGACTATAGTACTTATATCACTGATGGCCCGCCTGTCGATGCTGATAGCACAGCAACTAAACTTGCAACAGCAGGTACTTTAGCACTAAAAGGGACTTTGGTGCCTGAAAATACTGGAGCATTGAAAGTAGGAAGCGTTACATGGAATACCACAACAGGAGCGTACTCATCTGGAACTGGTATTGCTATAACTGAAGCTGGTATTATTGGAGCTAATACTTCTGGCGTTTCTTTCAGTATTGATACTTCTGGAAATGCTATCTTCAGGGGGGATATTACCGGAGCGAACGGTACCTTTAGTGGAAACATTAATACTAATGGCTATATTAGAGGCTCCACTGATACTGCAGTCAGTTTGACCCTGCCGACAAGTGGTGCTACATCGGTTAGCTCTGCTGCTCATTATACTAATTATTCAGGGGGATCATACGGTGTTGCGGCTATATGTGGAGTAAATAATTCCACAAGCTCAAACGGAAGCGTGATTGGAATATATGGTGCAGGAGCTAGTAGTGCTTATGGGGTTGGTGTTTTCGGAATTGGTGGTAATGTAGGAGTTATAGGAGAACCCTCTAGCGCGGAAGGTGAAGGGGTTCTTGGCTTTACATCTAAAACCGAAGGGTACGCTGTTAGAGGAGGCAGAACTTCCGCAGGTATCGCGGTTTATGGGCATTCCACAACTTCCAGTAGCTCTAGTATAGGTGTTAGTGGATATGGATACCACGGAGTAGAGGGGAAAGGAGGCTCTTATGGTGGATTATTTTCAGGGTCATCTGCTGCGGTATATGCAACTGGGGGTACGCACGGCGTAAGCGCGTATGGAACAACTTGGAGTTTCTATGCTAGAGATTCGCCTGAAAGTACTGGGTTAACCGCAAGCTACGGGCCATTTACTGGGGCACATGATGGAGTTATTGATAACTTGTTAGTTGTTGTCCCAGGGGATATTCTAGTAGATATTGGGATATTAAATAAAGCTACTGTATCTGACGTGCTAGGGCTTAATACGTTAAGTTCAGTTGCTAAGCAAAAGTCAGTTTTTGGCGTTTTTGTTTCAAGAAGAACCCCTACAATCCCAGAATCAGTAATAGATTCCGAGACTGGAGAGCAGTTTCTTATTAACGCAGGAGTAGATGTTTTAGTTGAAAAATTAAATACAGCAACTACTTATGCTGAATTTATAGAGGTTATTCAAAAAGCAGACTTACCTACTGCTATTATTAATAGAAAATTGGCCCCGCTGGATGATTCAACCTTCGGCCCTGTACGTGATTATCTAGTTACAATGCTGCAAACTCACCAACTCGCGGTTATCAACTCGGTCGGAGAAGGTATGATGAACGTCGTGGCTGAGGGCGGAAATATCGAGGCTGGGGATTATATCTGCTCGTCTTCGACTCCCGGCAAAGGTATGAAGCAGGATGATGATCTACTGCATAACTACACGGTGGCTAAAGCAAGAGAAGATGTCGTTTGGACGGCGGAAGAGCTGGCTGCGAATGCGGTTAAAATGATAGCTTGCACTTACCATTGCGGATAGGAGAATAACATGGGAGACTTGAGTGAAAATTTCAGCCGGAGTGAATTTGCTTGCCGGTGTGGTTGCGGGAAGGTTATTATTAACCATGAGTTAGTTGATAAGTTGCAGTTTATGCGAGACATACTAGGGTCGCCGATGTATATTAATAGCGCAACTAGATGCGAGAAGCATAACAAAGCAGTCGGCGGGGTCAATAACTCAGCGCATCTTAGTGGCTACGCAGTTGACATTGCGGCTAAGTCGAGTAGTTACAAGTACGCTCTGCTAGATGCTGCTTTTGCTGTCGGGATTCCGAGGATTGTTATTTATAAGCAGTTTATTCATTTTGATATTGACCCCACGAAAGCGCAGCTTATCTGCGGAGTAGCCAATGAATAGTTGTTTTCAAAAAGAAACAGCGCGAGTCCTCGCTGATTGGGATGGCACTATTAAGATGCGCTCGGTTAGGTCTAATCTTAATCTACGGGAGCTACTAGAGCCATTGCCATGTGGTGATGATTTTGTTCCACTTTGCTTTCGTTGGAATGGTTCAAGCTCTGGGATTTTTCAATTTGGCTGGGTGTTTAATTTCCCTCGCTGGAAGCATCCAATAGCTAGTTGCCGCCATGACTGGAGGTGTGCAATAGCGAAGAACAAAGAAGAACGTAGGATTGCCGACGAGTTGTTCCGGGAAGATATTGGAATTGGTGGGACTAAATGGGAGCAGCGAAAAGGCTACTGGGGAGTAAGGCTCGGAGCGCTGCTTGGGATAGGGAATAACTTCTAAGGAGCAACTATGGAGTGGATGCTGATTGCAACCGGGGTACTGATTATTGCTTATTGGTATACTATGAACAACGAAAAGCGGAAGATTTTACAGACTATAAATGAAGTCGTGGCTAGTAATCCTTCGCTAGAGAAAGCTCTCTGGCAGTTTGGTTTGCTGATTGTCAAGCACGGCGTGAGAAATGACGTTTTGCCTCTAGTAGCATGTTGGAGAGTAGTTAGCATAGAGATAAATGCCTTGGAGCTTGATGAAGATCAAAGGCATAAGATTAATTACGCCATGCGACAAGTTTTGCTGGCTTTAACCAATGCTGATCTTGGAATGGTCAGCATGACCCCACGACAGTTAGCTAAGATGATCTTGAAGGCAATTATGCAATAAAAAAGGGGAGCTACTAAGCTCCCCTTCTTGTTATCTACTCGCTTGCAATTCTTCTGTGATTATCCACTTCCATTTGCTTTTGATTTCTTGCTTTCTGCCGGAGTCTAGCTGGCGCCAGATCGAGCCAACACCAACGCGCATGTTGAAGTCATCTACTATCGCGGAGATAATCTTATCCGCAATGTCCTCGTTAGTCTTCTGTGATTTTGCTAGTTGTACCATAGCGAGCTTCCTTTCTTGTTAAGAGCAACTTTTCCAACCGCAGTTAAGGCATTTAATACAGCTTCCTTCAGATTCTAGGTGATCTTTTGTTGCCCCGCAGTCAGGGCATTTCATCATGTTTGGGACTGGAATACTAACTGTGCCTGTGTCGCTGGAGTGCATCTGCATGATCTTGGCTAAAGCATCTGGGATGCTAGTAACCAGCCCATGTTTGGTGTGAATTGGATTTCCACCAACGATGCCTTCAAGTTGGGTAATAATTGTCTTGATGTCTACACCGCAACGAAGGAGTATAGAAGCAAGTCTGCTGATTGCTTCTGCTTTGGCCATTTCGCTGGCGCCACTCTTACCAAGCTGACAGATAACCTCAAAAGGCCGGTCTTCAAAAGAATTAATAGTTACCAGCATTACTCCATAGCCGGTTTTGATTTCGTAAGTTACCCCGTCGAGTTTCTCTGGCCGTGGGTCTGGGGTTATGACTGTCTTGAAGGTCTGTGTAGGTTGACCGTTTGCGTTGTAGATTACTTGGGTAGACTTACTACCATCACGATAGATAGTGACGCCCTTGCAGCCGGTGTGGTAGCTTTCCAAGAAAGCTTGGGCAACTGATTCTTTCGGTGCGATGTATGGCAGCCCAACGGTTTTGCTTATGCTGCTACAAGTGTAGCGCTGGAAAGTAGCCTGGATTGCGATATGGCTGCTTACATCTACGTCGTTTAGGTCTTGGAAATAAAAAGGCTTCTTACCATCTGGGTGCGCTTTGCGCCATTCTTCATAGAGTGGATGCAAGTGCGTGATTACTGCATCTGCCCGGTTTTCTATCTGCTCGAAGTAGAAGATAGGCTCAATGCCGCTGGAGCAGTTAGCTATGATGCTGATAGTCCCGGTCGGGGCGACAGTTGTTAGGCAGCTATACGCTGGAGTGTAAGCGCTCAGCGGTATGCCTTCACGCTCCAAGGCGCGTTTTATATGCTCCGGGGCTTCGTAGTCGTCAATCAACGGGAAGGTTCCGCGCTGCAAACCTTCTTGGTGGCAAGCCGCTACTGCTGCGTCAATTATACATTGCCCTACTTGCTCGGCAATGTCAATGGCTTCTTCACTTGTGTATGCTGTTTTTAGTTTTATCAGCATATCCGCAAAGCCCATGTGACCAAGACCGATCTTCCGGCTGGCTTTTACCCTCTGGTCGATTGCTTCATTTGGGTAGATGCTTTTCATAAGCATCCTGCCCAAGAACTTCACGCTGCTCATGGTTACTTGGCGTAGTAGATGGAAGTCAATAGCTCCGTTAGTTACCATGGAGGATAAGTTGATTGAGCCGAGGCCACAAGCTTCGTTGTCTACTAGAGGTTGTTCACCCATTACGTTTCTCTAATTCCTTAGAGTATCGGACTATATCATCAACTTCATTGTATTCTTTAATGAAGTGTTCCGCGCTCGGTAAACTCATATCGGCAGACTCTTTGTTCTTGTAGAATAAGACAGTCTTTTTTTCAAAGCATGAGAGTACAAATGGGTATACTAAGGAGATTAATCTTTGGAGATTTTCTCCTCCTACACGCAATCTGACTCCGTAGCCCCAGCGAGGTTTCGGAATCATTGAACAATGAATGTTGAAATTAGCCACTAGATGATTCTGTAGGAGCGCTAATTCATTCGGAGGGAATGCTTCTAAGCAAAGCCATCCGATATTCTGAACACTGTTCGTTTTTCTGTTCTTTGCGTGTTCAAGATACCCGTCACACATCCATATATGCGCTAGAGACTCACAGGTTAGTCTACTGACGTTGTAGGCAGTAAGTTGCTTCCGTGTTCTGTAAACTCTATCGCGCATTTTGAACCAATATGGGTGGTTTCTTGTCCATACTCTGTAGCCAGTGTACCCACGTTTGTCATGCTTAGGTTTGTTGTGGATTTCCATCCCGGTTATTTGAGACAGCACATCAGCTACATAGTCTGCATACTCTCTGTGTTTTGTGTAGAGTTCAAACCTATCGTTATTGGAATCAATATGGCCATCTGATAGTAAGATTCCGTATAAGATATGTTTAATCTCTGCTGCCGTAAGTCGTTTCATAGAAGTGACTCCCTAGTTTACCTTTAGTCTCTGAACCTTCCATTTTTCAATGGCTTGGCTACGGATTGCCCGTTCTGGGTTCCCCGTAATTCACGGAATTGTTTTCTATACCTCACGATATAGCCATGCAGTGTTATTTACATGGGTTAGTAGCGCAGATTTCGTTAGTTGGGCCTTTAAGCGGATTATGCTGATTGATTCGGTCTATGAATAGCAATCCAGGGTCGCCAGTTCTCCAAGCGCAATCGACAATCAGATCAAATACCTTCTTAGCAGATAGCTTACCGACTGTACGCTTAGTGCTTGGGTCGATTAGCTCGTAGTCTTTACGAGCAATCAGCGCGTTCATGAAATCTTCTGTGACAGCGACAGATATGTTGATATTTTGCAGACAAGCACCGTCTATTTTTGCTTGTATAAATTCTTCTATATCTGGGTGATCTACTCGTAAGACACCCATAGTTGCACCGCGTCTAACACCGCCTTGCTTGATGCCTTCTACCGAGGCGTCAAAGATATGCATGAAGCTGACCGGCCCAGAGGCTACCCCCTTAGTGCTATTGACGATGGAGTTAGCCGGTCGCAGTTTGGAGAAGTTGTAGCCTACTCCACCGCCGGTCTTAAAGATCAACGCGGATTCTTTTAGCTTGTCATAGATGCCTTCGATGCTATCAGGGACTTCTAGGACAAAGCAAGCTGATAGCATGTTAGGGCGATCTGGAATGCCGGCGTTTACTAAGCATGGCGAATTAGGGAAGAAGTAGTTGTTTGCCATAAGCGCAGCAAATTCTTTTTTCTCTTCTTCGTTGTCGCCGAGATAGTCGGCTACACGAGCTATCATCCCTGGGATGTCTTCAATGACATTGCCGTTAGTGTCTTTGTGAAGCATACGCTTTTCAGCGACATTAATAATTCGGTCATTCAATACAAGCATTATTCAGCCTCCAAGCTATCGAAGATTGCATTGTCACAGCCAGTAGAGCAAGATGGTTGCTCATGGTAGCGATTAGTCCTGGTTGTCATAAAGCCGCAAACAGCACATGGATGCTGCTCGGCAGTATACACAACTGCGTCTTCGTAATGTGGTAGTTCTGGCATAGTTTCCATCGGTGCTCCTAGTTATAGCGGTTGAATTTATCCCGACCCTTCTCAGTCAGGCGCAAAATAGCTTTTGTTTTACCCTCCGGTGTTTGTTCTTTTGTCAGTGCTATCCAGTTTACTTGAACCATAGTTTCTACGGCTTTTCGGATAGTTTCTTCATCCGAAGTGCTGATGAATTGCTCGACGAGTTCTACGTAGTCAAGAGAGTCTACTCGTCCAAGGGTCATTATTACCCGGTTGTTGATTTCTGCGTGTTTGTGGCCTCCTGTGCCAAGGTGGATATACTTCATGTTGTATTCCACACGGTTTAATATTTCTATTGCGATAGCTACGTCTTGTTCGTTTATAACCATACGTAGCTCACTGGCAGCTATCAGCATGGCTACTTTCAGCACATGGATTGGCTTACGTGAACGAAATTCCACGTAGGCTAGTTGGTTACTCATTGCTCGAGCTTCTTCTATCTCGAATGCTTGGTAGATGCGTTTAGCTTCTGCTGTGAATGACATTTCGCCGTAGAGATCATTTATGCCTACGAATTGATTTACTACCTTTTGGCGTGCTGCTAGTTGGCTAGCTTCTGGCAGGTCAAAAGCACTAGAATGTCTAGTGTCGTTGTCGTAGACAATAATTGAGCGAGACATGAAGCCGCCGGCTGCTGCATCGCGGATAATCCGTGAGTTTAGATTCTCCGTTGTCACGCCGGTTATGATATTCAAGCAAGGATTTTCGATCATAATAGACCCGGAGTTCTTGGTGCGGTATTCGTACTTAGTGTCACTGTCGTAGACGTCGGTTAAGAAGTCTACCATAACCGGGCCGCTGATTAGCAACGAGACAAGTTCGCTGGCAAGCACGGTGACTGCGCTATAGCCGTAGAATTGCTTGCTGTTGGCTATCTGGTGGACTCGGAAGCTGTTTTTAAGCTCCAGCATTAGAGCTTGTGGCGACTGAGCATCGTTGCTGTAGTAGATGTCTAAGTTTGCGTCTTTAACTACTGATCGGCCAATTCTCATGGTTGTTGACTTACCACCTACACCTGGCATACTGGCTAAGATGATATATAAGTTAGGATAGACGTTGAAGTAATTGCACTTTATCCAGGTCTTTTTACCAAGCACAGAAGCTATCATGCTTAGCAAAGTCCAGATGTGGTAGCTTTCTGGGCTTTTTGACGAAGAGGTAAAATGCAGATAGTCCTTAAGAATCATAGCTAATCCTTAAAAGGTTTCTGTAGCTTGGTTATAAAATTTGTCATGTAAGTCTCGATGGAATCTGCGCAGCAGATGGCAATGGCTTCTTCGATAAACGGAGTTACCCGGCATTGGCCTATTTCTTTTTGTGCTGCTTGGTAGACAACTGGGCTGAGCATGATGGTCATCTTTTCTGGGGTGAACTTCTTGATGTCAGTCAAGCACGCCATTGCGATCTGCTCTACGGTGAATTTGTGAATAAGCTGCGGGCAGAATTTAAGTATCTTCGGGATTTCTTTGTCTGGAAACCCATTTTGCATGAGCCAGATTTTAAGCTGGTTCTCTGGTAATAACTTTGAGATTTCCTCTTGGTTCATATAAGCCTCCGGTTAGTAGTTCTTTACAAGTGAATAAGTAGTTCTCAAGCGCGCAGTCTTTCGGTTTTGTGATTATTACCTTGAATGAAGGGAAGTTATCTAGCTGAGTCTCGCTGATGTGCTGACTCTTAGCTGGCTTCTCCCAGTTGACGCGGATTAGTGTCGCACCAAGACAAAGCAGCATTACTGCTTCGTTTAGATACCGCACGTCGTCTACAACGACATTCTCTGAAAGGTTTGTCGTGTTTATTAGGCGTTGAATCCAGTAGTCCGGGTTTTGCTGTCGTCTGAAGGCGCCGTACCATTGCATTAACGCACGATAGGTAATAGCCACGTTGTCGTTGTCGTGAATTTGACAGAAGTAACGAAAACCTTTGTTGTTGAATTCTGGTGGAAGTTGCTCCCGGTATAACCAAAGAAGTTCTTGTTTTTCTGCTTGCGTGCCGTATAGCCCACGGGCGTCAAAAGCAATAGCGTTAGCTACTAAGATGTCATTTATTTCTGCCTTTAGCAAGTTACCAAACGAAACATGATTAAACCCGGCTTCTGCGGCAAAGACCTTAGCCATAGTTGTCTTGCCTACTCCCATTTTGCCACTGATTCCGATAAGCATGGTTTACTCCTTATTGTTTAGGTATAGTAACATAGATTTTTTGAAAGTCAATAGGGAAAATTTTAAGTAAGAAATTAGTCAAAGTAGTTATGCAATCGTGCGTAGGCTTGTTCTTCTCCCCAAGCGCGGAGTTGTGCGTTGGCTTCCCGGAGTGAGTTAATTCGCTCCTCGGCTGTGGTTAGCTTGTCTACTAGCCTGCCAAGCTGTTGGTAAGTCTGCAAGATGGTGGTCTTTATGTCACAGAGTTCTTCTAGTGCCTCGTCGATTTCTGGGCAAGTATGGTCAACCGGGCAGGTCATATAGCCTCCTTGAATTTATTCCAGTCAGTCAAGTTATACCAGTTGTAGCCTACTTCAATGTCGATTGGGATGTTAATGGTTATGCCTTTGATAGTAAGTGGCATTACCATACAAGAGGTTATCTTGTCAATCAGGTCTTGGTTAAGATTATCTTGGTTAGTTGTCATCACGATAGAGTCGTGGACTTGGATTTTAAGTGCTACCTCCGGTATGGTTTCATAGATGTTGATAAGTGCTTTGTTGGTCATGTCGCCTACTGTGCCTTGGGGAATCCATGCGTAAGCGGCATTAAAGAGCGAGTTTCCCCAAGGTTCCCAGAAGGTAATCTTACGCCCGAAAGCGTTAGTAAGCGTCCTATCCCGGCGAAGCTCATCTTGCACCCATTGATGGTAGTTGCTTCTGATCTTCGGGTAGGTCATGAAGTAAGACTCGATGAACTCTTGGCACTGGCTGATGGAGTAATTATAGCCATCACGTAAGAGGACAGATTGGAGTAAGAATGCTGTCATGCCATAATTTGAGTTCATGCTTATCTGTATCTTATCTTTGCGGCGCACTAGAAATGCGCCAGTAGATACTGTCGGGCAATATACTTGTCCTGTGTAATCTATTGTACTAATCGCCATTGATTCTAAGCGGGCTAATTGCCTTGCATTGAAAGATACAGTATACAGGTCTTGTTTACCAACAGCGCTGGATTTTCTTAATAATGCTTGATAACCTGTTAGATGTGATAATGTCTGAATTAGTTCTACGTTACTTTTTATCGTCGAGCAATAAGTTAGTCTATTTCTCCCGTCGTTGGAATCATTACCATCCCAGTGGATAACTTCATTACAGACAAAAGTCATTAAAGAGGCTGGTAAGCTGAGGAATTTTTCCCAGTTAAATGTTTTGTTGCTGTTCAGCATTTCCATTGCTGGCGCTATGTCGCTTTGGTTTATGTATATGTTAGTAACTTGATCGTTGTCAATTACTGATGTGTATTTTATGTCTTTTAGCCAATATAGTAATCTTGATATTTTTCGTTCTTTTTTGAAGCGAAAACGGACTTTGCCACATTGCAGCCTTCCATCTGCTTGGATAGCTATTGCTAATGCTAACATAGCTTCGTCAATAAAATGAGAAGAATCTACTTTTACTCCGGCTATTGGTAATCTAGCAGATTTACGTTTCACAAACTCGCTAGCTTCTTCAATCCGCCATTGCTTGTCATACGTATGAAATATCATTCTGTGGTTAGGTGTAACTAGATGCGAATAGCTAGTTCCGTTCAACGCATGAAGTTTACCAGAGTAATTAGCTCTTGTCATATGGCTCGGGCGTTCAAAGTGAATACCATTCGTGTCTTTATCCCAGACTGCTATTTCTGTAGTATCGTCTAGCTGATCTAAACGCAGCCAACCGCCAGGCGTAAGCACTTCTGCTTCGCCAGTCCAACAAGCATGACTAATTCGTTTTCCCAACTGACGATCATCATAATTAGCCTTTGTGACAGGCTTACCGAGGATATTGCTTGCGTTAGTGCTGTGGAAGTCCTCGCCATAGAGCGCTTCTAGCATTTTCATATCCTGCGCGAGACACGCGACTACCCAGCTTTCTGCTTTTGAGTAGTCAGCTTGAATCATTATTTCGTTCTTCTGCCTGTCTGGGACAAAATACTGGCGGAGTTTCTTACTCCGGTTCTGAAAGTTTGTATTACCAGTTATCACGATCTTGTCATTGGTTTTGCATGGAAAATACCCGGTGGATGTAATCAGACAATAAACTTTACCTTTGTGATAGTAAGTAGACGAACATCCGGGAAGATTATAAGCCGTCTGATTAGGCTTCACATTGACTGCATAGATAGAACTTGCTTTTCCATAAGAAGCCAGACTAGTGTTGTTTGCACGTTTATAAAAAGTTGCTGTGTGATTTGTGAAATGTGCTATGTTTTGGACCCAGAGAGCGTCTTGCTGCTTGACGGAAAAGAAGATATAGCTTTTTCCTCGCTTATGAGAATCCCAATAAGCTAACTCTTCTATAAATGCAAGCAAAGTATCATAGGTAAATGTAAGCAGCCAATCCCCGAAGATTTTTTGCTCTCCAAGGTAAGAAAAAATCAGCTTACTAATAACTCCATCTACTGCAAATCTACGATAACCAGGCCGAGCTACTTGCTCGCTGTAAGGAACATTTAGTTCGTTGCATAGTTGAATAAATTTATCTATTTTTCTGGATTTCTTAAAAGCTATCCTGTATTTACCGCATTCATATGACCCGTCTGCATGTAAAGCAACAAGTAATCTAATATACGGAAAGGCTATTTTGCCATCAGTGTACTTGCCACTTGCCCGGATAATACACTCTTTACCTAGGAATTGTACCGCAGGTTTAGATGATACAGTATTTAAATGACGACTCACTATTGGCAATGAATGTTGCTGAGTATAGCAACATTCGTGTTTGGAATTACTAAACTTAACCATTAAATCATCGTGGTCAAATACCACTTTTTCTGGAAACTCCCAAGAATACTCTCTAGTTTTATGATTCCAAACTAAAGTTTCCATTCCTGTTTGGTAGTCCTCGAATGCTACCCAGCCAGTTTTGGTGAATACCATCGAGTCGCCAAGAACACAACCAGAGCCGGTGATAGATTTACTGCTGCTTAACCTACCAGTCAGGGTGCCACCAGGCTTGAATGTAGTACGCATCTTGCCGTCGTCGTTTGTTTTGACTTTATACTCAGAGTTTTCTTTTAGCCAGCTTTTGAGAATAATAATTGGCTTTATGATTTCTGGCGCAAAAGGGATAAGACTAACCAGTGCGTCTATGTCGGTGGATAGCTTGCTGTCTCTAACCCGCTTAGGGAGTTTCAGATCAGTGTAGAGTAGCTTTAGAAGTTGCTTTGGGGAACGCACGTTGCAAGCGAGGTTGCCAAGGATTGTTTGTAAGTAGAGTTCCCAGCAAGCGATATTCCGCATAGCTTCTGCTTCTAGCTCTTGCTGTTTGCTTTTGTCAATATCAACGCCGATTAGCTCCATGAAGATTAGTGGCTTGCAGAGCGCCATTTCTTGCTGAAAGGTGGCTTCTGTTCCACGGGCGCGGAGTAATTGCTCTTGGCTAGCACGGATAGTCAACAAGTTCGCTGTGTCTCTGCCGTTGTATTCAAAGAACTGGTCCCAGTTTACTTTGTCATAGGATAGCCGCCATTGCTTGCCGTCATCTTTCCAGTAAGGTTCATCTGCGAAGATGGCATTAAGCGTTCCGAGGTCTTTGGGCAAGTTGGGAAACATACTGTGCATAGCAAGCATGGTGTCCCAGGCGAAGTTGGCGACGGAGATTTTATAATGATATGCAAGGTAAGTTATGTCAAAGTTGCCATTTTGGGCTATTTTCTTGGTATCTTGCCTAGCGAGGATTCGCTGAATAGTCTGTAGCAGCCGACCTAGGCGGTTGCCATAGCAATGGACAAGCGGGATTACATAAGCAGTTTGTTCGTCTTTCGCAAAGCCAATGCAGGTCATTTCGTATTGCGAGCATTCTATGTCAAAAGCAAGCCATTCGTAATCGGCGTGAAGAAATTCTTGCTCTAGTAGAATGTCATCTTTGGTAAGGATAGTATTTATCGTCTTCCAGGGCCGAGTTGTCATGGACTTATAGCGCGAAGCTTTCTGCAAGAAGAAATCTGTCAGCGGGAACCAATCAGGGTTGCCCATTGCGAAAGTATACGAGTCGATTGGCAAGACTAGCTTGTTGGCTACTAAGGTGCAATCAATCGGTGCGCCTTGGTATTTGCTGATGTTAGCGACATTTGTGAGCGCCCGAAGCGGCATTTCTCCTACGCTGATAATCAGCTTGCAATTTGGTAGCTTCTCTAAGTCACGACGAAGCAGTTCTTGCCAACAACGAAACTCGTCATTGGTCATGTTGTCAACCTGCGGGTGACGAATTTGGCTAAATGCCAACACAGAGCAGTTATCAAGCGAGATGCCGTTAGCCGCGAGCTTATTCAGCAAAATAGTCTGCATCTTGCTAGTCATTAGCAAGTGAGAAATTTTCTTTTTGCTGATTGCCTCATCTTCCGTGGAAGGTGTCGGTATAACCAGAGCTACACTTGCTTCTGGTTTTAAGTGATTAAGGATTCTCATAGTTATTTACCTTAGCATAGTAGGCTTTTAGTGCTTCGAGGTTTGGGAACTTCGGTGGGTAGGCTTTGTTTTTGTAGATAAGCCTCCAAGATGAAAACTCCCCAATGGCTTCGTGGTCAGCAGCGGCTAGGATTGCTTCCAGAGTAGCCCCGGCGATTATTGACTTCAACTCCAACAACTTTGGGTTATCCGGTGGGAGTAGCTTAGCCGCATGGGATATTAGTTTGCGTAGCCGAGTCTTTTTGTATTTGCCGTTAGCGAATAGCCTCATAATCCGCCGGTGGTGAATTACTTCATGACAGAGCGTACAGACCGGGATTGTCTTTTTATAAGTAGCCTTCTTTGCTTTAAAGTCAATCTCGTAGACTTCATGGGCTTCTAGGTTATCTTCTGCTGGGATGTCTAGCGTGTGTATTCCGCAGCATTTGCAATGGTAGTTGGTCAGCCTCTTAGCTTTCTTGGCGATTTCTCGCCATTCGGCCTTTCCTAAGATCGTCCTTGGGTTTACCCCGCTAAGCGCCAGGGGAATAGCAATCTCGGCTAAGTAACTTGGCTTGGTTGCTTTGTATGGCTTTGGTCTGAGGCAGATCATAGCGCCTCCAGAAGCCAACGAAGGATAGCGAAAAGCTCGGAGAGAGCACCAGCTAAAATAATAACTAACCAGATGGCCACTAGCTGAGCATACTTAAAAGGAATATGATAAGGCAGTTTTAGCCACTCCAGAGTCAGTCTGGCAACAGAAACAAATATCATCGCTTGGGCAAGTATTTTCAAAATATGCAGCATAAGCGCTCCTAGAATTTTGTAGTTGATTTTCTACCAGCCTCGAATGCTTTGCGAAGTAAGCACTCTAGCTCTGCGTCTGGGGTTAGCTGGATGTTTGTAAGCCATTGCTCGAAAGCGGCCAGCCTCGGTTTGAACTTCTTGCAGTTAATGCAGTCAGAAGAAGTAATAGAAACTGCTTGAGCTTCTACTGTGCAGAATGCACCGTATTCTCTTGGTGCTGTGAAGCCGTAGTCAAAATGCTTGCATTTGCTTCTCATGGTGGCTCCTGTTAGATAGGGTCGTAGGTGCGCAGAAACCGTGCTTCTTTCGGTACACCATCGTCGCTTAGTTCCCGATAACTGAAAGTTACCGTGCTGCCTCGTGGGAATGCCGGGGCATAGATGTGAGAAGGACACTCTTGCTCAGGGTAAGTAGACGCCCAGATGAAAGCATTCACGTGAGAAAAATCACTAACAAGTTGCCGCTCTGTGCCTGTGAAGCCACTAAGCTTGAAGCGCTTGCCGTGCCATTCGACAATCATCGCTCCCATCATGCCGAGTAGCTTGCTGCCCTTAGCGGTTTCTCGCCCAGTAACATAACCAACAACTGTTGCTTCTGAGTCAAGTTCTGGTTTGAGTTTAAGCAAGCTATAAGTGCGCTCGGTTACATACAGCGCATCTGCTCGGCGAAAAACAGCACCTTCGGCTTGTTCAAGCGTTAGCTGCTTAGCAAACTCGACGGCTTGCTTGGTGTCATGGAAAACTTGCTGCTTTAGCAGATTCAAGTTGTTCGTGCGAACTAAGTGATCTTTAAGAAACTGATAAGTATCCACGTAGCGCCTTGGGCCTTGTTGCGTAGCGCCACTAGCCTGTAGCCAATCAGCTACGTCGGTTAGTTCTTTATAGTAGTTAGGAATATCAATCACTCTGTCGCGCATTATGTGATAGATGCACGGCTGATCGAAGATGACAAAAGCTACTTGGTGCCAACGAGCAGTCGGAATATGCGTGCTGACTATGCTCTTGGTCTGCTGGAAGTTCTTTCTACCTGACCAAAGCTCGCCGTCTAAAGGGAATTTTGGCAGCTGGTCAAGAAACCAGTCAGGGGCAAAGATTGCTTTGCCATAGCGCGACCAAAGGCCAGTAGCGACAAATGGCTTCTTGTCTTTGGCGACATTGGCCCAAGGAACCTCGGTAGTTGGTAGCCCACGGCTTATGCCGCCGTCCCAGAAGCAACGAATACCATCTAGCTTCTCGCTGGCGAGGTAGTTGCTTATGTCATGTTTTGTAGCGTCAAACGTCTGGGCTTGTTGTAAGAAATGCTGCTTAGCCATTGTTGCCTCCGATAGCCACAGGGAAGTAGCCGATTAGCCCGGTAATCCATAGTGAGTCAGTTTTTAAATTCACCTTGGCGTCATAGTTAATGCAGTAAACTTGCTGTGTTCCGTAGTAGAAAGTTACTACTGGTTTACCTCTTGGCATACTTATTTCTATCCTGTCGAAGCTTGCTGTCGTTGATAAGCTATTTGTGCTTTTCATTTAAGCCTCCTTCTTGTATGGGTTTTATTTGAGGCTGACCCCCCCCCATTGCACTAGCAACTTCTTCAATGCTGCTCTCCCTGCTGTTGATTATCTTAAGAAGCCGCTGTTCTTCTGCTTTTTCAGCCTGCCGCTTTTGCCATGCTGCCTCACGGCCTTTGCGCTTGCTACCTTGGAATTGCTTGGCTGCTTTTTCACGATCAGTCATGATTAGTTCTCCTTCCTGCATGAGTTCTTCTCCTCACAGTTCTTGCAGTCCGGGCCACTTCCTTCGGATAGGATAGGAGCCTTGCCGATACAGAGAACATGGATGGGGTGACGAATGTCATAGCCGCAATCTTTGCATGTATCGTCTTTGCCGTTGCTTACATAAACGTGCATTCCGTAGTCGGCCATTTGAAGTAAGGCATGATAGTCTGTGCATAGTTCTAACTTATGCCCATGATCGTCCGTGAAGTTATAACGTTCGAGTAGTTTTGTTATCATTTACATGGCTCCTTCTCTTTGCAGTTCACACAGTCCGGGCCACAACCATGAAATAGCAGCGGCTCTTTTCTCAAGCAAAGTTCCGCTACTTCTGCGGCTAACTCTCTAATCTCCCACTGTGATTTCTTGCACAGCCGTTGCGTGAAGAAGTGTCTAAGTTCCCTGGCATTCATGGTCATGACCAACTTGGTAGTAGCGGCGTTGGGAAGGACGAAGCGGGCGTCTTCTGGTTGGACTCCAAGCTCCAATAACTGAACATAGGTGTTCGATGCTGTCTCCATAGCCTCTTGGAACAGATCAAGGCATAGCTCTGTTTTCCTAATTGTTTGTGGTGTAACCCACTCCATGCCTTCTTGTTCTACATACCGCTGACTCTGCTGACTGAAACTTGCTATCCGGTATCTGGTTAGCTGGTGGCTACAGGCACGGCTAATTCCTTCGATAGCGAAGGTAAAGACCGCGTGTTCTAAGATCGACTCATGGCCATAGCCAATGACTCTCCGTACTAGCGGCCCGCACTTGTCAGGGTGCAGGTCGGCTTCGGTAGGGAAGTCCTGGTGAGTGCAAATCCAAGCAGCGGTAGCTACGAGCTTGGTAGCGTTCGGTGTTGATGCTAGTAGGGTTGCTTTCATAAATGCTCCTTGCGTGATATGCCGTAGGTTTGGCGGTATATTGCTTGTTAGTTTGCTTCCAGTTAATCATTTCAACTTCTGATAGTATGATCCGTCTTTTCTTTGCAGCCATGCGCCTATTGGGGTTTTTTGTTCAACTTCGCACCGCCAGCAAATTTCTCGTGGATTCGAGTAATGCACATTCGGGTTTCCGTCATCTTCAATAATTGCTGATCCACATTTTTTACATACCGCTTTTCGCATATAAATATCCTCTTTTAAGCAGCGCAAACTAACAATTTAATAAACCGGATGGAATTGACCTGTGTGGTTCAATCTTCCATTCGTCGCCACCTGTTATCAGGGGCCGTTATGCCGCCTCATACGTCGCTGCGAAGATTTCAGGCTTGCATGGGTAAAACTCGCCCGCCACGCCCTTGATAATCCAATCGTTCTCTGAAACGATGTGCTTTCCTTCCAGCGTTTCGATCTCGCCGCCGATTATGCTGCCTCCGTATTGTGACCACAGAGAGACAGTCTTGTGCTTAAACTCTCGCGGCACTCCTTCGAAGTAGTTCGCTTTGGTGAATTGCCATGCGTCAATTACTACGGGCTTCTTGCGGTATTTCAGGTTCATGGTTTGCTCCTTAGTTAAAGTCGGTTCTGGTGGCGCATCGCCGCTGTTCCTGAAGTCATTGTTCATTTGTCTCTCCATGGTTATTCGTCCGGTATTAAATAGGCTGCTTTAATTGCCGCTTGGACTTCCTGTTGCCCAAACCTTCTACCTTCTCCATAGACATGCTCAAGAGCTGACTGTATAAGGACAGCCCTTTTAAAGCTCGGCAGTAAGATTTCATACGTCGTATGTTCTGTTTTGAATACAGCCAAACCCTCTAGGTCTTCTTCACTGCCCTTCCAAGTAAATGAAATGTTCATTCGTCTTCTCCTTCGCTGCCAAGATCATTTTCATTGCTTCCTCCAAGTATGCTACTGGCTGCCTTCATAACTATAGATTGCTAGTAAGTTATTATACGCAGCCCAGTAGATTCTCCTAGCAATAGGCCATTTGCGGAAAAACCAAAGCAGCGGCCTATGGCGCCTAAGCCTCTGCTTAGCTACTTCTTGCGCAGCTTGCATGTACTTAGAACTATTCAAAGAAAACAACACGTAAGAGTTACCAGACAAGCTACAGGCTTGCTTAGTTGTTGGCATTATCCGTCCTTTGTCACAACTAAAAGTCAACGAGATTGGTTTCATTGTGACAAACTTGCAGCCTAAGCAGCAAGCTGGCGTGGCTTTTAGTGGTAAGTTTTTGCTAATTGTCATTGCTAGTCTCCTCTTGGACAAAAGAAAGCGCTGCGTAGATAAAGGGCTTAGTGGTTACTCTAAGAGTCTTATCTAGCAGCGCCATAGGGTCAGTGTGGTTGAAGTCAATCAGGACAGGTTCGTTACTGCACAAGTCTTGACATTTGTGGAAACCTAGCCATTCAAGATAGCCGATTACTTTAACTAACCGCACGAGTTACCTCCAGGTCATTGTCATAGTGGTGGATAGCGTGGCAGATTACCCCGCCGAGGTCGCCTTGGGAAAACTTGAAAGTAACAGCTATCTTGCCTTTCCAGATAAACTCGTAAGTTGTGTCCAGAGGGCTTAGCTTGGAATGAAAGCAGACAATCTGAGCAAACTCGCAGTCGCGCAATGCTTCTGGAGTAGCGAACTTCTTATCGAGGACTTCCAGCGCGTCAAGCACGTTGGAATTGATAAACTGCATAAGAGCAGAAGTGGCGGTTCTGTACTTAAAAGCGTTGAGAGACATCGCAATAGCTCCTTGGTAGAATAGCATTAAATGGCAGACTACAAGGCGGTCTGCCAGCGCCAACGGCTTACTCGCTGAAAATCAGCTTGGTGATCTTGTTGCGAAGTTTCGGGTTCCCGTCGTCGAGGAACTGGACTTCACCGGCTTGGTTCTTTACCGGCTCGACGTCAAGCACGGCGGTTACTTGCTCGTTCACGAAGTCTTGCGGGTCGAATTCTTGGCCGATTTCCACGCCAGTAGCAAGCGCATACTGCTTGAGCCGAAAGAGTGCTTCGGGAGTAATCGTGATAGTGTCAAACACGCTGACACCGGCAAACTCGTCATCGTCGACGATAGTAAGCCGCAGGTCGATCTTGGTATTCCCGGCTTTGCTAACACCCTGCTTCGCGGTTTTGATTTCCAGCGTATACTGCCCAGGGTCGGCTACCTTGAAGTCTTGAGTTGCAGCAACATCTTCGAGATTAACTGGGAGTTGGATGGCCATAGTTAGTTTCCTTTCGTAAGTGCAATGATCTTGTCGTAGGTTGGGTCTTCGATTACTTGGGGTAAGTTAAGTCTTGTTTTTCCTTGTTCTCGGTTTGTTTTGAAGGTTTCGATTGTGTATGTCTGGGTCTGGACGCCTCCTACTTTTTTGGTCATCGTGGTAGCTCGCCATACTTCGTCGAAGAAACTGGGAAGTTGTAGCGCGAATGACTTCCCGGCGGTCTTAGGCACGTAGCTAATAACGCCTTCTTGTTCTTCAACTAAAGTCCTGTGGGCTATCACGACTACGTTAGCCGGGATGTTTTTGAATTGCTCAAAAGTCATTGTTATGAGCTTCTGAGCGCCACCGTAAGTTTGCCTCATGTCTTTGGGATTTTCGAGCTTCTGAACATGCCGCAGGGCTGCATCGCTATAAAAGGTCAGCGAGTCAAGCACCAGCGTTTGGTTTTCTTTCAGCGTGTTGGCCCAATACTCGATGACTAACTGAGCCTTTGCGAAGCTGCTCATCTTGGCCATTTTCTCAGGCACTTTGTTAAGTTCTTTGCAGATAGCAAAGAAGTCCGGGTCGGTAGTTTCACGCTCGCTGATTGTGATATACTTGACATCGCGGCCCCGGCATACTAGCATACCGTCATCTAGGTCAACAAAATGCGGGTCTGGGAAGGTAGAAGCCAGTAAGGTCTTTTTGCTACCAGCATCCCCAACTAGCAGCACCTTAAGAGTTCCGTGGGTTATGGCTTGGGCGTTAGCCATTAGCTTATCCTTTCTTATTCTCTGAAATAACATAATAACCATCAGGTTGTTTTGAGAACTTCCAATCTCGGCTAGGGTCAAGGTCGAAGCTAGTTGTCAAGCTGTCCCAGAGCTTAGCTGCATCTTCGTCAATGCTTGCGGTTGCATTCGTGTGATGCTGCAAAGCTACTTGCAGAGACTTATTAGCAGCCTCGTAGCGAGCGGATAGTTGCTCAAACAGCTTCCCTTGTTCTTCTGTGATTTGAATCTGCATTGTTGTTAGTCTCCAAAGTCATAGATTGGCTGGATGTCAACAAAAAGATCACTTTGTAAGATGGCTTCTCTCCGGTGAGGGCTAGCCAAGCAGACGTCAGCATAGCAGCATTTGCGATTGTACTTATTGATACAAGCTGTCCAACGATGCTCGAAGTAGTCTTCGCAATGCTGATGGGCTAGAATCCATTCGCCAATCCTGGTTGTCTCGCTGATAAATTCCTCAAGTGCCGGGACAAGCGGAAAGTAACGTCGCTGAACATCTAGCTTGCTATCCTTAATCTGTACTCCGTCGATAAAGAAACCATCCATGTCAGGGAAGAACTCCCTAGCAGCAAAGCTGTAGCTAAAAGTCTGCGGGGATAGCTCGAATTTACGAAAGAAGTAGTCATTCAGATAAGCACTGGTTACTTTCCAGTCGAATATATAGGTCTTGTTGCCATCGGTGCGAAGCTGGTCGAATTTGCCCCAGAAGAGAATATCATCTGATAGTGCTAGTTGAAATTCAACTTCTATCGACGGTTTGCCTTCGATGTCAAACAACTTATACTTGCTGTCTTCATAGGCGGAGAGCCAACGGAGGTAAGCCATGAATGCTTCTGTTGTGTAAGGTGCTAACTCAGGCCGGGTGTCTTTGACGACATCAATAAGGTCGGTAAGCTCCACGTTGTCTTTTAGATTCAACTCACCAAGCAAGTGAAAGCAAGTGCCTTTTAGCATAGCCGAACTTGGCTGGTCGCCACGCCAGAGGTAATACTGATAATACCACTTGCGTGGACACTCGTAGAACGCTGTCAGTTGGCTACTTTGCAGATTCAGAGTTTTCACTTGCTTGCTCTCCTTTGGCCGCGAGAAGTTTTGCTTTCGCCATAGCTGCTTCTAACATCTGCTCAGCTTTGGATTGCTTTGGTTTCTTGGTAGTTGGCTTTGGTTTGGTATCTGCTGTTACAGAATTCGTGAGTTGCTTGGTTACTTTGCTGGCCAACCGTAGCTGCATAGCTCTTGCGGTTATTTCTTCCTCAGAATATTCTGTTATTGGCTTCTCGAAAAGATCATCGTATTTCATTTAATCCTCTCCTTGGGAGAAGATTTCCATAACGTTTGCGCCTTTGTGAACGAAGTTGATTCCAAGCGAGATAGCTATCTGGGCCATTTCATCTTGGCCTTCTGGAAAGAAGAACTTAAACCCATTGGTTAGCTTTCCTTCGTTGAAGTATGTTAGCAATTCCATAGGGCTAAGCGAAGGAATATTCTGAATACCAATCTTGGCCTTTTTAGTAATTGCTATTGTTGTCTCGCTTGTGGCGGTTACTTGTACTGCTTTCAGCCAGTCGCCGCCTTTAAGGTTGTTTTCTGCTGCATAGCGAATTACGTCACGGATGTAACTCGCTTGGCTTATTGCTCCCTTCTTGACGATAATCTCGGCTGGCAGGTCTTTGTCGAAGATAAAAGCCCACTTGCGGTAAGCTCCTTCGGTAAGACCCCAACGGATAGGTGGCATTGGTAATTCTCCTTTACTTAGTTTACTTAATTGCTGCCCAAAAACTTGACGGCAGTTATAGTCAGCCGTCATGACTAGCAAGCCGGGAGCCATCGGCCCCAAGAAACCAAGCAGCTTTGCCAATTCTGCTTAGCTGTCTAACCGCCGGAGAGAATAGCGGTTAGCGAACACCACGCTGGCGAGCTTGCTCTTCCAGGTAGTTGTAGGCTGCTTCGATACCTTCTTTGGCGTTGATGGTGTAAGCTGCCATCAGGACATCCGGCATCTGAGCATTGGCGAACTTCTCAGCAAGTGCGGTGAAGGACTTGAGCGAAGGCTTAACAGCACGCACCGAAGGCTTGTACTTGTTAATCAGCTCTTGAACGGATTCCTCCGTGGCGCCTTCTTTCTTGAGGGCTTCCCGGCCAACGCGCTCGTAGTCGCTGGAAATTGCTTTTCCTGCCATGTTAAAAACGACATCTTCTCCATAGGTGTCGAGCATTTCTTGCAAGTTATCGCAGACAGGGAAAAGCAGGTTGCCAAGGGTTTCTTCGCGTGTGCCGACGGGTTTGCTAATCAGTTGCATGGTTGTGACTCCTTTTGTTTGGGTTTAGGTTGCCAGAGGGCTTAAGTATGGTTACTTTAGCATTTTCGGGCCGAGAAGCAAGAGGGAAAATTATTAGAATTTTTTAATGTTTCCTGACTCCTACTCAGCACGTTAAAGTTACTAACTTCGCTTTGGTAGGAATTGCCGGTAAATAGCTTGCTTATATCTCTGGCGAATTGCGATCGGGGAAAAGTTGAATACTTGGCATAAGTGGATAAATGAGCAAGTGTAGATTTCATCGCTTATGAACCATCTTATTACTTCTTGCGGCGGCTCAGGGAGAGTTATGTCTTCGATAGCCGTCAAGAACACACTGGCTAAGATTGCAATAGCTTCATCTTCGTGGATTTGTGGTAAGTTGCTCCGGTCTAAGAAGTCTAATTCCACTGATGACATAGCAACGCTCCGAGGTTATGTTGGACAGGTCTTTGAAGCTAGTTGGCAGTAAGCAGAAACTAAGTCAACATGCCCTTCGGCGGCAAGAGCCTCTAGGATGATTAAACTCGCGGTGGTCATTGTCTCTGCTGGGTCGCTACTCGCTGGGTCGAAGTTGTCTAAGAGTTGCTGCATTTTGCCGTGGTAGAGTTTAACACGCTCTGGGAAGTTAGCCATTGGTTGCTCCTTTGGTAAGTGGTGGTTATTTAGGAAACCAGATAAACTCAGTCCGGCCTCCGCAGATAGGGCAGATATACTGAGAAGCTAGTGACGCTAAGAAAGCGAGAACAAAGATAGGTAGCCAGAGGCCACCAGTTAGGACGGTTAGCAAGCAATGGATAAGCAAGCTAGGAGATTGTTTTTCTGCCCGGACATTACGCGCACAAGCTGGGCAGTAGCGTTGTTCGTATTTAGCCATTAGTAGCCTCCTTGCGCGAAGTAAGCCGCGCTACACTGTCGATCAAGCTATAGGTTTGTTGCTTATTCAGAAGGAAGTGCTGTGCTATTGCTTGGAGAGAATCCCCGCTGGGGGTTGAGTCCCAAGGGACTTCAAAGTAGTTAGTTGATAGTAGCTCGCATAGCCGTCTAGCTTGCCATTGGTGGTAAAATGCAGCAATCTTGGCGCCTGTTGGTATATGGGTAACTGTGAACTGCTTAGCGGCTCCGGCGGAGTTGTGATAAGCAAACAAGCTATCTGGCGTGATAAAAGCATTCTTTACAGCTAGAGTTTTTTCTTCCGTTCGATTGTCCATTACTTCTAGCGATTTCTGAAAAGTAAATTTCATAACCAGTCTCCTGTTAGCGAATGTAGATAAGTTTCACTTGTTGTTTGCCAAACAGCAAAGCTGCTTTGCTATTAGCGTGTAAGATGTCTACTGATCTGCGGATAGCTTGCTGCTGGTTGGTTCCTTTACGCTTGTGTGTTGACATCCTATCGTGAATCTTGAATACTCCTAGCTCTGGGATAACTACCGTTTCGCCGAGCTGCAAGCCTAGCTCGGCTTCTAAGTCTCGGCTGATAGCAAGCAAACCAATCCTGCTTGGAGTCATATCAGCGGTAACTTCCGGTGAGCTGTTTGTCTCGCGCGGAGTTGCACTGTAAGCAGTCGCAGTTACGCTGATAGTGCGAAGAGAGAAATCATCCATTGGTCGTTGGAAGACTAACTCGGTTAGTTGTTGATGCTTATTTGGCGGCGGTAAAGCTGGCGGTTCTTCCTGGGCTGGTTGTTTGTGCGAAACAGCTAGCAGCGCGATAGCTGCTATTGCCCCAAAGGTGAAATTCTTCATAGCTGGTGGCTCCTAGTCAATTATCTGATAGTGTCGCTTGGCGACACTTAGATAAGTGACAGTTTGAAGATTAATAAGCCGATAAGAAGCATGTTGAGCGGCTAGTTTGTCGCCGAAAGAAAGCCTCAAGGCTTTGATATAGAGTTTCATGTCGCATACGAGTAAGTAGCTATTGGTTAGTTTCGCCGGTGCTGGGCGCTTTGGATTCTCTAGTGGCTTTGGAATGAAAGCGTTGATTTTCCTAATTGTGCCATCTTTCTTTTTGAAAATGCAACCGAAAAACGACGGCTTAGCTGCCAGAATTGTCGATAATAGCTTCGTCCTGTGGAGCTGGGTAATGTCCTGGCTGGATGGTGTCATGGTTCCCCCTATAAGTAACGTCGCACCGATGAACTAAGTAACACAAAAGCACATAGAAGATAATCTGCGCGATAGCCTTTAGCCTAGCGTTGTGCATACCTCCTCCACAACTACCTCGGTTACTGTAATAAAGTCATCTTCCATGCGGGAAAATGCCCAGTTACGGGAATCAGAATAAGTCCCCAGGCATCTTCCGTAGTGGCGAACACAAGCTAGGAATAGTTGTCGTTTGCTCCGGCAATGAAAAGTTAGTTGCTCTTCATGGTGGGCTGGGTGATTATACTCTCGATGGATAATAGTCAGCTTGAAAGTTCTCATTTGTCAGCACTCCTTCTGATGGTGTTTTGGATATAATCTAGCTGGCTTTGTTGCTTTGCCTCGGCTGCTTCACGTTGCCAACTAGCACGTTGCTCAGCGGATGGTTTGAAGCTGTAATCCGCCCAAGGGTCTTTAGCTGGTGCGCAGCTGGCTAAGCAACCAGCCAGCAGCAAGTAAGCTATCTTCATTGCTTGTCTCCTAGCTAGATGTTCATCATGTAGTAAGCTGCATCCGGGCAGCAGCTGGCTTGCAACATAGCTAAGGTCTGCTCTCTACGTCGCTGTAAATCAGCCAGTTCAGTTTGCCGCTTGGCTATTTTGCGCTCTTGCAAGAATAACCGATAACGTAGACTGCTAATGGTTAGTTTCATCTCCCTAGTCCCTTTCGTAGTAGTCTTCGCGCTTGGCTTCCATATAAGATTCGTATTCTTCAAAAGCCGTGGCGTAGATAGTATCAGAGAGTTCGTAATTACTAAGCGCCGTTGTTAGATCGTTGTGGAAAGTTTCCACGAAAGCCTTGGCGAGTAGCTTCCCCTCAGTGGTTGACTGGCCCTCTGCCCAGTCAGCCAAGATAACATCTATCTCTTGCTCGTAGCTTAGTTCTATTTCCGCTGGTTCCTCTGGGTAGCCTGGGTCACCATTGCGAAGATACATAACTGCTGGGCGCCCCGGGGAGTAGCTGTCAATCTGCACAGGTAAGGTTATCTCTTGGTCAAGATCTTCTATAGCTTCCCAATCAAGCTGAGTCACGCTAGGTAAGCTAAGACACTCAAGAGCCACGTGGGTAGAGAATGTAAACACTGGGGATTTTTTCATAGCTAGTTAGCTCCTATCGGTTGAAGTAGCAATCTGAGTTGTTGTCATATTCTTGCATCTTGGTTAAGATAGCTTGGCCGGCGTCAGTTAGTCCTTGCCAGATGTCACCGATGATTGGCGCCCCTGGGCAGCCACAAGGTTTTAGTTCGCCAGCAATGTTGGCAAACAACCCTGGGCAGATGCACTCTCTTAGCTGTCCTGTGCCTGTTCGCTTAGCTCGCCCAATCGCTATTGCTGTCTGGTAATCTGCCCGGTACCAGCGGAAATGCTTACTACCATTTGCTATCCTTCGATTCCAGAGAGTTCGCACACGCTGGTCGATAGTTACTACTTCTTGGTGGAAGTAGTCATCGGAGATACCGACTGTTAGTTTGCCTTCTGGGTTCTGAATGACATGCTGATCTAGGTAGTATTCGTTAGCATCTTGGTCATCGCAGAAGGTGTAATAATCTTCGTCGTCTATGATGGTTGCTAGACGCAGCATAGTATTTGGTTTTGTGCCATTGGTTATGATGTCACAATACAACCCTTCTGCTAAAGCTAATTTTAGCAAATCAAACAGCCCTGGGTGCATCGTAGGCTCACCGCCACCGATGGTTATGAATTCTTCGCCAGCTTCGGTAGCATAACTAACCATCTGCTGTAGCGTATCCCAGCTGGCATGTTTACCAGCACCCGGGCGGCAACTAAACCCGCAATGCGAGCAAGCCAAGTTACATCTGGTTGTTATCTGTAGATACATCAGCGTGCCTCCTTGTTAGTTCGGTGGCAATCATATGTTGCCACTGGTTGTAACGCGCGATTGCTTTTTCGTGGTCATAGTATTCTTTGCAGTCGTGAGAAGTCAGCAGTACCCAAAGGCAGCAATGGCAATCTAGCTTTGTCGCTTTGTTTCTTCTGGCTTCTGATAGTACGCTTTGATTATTAACCGCGCAAAACAAGCAAATACCGCCGAGGTACTTAGCTTTCGCTTTTGCCCAAGATAGTTGCTCGGTTATTGCTAGTTCTCGGATTTTTACCATGCTAGTAATCGCCGAGTCCCAGTAATTTAGCTCCATGATGCTTAGATGCTCAAGGTTGTTAGTCATTATCTTGCCTCCGAGTGAGTTCTTCGTTAATGGCATCTTCCCAGCGAGTTAGCCTAACTAGCCGCCGCTTGATAGGGACTTTAGTGTAGCTAATATGAAAGTCATTATGGACACGTGGATTATACCAACGCTCTCCGGGTTCTAGCCGACCACCCACGCAGCTTCTATGCTCCAAGATTGCCCATGCGCAGTTGTCACAAGAATAATTAGCTTCTTGGCAGAATGCACAGCCAGCTAGATTTGAGTCTGCTAGATACTTCTGCTTAGTTGCCTTTGTAGCAGACAGAAGTCGGTTTAAGCGCTCTCGCGGCAAGCTTGCTAGTCTTGCTTGGAGTTGTTTTTTGGTCATGGCTATTCTCCTTGTTGGCGATTAAGTAATTCTGTACGATATATTAATTCCCAGCGGGCTAGTCTGGTTAACCGGCGGCGTATGGTGGCTTTACTAAAATGCACTCTGGTGTTTGCTAGATGACTTTTTGGTGCATAACCAGCGCGTACTGCCGGCCACGGGCTGCCAGAACAACTAAATAGCTCGACAACCACCCAAGGGCATTCTGCGCAAACTGTATTACTTGATGTTGTCCTGATAGCACAAAGCGGGCAACGAACTGAGTTATGCTCCTCATGCCGGTATTGCCAGCTAAGTAACTGAATAGCTTCTAAGCTGCGCTTGATAACTTCTGTCGGTAGCATGTCTAGCCGTTCTGCAAGGGTGGTTTTCACGGTAAGCTCCTTTGGTTAGTGGTGCTGGTTAGCGTTCTATAGTAGGCATTAGCTACTTAGCTAATGCCCACTGACAAAGCTAACTAGCTCTTGCTGCTCGGCGAGCGAGTTCTTTCTCTAGCTTAGTTGTCCAGCTGGCTAATCGTGCTATCCTACGCTGTATTGGCTGGCGCTTGTAATTCAACTGCGGTTTTGTTTCGTAATCTTCCATTCCAAATATAACCGCGTGCGCACCATTACCCGTGCAGCTGCGGCAAGTAAACAGCACCCAAGCGCATTGGCTGCAATCTGGTGCAACGATACAGAATGGGCATAAATCATCTTCCGGGGTTTCTTCGTATAGCTTCTTACGTTTCTTGCAAGCAATTAGTAGCTTCTCCAACTGAGGTGTGCTATAATAAGCAAAGCGTTTCTTTAGTGGCAGCATTTTCATAGTTGGTAGCTCCTTAGAAAGTGGAAAGCTTATCATTGGCGTACTTTGGCCGGATGGTTAGCTCGTAGTCCTTAGTTGACTCACAGTAAGCTTGGCCGGTGGCGAGGATTTCTAAGAACAGCGAAGCTTCACGTGCTAGTAGCGTAGCTGTTGGTTTGCTAGTTGTTTTTATCCCGGCGGTTATCTCGGATGGATGTAAGAAATTCCATTCCATAGTTACTCCGGTAACGGTGTTGGTTATTTTGCAGCTAATCATAATTCCTCCTTGCAGTTGCAGCCACTGGTTAGTTTGCCACAGATAGGGCAGATGGTGCTAAAGATGTCGCTAAGCGCGGTTGCTTCTTCTTGCGCTTGCTCAATCAGCCAAGTCTCATTCCGCAAGAAAGCTTCGTCGTAAGCTTCCCCGAGTAGATACTCAGCAGTTTCACGGCTGGTGGTATAGCCGATAGTTGTATCGGCGTATTCTCGCTGCTCAGCGTGGCTACCGTAAGCATAATCCCCGCCGTTGTAGTTATCACTAACCGCTACTCGGAATGGCAGCAATTCTGCTTGCTTGTTGCTGAAGCGTTTAAGCTCCGCTTGGATGAATTCGTAGCGAGTCATTTGTTGCTCCTTAGATAAGAGTGACGATAATTACCGCACAGAGTATGCAGTAGCCAGTCCAGAGACTATTCCCGATGAAGTTGATAACTTTGATAGTTTTCATGGCGTACATCCTTTTGTTGCAGACGATAGAAGTAGTAAACCTCGGGCCATCTTGGTAGTACGTGCGAAGCTCCTCGTAGAGCATTTGCAGGTCTTCGTCTAACGTCCGGCAAGCAGACCGGAGCAAGTAGCCACTCTCCAGAAAGCCCACATTGCAGGCACCACCGAAGACAATCTTAGTAGGCGTTACTACCAGCTCAAAAAGCTGCCACTCGGTTTCTTCTAGGTTTGTAGGAATTTCAATCGTTCCAAGATATTCGCTGTTGTCTAAGTTGCTAGCTTCCCAGTCTTTCATAGTTGCCTCCGTTTGGTTGTTGGTTAGATAATCTCGAAAATCCAGTAGTTAGTACTAAGGTACTGCTCTAGCCGGATGTTTCTAGCATACCGATGCCCGGTGGTGTCTTCGATAACTAAGTCACTCCGGTCTGGTAGGCTACGTGCTGCTAGTAGTAGTAGTGTCTGATTGGATTGGCGCTCAGCTTGCAGCATCTTGCGAAACTGGTGGTTGTAGACTAACTCGTTCATAGCTGACTCCTTTCTGTTGGCTGTTGGCTTGCATAAACACGAATAGCCAGCTAACAATCAGTTAGCTGGCTAATCCTATCTAGGCTTACGCGTCTTTGGCTTCCCGGTCTAGCCGCTTGGCCTCTTCTACTTCTTCTTTCGTGTACAGTTGCCCGTATTTGATATCGAAGCTAAGTTCTTTGGGCCAGAACATATAGTCATACTTATCCGCCCAATTATAATCTGTCAGCACGCCGGCTTCCATTGCTTGCACAAAAGCTGTCGCTTTCGCCATTGTCGGGAACCAAATAGTTGCATAGTTGCAACTAACCATGTAGCCCTTCTGCCCTTTGATACTGATTGCTTCTTGCTTAGTTGTCTCTTCCATGATAGTCTCCTTTGTTAGATAGTTTGTTTTTCCATGCTTACTACGCAACCAACTTCTAGCAATGCCATTGCGCGGAAGTTGGCCCGACCAACTCGGCTGTACCAACTCTGCCAGGTGTAGCCGCTCTCGTGATGCCACTTTACTAAGTATCCCATGACTGTCTCCTTTGTTGTTAGCTTGCCAGCCCGAAGAACAACTTAGAACAACAAGCAACTATTACTTGCCGTCCAGCTTTGGTTCTTGCTACGCCGTAGGGCTGCCCGGTAGCATCCAGCCCGACAGCTTTGACAGTAAGCAGCCCAAGAATACTGCTTACTTGCCCTTCTCGTGGCTCGGCGTAAACATCCACCGGCACGCTACTAACTACGCGAAAAGTTCTCATCTTGTGGCCTCCGCATTGCGTGCTTGGCTTCATCCCAAGCTTCCCCAAGGTAGATAGCCGCCGACACTGGGTCGTGACACCAGCCAATCGTGGTGTCGGCGTATTCCCTCGGCTCTGTATGCGAGCCGTAAGGGTAATCGCTGCCATTGAGATTGTTACTAACAGCTACTCGGAATGGCTGGCTGTTAGCTTCATCGAATCGTTTAAGTTCGCTAGTAACAAACTGTTCTCTTGTCATCTTCTTGTCTCCTTGTTAGTTGAAAAGCCTTGAAACTGGAAAGCCTTGAATCTGGAAAATCCCAAATTCTAGCAAACCCAATTTCACCAGTCCAAGCTGCCAACCAAGAAAGCTAGCAGTATGATCGCCAGCATAAGCCAGCTTTTCAGCTTTTCCTTCCGTGCTAGTAACTTACTAACTTTGCTGGCCACCTTTAGTGCATTGCCTTTGTAGATTGTCGTCATGAGTTTGTCCTTTCTTGTGAGTTAGGGATTAAGTAAGTGAATAAGTAAGTAAGCGTCCCGGTAGGCTGAAACGCTGCTTACTTACTTATTCCTTGCGGCTGCTGCTTACTTACTTAGAATTAAGCACCACGCTGATGCTTACTTATAAGTGAATAAGTAAATAGGTAAGTAAGTGCTGATTTTCGTGATTTCACTACTTACTTACTTAGTTAGCTTCTTCCTCATTAACGCTAGGGTGGTAAATGTAAGTGAAATCTAGTTCTTCTTTCTATTATTAAAAAATTTTTTTTTTAAGCTAATAATCAACATTTTTACTTATCTTGGCATCCCTCTTGAATAGCTGATAGGCTGACAGACCAAAGATCGAGTGTCGAAGATCGAGTGTCGAAGAGCCAATAGCGAAAGCCGAATAGGTCGAATAGGTCGGCACTTGCCACGCTGGAACTTGTCGCGCTGGAAAGCCGGTCCATGCTGGAAAGCTGGTCCATGCTGGCCCATGCTGGAAAGCTAAGTTAAGTAAGTAAGCACTCGAAACGCTCGAAATTGACACTTACTTATCTACTTACTTACTTACTTAACTTCGTCGCTTGGCGCTTGCCGCCCGCTTGCCGGTCTGGCCGCGCTTCGCCTCTTCGCTTCGCCTCTTGCCCTCGTCGCTTCGTCGCTTGGCCTCTCTTGCCCTCTTGGCCCTCGTCGCATAGCTTCGCCCTCCCCAAAAACAGCGAAGCCCTACAAGGCAAACCAGCGTCCTTGCAGGGCTTCCACTAAACGAAGTCGGGCAACCCATTGCGAGTTGCCCGACTACCTATTGCCTTGTTACTTTGTTGCCTATTTGGCTTTCTTCGTCCGGGGCTTGCGCTCTTTCGCTTGCTGATCGGCAAGCGCCGTGAATTCTTTAACCTTTGCTGTTAGTTCTTGGAACTTGGTCATAAATGCCTCGGGGCCAAGTTCAACGGGATTCAGCGTCAACAACTCCTGCTGTGCCGCCTCGGCTACTTTACGGTAAGAAAACCGTCCAGTCTCGATCTGCCCCGCTGCCCAGTCTAAACCTACGATCGCCGGGATTTCATACGTGGTCCCGTCATCATCTTGATTGGCGATAGCATAGCGGGCCGCTTTATACTCGGCTCTGTTTTGCAGCGCTGTATTAAACAAGTTCAGCGCGAATTCCCGACTAGCCGCGCTTGCCGTCTCAAGAGCGCTGAACAACTCTTGAGCCGTACCATATTCCTGTAGCTTAAATTCGTAGGCGCCTGTCTTCGGCTCTTTATTACCTTCTACTGTAATCGTGATTTCTTTCGAGCCTTTCACGTCCTTCAGCTTGATCGGGGCCACGACGCCATTGGCTACGGTTGCTTCGCTTGCTTTGATCTCTTCGCTCATGGTAATCCTCCCATTGTCGCGTCTCTTGACGCGCTGTTAGTCCTCGGCTATCGCCAGACAAGTGACCAACCCTCAGCTAGTCGCTTGCTATGTCTCGGCATGTTGGTTGCCCTATGCAACTAACGTGCCAACTCGCCGGGCCAACTCCCCCGGCAGGTCATAACTACCGACCTATTAATAGTATACTCCCTTTACAGCAAAACACAAGCTTTTTTCTTCCTCCCTTGTATTTCTTCCCTCGCCGCGTAAACAACTACTAACTAGCTGCTCTTTCCTCCCACGCGTTCCCTAGCTAACTGCTAGTCATCTTCGTTTGCTTTCCCTACTTAACAACTGTCCTTGGCTTGCCGACTAACTTGACAAGCGCGCTCTGCTAACCCTTGCCTTTACTTGACCAGCTCGCTCGCCTTTGCTTGCCTACTTACTTGACCAGTTAGCGTGGCTTTGCTTGCCGACTAACTACACTACGTTACTAGGGTAAGGTTCCATTAATATAACGGCGATCTGGTGGGGTATGGGTACTGAACGCACACAATTCTGAAAAGTAAGTAGATAATAAGTGAATTAAGTGAACTCACGCAATTCTGAAATTAAGTAATTGACTAAGTAAGTTAAGTGACCTAAGACAATTCTGAAAGTTAGGCAGTAAGTAAGTAAGTGAATTAAGTGTGCCATAGTTATCCTTCTCCTAAGTTAAGTAAGCAGAATAAATAAGTGTCTGTATACCGGCGCACTTACTTACTTACACACTTATTTACTTACTTATTCACTTATTCACTTACTCCATCAATAAGTAAGCATTCTAAGCGTAGGCGCTATTTACCGGCGCACTTACTTACCTACTTATTTACTTAGAAGGTTCCATTTCCTAGCGCCCTGCTCGACAATAGCACCCATGCGCTGTCACCCCGGCCCCTGCCGCCGCGCTAAGTGAACTAAATAAGCACCCCGGTAACCATTTTCCCTCGCCTTACCATCCATTCCCTCTTGCATTCTCCCCACTAATACCTTACTCTATACCTAACCAAAGGACACTCTTATGCTAACTCACAAAGTATCTAAAACCATAACCGCACAGGTGCCAAGATGGATTGCAAACAAGCCTTCCTCGAAAAGTTGCTGCCAGATAGCAAGATCGAAGTCTTGCCAACAGGCCACGCAAAGATAGACGGCGAACTTGCGTATGTCATCAGCCCGAAGAAGCGGCAACTCTCTATTAGGCATGAACTAATAGCGGAGCTTGCCGCTACTGGCATGAAACCCGCTGACATCGCAAGAATGGTAAAGACAAACCCAGGGGCAACAGACGGCGGCCACTATGGGCGACTCTTGCGCGACCCCCGAATCAAAGCTGCCGCCCAAGCACACTCAGCCGATGTAGTGGGTGAGGCAAAAGAGATATTGAAATCTGCCGTGCTTGATGCCGCCACTAACATCAAGAACTCTGTCCTCCAAGGTGATGTCAAGACTAGTCAGTATGTTCTCGGCGTCGCTGGTATTGGCGAAGCTAAGCACTCTGCTCCTTCTACTGTTAATGTCAATTTCGGTCAATGGCTTTCGAGCTTCACCGACACTAAGAACATGCACTCTGACGCCATTGACGTCACTCAGGCTAACTTAGTAACTAACGCCAGCGATGTTGAGATAGAAGTAGAAGGGGAGAGACTTTGATGCCGAGTATTGACCTTAAAGACCCGTTTTTCACAGAGCATGGTTCCTTTGTGATTGCATTTCTCATACTAGTCATTGGCCTACTCTGGCAACGACTAGTCAAGCAGCACAAAGAAACCAAGGAACTCAAATCTGCTAGTTTCAGTGAGCTGGTAAAGTCACTTAACGCTGCTATCTTAGCACAAAAAGAATACTTCGAGACACAAAATGAGAATCTCGCCGGTGCTATCGACAAGCTCACAGAAAACGTAGAAAGCCTAACAACTTCTATCGCAGCCTTGACGAAAGAATCTTTCTCGCAGATAGCCCATATTGACGCTAAGCTATCTGCCCTTCAAAGCGCACATGATGTAATAACGCGAAGAAGAAAGCTGGACTAATGGGCTACTCAATAGAACGCATAGAAGCAGATGAAGTCTTTCTTGTTCGTATCGGCCAGGAGCATACTAGCTACTTAGACAAATCTCCTTACTCGCTTAGTTTTATTGTCCAGCGGCATGGAGAATTTGCGCTAATCTCTGGCGCGAACAGCCACAAGCGAACAGAAATATTGCCAATCTTAAGTAGCCTCTGTGCTGAACTAAAAGCCAGAGGCATTCGCTTAGCCAAATGGGAACGGATTGAAGATGGCATATTAGTTGAATATTCTATGGAGTTATAATGCCATTTCCTACATCGCCAAGCCCAGCTGACTGGGGCCACTGCCCGAACAGCAAACTCCCAGACAACAAGTGCAAATACCGCGTTTCAAGATTTACTCACAAACACCAGTGTCAATTAGTAAGGTGCCCAAATGAAACTGATACTTACCATACTTACTAGCAGCCTGCTGTTTGGCTGCAATTACTGCCTCATTGACTGGTGTAGTCACACTTGCTAGTGGTGACTTCACCAAGGCTGATGATACTTCCGGACGGAAAGTAACTGTCGCGCAGAAGGCTGATATTGCAATCACAGCCACCGGGGGTGCTACTCACATTGTTCTCTGTGACGCAACTAACATCCGAGCGATCACTACTTGCACTCCGCAGATTCTCACCAGTG
>JAVETP010000089.1:0-10204 GCA_034006005.1 Pseudomonas sp.
AGTATCGCAGCTTAAAAAGCCAAGCTAGCCGACGGGCGATACCATTGCTGTTTAAGCTTTCGCAGAACGAGCAGGATATTGTCGATCGTACTTTTGCGAGGTATAGCAGTATTGCTGGCAAACAAAACAAACGACCAATTCTGTGCGAAGCATCTAATCAAGAGATTGGACAGCCGACTCTGACAAGCCTAGCACAACGTATCTCACCAGCATTAATCCAAATTATACGCAGTGTCACAGGCAACCCGCAGTTGGTGCTGCACCACTGTCGCCACAGTTTCTATAATCGTGCTGCTTCTGCATTATTTGGACTCAACAATACGCTCGCAGATAAGTTAACGAGTACAGCAGAGCACGATCAAGTTAGGCGCATTGTTTTAGGGCCAGTCAGTCATGTGTCTAGACGTGGCTCCATGGCATTGGCGCGGCTAATGGGCCATCGTTTTCCAAGCACGGGACTGAAGAATTATTTTCATCTGACGACTGAGTGGGCAGATGAACTGACACCTGTTACTCATTTGCGGGCTCATAAGATTGAAAATATTTTACAGATATCTGAGCAATCTATGGTGACTATAGAGCCTGCGCAAAACATGGCTGAGGCGCTTAGCTATCCCAAACCAACACTTGCAAGGCTTTTGCAAGCGCTGCGTTTGGTTTCTCTTGGCATTAGCTATGAAAGAGCTGGCGAGCTAATGCATATTGAGACGCAGCATATTTGCAAACTCCAAAAACTCATTGAAACTACAAATGAGCGCATGCGATTCAGCTCTAAAGTTGATAAAAGAATCAAACTAAAAGGTAGCGAATGTCCAAACGCTTTTCTTGAATCGGTAACTGATTCTGGATGGCAGCGGCTGCTGCATCGTGCTGATGAGTTAGGTGACGAAGTTGTATTGGCTGTGAAGGATAACTCAATCCAAAACCTAGAAGATCTGCCTTACATGATTAGTCCTAACCGACACATTTTAATGGAGCAATCAGAGCACTGCGCCTTGGTCAAACATGTTATTGAATTATTTGAAATTCCAGCGACGCAATATCAGATTATTGCAAAAGAAAAACGACCTGGTGCCCTGAGGCACTTACTGATTGCAGCGGACTTTGGGGTCGTAACTGAGATAGAGACTGGTATAAAACTCGACGGTTTTACGATATTTTTACCTGAGCGTAACAGTGAGTATCGACTCAGCGATTATGCTGGGCTTGTTCTTTCACGCTCATCAGTGGGTGTTATTCGAAATTCGTTCGAGCTTGTGATTGCTGTTCTTTCTCTCGGTCTCTTAGTACAGATTGAAAAGGCATCTAACGATTGACCTGTGGCTATTCAATTAACTTCAGTTCAAACGCTTCAAGATCGTCCATGCTAGCTGGGACGATTTCTTTTAAATAGGATCGAGTCTTTCCTTTATCATCAGTTTTTTCACATATCACAATCTTTACAAGTAAATTGTCGCTGGCATAAGCGGTAGCAGCGATTTTTAGGAAACTCTCTTGCTCTGCGATAAATGTTTTCGCTGTGTGATTGATTAAATTACTAGTGGTACCGACTATCTTCATAAAAGTTAGCATTTCAGACCCTTTGACACCATCACAGTGCGCGAAGAAAGTTGCGTCGCCCTTGGTGCCCGTATTTTGAATCACAGGGCTTTTGAAAGCACCCTGGAGTGGTATTTCAATAGGGGTTTCGCCTGAGATTATGCACATAAACGGTTTGGTGATCGATTTTCCTCGAAATTTATTAATAAATGTCGAGGTGTGACCGTCGATAAAATTACTCTTTTCAGACGTGAAAAAATCTACTCTATCAGAGCTTTTTGTAGCGAAAATATCACCACGATCGGCCAGGACATCTTCAATAAATTTTTTCACGATTGAGTACAGCTCGGTTTTAATATTTTCACTGATATCTTTAGAAGAATCAAACTCAGCTAGAATTAAATTAATTAGGGGAACATCGGCACAGTTTTCAGTACTGACAATACTGTCAAAGCGAATATTTATATTATTATAAGGATAATACTCATCAATATAATTTGTGATGAGATTGATAGCTTGTGTTGAAATCGCCTCAAGATCAGAGTTTTGAGTTAGTTTGCTATTTATTCGAAATGTGGTATCTGCTATGTGCGTTAGCACATTGTCTGCAACACGAAAAGTGGCTAGAACTATTGTATTTTTTGGGGATGTCATGAAAAACCGCTTTCAAATAAAAATGAAGCAGTAGGATTGTTAATTAATCACATTAAGTCAATTATATAATTGTAAGTAAATATGTATGTAAGTGCTATTTTATTGTATGTGTCGTACATACGATTAAGATGTTACACCGCTATCCTTTACAGTGTCAAACAGGTTTGTAAGCGCTATAATTTTAATGGTTTTCTATATTTGATTTATAAGATTAATTGTTTCTTGTCATGGCTGTGCAACTCATATTGAACCAGAGCAGCCAGCTACTCATCGTCCAACTGAAGTTGCTTACCGCGCCACGTTTCACCCCAATGAAACTTGCCTTCATTCAGTCGACGAGCACAGAGCCAAATACCTAAGCCGTCATGAATCAACACTTTCAATTGATTACCCCGTTTGTTGGCAAACAGATAAGCGCAATGCGGTCGCGCCGAACCAAATACCTGAACGACACGCGCCAATGCTGTGTCTGGCCCAGCACGCATATCCAGTGGTTCTGTTGCCAGCCAGACTTCATCAATCTTAATCATTGCAGCAACGTGCGCAGAAATAGTGCGCATTGATTGACCTGCTCCGCAGGCCACTCTATAGCACCAGGACTTTGGCTTTCAGCCACCAGCTGGGCTTTGAATTCAGGGCTATATTGGCGACGCTTACGATAAGGCCGAGTTACTCTTACGTTGCTCATAGATAGTGTCCACTAAGGAATAAGTGGACACTATCTTGACGGCTACGCCGCCAGGCTCAAGATGGGTTTACCGGACGCTTACATAGTTCTAACATCAAGCGGCCAAGATAGTTGACGCTCTATAGGTCATCATTTGCTAAAGACTCTGTGCATGAGTAATGCAGGGATTATGGGAAGCCGAGCGTGACATAAATGCTACACTAGACGAGTCTCGGCTGCGAGAACTCAGAGCTGCCGAGTCCAACCTGCTGCAGTCCAATCTAAACACTCGGGTATCAAGTAACAGTTACTGTTATGTGCTAAACGCTGGCTAGCAATCTCTTCTGCTGCCTTAAACAGCAGCTTTGAGGATGCACTATCTGGATTGAAAGAGCTCTGCTCTGCGGGCCTTAGAAGCCAATAGCTTGCACTTGTAGAGTTCAGTTTTGCTTTGCCGTCGTTAACTTGAATAGTCACAAACTCTTGTCGCATTCTTTTACCCTGCGGGCCTTGCCAGCGCAGCATCGCACCGAGCAACGCACCCTCGCCAAGTTCTGGAGCTTTGATCATTGCGGCTAAACCTCCGAAGTCGTACTCACAGGCCTTACCCAGCAGGTACTGCATAAGTTTGGAATTAAGATCAAGCATATGCGTGTCCGGACGGTTAGCAGCTAGCATACGATCAAGGGTGACCTCCATGCGTTGTGAAGCCTTTGGTGACAACCCCATTTCACGCATAACTTGTTCAGATAGGCGAATTCGCAATAGCCTACTTTTGTGACTGCGCTCCGCAACCTCAATGCCAAGTTGGTCAAACATGCCCACCACAAAACTGTAGAGGTGCTCGACTGTGATCTCTAGTTCACCGCGTAACTCATTAGGCTCACTAGTGGCTGCATGGGCAAATAACTCACGTTGTTTTGCGGCAGCAGTGCTTGCTTGCTTTAAAGCTTCATCGATACGCTCTCGGGTGCGCTCAATACCAAGTTTTGTGGCTTGTTGCAGGATATCTTCCACATCAATTAGTTCAGCTAACTCACCGAGAATTTCATCTTTCAGACCATCGTTAAACTCATGCTGCTGAACCTCTGCAAGGTCAGTCACCACGCTATCAATTCGCTCATACATGAGGTCTACAATATTCTGATCTAAGCTGTCACTTTGCTGGATATTGAATACAACCACTTTTTTCTTCTGCCCATAGCGGTACAGGCGGCCAATACGCTGCACAAGACGCATCGGATTCCATGGCAAGTCGTAATTAACCATGACATTGCACTTGTTCTGAAGGTTGATACCTTCCCCTCCAGCTTCGGTTGAGATAAGAAATCGACCTTGCTTCTCAAAGTTCTTGATAGCTTCACGACGTTGAGCATGCTGCATAGAGCCATTTATTAAATCGACAGAATCACTACCATAGTGGCTGCTTAAGGCATCACTCAGATAGCCTTGCGTGGTGCGGTATTCTGTAAAGATGAGTACTTTCTCGGATGGGTTTGCCGTGATGATCTTTCCAATAATGTCTTCAATGAACAGTTTTAGCTTTAGATCGTTGGACTTTAGCGATGCGGCCTCGTCAATGAGTTCTTTCAACAACAGTACTTCGCCAGCAAAAAACTCACGGGCATCACTGGCACATTGTTCTTCCCACTCACCTAGATACCGCTCATCGCTTAGTTCGTTTTCTGATACAGAATTGGCTTCATCGTCAAGAAGTCGTTGAAGACGATTACACAAAGCTCTGTGGATTGCTGCTGCACTTGAAGCTGCTAGCTTGCGATAAACTGTCATGACAAAACCAATGGCGTTACCAGTACGGCCTAGTGCATCGCCTGCGGCATAACCTTTACGCAAATAATTCTGCAGATTTTTATCAAACTCGATGGACTCATAACTGCTCGTTACCTGCAAAGCTCGTGATATTTTTCCTTGAAATATGAAGTTGCCTTCAGCATCTGTCACATCAGCTTTGTGATTACGAAACACCATATCATGTAGTATTTCTGGTTTTAGGTTTAGCATCAATAACTCGGTACGGCGTTCAGGGCGCAACAATTCAAGCAAGGCGATAAACTTGTCCTGCATGCCTTGGTGAGGAGTAGCGCTCAGTAGCAGCATGTGCTTTGTTTGGCTCCGTAAGCTTTTAGCCAGATCGTAGCGCTCAGAACTATCGAGTTTCTGGCCATACTGGCGACGGCTAAGGCGATGACCCTCGTCAAAAATCACCAAATCCCACTGTTCTGCTTGGAGCAGGCTTTCTAGATGGCCCATTTGTTTCAGTCGATCCATAGAGCCTATGACGCAGTCATGCATTTTCCATTGGCGAGGTTCATTAATGAAAAAATCCTCACCATAGATCTCGAAGTCTTCCAACTTAAACTTATAGTACAGCTCTTCCTGCCATTGCTTGGTAAGACCCGCAGGTGTAATAAGTAATATGCGTTTGGCCAGATCTCTTTGCCGTAACGCATGCAACAACATGCCGGTCTCTATGGTTTTACCTAAGCCTACATCATCTGCTATCAGCCAGTTGAAATTGCCAGAAGCTAGTATATGGTGGACCAGATTAATCTGATGTGGCAGCGGCTCAATCTCTAGGTGAGAAAGAGCGCCGGTATTTTCGTTCCACACTTTAATAGCATGAGCTAGCATTCGCAGACGCATACGCTCTGTATCTTTAGCGTCACATAAACTTGCAGTTACAAAACGATGCTTAACACCTTTCACTTGGCGCAAATATTGATACGGCATCCAATGGCGCTCGCCACGTTCAGGAAAATCGACTAACAATTGTTCACTGTTTGCCAAGATGCGTTGCTGCATAATTACGCCCTGGCCGAGTGAGCGAACTCCACTACCTGGAGTTTCGTCGACCACATCCATACCATTTTGAAAGCCTGACTGAACAGCTAAGGCATCTACATAACCTAATATCTTCTCTGGGCTGAACCAGTGCACCTGAAGCTGATCGCCAGACTCGTTGGCAATTGCCATTTTCACGATACCAAAGCGCTTATTTTGGCCAGATGGTGATTTTTGACTAACCCAGCAACCAGGAACATGGGTAATACCGAGATGCTTCATACGTAATCCTTTATTAGTTTCAGCTCTATGCTTGATTAATTTTCATCAATACGAGGTACATGTAAGACATGTTATAAATATCGTAGCTGGCCACTCTGACTAATACTCATAAGTCTCAACATCGGCAATACTCTCGTCTTCAGTATCAAGAAAGTTATAAACTTCTGCATCATCAGGCCGGTTTTTATTCGAGGCTTTTTCTATGTTAAGCAATGGACCTTTTTCTACACGCGGCTTATCGCTGAAATAACAACTAGGCTCTTGAGGATGCTTAACTTGGAGTACGCCATACTCACGAAGGTTCTTAGTCCTTTCTATCTCTAGCTCATCGCATAACCCGAGATCACTGTATTCCTCAGCAGGCAGTTCGCGAGGGTCACTGAAGTCAAAGTGCTGACTAGCCGGTAAGCAACCCTCCAGATTGGCAAACCTGAACCACAGGTACCTTGCAAACGCTTTGAATGCACGACGCAAAACAGTATTTTCGATCCATGAAGAAAAAAGAGTCTCAAGTAAAACTTCAATCTCTTCAATTTGTGGTAATGATTCAAAAGAGCGCACAATCAGCAAAGCGGTTGGCCAAGACAAAACGTAATAGGACAATCTTGTACTACCGTTTTTATCAAATGATATCCAGTAGGTATCATTTTCAGACCATATGATTTTGAGGTGTGTTGCTAGGATTAACTCATCTGGTGTTAGCCCCTTAACTATTTCTCTCTCCAACGCAAGACGAGTAGCTCCCCAACCACTCATTACGAAAATCTGCTGTATTAGGGGTAGAGCGCTGAGTGGCCAGTTAGTTTTTCCTATCAGCTCTGAAGCTTTTTGAAGCGCTCGGTCTTCGTGTGAAAGCTTGTCTGAAAAGTTTTCATTGGAGTTTTTTTCCTCTAGCTCATCAGGACAAAAAACCTCATCTGGATCGAAGATATATGCTGCATAATCGTCCTCAAAGTCATCCAAAATATGAGCAGAACCCACTTCGCTGTCTAGTTCAAAATCATAATTAAAATCATAATTAAAATCAGCACTAATATCTAATTCGTCGTGATCGTAGTCAAACTCATTTTCTGCAGGGCTGTAATTTTGCAGCTCTAGCTCGAAAGTTTCATCTTCATCTTCAATATGATGTGCTGGCTCAGAAGGAAATGTCTCAAGTAGTGGGGATGCAAAATTACTTTCTGGCATATCGGCAGCGACAGTAAACGTGTTGATTTCTGTCGAATGAACCCGATTTAAAAGACGGCCAGATTTATTGAAAATTTTGACATACCCCGGCCCCTCTAACGAGTTAAGAGTAGCTCTTGGGCGAGTTAGCTTGAGTATGGTTTTTGTAGCTTCACTAGGTAAAATGGTATTTTCATTAATGTTACTTCTTTCAAGCGGCCATGCTTGTGGATTTAAAAAAGCTTCGCAATTTTCATCAAAAGCTGATGAGCTTGAGCATGCTGACTCTTTGAATTGAGTTAGTCCTAATGAGTGTGGGCTCTCACTCTTACCGCATTTCAGCGCTGCATACTCAAGAGCCATCTGTGGCATGAAGCTGAACGAGTCATTACCCGTGCAGGTCTCTGCAATATTATCTGGAGTAGTTTGGTCTTTTAACAGAGCCAGCGATTCAGTTGAGTCTTGGATAAAAGCCAGATCACTTAATGTAGGAAGTTCATCAATATCATCAGATAAAACCGAAAAAGATTTTATCTTTCGCGTTATCATTAACGCTCTTTGTAAAGCTTCAGCGCCCTCCATAGGGCGATTTTGCAACATAAATACTCTGCTAAGCAGGTTTAAATAGTCAGGATCGTCTGTCGATTCAATAGCTTTTAGTAAAAAATCCTCAGCATCTGATAATTCTCCTGAGGCTACTAATCCATTGACATTATTTATAAGTGTCTCTTTGCTGCGTAACGTGGTTTGGGCAGCTTTAGTTTTTAACGATCTATGCTTTTTAAAGTGTAAAATAAGCTCTAGCCGTCGCTGAATAGCATACACCGCGTGGTGGTTATGCAGAAAATCGTCGACAAGCGCTCTTGCGATAGAGTATTGATTATGAGCGATCAGCATCGCCACTTTGGCTAAAAAACTTTCAGTTGCATAGTCTTTTAGGCACGAGCGGACTTTCATTTCAAGCTCAAGTGGGTCCGATGAAGCACTACTCCACAACTCGTCTAACAGCGGTTCTAAATCTAGCTCCATGCCGATTCCTTGTCTATAAACTGTTATTAACTAACATAAAATTTTCAATATAAGTGAAGACCTTGTAAAGGCGATACCTTGAACCGGCAGATCAAACAAGGCTTGTTATTATCCATTGTTTAGCAGCCTTAGAGTTAAACGCTTGTCGACCATAGCATTCGGTTAATAAATTCTCAGGAAGATACTCGTCATATTTTTCAATAAGCTTTTGCTGTAATGAAAGTGTTCGAGCCAGCTCGGTTTCATCTGGCAGTCCATCTTTTGTTATAGCAATTAAGCATTTTTTTATATCATCAACATCTGAGTTCTGAACTTCAATAACACCGGCAAAATTACTACATACAAATCCACTTCTAATTAGCAAGACAGTTAGTGTGTTAACTACTTTATCGCCCATCCATGAGAAAACATAACTATGCTTACCGCTTTGATATACAGGTTTTTTTTCAAGATTTGCTTCTTTAAAAAAATTCACACCTTCTTGAAATAGCTGCCTTCCGAGATTATCTACAAAATCTATTCTCTGATTGCCAGTCTCAATACGATAGTCACCCGCACGATAGATGCTGAACATTTCTTGTCGAACCCTGTCATGAATCGTCATGCCGCTACCGTTAAATTTTGGTGGTTTACCACCCTTTGTAGAGGTCACGTAGATCACTTTCTTTTCATCATCAATATCCGTGACTTTCCATCTGCGGCCACCAAATATGATGTGCTGATCTTTAAGGATTAGCGAATCAACTGGTAGCGTGCCCAGTGTTCTACTTCCGGCAACAATCCGGAATTCTTTTGGTGTTTTAAAGACAGCATAGAAGGTATAGGAATTGGTAAGACGCTCGCCTTCAGCCCCCAAAACCAACTCACCACTATTGAGTTGCTGTATTAGGAGAACTTTCCCCATATGGGATAGTAATTGTTTGAAGTGCTGAATTGATATTTCTTTGAACGGCCCTTGCTCACATAACAAAGAATAAAGTTGGTCTGCTCTGACGCTACCCCATTGCGCAATTACAGCAAGAATCTGGTGTAAAAATGTGGAGAGATGCATTTGCTCTGTATCTGCCGGTTCAAACCAGTTATCTACAATGAGTAATCGAATCATAGCTAGTGATTGAACCAGTTCTAATCTAAGACCATCGACTATATTAGATTTATCACTTAATTCATTTTCAGCAATAAGCATTCGTAATATAGAAGGTGTATTTCGTCTACCGGATCGACCTAAGCGCTGACGTAAGCTTGATACTGAATGTGGGGCAGTAACCTGAATGACAGAGCTCACTTTCCCTATGTCGATCCCTAACTCCAAGGTCATGGTACAAATAGCTGTAGTCGGTAGGGTTTCCTTCTGTAATCTGGTTTCTAAATCTTCTCGAAGTTCTTTAGCTAAAGAACCGTGATGCGGAAAAAACTCATTCGGTACGACTTGCTGTTCGCATAAGTCACTTAACTGTGCTGCAATGCTTTCTGTTCGACTGCGACTATTTGCAAATACCAGATGTGAGTCGCCTCTACAGAGTCTAAATACTTCCTGACAAATCTGCTGTTCGGCCGAGATGCGTGTTTCATCTGCCATGATATCTACTGGCTCTAAATATCCTTTAACTTGCACCTTAATAGTGCTTTGGTGCTTACTACTAGTAATGGTTTCACAAGGCAGACTTTTATTCGGCCTTAGAGAAAATGGTACTTTTTCAAGATCTCCAAGTGTCGCGCTTAGCGCAACTCGTGGAATAGGATTAGTGATTCGACCAGTTATGTGCTCAAGACGTGCAAGTAGAGAAAGTAACTGCTGACCTCGTTCGGTTCCAATAAATGCATGAAATTCATCAATGACGATATATTTGAGTGAGCTAAAAGATTGTTTCACCCATCCTGGCTCTCTGACTAACAGCGATTCCAAGGATTCAGGAGTGATAAGCAGAATGCCTGAAGGATTGTTTCTGGCTTTCTTTTTTTTGGATTGAAGACTGTCACCATGCCACGGAGTAACCTGCATATCCAGCATTTCACTTAACGATTCGAGCCTGCGGTACTGATCGTTAATCAGTGCTTTTAAAG
>JAVETP010000090.1:0-10072 GCA_034006005.1 Pseudomonas sp.
TCGGATTAATACGAGTGGAATATGCAGTTCGGAAAAAGAAGATGTAATGAAAATGTTGGGTGATATAGTTAAAAAAGAAACGCTCCGATAGTTTTTATAATTAACACACTGCAGCCCACCAAAATTTGTGATGGGCTGCAGAATGTCAGAACTACAGCACTTCTTCTTCCTTTTTAAGTCTTGCGCTAACACGCAACGCACTGAAGATCGCTAGCAGCGGAGCAATAGCAAGCATCGCGAACAACCAGAATGCAGCATTTGAGGTGCCTTCAATACCGCCAGGTATATTTAAACCACCGAGGTTGCTGAGCATTCCTGCTAGCGCCGAGCCAAGCGCTGTGGCGAACAGTTGTACTGTAGTGATTGAGGTAGCTGCGGCGTCTTGATCTTCACGAGGAGCGACTTGCAGAATTCGCGTCAATAGGTGCTGCCAACCCAAGCCGCAGATGCAGGTTTGGCACTTGAGATGACTGCCGAAGCTGCGCGTCAGCAGTTCACAAAATTGGCAGCATCGGGTTTAGTCGAGGCTTTTTCACAGTCCAAAGGTGTTGGGCGTCCCAGCCAGTTTTGGATGTTGACGCAAGCGGGGCATGAGCGTTTTCCTGACGCTCATCATCTAGTACACCAGCAGTGCGCTAGTCATAAAAGAGCGATGCTTGATTTGATAAGGAAGCATACTTCTAAGATTTTTTCTGATGAAAAACTGTGGTGGAAATAGCGGAAGCGATAGAACTATTGAAAGAAGGTGCTATTGTTCAGGCCCATGTTATGGGAGACCTGCACTCTGCGGTGAAAGCTAAGGCCATTGTTGAGGGGTTATTAGACTCAAGATTGACAATACGTGCTTAGTTCGGATGTTAAATTATTATGTTGTTGTTAAAAACACTAGCATATAAGGAAAAGTAATGTTTATTCCAAGCAAGTTTAGACAGGAAAATATTGAAGAACTTATTGCTATCATGCAAAAGTACTCTTTTGCGGCTTTAGTGACGCAATCAGAGAAAGGTATTGAAGCGACGCATTTGCCAATGATAGTTTCAAGTGATTCGGATAAGCTCTACCTAAAAGCTCATATTGCTAGGGCAAATCCTATATGGGAATCAGTGGCAAGCGGATCAAATGTTCTCGTAATATTTAATGGTCCAAACTGTTATATATCCCCCAATCATTACCCAACTAAAAAAGAAGCTGGTAAAGCGGTACCAACTTGGAATTATGTTGTAGTCCATGTTGAGGGTTCGATTTCGTTTATCCATGACTCTGAATGGATTTACGATGCCATAGATACTTTAACGACTACTCATGAATCAGGGTTGAAGGAACCTTGGTCTATATCTGATGCACCAGAAGAATATATTCAAAAAATGTTACCAGCGATTGTGGGTATAGAAATTGAAATAACTTCGATGATAGGGCAGTGGAAACTGAGTCAAAATCAACCTGCGGTAAATCAGTTAGGTGTGGTTGAGGGGTTATCTAAAAGTCTAGATTCAAGCACTGTTGAGGTCGCGTGTATGGTCAGTTCGAATATTGAGAAAGTAAACTCATAAAGTTCTCAAGGAGCAGAGTTGCTATGTTCATGCCGGTAACGTGAACACATGGAGCATATTGTCAAGCAGAAGAGCGATTTTTGTATATGCAATCAATCTAAACAATCCGTAAATATTTTTCTTAGTATATGTATAGCAAGCTCCATTTCACGTTCTGTATAGGCTGCAAACCCAAGCAAAAATCCTGTCTGTGTGGGTGTTGTGATGTACAGGCTAGACAAGCCCGTTAGGGCAATACCTTTTTGTTTGGCGTGTTCAATAATCACTTTCTCACTGATTCCGCATATCAGCACACAGGGCATTTGCATGCCACCTAGCGGCGGAAGTGGTTCTAGAAACTCTTTAAGGTGTGTCCGCACAAGTTTCTCAAGGCATGTCAAACGCTTGGCATACACTTGACGCATTTGCCGAATATAGGCACCAAAATGACCATTTTCAATAAAACGTGCAAGCGTGAGTTGAGGCATTGTTGCCGTATGTCCATCCTGCAAAGTACGTGCTGTGGTCATGGGCGCGATGAGTTGTGCGGGTAAAATCATATAGCCAATGCGCACGCTCGGAAATAAAGACTTGGTGAACGTGCCAATATAAATGGTGCGCTGGTAAGGGTCTAAACCTTGCACACAGGCGGTTGGTTTCCCCGCGTAATGAAACTCACTGTCGTAATCATCTTCAATGATCCACGCTTGATTGTGTTCAGCCCATTCGATCAGTTCTAAACGGCGTTCAAGCGATAATGTTGCGCCTGTAGGGTATTGATGTGAGGGGGTTAAAGACACTACTTTTGCAGGAGTGGGATGCTGCTTTAATAGATCCACGCGTATACCGTGCGGATCGACTGGAATAGGAACGGGGATGAGTCCGGCTGCTTCAAAGGCTTTACGAGCACCTTGATACATGGGGTTTTCAGTAAAAATATGATCGCCAGCATCTAATAAAATAAGCGCGCATAAGGCGATGGCTTGCTGCGAGCTGGTTAAAATCAATATGCGTTCTGGCGTTGCATGAGCGCCGCGTTCTAAATTCACATAGTGAGCAATGGCACTGCGCAGTTCTTGAGTGCCTTGCGGATCACTGTGTTGTAACGCTTTAAATTGATAATCCCGCATCACTTGTCGTTCTAAGCGCGCCCACAGCGGCAGTGGAAATAAGCGCGTTTCAGGAATTCCTGGCGCAAAAGGGTGTGGTGTTAATGCCTCTCTAACGCCTTTATTATTCAGCATGCCTTGCCCGCGCTTGCTCAATTGAATGGCTGGCTGCTCTGTAGGCTGCGTGGCGATTTTACGCTTGGGTTTTTGGAGTTGCGGCACCTCTGCTACAAAACTACCACTGCCAACTTGGCGTTCAATATAGCCCTCTGCATGCAACAAACTGTAGGCATTTTCGACCGTATCACGTGAGACGTTAAGCGACAGAGCTAACGCACGAGAAGCCGGCAGGGGATTGCTCGCTGGCAATGCACCATCCAGTATTAACTGACGTAGTGCCCGCTGAATACGCAAATATAATGGATACTTTGCATAAGCTGGATGCATTAGCGCTGCTTTGACGGACTCCAGCTGTGAGTGTTTAAACAAATGGTCTGCCTATCATCTATTAATTGGATGGTTACATCATGCCAAGTACAGCATATAAAACAACTCTTCTTAGCACTGTTTACCGATTTGCAATCGGTGGGCTGTGTGCCTATTTGCTGTTTTTAGTAGAGCTCTGCTGATCTTCTAAAAAGCCAGATACCGTTTAAAGGGATGAGTTGTGAGTACATCAATCGTGCAAAAAAATAAACTGACAGATTACTGGAATCCAGTGATCGCTGGGCTGGTTTCCGTGCTGGTGAATTATGGCGGGACCTTTATTTTGGTTTTCCAAGCAGCACATGTTGCTGGCTTAAGCCCAGAGCTCACAGCGTCTTGGGTGTGGGCGGTGTCGATTGGCGTTGGCGTCACAGGCATTATATTAAGCTGGCGCTATCGTGAACCCATAATCACAGCGTGGTCTACCCCGGCCGCGGCGTTCTTGGTTGTCGCTTTAGCCTCAACGTCTTATGAGGAAGCTGTTGGTGCTTATCTTATTTCTGCTTTGGCTTTTCTTGTACTTGGTCTTTCGGGTTATTTTGAAAAAGTGATTCGACTGGTTCCACCCAGCATTGCCTCGGGCTTATTGGCAGGAATTCTCTTGCAGTTTGGTATCAATGCCTTCTCTGGAATGACGCTTGAGCCGGTATTGGCAGGCACCCTTATTGTGGCTTATCTACTGTTTAAACGTATGACAGCGCGTTATGCAGTGGTAGGTATTTTAGTACTGGGATTAGTGCTGTTGGTGAGCCAAGGGCGGGTTGATTTTTCGGGAGTGGAATTAGAGTTTGCAGTTCCTGTGTTCACTCAACCTGAATTTTCCTGGCATGCCTTATTGAGTGTGGCGCTGCCATTATTCTTGATTACTTTAACGGGGCAATATATGCCGGGAATGTTAGTGCTGCGCAATGATGGCTTTAAAACCAGTGCTAATCCGATTGTGGCTTTAACGGGGCTTGGCTCATTACTTATGGCTCCTTTTGGTTCGCACGCTTTTAATATTGCCGCCATTACCGCGGCGATCTGCACAGGTAAAGAGGCACATGAGGAACCTTGCAAACGTTGGGTCGCGGGTATTGCTGCCGGTGTGTTCTATATTTTGGTGGGTTTGTTTGGTGTTACTTTGGCAGCTGTGTTTATGGCATTACCCAGCACCTTTATTACCACGCTAGCAGGGCTGGCACTGTTAGGTACGATTGGCGGCAGCCTCACCAATGCATTGTCAGACGGTACAACGCGTGAAGCTGCATTGATCACTTTTCTAGCCTCGGCTTCTAATATTCAATTGCTCGGAATTGGCGGTGCTTTCTGGGGTTTGTTAATTGGACTGATCGCCTACGCCGTACTGAATGGGCGAGTATTCGATCGTTTATATAAAAAGAATAAAACCATGGCAGTCAGTCGTGCAAAGAGTAAATAAATAGCCGTTTAATACATACTTGTTACAGGGCATGATGTTTGTCTTGCAACGTTTTATTTAGGCTTCTATGCATAAGCTTGAAGATGATTTAGGCTTGCTAACAAGTGCTTTTGGATTGTTAAGTCAATAAGTGTTGTTTATAAAAAGTCATATCTGCGAACAAAGCGATAAGAGTGGCGTTACAGAGACTAATGAGAGTCACAATGTAGCTCTGTATAAGAAGCAAGATTTTCAAGCGATACATAATGCCGATCATCTCGGTGTATCAACAACGATAATGGTCTGGTTAGTCATCGCATAATCATAGATTAAATAATCGAGTTGGTTGCAAAGCCAACGCTCACTTATGAGTTTGAGCAGATGCACACTAGCTATACTCAATGTCATATTAATTCTTGGCTAGCTAGCTGGCTTGGGCATCAACAATTAGGCACCACAATGCTAACGCGGTTGAAAACTTCCAATGCTGCTCTAACGGCTATCAAACTGATCGGCATAACCGCCATGCTGATAGACCATTACAATAGCTTTGTTAAAACTGAGTACAGCCCGCTGCTGTATGAGATCGGTCGACTTGCGCTGCCGTTGTTTATTTTTGTGCTGGGCTACAACCTCGCTAGAATCCCCACCGCAAAAATGCCGAAGATGATGCTGCAACTCTTGGTTTTCGGGGTTATGGCGACGCCGCTGTACAACATGCTTGATGCAGGTTTGTGGTACTGGTGGCCGTTGAATATTTTATTTACGTTGTTGGTAGCAGTCGGCACTGTTTATCTGTTGTCTGTACCCGTGTCTGGCCGTTTAGTCATAGCTGTGCGCTTGGCTGCAGTCCTGTTTTTTGCCGCAGCAGGCAGCATGGTGGACTACTTTTGGGTAGGGCCGGCATTGGTGCTGGTTATTTGGCGTTTATTTTTAACGGTAGCTAATGGCGAACGCATTATTCTCTATGGATCTTTGTCAGTGCTGGCTGTGTTGCTCTGCCTGCTCAACGAGAGCCTGGCAGCGCTGTTAGCGGTGCCTGTTATCCTCTTATCGGTACAGCTTTATCAAGACGCGCAGTTACCACGGATGAAATGGTTTTTTTATTGGTTTTACCCAGGACATCTATTGGTACTACTGCTGATCAAGCAGCTTGTTATGGGCTAAGCAGTATTGAGAAATTTTTAACCGAGGAATGGCTATACAAAGTGAAGTAGCCCTGAGGCCAAATTGAGTACACCGCTGTGCGTATAAGGTGAGACTTTTCTGGAAACGTATTTTGGCATCTTTCATGTCCTAAAAGACGAGGAAGATGCCAAGTATTTTGAGAGAGTTATAGATAATAATATTTAAATGGGCTAAATATTAGAAGTCTACTTTTAGTCCAACCAATGCAGTACGAGGCTTATTGCCACGCGCACCATCTGGGCTGCGTGAGATGATTTTTTGATCATCAAGCAAGTTGTCCAACTTAAAGTAGGCTTGTACTTGGTCATTAAGCTGATAGTGCGTTGCAAGATCTAATACCCATATGCTGTCGGTCTTTAGGAACGTATTGCTAGGTTTCTTATCGCAGGCATCTACTGTGCAAGATTGATCAGTAAAGCGAGCATTTAAATAAGCATCCCACTTGTTTCCTACGACTCCAGCACTAACATACAATTGGTTTTCAGGGATATACGCCATTTTGCCACCTTTCATACCCGTTTTTCCAGCTGGGTTTTTGGTGAACTTGGCATCAGTATACGTATAGGCTGCGCGCACTGGCCAACTCAGCCCTGATGCTGAGAAAGTATACGAGGCAGACGCTTCTACACCTTTTACTTCAGCTTCACCGAGTGGCTCACTGCCTGTCACTGCACCACTGTCACAAGGGCGTTGTAATGAACAGTTGAGTACTGAACTTTTATAATCACTGTAGAAACCAATCAGCTCACTTTGGAAATCACCTTGAGCAAAACGTACACCTGCCTCATAGTTTATGGTCTCTTCTGGGTCAGGATTATCGGAACCATCGTTGAAACTGGCAATCGCAATACCTTTATGAACACCACCAAGCACCTGCCACTGATCGTCAATTTGGTACGTTGCACCGATACCTGGTAACCACTCAGAACCTGAAACACTACGTTTTTTCTTAGTACCGTTGGACTGAACGTCAGCACGTTTAACTTTCCAATCTTCATAACGTAACGCAAGCGTGAGCTCTAAAGCTTCTGTTACTGAAATTTGATCAATGGCCCACAGAGAAATGGCATCCGTATCTTCAAATCGATTATTACTACCGGTCAGCGATGACTTAGCTTGTCCACTGATATAAGCCATACTGCCGTTAGTTTGACGCCATTTTTCAGTGGGCTGAAGACGATCCATCTCTTCTTGATGGAAACGTGTGCCAACATTGAGATCATGCTGCCAGCTCGCCAAGTCAAAATTCACATCGAAGTCAAACTCAACCCCCTGTGAAATATAATCACGGTTGTTATGTTTGATGGTGACATCTTGGTCGACGCTACCGTTCAATATACCAATAGCTGTCAGGTCACCTGCATTGGCAGCACCGATGACATCACCGATCTTTTTGCCACCAATCCTGTCAACCTTAAACCAGTCTCGATGAAACTTGTTGTAATAAGCTTTAGCATGAAAATCAACGTTTTCATTAATACCTAAAAAGTAGTCGGCTACAGCACCTGTATGACGGTTTTTCATTTCGTCTTTTTCAGACAAACCGTAACGACGATTAGGGTCATGACTAAAGTCAGCATCGGTTAAGCCAACATAACTCATGTTAGAGTCTTCAATTGCATAGCTCAGCTTGAGATCTAAGCGTTGTGGCATGCTTGAATCAGCATCGTTTTGAAAGCGTAACTTAGCCATGTAATCTTCTTTCTTAATACCGGCATCAGTATTGCTGCGATCAATACTCTTAAACCCATCGTTACGAATTTGATGAGTTTCTATAAGCCAGCCAAAATTGTCTTGAGCACCTGCACCTACATTAGCAAAGAGACGATTCTCACCTCGCTCACCGACTTCAGTCACGACTGAGCCACCCAATTGATTGGGAATAGGTGTTGATAATAAGTTGATGGCTCCACCAACAGTCGACGGGCCGTAGCGTAATGTACTCGGGCCTTTGAGCACTTCGATACCTGACATTCGGCCAGCGGTAGGGAAGTAATAAGCGGCTGGGTTGGCATAAGGGTTTGGAGCAACTAACACTCCATCTTCCATCACGGTAATCTTACCGCTACGGTCTGTACCTGTGCCGCGAATACCAATATTAGGTCGTAATCCAAAACCTTCTTCCTCGCGTAAGTAAACGCCTGGAACCTGTCCTAGCATACGGTTGATATCGGAATATGAAAAAGTGTCAAGATCAGCTTTATCAAGAACAAAAGCAGAGCCAGCTATCTTTTTAGCGTCTGCTTTGGATCCGATAATAGTGGTGTCTTTTAAGCGTACTGAAGAGTCATTTGCACTTGCAAATACAGGTGAAGCAGCGATAACAGCTAAGGCCAGCAGCTTTATTGAGAATTGATCACGCATTATGATTTCCCTGAATAAATTAAAAGCGGCCAGCATCACTGATTTCGGAATCTGGACAGCTATTTTTAAAGGTTGAGATCATAACGAATACAACAAAGCAATGCAAATCATTATCATTTATATTTCTTTGTGTGAATTTAATCGATGTGAACAAAGTTATTACTGCTGATAAGAGCTTTCCATGTTCTGTATTTTAATGCCTGCCCTCATTGAAGTATTCACAGTGTGGACAGGCTGGCAACTCGATTGAGTGTGATGTGGATGCTCAGGTTTCAATCTACCTGACACTGAATTTACGTTTCAGGCACGTAAATTAAGCGCCCATCGTCCATTTTATATGTGACACCAGCTTTGGCTCCTTGTCCCTGGCCAATTTCACCGGTCGATTCATATTGAGTAATTTCTTTACCTTCTTTAACAGTGATGCGCATATCTGCTTCCCCTGGGTTCTCAACCACCACAACATTCCCTTGTTTCAATGGATTCAGAGGGTTGGTGACGATAACGATCATTAATATGCCAATAATAACTAGAAAAAGATCGACTAAATTCACTACTGAAACAATTGGATCTTCGGCATCATCGAGCTCTAAAAAGCGCATGTTTGCTCCTGTGATAAGCATTCAAATTGACGTAGCTCTTGCAGCAGCCAGCGTCGACGGATGGTTAAAATAAAGAAGCTTATACTGGCACTCAATAAAGCTAAAATGACCGCACTAAAAGCTACTACAAGGTTTTCACCCACGCCATCAATATTGCTTTCAGTGAGCGCCAGCATGGCCGGTCCCATGGGGATCATCGTTGCAATTAAACCCAGCATCGGCGTGCTGCGCGTAGTGATACGTAGCCACTCCAACTGTTTTAAAATAAACAGCTCCAAGTCATCGCTACAGCCGCCATGTTCTGCCTGCCAAGAGAGTAAAACTGAAGTGTAGCGTCCGCGCTGGCGTAGCCATGCTTCCCATAAAAAAGCGCCTAAAGCAAAGAGCGCGTAGGTTAAAGATAAAATAATTAACAGTAATACGGGATATAAAAACACATGAGACAGTTGATACATGCTCTGTTCTAGGGCATTCATGATTTAGCACCTTGGCGTTGTTGATTATTATAATGCTGGTACATGGCACCTGCTGCGCAGACAGCGAGCAACAGCAGCCATATATAGCTCCATAAATATGGGGTGGTAGGGTTTGATGGGGCAGGGATAGGTTCGAGTAGCTGCCCTGTAACAGTTTCGCCAGCTTGGCTGCTGCCTGGAGTGCTCGAGGGTGCAGCCAAACCAAAGCCGAGTGCTAGTTCATCAATAAAATCGCGAGTCAGTTGTGCGCCATTCGATTCTTCAGTGAGTTCTGTTAAGTCCTGCCAGCGCTCAACCAACTGTTGCTGAGTGAGTTCGTCGGCTGACCAGTAGCCTTTACGAATCGCCTCAATTAAACGCTCGACGAGTTGGACTTGAGCACTGGGGTTATACTGCTCAAACCATTCGTTAAGCTGTAAATCACGCTTATCCATAACAAAGGTTTCATGCAGTTCTTGCCATTGATCCGCTCGCACCATATTTTGATTCATGGCTTGCCAGCCCCAGACATTGTTAATGGTGTCGAGGATTTCTAATGTGCCTGCATAACCTTCTGCTTGCATTGCCGTGATCCATTGTCGATTTAAAAAGTGGCTGCGTAACTCATCAGCCAAAAACCGTTCTGCCTTGGTTATTTTCGGTTGGGTTTTACGCAAGTCTGCAATATATAAGTCGGGTGCTTGCCCATCTATAAATTCAATAGCGCGGGATAAGCCTCCTAGAAACTCAAAAGGGTGATCGGTCGAGAGCACGCCGTTGAGCTCGGATGAGCGTGACATAATTGCTAGCTCTGTACCCTTAAGCTGCTGGGAAAATAAGTTGCCTTGTGTTGCCGCTAAAGCAACGCCCCAGTGCTGAGTTCCATAGGCGTACTGCATGCGTGATAAAAACTGTTCAGCTAAAACGCTATCGTCTTCCC
>JAVETP010000015.1:0-54934 GCA_034006005.1 Pseudomonas sp.
ATACGAACTTCATGCAAAACCATACAAAAATAGCGAAGGAAATCAATTGACCAATAAGCGTCAAATTAATATTCACTGATCTACCTCATGCTATTTCGTTGTTTATCCGAAAGATAACTTCGCGCAGTAACAAATTACTGCGCGATGAAATCGCTAGATCAGCCTGCCATACCTGGGGCTACAACGAAGATCAGGTACATTGCCATACCAACACCAATCATTGGAACGGCGTCAAGTAGACCAGCCATAATGAAAGTTTTAGTTTGTAATTGTGGTGCTAGCTCTGGCTGACGTGCTGTTGATTCCAACAGTTTTCCACCTAACAGTGCGAAGCCAATACCAGTTGCTAATGCGCCCATACCGAGGATGATGGCGGCAGCGATAATTACGATTTCCATAGTTACTCCTAGAGTTTTAAGTTTTCAAGTTTATTACAGTTAAAGTTTTAAGTTAACGCCCGCTTTCGCGTCAATGGCTTTCTTCGTGGGCTGAGCTCAGGTAAACGATGGTCAGCACCATAAAGATAAAGGCCTGTAACGGGATCACCAGAATATGGAAGATTGCCCATGGCCCATAAAGCGCCCACTGTACGTAAAACGGCAGTAGCGCAATAAGGATAAACACCACTTCACCAGCATACATGTTACCAAACAGACGTAACGCAAGGCTTAATGGTTTAGTAAACAGACCCAGCAACTCAAGGAACAAGTTAAACGGGATCAGCGACCAGTGTTTAAAAGGGGTAAACGACAGTTCTTTAACATAACCACCAGCGCCTTTAATCTTAATACTATAGAACACGATTAAGAAAAACACACCGATAGAAATACCGAACGTAGCGTTTGGATCAGCGGTAGGTACATATTTAAAATAAGGTATGCCTGCAGCAGCAGCTAAGCTTGGAATCACATCAATTGGGATCCATTTTAAGCTGTTCATTAGCAAAATCCACATAAATACTGTGAGTGCTAATGGAGCAATCAGTGCGCTACGACCGTAAAAGGTGTCGCGAACCATATTTTGTACAAACTCAACAATCACTTCTACAAAATTTTGTAGACCTGTTGGTACACCTTCGTTGGCTTTAACGGCCACACGTCGGAATAAAAACAAGAAAATAAAGCCCATCAGTAATGACATAGCCATGGTATCCACGTGGATTGCCATAAAGCCCATCTCGCTAGCTTGCTCTGCAGTTTCTGCAAACTGCCAAGTGCCATCTAACTTACCGTAGGTCAGGTTTTGTAGGTGATGCTGAATATATCCAACAGAGTCTTGTGCCATAAATGCCTCAACCGCTCAACGCTTTAGAAAGCTTTTCGTCAAAAGAAGTGATGTTGCAGACGTCATCTGCACCAGAATATAACCAATGAACACAGTAAGCACGTTCAATGGCTTCACCCCCAAGAACAACAATGCAAAAAGCACTGCTGTAAGAATCATTTTACCCATTTGCCCCGCCCAAAAGGACTGGACAATGGCGCCTATCGAACGTGCACCATAATACTGAAACGCTTTGTATGTGAAATACATGTTCGGTAGTAGTGCAGTCAATCCACCCAGCCATGCTGAGTATGCGGCGACCCATCCTTGAGTTAACCAAAACAACAATCCGATCAGGACACTCATCACGGCCTGTAACACGATAACGCGAAACATTGGCTGACGATAAAAAGCAACTTTATTTCGATATGCCACTATTTGCCTGATTCCTTCGCTATTGTCATTCTGTAATGAATAGCAACAAAATTGCGCGCAGAGTATAAGTGGCTAACGCTATTCATTCAACTGTCATATGATTTTTTACCACCAACAGCTGTAAAAATTTAGCGAATATGCGCTAAAACCCCTTGCAACTCTTCCAGTGTGCCATAGCGAATGACCAACTGCCCCTTACCTTTTGCGCCATGCTTAATCTGTACTTGCGTGCCTAAACGCTCAGCCAGTTTTTGCTCTAAACGCTTAACGTCAGGATCAATAACAGGTTTCTCAACCTCAGGCTTATCCGCCAATCGATTGCGCACCAATGCTTCGGTTTGCCTCACAGTAAAGGCTTTAGCAACCACTTCTCGCGCTGCCTCAACCTGCTGATCGGCCGGAAGACCGAGCAAAGCTCGAGCATGACCCATCTCTAAATCACCATGCACCAGCAAGGTTTTTACTTCATCAGGCAAGCCAATTAGGCGCAATAAGTTAGCAATACTAGCTCGTGACTTACCTACAGCATTGGCGACTTCCTGTTGTGTCAGATCAAATTCTTTTTGCAAACGCTGCAAAGCAACCGCTTCTTCAACAGGATTTAAATCTTCACGTTGAATATTCTCAATCAACGCCATCGCAATAGCGGCTTCATCCGTCACATCACGCACAAGTGCTGGGATCGTACTTAAGCCGGCTAATTTCGATGCGCGCCAACGGCGTTCACCGGCAATAATTTCATAGATATCTTTCGCAACCAGACGCACAACAATCGGCTGCATCACACCTTGGGCTTTAATCGACTGCGCCAGCTCTTCTAAGCTGCCCTGATCCATATCACCGCGTGGCTGATACTTACCCCGCTGGATGCACTCTACACTTAAGTGCTGCAGTTCACTGACTTCTGTCTGAGTCGCAGTCTTTTGTAAGGTATTGGCCGTTGCACCGCCCAGTAATGCATCGAGTCCTCGTCCGAGACCGCGTTTTTTAACCGCCATAATGATTCCTTATGTGCGTGTTGAAGCACGCTGACTGGCACGCTGGCGACGGGATAACTCACCAGCAAGCTCTAAATACGCCAAAGCACCACGTGATTTTTTATCGTACGCCAAAACAGGCAACCCATGACTTGGGGCCTCAGCTAGACGCACATTACGTGGAATAACCGTCTCATACAGCTTGTCACCAAAGTGATTTTGCAACTGCTGCGAGACATCATTGGTTAAGCTTAAGCGCGGATCATACATGGTTCGCAAAATACCTTCTATTTGCAGCTCAGGATTCAACTCTGCAGAAATACGCTGAATACTACCAATCAGGTCAGTTAGACCTTCCAAAGCAAAATACTCACACTGCATAGGAATCAGCACTGCATCAGCGGCGACCAAGGCGTTAATGGTCAGCATGCTTAAAGCGGGTGGGCAATCGATCAAAATATAATCATAGTTGCCACGGACCGGCTTTAGCGCATCCAGTAACCGCCGTTCTTTGTTGGGTAAATCCAGCAAAACCACTTCTGCAGCTGTTAAATCACGGTTAGAAGGCAACAACTGATAACCGCCTTCCTCAGAAAACTGCATCACATCAATCAAATTGGCTTGGCCGGTTAATACATCCAAGACTGAATGCTGCAAACTGTGTTTATCGATACCACTGCCCATCGTGGCGTTACCTTGTGGATCAAGGTCAATCAACAAAACATGGCGGCGCGTCGCCACTAAAGAGGCGGCCAAGTTAATGCAGGTTGTCGTTTTACCGACTCCGCCTTTTTGATTCGCAATTGCCACGACCTTGCCCATGTTATCTCCTAAATTGTTACTGACGTTGCAAGATCAATAAATGCCGTTGCCCTTGGCAACCTGGCACTTTGAGGATCTGGCAGCTTTCAAGACGAAAATCTTCTGGCAATGCTTGCAACTCATCATCAGGGTGCACACCTTTCATCGCGAGCCAATGCGTTGTTAAATCACCTAAATGGCGTGTCCACTGGGTAAAATCTTCCAGCGCGCTAAATGCACGCGAGATAATCCCAGAGAACGCCTGCTCAGGTGTATAGGCTTCAACACGGCTGTGGATAACTTTTAAGTTATCTAATTTTAACTCCAATTTAACTTGGGTTAAAAAGCGCGTTTTTTTACCGTTCGAATCCAGCAAAGTAAACTGACGTTCTGGAAACAAAATAGCTAAGGGTACGCCAGGCATACCACCACCACTGCCCACATCCAGCCAATTGTCACCGTACGGCTCAACATATTGGACCACACTCAAGCTATCCAGCAGATGACGCGAGACCATTTCATCAGGATTACGTACTGCGGTTAAATTGTAAGCCTTATTCCACTTAATCAATAAACCTAAATACTGCAGCAATTGCTCTTGCTGCAGTTCGCTTAAGGTGACATTAAGTTGCTGTGCACCTTGAGTTAATTCTTGCGCATGCTGTGTCGTGACACTCATAAATCTGGCTGCTCCAACAACTGCGTAGCTTTACGTTTTTTCAAATGCACCATCAACAGGGATACCGCTGCTTGCGTCACACCCGGTATGCGCGATGCTTGTCCTAAAGTTTCAGGACGCGCCGCTAATAATTTCTGTTGAATTTCTTTGGATAATCCAGAAATCACCGTGTAATCCATATCAACAGGTAACTTCACTGCTTCGCTGGCACGCATTTTAGCAATATCGTCCAATTGGCGATCCAAGTAACCGGCATATTTGGTTTTGATCTCAAGCTGCTCAGCAATATGCTCGTCGGTGATACCACCCCCAGTGACTGCAACTAAATCCAAATAGTTAATCTCTGGACGTGCCAGTAAATTCATTAAATTGTATTCATGGGTCAAGGGCGTATTAAATTTCGCCATTACCGCTTCACCTAACGGAGTACCCGGTCGTACCCAAGTATCTCTCAAGCGCTGCTCTTCAAGTGCAATCGCTTCACGTTTGGCTTCAAAGACTGACCAACGGTGATCATCGACTAAACCGATTTCACGACCTTTTTCGGTTAAACGCATATCGGCGTTGTCTTCACGCAGAATTAAGCGGTATTCAGCCCGTGAGGTGAACATACGGTAAGGTTCTTGCGCACCTTGGGTGATCAAATCATCCACCAACACACCTAAATACGCTTCATCACGACGCGGATGCCAGCTGTCTTTACCTTGTGAACGCAGTGCTGCGTTACTACCGGCTAACAAACCTTGGATACCAGCTTCTTCATAACCGGTGGTGCCGTTGATTTGTCCAGCAAAGAACAAACCATGAATCACTTTAGTTTCCAGGCTGTATTTCAAATCTCGTGGATCAAAGTAATCGTATTCAATGGCATAACCTGGACGAATAATATGCGCATTTTCCATTCCACGAATCGAATGGACTAAATCCAACTGCACATCAAACGGCAAGGATGTAGAAATACCGTTGGGATACAACTCATGCGTTCTTAAACCTTCAGGCTCTAAAAATATCTGATGGCTGTCTTTATCGGCAAAGCGATGAATCTTATCCTCAATGGATGGGCAGTAACGTGGGCCAACACCCTCAATTACACCCGCATACATCGGTGAGCGATCCAAATTTTTAGCGATAATCTCATGGGTTTTGCTGTTGGTATGGGTAATCCAGCAACTGACCTGCTCAGGGTGTTGTTCACGATTCCCCAAGAATGACATGACTGGCAGCGGTGTATCACCGGCTTGCTCAGTCATCACTGAAAAATCAACCGACCGCGCATCAATACGCGGTGGTGTTCCGGTTTTTAAGCGATCAATACGTAAAGGTAATTCACGCATACGTTGTGCTAAGGCATTCGCGGGTGGATCACCGGCACGACCGCCTGAATAATTTTGTAAACCAATATGGATCAAACCGCCGAGGAATGTACCTGTGGTCAACACCACGTTATCAGCAAAGAAACGTAAACCCATTTGTGTCACAGCACCACGTACGCAATCGTTTTCCACAATCAAGTCTTCAACCGCTTGTTGGAAAATCCACAGGTTCGGCTGGTGCTCTAAAATTTCACGAATCGCAGCTTTGTAAAGAACGCGGTCAGCTTGTGCACGAGTAGCACGCACCGCGGGTCCTTTACGGCTGTTGAGAATTCTAAATTGAATACCGCTTAAATCTGCTGCGGTTGCCATTGAGCCACCCAAGGCATCAATTTCTCTGACCAAATGGCTTTTACCAATCCCACCAATGGCTGGATTACAGCTCATCTGCCCGAGGGTTTCGATGTTATGAGTCAATAATAAGGTTTTTACACCCATTCGTGCAGAAGCCAATGCAGCCTCAGTGCCCGCATGGCCACCACCAATTACTATCACGTCAAAACGGGAAGGATAATCCACCGTACACCTCAGGATTTTAGCTAAAAACGGATGAACTCATCAATACAGCAATCCCGTGTCATCACACTGGATTTGTATACAGGGCTATTCGGTTTGGCGATAGCGAGTTCTAAGACCGCAATAGTATAGATTTTTGCGCAGCTTTGCATAAGCGTTTCATCACTGAGCTTTTGCTCTGGTCCGGTTGTTAATGCAATTAGATATTAATTAAGTATAAAGATATAAAGCTTATTACTAATGCTATTACTACTGGAGCTATTTTTTGTGGATATCCTTATAAATCCTTTTAAAAACAATAGCTTGAAAATGTTTTAAGTCTGTTGAGAACCACCATTAAGTCGGTTGGATAAGCCCTCTAAGCTTGTGGACAACTAGGCTAGTTATCCACAGGTGAAGTTATCCACAGTTTTAGCCACCGCTTATCAACTGAGCTCAATAGCGGTTCTCCACAGGGCTCATCAGTGAAAATAAATTTAAAAATACCGGTAAATGAATGAAATCACCTCGGTGATAGGGATAAATATCGATGGAGAGAGCTTTAAATGCTCAAGGTGGACTGTGGATAACTGTATTTAACGCAGAAGATTTCAACTTATGAGGATCATTTTGTGGATAAAACAGATGCTTTTAAGAGGGTTCGCTATACATGGACAGCTGAGATGGGGCGAAACAGAACGCTCGCCCCGAGGGGGTTTAGCTTATTTTTACAATAGGTTTAATGGTGCTGCCACTGGCAGAGTCTGCAAAGGCTTGATTGATCTGTGCAAAGTCATAAAACTTGACCAGTTTATCGAAAGGAAAGCGTCCAGCTTTATAGTATTCAATCAATTGTGGGATAAAGACTCGGGGTACCGAATCGCCTTCAATCACACCAATCATGCTCTTGCCTTCAGCCATTAGATCATTGTGGATGTCAATGTTCATCTCTGGCGTGATACCGACAATGGCAACAGTGCCCAGCGGTCTTAAAGCATTCAGTGATTGTTTTACAACTGCAGGTACGCCGGTTGTTTCAATCGCATAGTGGCTGCCACCATCGGTGATGCGCTTAATCTGTGCAACGATATCGCCGTCTTTACCATTTAAGGTATGGCTGGCGCCGAGTTCTTTAGCTAAGGCTAAACGGCTGTTATGCACATCCACCGCAATAATATGCTGACAACCGGCAATTTTAGCCGCCATAACGGCACTCAGTCCGACAGCTCCTGCACCATAAACCACCAAGCTTGAAGCAAACTCAGGTTTTAGACGGTTTAATACCGTACCTGCCCCAGTTTGAATACCACAGCCCAGTGGTCCCAGTAAGGCTAGGTCGACTTCAGGATCTACTTTGACTGCGTTGCGTGATTTAACAATGGCATGAGTGGCAAAAGAGGATTGGCCAAAGAATGTCGCTAAGGATTGCTCACCTTGCGCTAAGCGACGACTGCCATCATCCATCGCTCCAGCAAAGTTAAGTTCATTAAAAGTTGCACAGACTGTTGGATGGCCGGTGAGGCAATTGCTGCAGTTGCCACAGTGGGCAAAAGATAAGACCACATGATCACCGACTTGTAGATCGGATACACCCTTGCCAATCGCCTCAATCACACCTGCGCCTTCATGACCCAGCACAATAGGAAAGGGTGCAATACCGAGGTCGCGGGCAACCACATCGGTATGGCAGACACCTGTGGCGACAATACGCACACGCACCTCATCAAACTCGGGTTCAGCCAGTTGTACTGACTCAAGTTTAAAATCATCTCCTAAACCATGGGTTACAGCTGCTGTTATGTCCATTGTTATCACCTCTGTAAATAATGAAGAGAGATACAAGAATATAGCAGTCAGTAAACGATGATGGCCAGCTGTGGGTGCTGCAAACTCTGTGGATAAGTCTGTGTGCTTTAATAAAATTAGACGAGTCAAATCATACTGTAAGCATTGATAGTACTGGCTTTAGAGGTATTTTATCGATTTACACTTTACCTGTGGGTAACTCTGAGGATAAAAGTGCCATGTTTAAAATATAAGGACAGGCATGTATTAAAATGGCCTGTGTATAACTTAAGTGACTTTTGAACTGCAGGGAATATAACTTGAGTGATATGCAACTGTGGATAAGTTTATCCACAGTTTTAGATTGAGCGCTAAACAGTATTTATAAAGTTACCCACAAGGCTATAAGCATTGAAAAACCTAGCTATAGCCTAATAATCAGTGCATTTTTAACCTGCAATACGTGCAGCTCAATCTTTTAACTCACAGAGTTACCCACAGGGTATGCACATTTACTTACCAATACAGAAGCTGGAGAAAATGCGCCCAAGTAAATCATCCGCTGTAAACTCGCCAGTGATTTCACCCAAAGCCTGCTGTGCCATACGTAAGTCTTCAGCCAGTAATTCTCCGGCACTGGCATGCACAAGCTGTTGATAACCTGTTTCCAGGTATTGCTCAGCTTGTTGTAAGGCATCCAAATGACGACGACGGGCACTAAAGCTGCTTTCCGCAGTTTGGTTATAGCCCATGCAGCTTTTTAAATGCTCGCGCAGCAACTCTAAACCGTCGCCACTGCGTGCACAGAGGTTAATGGTGACATGACCATCACTATTGCTGTGCATCTTTACGGGCTCACCGGATAGATCCACCTTGTTACGTATTAAGGTGACTTTTTCCGGGTTGGGTGTGCTGTCTAAGAACTCAGGCCATAAAGCAAAGGGATCATCCGCTTCAGCCGAATGAGCATCCACGACTAATAAAATACGGTCAGCTTCATTGATGGCTTTTAAAGCACGCTCAACACCGATTTTCTCCACTTGGTCTGCCGTATTACGTAAACCTGCAGTGTCAGTCACATGCAGTGGCATCCCATCGATGTGGATATGTTCACGCAAAATATCCCGCGTGGTGCCTTCAATGTCGGTGACAATCGCTGCTTCATAACCAGCCAGACTGTTGAGTAAACTGGATTTTCCCGCATTCGGTCGACCGGCAATCACCACACTCATACCATCACGCAGTAATGCACCTTGGCCTGCTTCACGTACCACTTCTTTCAGCTCAGCTTGTACATCTGTGAGTAACTTTAAAATATGGCCGTCAGCTAAGAAGTCGATTTCTTCTTCGGGGAAATCAATCGCTGCTTCCACATAGATACGCAGAGCAATCAGTTGTTCGGTCAGCGCATTAACGCGTTTAGAAAACACCCCCTGCAAAGAACGTAGAGCATTACGGGCCGCTTGTGTAGAGCTGGCTTCAATCAAGTCCGCAATGGCTTCAGCTTGGGCTAAATCGAGTTTATCGTTCAGAAAAGCACGCTCACTGAATTCACCCGGCCGCGCTAAACGTGCGCCCAATTCAACGCAACGTTGCAAGAGCATATCCAACACCACTGGACCACCATGGCCTTGTAACTCCAAGACATCTTCACCGGTAAAGGAGTTGGGTGCGACAAAGTACAGCGCCAAACCCTCATCAATCGCTTGCTGATCGTCTGCATAAAAAGGACCGTAATGAGCATAACGTGGTTTTAATTCACGGTCAGTCATTTGCTGAGCAATCTGCTTGGCTTTTGGACCTGAGACTCGAACAATCCCGACTCCACCGCGACCTTGTGCAGTGGCAATGGCGGCAATAGTATCGCGCGACATGGGCATAACGCTTTCCCTCAACAGTATTCACAAAGCACAACGCCCCTAAAAAGGGGCGCTGTGAACTCGATTGGTTCGACTAACTTGCGTTAGCTGCCGCCATTGATTTTTCAATCTTGCGAGTAATGTACCACTGCTGACCAATGGACAGAAGGTTGTTAACCACCCAGTACAATACCAATCCAGCTGGGAACCACAGGAAGAAGAAGGTAAAGATAATCGGCAACAGCTTCATGACTTTAGCTTGCATTGGATCCGGTGGTGTTGGGTTGAGTTTTTGTTGAACAAACATACTCGCACCCATAATGATTGGCAGAATAAAGAACGGGTCTTTACTCGACAAGTCAGTCAGCCAGAACATAAAGGGCGCTTGACGGATCTCGACACTTTCCAGCAGTACCCAATACAAAGAAAGGAAGACCGGCATCTGTACTAAAATTGGTAAGCAACCACCGAGCGGGTTGATCTTCTCTTTTTTGTACAGTTCCATCATGCCTTGTGAAAGTTTTTGCTTATCACCGGCATGCTGTTCTTTCAGCGCAGCCATTCTTGGTGCAACAGCACGCATACGCGCCATTGATTTATAACTTGCAGCTGATAAGGGGAAGAATGCCAGCTTAATCAACACTGTTAAGGCAATAATTGACCAACCCCAGTTACCTAGAATGCTGTGGATAACTCCCAGCAACCAGAAAATAGGTTGAGCGATAAACCAAAGGAAACCATAGTCCACAGTTAACTCAAGGCCTGGCGATAATGCTTTCAGGTGGCTTTGAATTTTAGGACCGGCGTACAAGGTTGCCGTGGTTTGCGCATGCTGACCTGCAGCAACACTCATCACTGGGCTGGTGTAGCCAATAATGTAGTTACCTTTACTGTCTTTACGCGTAGTGACTTGATTGGTCTGCTGTGGATCTGCAACCCAAGCAGTTACAAAATAGTGCTGCAACCAAGCAACCCAGCCACCCTGAACAGCTTCATTAAACTTTTTGTCATCCATATTACTCATGGATAACTTTTTGTACGGCTCATCTTTTGTCCACAGTGCAGCACCTAAATAAGTCGCAGTACCTGTTGCTGTGGTGGATGAAGGATCACCTTGGCCATCACGCTTGAGTTGGGCAAATAAGTTACCCTTCCACTCGCGATCACTCTGGTTATCCACAAGGTAAGTTAAGTCAACTTGATAGGCTTTATCGTTAATGCAGCTGACTTGACGTTGGCTGATTTCACGTGCCGAGCACTCTAAGCTTAAACCACGGTGAAAGGTAAAACGCTTAGTGTAGTTAATGCCGTTTTCTTGGAAAGACAAATCAACATTCAGTTGAGTTTGGCCATCTTGCAAAGCAAAATTTTGTTGAGTCACGCTGTATACAGGACGTCCGCTGGCGCGAGCATCAGGGCCATCAATACCGACCAAACCACTTTGCGCAACATAAACACGCTCATTGCTGTTTTCAAATAACTGCAATGGAATATCTGGGTTGGATGCATTACGTGGATATTGGCTGAGTTTTAACTCAACAATATCACCGCCATTGGGATCAATCGCCAATTGCAGTACATCGGTGTTGACGTAAATTAAATCATTGCTAACGGGAGTGCTAGCTAACGTAGGATCTTGAGCAAGCTCATTAACTGCTATAGGTAAGTCATCACTTGTCGCTGCTTGAGCAGAGTTTTGTGTTACTTGGTTGCTGGCAGAAGACTGTTGATTAACTGAACTTGATTGCGTGATTGCTACTGTTTCTGGAGCCTGGCCGTAGTCTTGATTCCACTGAAGAACCATCATATAAGACACAACAGCTAAGGCAACGAGCAGGATCGTACGTTGGATATCCATAGTTACTCGGCCGTAGAAGATGAACAAGAGGGAGGTGGAACCGGATCAAAACCGCCCGCATTCCAAGGATGACAACGTCCTAGTCGTCGTATTGCTAACCAGCTGCCCCGAATAGCACCGTGCTGTTCAACTGCTTCAATGGCATAACATGAACAACTTGGATAAAAACGGCAATGACTTGCCATCATCGGACTGATTGCATAGCGATAAAACTTGATTGGCAAGATCACCAATTTACGCATTGGTTTGCCCTGAAGAATCAGAATCTGCTGTTTGCAATGCAGTAAATCGTTGGCGAGCCAAGCGCTTCCACATTTTATCGAACTGTTGTCGAAGCTCAATATTAGACAAATCAGCAATACCCCTACGGGCAACAATAACGATATCTACACCATCCAAACGATCTTGGCTGTGGCGAAATGATTCTCGTATTTGACGTTTTATTCTGTTGCGTTCAACAGCAAGCTTTACACTTTTTTTACCAATAACCAACCCAAGACGTGGATGCTTGAGTTGGTTATCACGAGCAAGTAACAAGACACTTTTGCCTTGTACTTTATTGCTAGCAGAATCAAAGACAGCTTTAAACTGCTGAGGTGTCAGCAGACGCTTTTCTCGGCCAAAGCCTAGATTCATACTTTGCTCGATTGGATTATGCGCTTAAACGCTTACGGCCTTTTGCACGACGACGCTGAATTACAGAGCGGCCGCCGACAGTTGCCATACGTGCGCGGAAACCGTGGTTACGAGCGCGTTTTAGGGTGCTGGGTTGGAATGTACGTTTCATGATTCGCTACCTGGTGACTTCTTTGGGCAAAAGGGGGCCCGAAGTGGTCCCCGTTAAATAGGCCGACAATTCTATTGAAAGCTGAGCCTTAGGTCAATTATCTACTGCATTTGTTTATCAATTCTCTTATCAACCGTTTTGAAAGCTGGACTTTATATTGGCTTATGCAAGATAGATTAAATTAGAAAAGAATATATAAAGCTTATTACTGTTGTTATTACTACTGAGCGATAATTCTGTTGGTAACCCTATAAAGTCTTTATTAATCAATAGCTTACAAGAAATTAAGAGCTGTGCTGAAGAGGTGCTCTAGGTGTGCAACAGATGAACATAAGCTGTGCATAAGTAGGCTAGTTATCCACAACCTACTTTTCAACAGAGTTACCCACAGCTTGTTGCACCGGGCCTAGGTAGGGTTCTCCACAGGGTTTAAAGTGGCTAAAAAAGTCTATTTGACTAGAAAAATAATGTCCAAATGGCCGTACTTGCATACCAAAGTACGGCTGAACGCACGAGAAGAAGCCAAATATTGTCTAAAGTCGCGGTACCTTTTTCACCTAAAGCATGACTTTCAGCCTCTACTGCTGCACGTCCAGTTTTACTTAATAGGCTATTGGCTGGCTCATTGATGCACAGTAAGTCAGACATCAGTGATCTGCTGACGGTGATAAAATTACCAATTAAGGCAAAGCTGGCGCTGAGTAAACGCACCGGTAACCAGTCTAAAATATGCAATAAGCGCGTAGTTTTGCCAGCTGCTTGCGGCCACTGTGTTTGTTCTGAAGTCAGTACCAGTAAGCGATAAGCCAGTGCTGCTAAAGGTCCACCAATCAAATAGAAGAAGAGAATGGCGAAAAAGCCTTGATAGCCTTGCCAGAGCAAATGACCTTGCACAGCCTGTAACAGCCCGGCAGGTTCTTCGGATTGGATCAGCAGGTCACGTTGTGCTGCCAAGCTTGCGGCATGGGTGTCTTGTCTACGCCAAGCATCTCTAAAGGATCCTAAGGAGGCACGTACATCACCACGGCTCAAGCTGTAGAGCACAACGATAAGGTGGACCGGGATCAGCCATAAGCCGTACATGACTGATTTGGCCAGTACCAAGAGTAAGGCTAAGCCGATGATGGGTAGGCTAAAAGCCAGTAGCAGCGCTAAAGTATGGTATTTAGGGAGTAGTTTTGTACTGCGTTTAAGTTGTTCGTACCACCACTGATCTTTTTGCAAGCGCTTGCGCCAGTTGGAGAGTTTTTCAATCAGGATGGTGAGCATTAAAATTAGAAAACTCATAGGGTTTCTCCAGTATATTTAGCGTTTAAGCGTTGCCAATTAAATGCAGGACCAGGGTCAGTTTTACGCTCTGGGGCGATATCGCTGTGCCCACAGATACGTTCTGCTGTAATCATTGGGTAATGTAGAGTCAGTTCAGCAACGAGCTGGTTGAGGCTGTGGTATTGCGCATCGCTATAAGCGAGATGATCTTCACCTTCCAGCTCGATTCCCAGTGAGAAGTCATTACAGGCTTGCCTACCCTTGAAGTCAGACACTCCCGCATGCCAAGCACGATCGAGGCAGCTGACAAATTGAGTGATGGCTCCGCTGCGTTTAATAAAAAAATGAGCTGAAACTTTTAAATGTGCGATGCCAGTAAAATAAGGATGGGCATCAATCGGAAGAGTGTTAGTAAATAGCGCTTCCACCATACCCGTCTCAAATTGACCAGGTGGCAAACTGATATTGTGGATCACTAATAATGAGATTTCAGCGCTAGGGCGTGCGTTATGGTTTTCGGATAGCAAATGGTGTGCACCCTGCAACCAACCAGTGTTTGGGTCTAGTGTTAAAATCTGAGAAGGCTGCATAAAAATTCCTGTCGTGGTGTACCTTGTAGTAACTAATGATTGCGATGTTTAGGTCAGCATTAGATAATACCCGCCGCTGTTTTAATATAAATAGAGCATAGGTATTAATAACAGCATTTCAATGCTTATAAAGCCGATTGGGATAGGATTGTTAGGTGAAGTTTGATATTAAAGGTTGGCAAGCATGGGCGCCGGGTGTATCCAGTCATGATGATTGGTCGGTATGGTGCGCGCAGCCCCGTTCACTTGAATCCTCGACGGGTATGGCCGACGTCAGATTTTTACCTGCGTTACAGCGCCGACGTTTAAGCCCGCTAGCACGTGCGGCGTTCCATGTTGGTTGGCCTCTGGCTGAAATGATGCCTGCACAACCTTTGGTTTTTTGTTCACGCCACGGTGAAACGCCACGTAATTTACAGTTACTCACTAACCTAGCTTTGCAAGAAGACTTATCACCCACGCATTTTAGTTTATCTGTGCATAATGCTGTGGTTGGTTTATGGTCAATTTTCAGAAACGACACCAGCGAGATGACATCTATAGCAGGTGTTGAAGATGGTCTAGAACATGCGTTACTTGAAGCTCAATTGTTATTAGCTGCTGGTGCGCCATCCGTATTAGTGATTATTGCTGAAGACCAACAACCTGATGCTTATCTGCCTTGGATTGATGATGTGCCTTTTGCTTATGCATTGGCGCTACAAGTGGTACCGGGTAGTCAGTGGCAGCTTGAGTTATCCACAGAAATTGATGATAAGCCAGATGCCACTCCGTCGTGGCCGCATGCTTTACAGTTATTACCTTTATTGATGGGCGCTGAAGATCAGTTGGTGTTGCGTACAGAACAGCGGCAATGGATTTGGCAGCGTTTAGTCAATGAATAACAGCTACAGTCCTCCTTATCTTTGGCGCCTAGTCTTTACCGCATTGAGTTTTGCTCTGTTTGGTTTAGGTTGTTTAGTATTGACGCTTTTTGTGTTTCCTGTGCTGAATTTACTACCCGCTTCTCCTCTGCGCAAACGCCAGCGAGCACGTGCAGTGATTAGCAGTGCTTTTCGCTATTTTGTTGGTTTTATGCGTTTTACAGGTGTTTTAACCTATTCAATTAAAGGTGTTGAGCGCTTAGGACAGCCGGGTCAGATGGTGATAGCTAACCATCCTTCGTTGATTGATGTGGTGTTGTTGATTTCCTGTATGCGTGATGCCAATTGCATTATAAAAGAAAGTTTATGGCGCAATCCTTTTATGCGTGGGCCTATTCGTTCTGCAGGCTATCTGAGTAATGACGGTAGCATTGAAATGTTAGAAACAGCCGCACAAATACTGCGAGATGGGCAAACTTTGATTATTTTCCCAGAGGGGACGCGAACAACGCCTGGGCAACCGCCGGATTTTCACCGTGGTGCTGCAGCGATTGCACTGCGTGGTGCGAAAATGATCACACCAGTACGTATATCTGTAACACCAACAACCCTTACTAAAGCTGAATCTTGGTACAGTATACCGAGCCGACGCGTTCACTTTAGCCTTGAAGTGGGTGAGATGATTGATCCATGCGACTTTAATGCATTTAGCTCTGCGCCAATTGCTTCGCGTAAACTTAACCAATATCTGCATTCATATTATATAAAGGATGATGCCACGCATGAGTAATCTGCCATTAGAATTGAAAGAGTTAATTATTGAGGCTCTTGGTTTAGAAGATATCAGTACGGAGGATATTGCCAATGATGAACCTTTGTTTGGTGATGGTTTAGGTTTAGATTCAGTGGATGCTCTGGAATTGGGTTTGGCTGTTCAAAAACGTTTTAGCATCAAAATTGATGCAGAATCAAAAGATGTGCGCCAACATTTTGCTACCATTGAAAAGCTTGCAGCCTTTATTGAAAGTCATAAAACTATAAATTAGTGGTCGGTCAGCTAGGAGTTAGGGGGTTATGCAAACACGTGACGAGATTTTTGCGCTGTTAAGTGAGGCGTTAATAGAGCTGTTTGAGCTGGATGCTGAGCAGATTACTTTAAGTGCAAATTTATATGACGACTTGGAGATCGACAGCATTGATGCTGTCGATTTAATTGATCATTTGAAAATTAAAACGGGCAAAAAAATTGCCGCTGAAGAGTTTAAATCAGTGCGCACAGTAGCTGATGTAGTCGAAGCCATTTATCAAATGGTGACCAGTCCAGAGGTATGAAACGTCTAATTGCACCGCTTTTGGTACTGATTGGATTGTTGTACCCTTTTGCGGTGTATTACGGACTTGAATATTTTTCCCCACGTGGTTTCGCCTTGATTTTAGGTGGCGTATGGGGGTTGCGCGCAGTTTATTCATCAGAACAGCTTAGCAATCGTTGGCAAGCAGCAGCTCTACTTATATTTTGTGCAGTGCTGTTTGTGTTTGATAGCTCACGCTTACTGCAATGGTATCCCGTGTTGGTTAATGTGTTGCTGCTAACGGTGTTTGTCATGAGCTTATATTCAGGTTCGCCAATCATTGAGCGATTAGCTCGTTTACGTCAACCAGAATTGCCTGCGCATGCCATTATATATACGCGACAAGTGACTCAAGTTTGGGCAGGGTTCTTCTTGCTTAATGCATTGCTAGCTGCCGCTTTGACTTTATGGGCGCCATTATCTTGGTGGATGCTTTATAATGGTTTTATCGCGTACATTTTAATTGGATTGTTATTTGCTATTGAATGGCTGGTACGTCAGCGGGTAAAAAACGCACATGAGCTGGATTGATTTACAACATCTACTATTGCAGCAGCATTCGACTACTTTAGCGGGCCCTGAACCTTTGGCGCATGCTGATTTGACACAGCAAGCATTAAGTTTAGCTGCGGGCTTACAAGATAGAAGTATTCAACAGATTGCAGTTCATCTGCTTGATGCTGGGGATTTAGCTGTTGTTTTATTGGGTGCTTGGCGTGCTGGAGTCACTGTGGTTTTACCAGCTGATTTACAAGAGCATACGCGCCAGCGCCTCAATACACAGGTTGATGCTTGGATTACCAATCGTGCCGAGCTCAGTGCTTTATATGCTGAGCCGCTTGCTCCTGCTGCTTTAGATCTTGATGCGCAATTATTGATTTTGTCGACTTCTGGCTCAAGTGGTGAGCCTAAGTTGATTGGCAAAACGTTGCGACAACTTAATAATGAATTGTGTGTACTAGAAGAACTGTGGGGAGCCGTTTTGGGTTCTGCAACGGTGCTCGGTAGCGTTATTACACAACATATTTACGGCTTATTATTTCGTTTGTTATGGCCGCTTTGTGCAGGACGTTATTTGCTGCGTCTGCCCTTACCTTTTCCAGAAGATATTCAACAAGCCAGTTTAAGTGGTCCATCTGTACACGAAGATTTTACTTGGGTGGCTAGCCCAGCGTTATTAAAACGCATGGGTGACAACTTAGATTGGCCAGCTTTACGAGCAGTACGCAAAGTTTTTTCATCCGGTGGTCCACTACCGACAGATGCGGCGGAGCTTATTGAGCAGCGTTTGCATCAACGGCCTGTAGAAATCTATGGCAGTTCAGAAACAGGCGGAATTGCTTGGCGACAAATTGAGACTTTATGGCAGCCTTTACCCGGTGTGCGGCTTGCTTTAAACACTGACGGTGCTTTACGTATTAATTCGCCATGGCTCGCACTTGGGCAAACTGAACAAACTGCCGACGCTGCCAAGCTGTATGCCGATGGCCGTTTTGCTTTGCAAGGACGTCTGGATCGGATTATTAAGCTGGAAGAAAAGCGTATTTCTTTGCCTTTTTTAGAGCAGCAACTGTGCTTACATGAGTGGGTCAGTGATGTGCGCTTAGGTGTAGTGACCGAAGGGCGCGCGAGCTTAGGTGCTTTATTAGTATTGAGCGCATCAGGTGTACACGCTTTGCGTAATCAAGGTCGGCGCGCAGTCACACAAGGATTGCGGGAGTATTTAAAAGACTTTTGTGAGCCTTTAGCATTGCCACGCCGTTGGCGTTTAATTGAGCAATTGCCACTCAATCCTCAAGGTAAATTACCGCAAGCAGAAGTGGATCGTCAGCTGCTGCTGGCGCGAGCGAAATTACCCTTCATAGTCAAGCAGCAGAAAATCGCTGATGAATGGCAGCTGGATTTACAGATACCGCTTGATTTAGCCATTTTCAGCGGCCACTTCCCTACTGCGCCGGTCGTGCCAGGTGTAGTGCAGGTGGACTGGGCATTTAATATTGCGCAAGAATTGATGGATATACCGCCTCGATTTTGCGGTATGGAAGTTGTTAAGTTTCTGCAATTACTGCGCCCGGGTGATTCGGTAAGGCTTACCTTAAGTTTTGATCAAGCACGGTCAAAATTACATTTTTCCTATAACACAACAGAAGCACGCTGCTCATCAGGTCGAATCTTGCTGGGATCTGGCGATGTTTAATCTGTGCGCTGTCATTCCGGTTTATAACCATGGGCAGCCGTTAATTGCGGTTGTTGCTCGCTTACAAGAACTGCAATTACCCTGCATCTTAGTTGATGATGGCTCGCAAGCAGAGACGGCAATGATTATTGACGAGCTGGCGCAGCAGCCGAACGTCAGTTGTGTGCGCTTAGCTGTGAATCAAGGTAAAGGCGCGGCGGTCATGGCCGGATTGCGTGAGGCATTAGGCTTGGGCTTTAGTCATGCCTTGCAGGTGGATGCGGATGGTCAGCATGATTTACAGGCGATACCACGTTTTATTGAAGCCGCACAGCAGGCGCCCGAACAGTTAATTTGTGGCTATCCAGAGTACGATGCTAGTGTGCCTAAAGTTCGTTTATATGCGCGCTATTTAACTCATATATTGGTTTGGGTTCATACATTATCACTGTCGATTCGTGATTCCATGTGTGGATTTCGCATCTATCCGCTGCTGCCAGCAGTGCAATTATTTGATCAGGTTAAAGTGGGCACGCGTATGGACTTTGATACGCAGGTCATCGTGCATCTTTATTGGCGTGGCCAGCCGATGCAATGGTACCCAGTCAAGGTGATCTATCCTGAACATGGTTTATCTAATTTCCGCCTTGTTGCCGACAATGCACTGATTACTAAAATGCACACACGATTGTTTTTTGGCATGTTATGGCGAGCACCTTCTTTAATTGCTCGGCGGTTACGCTTATGACTGCAGGTAATAAAGATCAGCATTGGGCGCAACAAGGTGAGCGAGGCAGTTTTTTATTAATGAAATTAATTGCCGTGCTCACTCGTTTGTTAGGACGGACGCTGATCACGCCTGTGCTATATGGAGTTGTTTTATATTTTTTTGTCACAGGTCGTGTGGCGCGCAATAGCATTCGTGAATATCAAGATAATTTAGCGCAGTGGAGTGGTCGGGCTGACTTACAGGCTTCTTCAATGCGGGTTTTTCGTCAGTTTATGTCATTTTCTGACAGCTTATTGGATAAGTTGGATGTGTGGCATGGTCGTATCGGCTTAGAGCACTTAGATGTTGATGATCCCTATGGTATTCGTCAGCTATCGCATCAACACCAAGGGCGTGGACAAATGTTAGTTGGCGCTCATTTAGGCAATCTAGAAGTGTGCCGTGCTTTAGCGCAAATTGGTAAAAAAGTGCAGATGAATGTCTTAGTGCACACGCGTCATGCCAAGTCTTTTAACCGTTTGCTCAATGAGTCTGGCGCCAGTCATTTACGTTTAATTGAAGTCAGCAATTTAGATCCTGTGACTATGCTGAAACTCAGTCAACGCTTAGAGCAGGGTGAATGGTTGGCGATTGCCGGTGATCGCGTCCCTCTACAAGAAGGTCGTCGCTCACAAGCCAGTTTTTTAGGTAAACCCGCTTATTTCCCACAAGGACCATGGCTTTTAGCGGGCATTTTAAAGTGCCCAGTAAGTTTACTATTTTGTTTAAAGCATCAAGGACGTTACCGCATCAGTCTTGAGCCTTTTGCTGAATCTGTGCAGTGGCAGCGTAAAAATCGTGAGCAAGTTCTGACAGATACAGTCCAGCGCTACGCTGATCGTTTAGCCGTGCGCTGTTTAGAAGTGCCTTCGCAGTGGTTTAATTTTTACCCGTTTTGGATAACAGATGAACACTCCAGTCAATAAATACGTTGTTTTTGGCAATCAGCCGTTACAAATTGAAGATATTTTAGAACTCACAGAGCAGCGCGCGAGTGCATACTTACAAGATGATGTTGATTTTCGTCAGCATATATCCCGTGGTGCTGCGTTTTTAGACTCCTTATTAGACCGTGAAGGTGTGATTTATGGGGTGACCACAGGTTACGGTGACTCGTGTGTGGTACCGGTTCCTTTACACCAAGTCGAGGCGTTGCCGAAGAATCTGTACACCTTTCATGGTTGTGGTTTAGGCCAGCATTTAGATGCGGCGGGCACGCGCGCAGTATTGGCGGCGCGGTTGCAGTCACTGTGCTTTGGTATGTCCGGTGTGCGCATTGAGTTATTGGAACGCCTGCAAGCCTTTCTTGAGCACGATATTTTACCGCTGATTCCTGAAGAAGGTTCGGTCGGTGCTAGCGGTGATTTAACGCCGTTATCCTATGTGGCGGCCACTTTATCTGGTGAGCGCCAAGTGCTGTATCAGGGCAATATCTGCGATTCTGCCGACGTGCATAAAACGCTGGGTTGGCAGCCGTTAGTGTTGCGTCCTAAAGAGGCCTTGGCGTTGATGAATGGTACTGCGGTGATGACGGGTATCGCTTGTCAAGTATACGGCCGTGCTGAGTATTTATTAAAACTAGCGACGCGTATTACGGCCATGAATATGGTGGCTTTGCAGGGTAATACCCAGCATTTTGATGAGCGCTTATTTTTAGCTAAACCGCACCCAGGGCAGATGCAAGTTGCTGCGTGGTTGCGTGAAGATTTAGACAGCGCGCGTCATAGCCATCAAGGTCATGCCGCCGATGCTGAACTGCGCGGTTTACACCGTTTACAAGACCGTTATTCCTTACGTTGCGCGCCGCATGTCTTGGGGGTTTTGGCTGATAGTTTGACGTGGTTACGTCGCTTTATTGAAACCGAACTCAATAGCGCCAATGACAACCCGATTATTGATGCCGAAGAAGAACGCGTGCTGCATGGCGGGCATTTTTATGGCGGGCATATTGCTTTTGCCATGGACAGTTTGAAAAACCTGATCGGTAATATTGCAGATTTACTCGATCGCCAATTGGCGTTGTTGGTCGATTGTCGCTACAACCATGGTTTGCCGAGTAATTTATCCGGGGCTCCCGCTGAGACAGCTATGATTAATCATGGCTTTAAAGCAGTGCAAATTGCCGCCAGTGCGTGGACCGCAGAAGCATTGAAAAATACCATGCCGGCCAGTGTTTTCTCTCGCTCTACTGAATGTCACAATCAAGACAAAGTCAGCATGGGTACGATTGCTGCGCGTGATGCGCGTCGCAGTGTCGAACTGGTTGAACAAGTGGCTGCTGCAACCTTGTTGGCGGCGCAACAAGGTATTTGGTTGCGCGGACAAAACGAAGAGCAAGCACTGCCTGATGCTTTAGCGAGCATGCACGCTAAACTGGCTGAGGATTTCCCGCCGCTGCTCGAAGATCGTGCGTTGGAAGGTGAACTACGCTTATGTTTACAGCGCATTCGCGCACAGCACTGGAATCTTTATGCGTAAAAAAGGCATTTTACAAGAAACGGTTACGATGGAAGTACCGTTTTTTGATGTAGACATGATGGACGTGGTTTGGCACGGACATTACATCAAATATTTTGAAGTGGCGCGCTGTGCATTGTTGGATAAGATTGGCCATAACTACACGCAAATGCGTGATTCTGGCTACGCTTGGCCGGTGGTGGATATCCAGGTGCGCTATCTACAAGGCGCACGTTTTGGCCAACGGATTACTGTGCAAGCCGATTTGGTGGAGTGGGAAAGCCGCTTGAAAATCAATTACCTGATTTTTGATACACAGACCGGCGAGCGCTTAACCCGTGGATTATCGGTACAGGTGGCGGTATTGATGGCTGAGCGCGAAATGCAATTTGCTACGCCAGAGATTTTCCAAGCAGCTGTACGCAAGGCGACCCAGTGAAACGCTGGCCTTGGTTGCTGTGCTTGCTGTTATTAAGCTCGCGTTTGTGGGCCTTTGATAATGAGCAACTGGCGCAGCAATTGTCCGCTGCTGATGTGGTACGTGGTGAATTTGTGCAAGAAAAATATTTGCGCAGTTTAGCGATTCCGCTCAGTAGTCGTGGCCAGTTTGTCTTATCTAAACAACTTGGGTTGCTGTGGAAAGTGCGGCAACCTTTTGCGCAAACCTACCGAATTGATGCACAAGGCGTATCATTGTTGGCCGATAACGTCTGGCAGATTCAACCGGGGCAAAATGTTGCGGCGCGGCAAAGCCGTTTGTTTTTAGCCGTACTGCAAGGCGATCAGAGTGTTTTAGAAGCTGATTTTACCTTGCAATTGCAAGGTAACGCACAGCAGTGGCAGTTACAATTGCTGCCGAAAGCAGTGTTTTTGCAGCAAATATTTAAAGTGATTGAGATTCACGGTGGTGCGCTGGTCGAGCGGATTGAACTGCATGAAACTCAAGGCGATCGCACCGTGATGCGTATGCTCAATAGCCAAGCAGATAGCGCGCTGTTGGATGATGAACAGCATGCATTTCAACTTTGAGCGTGGTTTACCTAAATTATTTTTAGTGCTGCTGCTGGGCTTAACTGCGCTTAGCACTTGGCAATGGCGTGGCGTAGCACCGATTAGCGCCAGTTTATTGGATATCTTGCCGCAGGGCGCGGCTGATCCGCTGCAAGCCTTTGCCCAGCAGCGTATGCAAGAACCATTGGATCGTGAATTAATTGTTTTGCTGCGCCATCCTGATGGCGCTCACGCCAGCCAAGTTTTTGCAGAGCAATTGGCTCAGCAATGGCGCGCCAGCGGTATTTATCAGCGGGTGGATAGTCAACTGACGCTCGATATCGCTGCCGTGCGTCAGCAGTTATTGGCTGATCGCAGTAATTTGCTGCCACTGGCCGTACGTCAGCAACTGGCTGCGCAACCTGAACTGTATTTCCAGCAGCGTCTCGCCGAACTGTTTGACCCGCTGAATGGCTTTGCCCCAGTGAGTCCAGAACAAGATTGGTTGGGTTTAACCGCAAAAATACAAAAAAACACTCAATTTGACAGTCGAGTGCAAGTGGATAGCAGCGGCTATTTATTTGTTGAGCAGGCTGATCAGCATTGGTTGTTATTACGCGCGCGTACACATGACAGCGCTTTTAGTGGCTCGGTTGCTTTACAGGTGGCTGAACAGGTTCAGCAAGCGCGCACGACACTAGTGGCTGAAGGTGGTGAGTTATTAGCCAGCAGCGGTTTACTCTTCGCAGCACAAGGCAAAACTCAAGCCGCAGGCGAAATGCAGTGGCTGGGTGGTTTATCGCTATTGGGTTCATTGCTCTTGATTGTCGCGTTGTGGCGCAGCGCGAGTAGCTTAGTGGCGTTGTTGCCCGCGGTATTTGGTTTATGGGTCGGTGTAACTGTATGTATCGCCGTATTTGGACAAATTCATGTGCTGACATTAGTGCTTGGCGCGAGTTTAATTGGTGTCACCATTGATTTCCCTATGCATTACTTATCGAAAGCTTGGACCTTGCAGCCGTGGCGCAGTTGGGCGGTACTACGGGCGACGCTGCCGGGATTAAGCTTGGGTGTTTTAACCAATGCCATTGGCTATTTAGCGTTGGCGTTTACGCCCTTCCCTGCCCTGAGTCAGGTTGCTGTTTTTTCAGTAGCAGGTTTAGTTGCTGCTTATGTGTGTACTGTCTGTTGTTTGCCGTGGCTGTTGCGTCATCGCCAACTGCAACCTTGGCAGCAACCCTTGGTGTGGATGCAAGTCTTTCTGAACTGGCGCGCTGCTTTATTACGGCGAGTGTCGAGCGGCAGATTATTGTTGGCACTGTTGGTCTTTTCCATCGCGGGCGTTATGCAACTCAATCGCTATGATGATGTGCGGCAATGGGTCAGCACATCACCCGCTTTATTGCAGGATGCACAGCGTATTGCTGAACTCACTGGACATCAGCCTACCAGCCAGTTTTTCTTGGTTAAAGGTGATGATGTTGAACAGCTGCTGAGTCACTTACAGACCTTAGAAACGCATCTGCAGACGTTGCAACAGGCAGGCGATTTAGGTAGTTATCAATCGCCGCGACAGTATTTAGCAGGCCTGTCTGGGCAACCAAGTTTAGCCCAAGCCGTGGCGCAGGTTCCTGAGCATGCATTAGCGCCTTTGTTGGCTGCGGGTGTTTCGCTAGAAGCGTTGCAGGCTGAGTTAACGGTATTACAAAACTTGCCAGAACGCTCGGTGGAAGACAGTTTAAATGGCCCACTGGGTGAAGCCTGGCGGCCATTATGGTTAGGGCTGCAGCAAGGACAGTATGCAGCGATGGTTAGTTTGCAAGGCTTAACTCGGATGGCTGTGTTCAGTGAGTTGGCTGAGCAATTAGCTTTTGTGAAATGGGTTGATCGCCCAGCTGAACTCAATCAGTTATTTGAACAAACGCAAACCCATGCCTTGTGGTTAAAAATGCTGGCTAGCGGCGTTATTTTTGTGTTTTTAGCCATTGCTTTAGGCTGGCGTGGTGCGTTGCGCACTTTGAGTGTCTCGCTATTGGCTGCCTTGGCTGCTGCTGCTTGTTTGGGCTGGATGGGACAAACATTGACGTTATTCAGTGTGTTTGGTTTGTTGTTAGTGACTGCGATTGGCGTCGATTATGCAATCATTGTTTATGAAGGTGTAGGCGGCGCTGCGACCAGCTTACTGGGAACCTTGCTTGCTGCTGTAACAACATGGCTGTCTTTTGGCTTGCTGGCGCTATCGAGTACACCGGCAGTCAGCAGCTTCGGTCTGGCGGTGAGCTTAGGTTTAGTATTTAGCTTTTTATTTGCGCCCTGGGCTGCGCGATCAACACCTAGCGCGGCATGAGTGCTTTGATTTGGCTGGCTCTATTGCTGCTGCTGGCTGGGCTCACGCTGACGCTACGCAAGCTTGGTGTTTTACCGATTGTGACTCAGCTCTGTGCGGCATTGTTGCTGCCGGTGCTGGTTTTCTACTTGCCTGACTCTGCAGCGCAGTATTACGATAATTTAACGGCTGGTGCGTGGCTTAAGCTTATTTATGCCAGCTGTTTTACTCTGTTGCTGGGCTGTATTTTAACCGATATTGCTGATACCAAGCTGAGTATGGACAGTGTGAAAATTGCTTTGCCAAGCTTTGTTGTGCCCTTTGTCTGTGGCGTGATCTGTGCTTGGTTGTTTTTTTCCGAGCTTGAGCCCTTAGCTATTTTAGCTTTAGGTTTATTATTTTCGATTACCGCGATTCCGGTGTTGTTTTTATATCTGCAAGGTATTGGTTACCCAGCGGCTGATCGCCAGCGTTTAGTGCAAGCGGCGATTGTGATTGATGTGTTGTGTTGGGCTATTTTTGCTTTAGCGCAGTCGAGTACTGAGTTGTGGCAGTTATTGTTGCCCTTGTTAGCAGGGTTATTACCGGTGCTTTTGTACCAATGTAAACTGCGGCAAAGCTGGCTTTACAGTGCGATTTTTTTCGCGATGTTATTACTGCTGCAGTGGCTGGCCATGAATGCTCTGTTATTTGGTGTTGTGTATGCTTTATTGGTTGCTCGACTGGGTTTACGTCTTTCTATACCGATCCAAGCTAAGCTTTGGTACCTCTTACAGTGGTATCTGTGTGTGCCCGTTATTTTGATTTATGGTGTTTTACAGATTCGTTTAGCTGAGGTGCAGTGGCAAGGCGCGGCAAGCACGCTATTAGTGTTAGTTATCGTACCGATTCTTAGTAAAATAGCGGGCAGTTGGTTGGGTGTGTATTGGGTACGTGGCGAACGGTCACTGGCTGCGTTATGGCAAGATAGCGTTTTGTTGAATATACGTGGCCTGACTGAAATTATTTTTTTAAATATATTGCTGCAGCACGGATTAATTGATGCACTGCTGTATTTTGGCCTGTTGTTGATGAGTGTAGTATCAACAATCTTGCCGGCACTATTAGGCTTGCGCCAGCAACGCTTAGCTCTGTCTTAATGGGAAGTTTATATGACACTTTTGGATGAAATAGTTGAGCAACATCAGGTCGTGGTGATTGGCGCAGGGCCTTCAGGTTCAATAGCAGCAGCTATTTTGCGTCGTAAAGGCCATGAGGTTTTAGTCTTGGAGCGCCAGCTGTTTCCACGCTTCTCGATTGGTGAAAGCTTGTTGTCGCATTGCCTCGACTTTATTGAAGAAGCTGGCATGCTTGAAGCAGTACAAGCGGCGGGCTTTCAAGTAAAGCATGGTGCAGCTTTTGGTTGGGGTGAGCGCTACACTGAGTTTGATTTTCGTGACACTTTTACCCCAGGTCAAGGCAGTACCTATCAAGTACGTCGTGCTGATTTTGATAAATTGCTAGCTGATCAAGCGCAAGCGCAAGGTGTACAGATTCGCTATGAAGAAGAAATTATTCAGGTGGATTTCTCCGGCGAGCAACCGCGTTTATATGTGCGCCGTCTAAAAGATGGCAGTCAGTATCAAATCACCTGTGCTTTTGTTTTGGACGCCAGTGGTTATGGCCGTGTTTTGCCGCGCTTATTGGATCTAGAAGTACCCTCAACCTTTCCGGTGCGCAAAGCGGTATTTACTCATGTGCGCGACTGCATTGATGACCCGACTTTTAACCGTGAAAAAATCCTGATTACCACTCATCCAGATATGCGTGATGTGTGGTACTGGAGTATTCCGTTCAGTGATGGTTATTGCTCACTCGGTGTCGTAGCCAAAGACGAACGTTATGCAGGGCGGCCAGAAGATCTACAAGAATGTCTGCAGGCCTTCGTCAATGAAGCGCCTAATTTGCGCCGCATCTTTAAAAATGCGGTATGGGATCAGCCGTTCCGTACTATGGAAGGCTACTCAGCCAACGTAAAAACTCTGCATGGCAAAGGCTTTGCACTGTTGGGTAATGCGGCGGAGTTTTTAGACCCCGTATTTTCTTCAGGAGTGACCATTGGTATGCGTTCATCGAGCATGGCTGCGGCGGTGCTCGACCGGCAGTTACGCGGTGAAACGGTGGATTGGGAAACCGAGTTTGCCATTCCGCTGAAGCGTGGTGTGGATACCTTCCGTACTTATGTCGAAGGCTGGTATGACACCTCCTTTCAAGATGTTATTTATTATGAGCAAGCCCAGCCAGATATTCGCCGTATGGTCTGCTCTATTTTGGCCGGTTATGCGTGGGATGATACCAACCCTTATGTTGCTGACTCACGCCGCCGTTTACGAGTGCTGGCCGAGTTGTGCGGACCACAAGAGCTCACTCCAAAATGATACTGCGCAGTTGCTTAGCGCTGTATATGCTGTTCTCTATGATTGTTTTGACGGCGTGTAGTACACAACTGCCCTTGCCTATGCAGGAGCCTGTTTTGCAGGATGTGCAGCTACCTTTGCAGTTGCACTTACGCTATCAAGAGGCCGATATCAGTCGTGATGCGCTTATGGTGATTCAGCGTGAAGCAGCAACGTTGCGCTTTTCACTGTTTGACGCAATGGGTGTGCCACAGGCGCGGCAGATACTCAGAGATAGTAGTTGGCATGCGGATGGGCTATTGCCGCCGCATCCGCACGCACGCCAATGGTTTGCTGGTGTGTTGTTTGCTTTGACTGATGCGCAGTATCTACAGCAGCAGTATCCGAGCGCAAGCGTATCAAAGCAGCAGCGAGCTTTAGCCAATGGCTGGCAGGTTCTACACAGTGAACCTGGGCAATGGCAGATTATTTTTAATCCACAGCAAACGTTGCACATTGAGCAGATGGAGTGGCAACCATGAGCATGTATCTACAAGCACTGGGCCTGAATTGTGCGCTGGGGTATGACAAAGTTAGTGTCGCGCAAGGACTTTTTTCTGGTGATTGTTCTGGAATGCAGCCCGTTTCCGATTGGGTACCGGAGAAAACTCTATTATGCGGTCAGGTACAAGCTGTGCTGCCTGAGATTGAAGAACACTTACAGGTGCACGCGACGCGCAATAATCAATTATTGATGGCCGCGGCCTTACAGGTTCTTGATGATATCGACTGTGTGGTTGAACGTTATGGTCGCCATCGGGTTGCAGTGATTATTGGCACTAGCACCAGTGGTATCCATGAGGCTGGACTGCATATAGCCGAACGTACTCGCAATAAGAATATTTTCCCTCCTGCTTATAATTACCATCAGCAAGAGTTGGCTGATCCGGCAGTTTTTTTAAGCAAGTGGCTGCAATTAAGCGGCCCAAGTTACAGTATTTCTACCGCTTGTACTTCTGGTGCTCGTGCTCTGATTAGTGCGCAAAGAATGCTACAAGCCGGTTTGTGTGATGCGGTATTGTGTGGCGGTGTCGACAGTTTATGTCGATTAACCTTGAATGGTTTCAGTAGTTTAGGAGCCATTTCTGCAGAATTATGCAATCCATTTTCTGCTCAGCGTCACGGCATCAATATTGGCGAAGGTGCTGCACTGTTTTTGATGACGCGAGAAGCTTTATCGGCTAAGAATAACTCCCCCGTGCTAGCAGGAGTTGGTGCAACCTCTGATGCGTATCATATTTCTGCGCCAGAGCCACAAGGTCTCGGCGCTAGCCAAGCTATGCTGATGGCGTTAACGGATGCGCAGTTGCCAGCCAATGCCATCAGCTATATTAATTTGCATGGCACAGCGACTCAGCATAATGATGCGATGGAGTCGCAAGCGGTTTATCGTGTTTTTACCGACACCGTGCCGTGTTCATCGACCAAGCCTATGACGGGTCATACTTTAGGTGCTGCTGGCGCTCTCGAAGCTGCTTTTTGTTGGTTGAGTTTGCATCCTGCGTACAATCCAAACGCTCAGTTACCTGTGCATATTTGGGATGGTTGTGTGGATGAAACGCTGGCACCGATTCAGTTGTTTGATGGTCAGCAACGTTTGGCAACGTCTGTGCCACGCTGGTTAATGAGTAATTCTTTTGCATTTGGTGGCAATAACACCAGCTTGATTTTAGGAGATGCGCCGTGTTGAGTTGGCCGCTTGCTGAGTTGTTACCGCATGCGGGTGACATGATTTTACTCGATAGCATTGAGCAGTGTGATGATGAACATATTGTGACGCAGCTACGGGTGCGTAATGGTGGGCTATTTAATCAGGCCGATGGTAGTTATCCTGCTTGGCTTGGCATCGAGTTAATGGCGCAAAGTATCGCAGCCTTTGCTGGTGTGCGAGCAAAACGTAAAGGCTTAGCGGTAGAGTTGGGTTTTTTGCTCGGCACACGAAAATATCAGTCCAATGTCGATCGTTTTCCGCTTGATACACAGCTACATATTGAAGTGAGCCCATCGCTAGAAGATGATAATGGTATGGGTGTGTTTGAGTGTTGCTTACGTGGGGCGGATATTTATGTAGAAGCCCGTTTAAACGTTTACTGTCCACCCAGTGTTGTGAGTTATTTTCAGGAGCAGTATCCATGAGTGAACGAATCTTAGTCACCGGATCCAGTCGTGGTATTGGTCGGGCTATCGCGCTGCGCTTAGCACAGTCTGGTTATGATTTAACTTTGCACTGCCGTAGTGGTCGAGCTGAAGCAGAAGTGGTCGCAGAAGAAATTGCTGCGCTAGGCCAGCATGCAAATATTTTGCAGTTTGATGTGGCTGATCGAAAAGCCGCTCGTGAGCAACTTGAAGCAGCAATGGAACGTGATGGCTGTTGGTATGGTGTGGTCTGTAATGCCGGACTCACCCGTGATGGCGCCTTCCCTGCTTTAACTGAAGATGATTGGGATAGCGTGTTGCGCACTAATCTCGATGGTTTTTATAATGTTTTACACCCGATCAGCATGCCCTTGGTACGCCGTCGTAAACCGGGACGTATTGTCTGTATTACATCCGTGTCAGGCATGATTGGTAATCGTGGACAGGTCAATTACAGCGCTTCAAAAGCTGGAGTGATTGGTGCCGCAAAAGCGTTAGCTGTTGAATTGGCTAAGCGTCGGATTACGGTGAATTGCGTGGCACCCGGTTTGATTGATACAGCGATGTTAGATGAACATGTGCCGGTTGAAGAAATGTTGAAAATGATTCCTGCGCAACGCATGGGTACGCCAGAGGAAGTCGCTGGCATCGTGAACTTTTTAATGTCGACTGAAGCGGCTTATATTACTCGGCAAGTGATTGCTGTAAATGGTGGGCTGTGCTGATGAGTGGATTTAAACGTGTTGTTGTAACGGGTATGGGTGGCCTTACTTCTTTAGGCGATTCGTGGCAGCAGATTAGTGATAATTTTTGTAATAATCGCAGCGGTATTCGTTATATGCATGAATGGGAGCGCTTTAGTGAGTTGAATACTCGTCTAGGTGGCCCTGTGGATAACTTTGAGGTGCCAGGTCATTGGACACGTAAGCAGTTACGTAGCATGGGGCCGGTATCGCGTTATACGGTTTATGCTGCAGAACGTGCTTTAACTGATGCTGGTTTACTGGATGATCCGATCATTAAAGATGGGCGCATGGGTGTGGCTTGTGGGTCTTCTACAGGTAGTACCGAAGATGTTAAAGCATTTGGAACTATGCTAATTAACTCAGTTGCACAGGGTTTGACTGCTAATTCTTATGTACGAATGATGCCGCATACGACCGCTGCAAACGCGAGTATATTTTTTGGTCTTAAAGGTCGTATTGTGCCCACTTCAAGCGCTTGTACAAGTGGCAGTCAAGGCATTGGTTATGCGTATGAAACGATTAAATTTGGTCGCTTACCGCTGATGTTAGCTGGTGGTGCAGAAGAGCTGTGTCCAACCCAAGCCATGGTGTTTGACGCTTTATATGCCACCAGTCTTAAAAATGATGCACCGCATACGACACCGAGCCCTTACGATGCTGGTCGTGATGGGTTGGTGATTGGTGAGGGCGCAGGTATGTTGGTGCTTGAAGAGTTGGAGCATGCTTTGGCTCGTGGTGCGCATATTTATGCTGAATTGGTTGGTTTTGGTAGCAATGCTGATGGTGCGCATGTGACTAAGCCTGAAAAAGATACGATGCAGATTGCTATGCAATTGGCGTTAGATGATGCAGGTATTCCCGCTACAGCGATTGGCTATGTCAATGGTCATGGCACAGCAACTAAGTATGGCGATATCGCTGAAACACAAGCGACGAGTGCACTGTTTGGCGAGCAGATGCCAATCAGTTCGCAAAAAAGCTTTTTAGGGCATACTTTAGGCGCTTGTGGTGCTTTAGAGTCGTGGTTCAGTATTGAAATGTTAAATAGTGATCTTTACATTCATACTTTGAATTTAAAAAATATTGACGAACGTTGTGGTGCGTTAGATTACCTACAAGAGCCACGGCAGATGAGTCATGAGTATGTGATGAATAATAACTTTGCCTTTGGCGGTATCAACACTTCTTTAATATTTAAACGTTGGAGCTAACCATGAGAAAGCTTGGAGTTGCCATGGGGCTGTGCAGTGCTTTACTGTTGGTCGGTTGCGGTACGTCTGCACCTATAACGGTGGGTTCCTATTCGTTGGATAGCGCTACACATGCTAGCCAAACGAATATGCAAGCGGCAATTTATACAGCATTAAAGCGTCGCGGATGGCATCTACAGTCAGACAATGGCAGTCAAATTAAAGCGCGTTATAATAAACAAGAACGTCATATTGTTGATATTCAAATTGATTACAGCGCCACGGATCTCAAGATTCATCACTTGTTTAGTCAAGGGATGAATTACAATGCTAAGAAAAGTACAATCCATCGTAATTACAATAGTTGGATTAAAAATTTAGAGCGTGATATCAGTTCTGAACTTAGTTTTAATCAATAAATCTAACCCATAACACTTTTCGCTAGGATGTGAATTATGAAAAAGAATCTACTTGTTGTACTGGCTTGTGCTGCCCTGATTCCAACGTTGGCACAGGCACGTGACACGACACACTTCTTAAATTTTAATGACGTTGTGCAAGAAGCTATCAATGCTGGTCGCTTAGACGGTAGTGTAAAATTTTACTTAGGTGCAACTCCACGTGGTGCGAGTATTGTCACTAAAGGTGTGACCACCAGTAAAAAAACCAATGCATTTGGTAAAAAAGATGAAGTTGCATGTAATTGGGCATTGCAGTCAGCGTTAATTCAATTGCAAAACTCAGCTAAAGCAGCGGGCGCTAATGCGGTGGTGAATCTTGTGAGCAACTATAATCACAATGTGTATAAGAATAGTGAAAATTACGAATGCCATGCCGGCGGTATTATGGCGGGTGTTGCGCTAAAAGGTGACTATGCAAAGGTACGCTAAGAGCTGTATCTGACTGCAGTTATTAAAGTAGTATTGTTAAACAATTAAGGCCGCAAAAGCGGCCTTAATTGTGCACAGGTTATAAAAATTAACCTTGGTGATACTTAGCAGATAAATCATGCACCGCATTGATAAATGCGCCAGCATTCTCTGGCTTCACTTCTGGAGTGATACCGTGACCAAGGTTAAAGATATGACCTGGGCCATTACCGTAGCTTTGTAGGATACGACCAACTTCTTTCTCAATTGCCGCTGGGTTGGCATACAAAGTTGTTGGATCCATATTACCTTGCAGAGCAACCTTGTCACCGACACGCTGACGAGCAACACCTAGATCACAGGTCCAGTCGATGCCCAGAGCTTCAACACCGGTATCAGCCATGGACTCAAGCCACAGTCCGCCACCTTTAGTGAATAAGATCACCGGAACGCGACGGCCTTCGTTTTCACGGATCAAACCGTTAACGATTTTTTGCATATAAGCCAGTGAGAACTCTTGGTACGCCGCTGACGATAAGCTACCGCCCCAGCTATCAAAAATTTGTACGGCTTGTGCACCAGCGAGAATTTGCGCATTTAAGTAAGTAGTGACTGATTGTGCCAGTTTATCCAGCAGTAAATGCATGGCGACTGGGTTGTCATACATCAAAGCCTTACTTTTACGGAAATCTTTAGATGAGCCGCCCTCAACCATATAAGTGGCTAAAGTCCATGGGCTACCGGCAAAACCGATCAAAGGCACGCTGCCATTAAGTTCTTTGCGAATGGTACGCACAGCGTTCATCACATAACCCAGATCTTGCTCAGGATCAGGAATCGGTAGTGCTTCAATGGCTTCAAGGGTATCAACGGTTTTTTTGAAACGTGGGCCTTCGCCGGTTTCAAAATACAGACCTAAACCCATCGCATCAGGGATGGTTAAGATATCTGAAAAAAGAATCGCCGCATCCAAGGGGTAACGTTCCAGCGGTTGCATGGTGACTTCGCAAGCCAGCTCAGCGTTCATGCATAAATCCATAAAACCACCTGCACGTGCGCGAGTGGCTCTATATTCAGGTAGATAACGGCCTGCTTGACGCATCATCCATACAGGTGTGACATCAACCGGCTGTTTAAGCAGGGCGCGGAGAAAACGATCATTTTTCAGAGGAGTCATATTAGCGTCCATTAGAAATTAATAGGCTATTGTCGCAAACTTGCACACAAAAGGCACGGCACAGCAGATTAAGCTGCATAACATGCTGGATTGGTATCAATTATCACAGAGATATAACTTAAGATGGTAGTTTAGCGCATGGAGCATTCTTAAGCATATAAACAAGGGTGGTAAGCATGCAAAAAACATTGATAGACCCTCGACAGTTTGTCGCATTCGCCGAATCAGAGGCTATAACGACAGTAGCCCAGCATCGATTATCAGGGCATTCTCTTTATCCGCCCTTCCCTGAGACCTACCAGTATGCGTTATTTGCTATGGGGTGCTTTTGGGGGGCGGAGCGTCGTTTTTGGCAGCAGTCTGGAGTTTACGTTACGGCGGTTGGCTATGCTGGTGGGCCAACAGACAACCCAAGTTATCCACAGGTATGCAGTGGTTTAACCGGACACACTGAAGCAGTCTTGGTGGTCTTTGATCCAGCTGATGTGAGTTTTGCTGACTTATTAGAGTTGTTTTGGCAGTCGCATGATCCAACCCAAGGTATGCGCCAAGGCAATGATATGGGCAGTCAATATCGCTCAGCGATTTATTGTATGGATCAGCAGCAGCTAGAAGAAGCACAGGCCAGTTGTGCACACTATCAAGCGCGCTTAACTGCAGTGGGTCGAGGTGTCATTACTACAGAAATAGCTATAGCACCGGTATTTTACTATGCCGAAGCCATGCATCAGCAGTATCTCGTGCAAAACCCCAGTGGTTATTGTGGTTTGCGCGGTACAGGTGTGATGTATTGATTTTACGAGGGCTGAAATTAAAAAACCCCGCGTAAGCGGGGTTTGCAGACTGTCTCCTAACTTCCTTGCTATTAGCCATCCTAGCTTTAATCATTGATCCGTAATGATTAATACATTCCTTTGTAACTCCTTGCGATCTATTCTACGGATATGGTTTGAGTTGCACAGTGGGTGAATGACTACAGGGCGTGTAAGCATTTGCTTACACGCCGTAATAGATGACTCAATCAATACCCTATTGTTTTAAAACTGCTCAGCATTCAGTAAGTATAAGGACTCACTGCCGGCTTTAACCGAGCTGCTCAGTGATTGCGTACGTGGCAGTAAACGGGCAAAGAAGAAGCGCGCTGTACCCATCTTACTGGCATAGAAATCATCTTCTTGCTCTTTACCTTGCGCAGCACGAGCCATTAGCGCCCACATATAAGCGTAAGCCGTGTAACCAAACACCTGTAAGTATTCAACTGATGCCGCTCCAATTTCATTAGGATTGGTTTTAGCCTGCTCAATCAACCATGCGGTTAACTCATCGAGGTTTTCAATGGCGGCTTGCAGCGGTGTAGTGAATTCAGACAAGTTGTTATCTGTGGATACGATAAAGGCTTTCACTTCATCAGCAAAATGTTGATAAAACGCCCCGCCATTGCCAACAATTTTACGTCCGGCTAAGTCCAGCGACTGAATACCATTGGTGCCTTCGTAAATTTGCGTGATACGGCAGTCACGAATCAATTGCTCTTGGCCCCACTCACGAATATAGCCATGCCCACCAAAAATCTGTTGGCCATGAATGGTCGACTCTAGACCCATATCGGTTAAGAATGCTTTAGCAATGGGCGTGAGCAAGGCTACTAATTCTTCAGCGCCTTGTCGTTTTTCTGCATCTTCACTGTACTTGGCAATATCCAATTGCATCGCCACATAGCTGGAAAACGCCCGGCCACCTTCATTCAGCGCTTTCATCGTTAATAGCATACGGCGTACATCAGGGTGCACGATAATCGGGTCTGCTTGTTTATCAGGTGCAACGACACCGGTTGGCGCACGGCTTTGGATACGGTCTTTAGCGTATTCAATGGCGCTCTGGTATGAGCGCTCACCTAAGGATAAACCTTGAATACCCACGCCCAGACGCTCGTAGTTCATCATCGTGAACATAGCTGCCAAGCCTTTGTTCGGCGCATCAATAATATAGCCAATGGCGTTATCAAAGTTCATCACGCACGTTGCCGAACCTTTAATACCCATTTTGTGCTCAATGGATCCGCAAGACAGGCTATTGCGCTCACCCAGTGAACCGTCATCATTGACCATGACTTTAGGCACTAAAAACAGTGAGATACCTTTAGCACCAGCTGGCGCATCAGGGAGTTTGGCTAAGACCAGGTGAATGATGTTGTCGGTGAGATCATGCTCGCCACCGGTGATAAATATTTTGGTCCCCGTCACTTTGTAACTGCCGTCGGCCTGCGGCTCAGCTTTAGTGCGAATAATGCCTAAGTCGGTTCCGGCGTGAGGTTCTGTTAGGCACATTGAACCGGCCCAGGTACCGTCATACATATTGGGTAGATATTTTTCTTTAAGCTCGTCACTGGCATGGGCGTGAATGGATAAGCAGGCGCCAGCTGTGAGCATCGGGTATAAGCCAAAGGATAAGTTGGCTGAATTGATCATTTCTTCGATTTGCGCGGTGATCATTTTAGGCATACCCATGCCACCAAACTGTGGATCACCACCGACACCGACCCAGCCACCTTCAGCATAAGTTTTATAGGCTTCAATAAATCCTTCAGGGGTAGTAACTGCGCCCTCAGCCCAAGTGCAGCCTTCTTCATCGCCATTACGGTTAGTGGGTGCGATAGTGCCTGCTGCGACTTTACCGGCTTCTTCTAAAATAGCCGTGGCAGTGTCGTTGTCCACTGTGTCTGCTAATGCAGGTAGTTGTGCCCAAAGCTTATCCGCTTCGAACACTTCATTGAGTACAAAGCTCATATCACGTAAAGGTGCTTGGTAGTCGGCCATATGGCATTCCTCTTTATTATTAGCGCCAGTTCAGCTGTACAGCGATACAAAACAAGGCTTTCAGCTGGAAGCATAGGTTGGATTTTTGAGTCTACATTAATAAGTTTTTAAAACTAATAGGCTCTTTTTATGACTCAAAGGTTCTATTAAAAGTCATAAAAAAACCCGCTACTAAATTGAGCCTAGATAGGTCACTTTAGCAGCGGGTTGTTGTACAGCGTCAGTTACAGATGACGCTTAGTAGCTTAGATCAAAATCTTCTTCAGCCATATCCATCAGGTTATCAGCGCCTGATAACATGGCCGCAACATGTGTACGCGTACGTGGCAATAAACGCGCAAAGTAGAAACGTGCTGTTTGTAATTTAGCGCGGTAGAAGGCTTCTTCATCAGTGCCCGCTGCGAGTTTTTCAGCCGCGACACGGGCAATATCCGCCCAGAAGTAAGCTAAGCAGGCATAACCGCAGTACATCAGGTAGTCCACTGATGCTGCACCCACTTCTTCGCGGTTCTTCATGGCAGCCATCCCCACTTTCATGGTGATCTCGCCCCACTCTTTATTAATCTCAGCCAAGGGTGTTACAAACTCTTGGATGGCTTCGTTGCTTTCGTTGGTTTTACAGAACTTATGCACAATTTTAGTAAAGCCTTTCAGCGCTTCACCTTGAGTCATCAGTACTTTACGGCCGAGCAAGTCCAACGCTTGAATACCGGTGGTACCTTCGTACAGCATAGAAATACGGCTATCACGAACGTTTTGTTCCATACCCCACTCAGAGATATAACCGTGGCCACCGTAAATTTGTACGCCATGGTTGGCGGCTTCAAAACCCACTTCAGTCATAAAGGCTTTAGCAATGGGAGTTAAGAACGCCAACATAGAGTCTGCAGCGATGCGCTCTTCTTCATTGGTACTGCGTTGCATCACATCCACTTGCTGTGCTGCGTAATACAGCATGGCGCGATTACCTTCGGTAAAGGCTTTAATCGTCAGCAGCATACGACGCACATCAGGGTGCACAATAATGGGGTCAGCAGCTTTTTCAGGAGCTTTTGCACCGGTCAGAGAACGCATTTGTAAGCGGTCACGTGCATATTCAATACCGCCTTGGAAAGCCACTTCTGAGTGAGCTAAACCTTGTAAAGCAGTACCAATACGAGCGGTATTCATAAAGGTGAACATGCAGTTCAGGCCTTTATTTTCTGGGCCAATCAAGAAGCCTTTAGCGCCATCAAAGTTGATCACGCAGGTGGCGTTACCGTGAATACCCATTTTGTGTTCGATTGAGCCGCACTGTACACCGTTACGCTCGCCGACACCGCCTTCAGCGTTAGGCAAGAATTTAGGTACGATAAACAGTGAGATACCTTTGGTCCCTTCGGGTGCGCCAGCAATACGAGCGATTACGATATGGACGATGTTATCTGCGAGGTCGTGCTCACCGGCAGAAATAAATATTTTAGTACCGCTGATGCTGTAGCTGCCATCTGCTTGCGGCTCAGCTTTAGTGCGCAGCATGCCGAGGTCAGTACCACAGTGTGCTTCAGTTAAGCACATGGTGCCGGTCCACTCGCCTGATACCAGCTTGGACATATACACAGCTTGTTGCTCTTCAGTGCCGTGGGCATGCAAGGTATTCATCGCACCGTGGGATAAACCTGGGTACATACCCCATGACCAGTTCGCCTGTCCGACCATTTCGCTGATGGAAATGCCCAACGACTCAGGTAAACCTTGACCACCGTGTTCAGCATCATGAGCCAAGCTTGGCCAGCCGCCTTCAACATACTGTTGGTAAGCTTCTTTAAAACCTGTAGGTGTTTTAACGCCATCAGCAGACCAAATACAGCCTTCTGTATCGCCAACGCGGTTCAGCGGAGCAATAACGTTTTCACAAAATTTTGCGCCTTCTTCAAGGATCGCATTGACCATATCGGGCGTAGCGTCTTCGCAGCCTGGTAGGTTTGCATAGTGTGCTGGATAGCCGAGTAGTTCATCACGAACAAAACGGATATCACGCAAGGGAGCTTTGTATTCAGCCATGGCCATTAACCTCTACAGTGAAACTTTATTATTAAGTGTGCCTATCCAGTCTGTGGCTAGGCTTTTCTAGCAGCGCAGTAAAAAGGTGTGCGCATGCTGAATTAAATCAAACGACTGTTTGAAAGTTACGGCGCTATCGTATTCTTGTCAAGCACTGCTAAATAAATTTATTTTGTTTTTTGATTTAGGCTTGAATGTCAATCAAGGTGCCCAGCGATTCTTCCGCTGTTGAAATAACCCGTGCACCGAGTTCATTCATCTGTTTGGCTTGTTCTAACATCAACAGTTGCTCAGTCAGATTAGCCATATCGATCATAGGTGCTGCCGTGGCTGCTGGCGCACTGAGTGCAGCACTGCTGGGCTGTTGGGCAATAGCTTGTGCGGCACTGGCCAATTGCTCTTGACCTGTTTTAATCGCGGATAGACCCGCTGAAAATATATTTGCTGAAATTTGCATACGGCCTCCTGCTATCGACAGTAAGTTACAAGTCGATATAGCGTTTTTTCAGTATAGAGCAAAAGAGTCCGCTGTATAGCGTCTGTGTTTAAAGGCTGGCAATCAACCAGTGCGCCAGCTGTTGTGCACGTTGTTCGTGTTGATTTTTACGTGTCAGTAACACTAGTTTTGCCGATGTTTCCACAAAGCCCCACGGCGCAATCAGACGGCCGTTGGCTATATCGCTACGCACTAGATGTTCTGGTGCAATAGCAACTCCTAGCCCTGCAACCGCCGCCTCTAATAAATAATACAGATGCTCAAAGCCCTGTGCATAACTCAATTCTGTGATGGCGAGTTGTTGCGCTTGTGCCCATTGTGGCCAGGCTTGTGGTCGTGAGTGAGTGAATAGTAATGGCTGATCTAGCAGTTGTGCGGCAGAGGCTGTGCGCAGTGCTGGCGCCTGTTGATAGCGTGGACTGAGCACGGGGCCAATCCGTTCAGTATCTAAAATATAAGCCTGCATATGATCGGGACAGGGTTGATCTAAAAACATCAAACTGGCATCCGCATCGGACTGCTGCAAATCATTGTCATCGCCGGTATTGGTGATCACCTGTAAACGTAAGTCAGGTAAGTCATGCTGCAATTGTTCAAGACGCGGTATCAGCCAGCGCGCCAGTAAACTGCCGGGGCAAGCCAGAACAAAAGGAGCCTGTTGGGTGTGCTGGCGAAGCTCAACGCAAGCATTATGCAGCTGGCTGAATGCAGCATGACTGGCTTGGTATAAGTGGTTGCCGGCATCGGTGAGTTTAATGCCGCGACCTTGCTTGCTCAGTAGCGCGATACCAAGCTGTGCCTCCAGTTGTTTGACTTGGCGACTGACTGCACCGTGAGTAACGTGCAGTTCTTTAGCGGCAAGGGTGATACTTTGTAAGCGCGCACTGGCTTCAAAAGCTTTTAGGGCATTTAATGAGGGTAAGTCAAAATGATTAGACATATGAGTTTTCCTGACGTGTTGTTGCAATCATATCGCTTTTCCTAATGAACGCTATCAGGTAGTTTAGACTCTATAGAAATATTTCTAATTAAATTCGGGAGTTGGTTATGAGTTCTTTATGCAATAGCCCTGATGAGTATGGTTTGTTCGGTGATTTTGGCGGCCAGTATGTTGCTGAAACCCTGATGCCACTGATTCTTGAGTTGGGTCGCGAATATGAAAAAGCTAAAACCGATCCAGCTTTTATTGAAGAGCTTGCCTATTTCCAGCGCGACTATGTCGGCCGCCCTAGCCCACTGTATTTTGCTGAGCGTCTCACTGAGCATTGCGGCGGTGCAAAAATCTACTTCAAACGTGAAGAGTTAAACCACACCGGCGCGCATAAAATCAACAACTGCATTGGTCAGATTCTTCTGGCGCGTCGTATGGGTAAAAAACGCATTATCGCTGAAACCGGTGCAGGTATGCACGGTGTGGCAACGGCAACGGTAGCGGCGCGCTTTGGTTTGCAGTGTGTGATTTACATGGGCACCACTGATATTGAGCGCCAGCAGGCTAACGTGTTCCGCATGAAGCTCTTAGGTGCTGAAGTCCGTCCTGTTGTATCGGGTACCGGCACACTTAAAGATGCGATGAACGAAGCCCTGCGCGACTGGGTCACTAACGTTAACGATACGTTTTATCTGATTGGTACTGTGGCAGGTCCACACCCTTATCCTGCGATGGTACGTGATTTCCAAGCCGTGATTGGTAAAGAAACCCGCGAGCAGTTACATGAAAAAGAAGGTCGTCTACCGGACAGCTTGATCGCTTGTATTGGTGGCGGCTCGAACGCTTTGGGTTTGTTTCATCCGTTTCTCGATGATAAAAGCGTTAAAATTATCGGTGTTGAAGCGGCTGGTTACGGTATAGAAACCGGTAAGCATGCAGCCAGTTTACAAGGTGGTTCGCCAGGCGTATTACACGGTAACCGTACCTACTTGTTGCAAGATGATGACGGTCAAATTGTTGATGCGCACTCAATTTCTGCAGGTCTAGATTACCCAGGTATTGGCCCGCAGCACGCATGGTTGCATGATATTGGACGAGTGGAATACACCTCGATTAAAGATGATGAGGCGCTCGCTGCGTTCCATATGTGTTGCAAACTGGAAGGTATTATTCCAGCACTGGAAACTGCGCATGCGATCGCTGAAGTGTTGAAGCGAGCACCGCAACTACCTAAAGACCATTTAATGGTGGTCAACTTATCGGGCCGTGGCGATAAAGATATGCAAACGGTGATGTACCACGTTGAGAAACAAGCACAGGAGCAAGCACTATGAGCCGGATTGAAGCGTGTTTTGCTGAGTTAAAAAAACAAAATCGTGCCGCATTGGTGACCTTTGTCACCGCCGGTGACCCTGATTACGACACCGCGATGCGTATTTTTAAAGGCTTACCCGCTGCTGGCGCAGATGTAATTGAGTTGGGAATGCCCTTTACTGATCCCATGGCCGATGGCCCTGCGATTCAGTTGGCGAATATTCGCTCAATGAAAAACGGTCAAACCTTAGCCAAAACTTTACAAATGGTGCGTGAGTTCCGTGTGGATAATCAGCATACGCCAGTGGTGTTGATGGGCTATTTTAATCCGCTGCATCAGTATGGTGTACCACGCTTTATCGAAGATGCTAAAGCGGCGGGCATTGATGGTTTGATTATTGTGGATCTACCACCTGAGCATAACGTGATGTTGTGTGATCCTGCGCAAGCAGCGGGTATTGATTTTATTCGTCTAACCACACCGACTACAGATGATGTACGTTTACCCAAAGTGCTGAAGAACAGTTCAGGTTTTGTCTATTACGTTTCAGTGGCGGGTGTGACGGGTAGCGGTTCGGCAACCATGGAGCATATTGAGGAAGCGGTGGCGCGTTTACGTCGCCATACCGAGTTACCGGTGTGCATTGGTTTTGGTATCCGCACGCCAGAGCATGCTGCCAATATCGCGCGTTTAGCAGATGGTGCTGTGGTGGGATCAGCGTTTGTGGATTTGATTGAAAAAGCTAGCAATCCAGATCAGGCGGTCGAGGGTGTATTAACTTTATGCCGTGCTATTGCTGATGGTGTTCACCATGCGCGTGAATAGCGCACGGTGAACCTGTATCACTTAAGGACGCGGGCCGAACAGCTCAACCAGCTGTGAACCCTGCGGTGCACCTGGGTGCATTTGCATCATACCGGTTTCATCCAGCTGTAAAACAGCAGGTGTACCGTTGACACCGAGCAACGCCATCAACTCATGATTATCATCAATTTGTTTGCGTTGCTTGGCTTCAATTTTGATTTCTTTAGCGGGTGATTTAGCGCTCTCATTATTTTTAAGCGCTTTTTTCGGATCTTTAGCAGAGAGTAAAAATGCTGCTTTCTTCTGGCTGCTTTCGCCGAGCGAGCCCACTATAACATGGCGCAATTGTACTTTGCCTGCATCAACCCATGGGCGAGCGTCATTCCATAGGCGTTTGCAGTAGGGGCAGTTAGGGTCAGTAAAGACGTAAACAATCTTTTCCGCTGTATCAGAACCATCACTGATCCAACTGCTGTTGCCTAGCTTTTCCCACATCACTTTGCTTTGTGGGCGACTGACTTTTTCTTCTAAGACTGCACCTGTTAAATCTTCACCTTTGGCATCCAGTAAACTACCAATCAGGGCGTGTTGGCCATCTGCAGTGACGTAGAGTGCTAATGGACGGCCGTTATACATGGCGGTGTAGCCTGTCAGTCCAGCGGGTGCTTCAAACTTTTCTAAAATTTCGATACCGCGATCACGCATGGCTTCTACTGGTGCCGGGTAGTCTGCTGCTTGTGCCAGCACAGGCAGGGTTAGCAAAGCTAGAGACGGTAATATTTTTTTAAAATTCATGGTTGTTCCTCTAAAGTGACTTGATAATTTTCTGTACTGATATGACGTAATGCATGCTTTAAGCTGGCATGCGATAACTCACCTAAATGATTGTTTTTTAACATGCCATCGGCGCTATAAAACAATGTCGTGGGTAAAGATAATGAACCAACGGCTTGGCCAACACGGCCACCGGTATCGAGCAAGTTATTGCGTAAGCCCAATTGTTGCTGGGTTAAAAACTTCTCAACCAGTTCTTGACCTTCACCTTGGTTAACAAAGACAAAACGAATATCTGGGTTGGCTTGTTGTGCTGCTGCCAAAACGGGCATTTCACGGCGGCACGGTGGACACCAAGTTGCCCACAAGTTTATCACTAAGGGCTTGCCAGCTAAATCCTGTAGCGACAATGAGTCGCCCTTAATATCCCGTACAGTAATATCAGGTATTTTCTGACTGCTTTGTAAAGCGCTCAGCACGGAAACACTGGCGCCCCAGACCACTAGACCAATACACACGCCAATGGCTAAGGGTACCCGCAGTGGTGCTTGGCGCCACGCTTTGTAGATACCGGTTAATACTGCCGCAATCAAGCCGGGTAGTAATAAGAAGCCGCCATCGCGAATATCAATAATTTGCCACAGGTTATTGCTGTATTGCTCGAAGTATTGCGTGACAAATGTAACACGAGCCACGATAACGCCGCTGATCAACATACTGAACAAAGCTGATTCGGGGTTAATGCCGCGCTTTTTACCAATCAGCCAGCCACTTAACCAAGCAATAAAAAAGGCGCCATAGATCAGTGCTAAATCCATTGGAATGGCCAGAGGGCCTAAATTAAAACTTAACATTAACTGTCCTTTTGTGCGCTGGTGAGGTGTTGTAAGAATTGCGTGTCAGACACTTCACCGGTGATGCGTTGCTGGCGTTGTTCTACACCCTGAGGGTCATAAAATAAAATGGTGGGTGGACCCATAATTTGTAGATCCTTCATCAATTGCTGTTGCTGCGCTGTATTTAAAGTGACATCCGCCTGCAATAAACGCACATCTGCTAGAGCTTGCTGTACATCAGGCTTAGCGAATACGGTTTTCTCCATCACCTTGCATGAGACACACCAGTCTGCATAAAAGTCCAATAGCACCCACTTTCCATCCAGTTGGGCTTGTTTGAGTTGCTCTTGCAGTTGTTGCATATCAGAAAAACGCTGCATGCTATGTGCACTCGATGCTGAGTTACCTTGTACACTTAAGTTAGCCAGTGGGCGCAAAGGATCATCGCCACCGGTTGCTGAGCCGAGTAGCATAATTGCACTCCAGATACCCAGCAGTAAGGCTAGGTAACGACTGACAAAGCGCCAGTTAGCTTTCTCGTTTAATCCTATTTGTACCGCAATAGCGAGTAACCAAGCTCCCCATAAGCCGACAAATAATGAGTCGTCGAGAATTGGGCGGGTGACAATGATGGCTGTGGCTAATAAGGCATAACCAAAGACACGGTTAACACTTTGCATCCAGTTGCCTGGTTTAGGTAACCAGCGCATACCGATAGTGATCGCTAACAATAAGGGTAAACCGCTACCCAGACCCAGTGAGAACAGCGCTAAACCACCGCGCACACCATCACCGCTTTGTGCGATATAGAGTAACGCGCCTGCCAGCGGTGCGGTCATACATGGGCCAACTAATAACGCCGATAATGCACCTAAGCTGGCTGCACCCAACAAGCTGCCACCTTTTAGTTTCTGGTCTGCACCTTGTAAGCGTTCACGAATAAAGGCCGGTAGTTGTAAGGTAAAGACACCGAACTGAGCCAAGGCTAAGAGAATAAAAATAATCGCAAAAGGAATCAGTAACCACGGCTGTTGCAGTGCGGCCGAGAGGTTGTTACCGAGGCTGGCTGCTAGGATACCAAGACCGGCATAGACCAGCGCCATTGGCAAAATAAAGGCTAAGCCTAAGCGCGCGCCCTGCCAACCACCACTTTTAGAACCACTGATCACGCTGGTTAGAATTGGCAGCATCGGCAGCATGCAAGGAGTAAAGGCCAGCAAGACACCCATCATAAAGAACGCCGCCATATTCAGCAGCAAGCCGGAACCGGCTAAACGTTCAGCAATGGACTGATCTTCAGCTAAGCCTGAGCTTGCAGTTGTTGTGGCACTGTCTACGGCGATATCAGCACCGACGGTAACCGTTTGCGGGGGATAACATAAGCCTGCATCAGCACAGCCTTGCCAAGTTATTTCTAAAGGTCGCTTTGCGTCTGCAATAAGTGGCAATTGTAAAATCTGACGATAAATTTCTGTCTCGCCAAAAAACTCATCGGAGTTTGGAATACCGTCGGGGTACTCAATGGGCACGGTTTGGCCATTGGCATCAGTGACACCCATTTTGTGTTTGTATAAATAATGCTTATCAGCAATCTGCCAAACTAAAACGTTGGGTTGCATATCCTCCATCACTTCAAAGCGAAATGCCTCTTCGACGGGTAAAAAATCTTGCTGATTACTGGTAAAAGCGTGGGTTAAGCTACTGAACAATAGCAATAACGCAATAAACATAGAGCGCATCGGTGTTCTTCCTATTGAATTTGTAGATATTATGCCGCGATTTCATTAAGACAACATTAACGCTTAAGTTAATCTTAAAGTGTTGTAGGCTTTGCCTTGTGCTATCGGATCAATGTGGCGTTGATGATTTTATTATGTCGCTGTTGGGGTTAACGGATTTATGCATGTTTTATTAGTCGAAGATGATCTGTTAATTGCGCAAGGCGTTTTGGCCGGTTTGCAATTACAAGGTTTTACTGTGGATCATATGGGGCATGCTGCAGCAGCTGAGCAAGCGCTGCAGTTAGGCCATTTTGATGCCATGATTCTCGATCTGGGCTTACCTGATGAAGATGGCTTGCAGTTGTTAACGCGCATTCGCAGTCAAGGTAAAGATTTGCCGGTACTGATTCTAAGTGCGCGTGATTCTGTGGTGCAGCGAGTGGCTGGTTTACAAGCTGGCGCTGATGATTACTTGTTGAAACCGTTTGATTTACGTGAGTTATCGGCTCGCCTGCACAGTCTGTTACGTCGCAGTAGTGGCCGCAGTACTCACTTGATAGAACATCACGGTTTAACCTTTGATCCGAGTACGCGCGAAGTGACCTTGCATGGCCAAGCAGTCACATTATCACGGCGTGAACAGGCACTACTCAGTGCTCTGCTACAAAAACCTGGGCAAATTTTAAGCGCTGAGCAATTACAAGACAGTTTGTATGGTTTGGGTGATGGTGTTGAGAGTAATGCGATTAATGTGCATATTTATAACCTACGCCGCAAGCTGGGCAGTGATATGGTGAAAACGGTACGCGGCCTAGGTTATAGCATTGGAGTTCCAGATGAGTCTGCGTAATCGTTTGCTGTTGATCCTAGGTGGCACCTTTATTGTGTTGTGGAGTTTAGCTGCGCTGTGGTTGTTGGGGGATTTACGTCGCGAAGTCACTGTCGCCTTAGATGAGCGACTGGCCTCCTCGGCACGTATGGTTGCAGGTTTACTCGAACAATTACCCCAGCCGCTACCGACCCATAATACCAGTCCATTAAGTGCCATTGAATTAGGTCTGCAAAGCGGCTTAGTCTGCCAAGTGCGTTCTTTGCGTGGCGAAGTGTTAGTACGTACACCCAATACTCCGCAGGCCACTTTAGCTGAGCATGGTGTAGGTTTTCATGAGGTGAGTATTGGCACTGAGCGTTGGCGCAGTTTTACCTTAAAGCGCCAGCATCTTTGGGTAACCACAGCTGATCGAATTGATGAGCGGGAAACCTTACAGTCCGCTATTTTAGTGGCTGCTGCCCTACCCGTTGCATTTGCCTTGCTGGGCAGCTTAGTGTTGATTTGGTTTGGGATTGGTCGTGGCTTATCACCACTGAAAAGTCTACGCGCCGTATTGGCCCAGCGCGATGCTGAAGATTTACAGCCGGTGCATATGCAGCGTTTACCCAAAGACTTACAACCCTTAGTATCGACTCTCAATCAATTATTTGCGCGTATTGCTGCGGCTTTAAATCGTGAGAGACGCTTTACCAATGATGCAGCGCATGAGTTACGCACCCCCTTAACAGCGGTCAAAATACATCTGCAAGTGGCGCAAATGAGTTCGGGTGATGGGGCGCAGCACGCCTTACAGCAAGCCGAAACAGCAGTTGATCGGATGCAAAGTGGCTTGGAGCAACTGTTGTTATTAGCCCGAGTTGAAAGTGCCCAAGATTTTGATAAAGACGGTCAAGTCAGCGCACAAAGTTTAGCTCGCGATGCACTTGCGGACTTAATAGCTGTGCCTGGCTATCAGCGTATTGAAGTGGTGAACGAATTAACCGATGAAGTCTATGTTGCTGTACCAGAGTCGTTAGCGGTGGCCTCACTACGTAATTTACTGGATAACGCTTTACGTTACAGCCCTGCCGAGAGCCCTGTTGAGCTGTATATGGCAGTGGATCAGCAGTGCTTATTACTGCGAGTGAGGGATGCGGGCGCTGGTTTATCTGCTATGGATATAGAACAGGCGAAACAGCGTTTTTGGCGTACAGCCAGTATTCAAGGCGGTAGCGGTTTAGGTTTGGCGATTGTACAAGCGGTGACGGAACGCTACGGCGGCGAGCTGTGTTTACAAGCTGCGCCCACCGGAGGTTTAGATGCTTTACTGTATTTACCACTGAGTTCAGCACAGTAACATTATTGGCTAGCGAGGACTTGCTGGCGTTCTTCTTGCTTGGCTTTTTTATAGCTCAGAGCTGCAGCTGGAACCGGTGTAATTGCGCCGGTTTCTAACCACTTCTTCAGACGATTGGCATCAGCCATGTGGGTGTATTTCCCAAAAGCGTCAAGCACCACAAATGCGACTGGGCGCTTATTCATTTCGGTACTCATCACTAAGCAATGCCCTGCACTGTTAGTAAAACCGGTTTTACTTAGCTGAATATTCCAGCTGTCTTTACGCACTAAGGCATTGGTATTACCAAAGCCCAATGTGTAGTTGGGTTTAGTAAAAGCTACGGTTTTCTTATCCAATGTGCTGAACTGACTTATCAGCGGATAAGCTTGTGCTGCTTTGATCATACGCACTAAATCTTCCGCACTGGAGACGTTATTTTCTGACAGTCCTGTGGGTTCGACAAAGTGTGAGTGATGCATCCCTAGCGCTTTAGCTTTGTCATTCATCGCTTGAATAAACGCAGTATGCCCGCCTTTATAGTGATGAGCGAGACTGGCTGCTGCACGGTTTTCCGATGACATTAAAGTGATTAACAATAAATCGTGACGACTTAACTCGCTACCTAAACGCACCCGTGAAAACACGTTCTGCATTTCTTTAGTGTCTTTAATCACAATCGGTAGTTTTTCATCGAGCGATTGCTGGGCATCAATCGCCACCATCGCGGTCATCAGTTTAGTCACTGAGGCGATGGGTGCAACAAAGTTGGGATTGCTTGAATAGAGTACTTCATTGGTTTTTAAGTCGACTAATAGTGCACTTCCAGCAGCAAGCTCTTGTTGCGCAGAGGTGGTTTTAATCGGTGCGGTAGTTGCATAAGTTTGGCCAGCAAGTACGCAGGTAGCCAAAAGTCCTGCTTTAATAAGATTGGAAATATTCACAAATGCTACTCAGATTAAGTGGTTTTACGCGGTGATGCGTAGAATGCTTCCTTGCCGTTAAGAATACTTAGACAGCATTATGACGTAGTAAATTCGTAACACACTTGATAAAAGTGCGGTTTTTTATTACAGAATATGAGCAGAGTATTTTAGTAGCACGACTAGGGTAGGATTTTTGCGCAGTATATATCAAGTTTGCAGTACTAAGTGAGCAGCGTTGCGGGTGTGGGTTTTATGAATAAAACCGCCGTACCCATTGCAGGTACGACGGTTATAGTTACTTTAGAAGTCTAAGTTAGACACCGCTAAAGCATTTTCTTCAATAAAGGCACGACGCGGTTCAACATGATCCCCCATCAAGGTATTAAAGATCTGGTCTGCAGCAATGGCATCGTCAATGGTCACTTGCAGCATACGGCGCTGACTTGGGTCCATTGTGGTTTCCCATAGCTGATCAGGGTTCATTTCCCCTAGACCTTTATAGCGCTGCACGCTTAAGCGACGGCTACCTTCTGCCAGCAACCAGTCCAAGGCTTCCTTAAAGGTACTGACGGCTTGTTTGCGCTCACCGCGCATGGCATAGGCATCGTCTTCCAGTAAATTATTCAGCTTGTTGCCCAGCTCAGTCACAGTACGATAGTCATTACTGGAATAGAAATCGTGATTAAAGATAATATAGTTGGTTAAACCATGCGCTTTAATTTGGATCTCTGGCAGCCAGTAGTTTCTTTCGCTATCGTGACGCAGACCTACAGTGTAGACCTCGCCTGATTTCTCAACATTATCCATACGTGCTTGTAACGTGCCTACCCAAGCCTGCATGGCCGCTTGATCAGTCAGTTGCTCAGGCTCAACACGTGGCAAGTAGAGGAAGTGCTCAGTGATTGCTTTTGGGTAGAGGCGCGATAAGCGGTCTAAGGTTTTGAGTACCGAACGGTATTCATTGACCAGCTCTTCCAATGCCGTGCCGGATAAACCCGGAGCATTAGCATTGACGTGCAAGCTAGCATCTTCTAGTGCTGAGTTGGTCAAGTACTCATCCATCGCATCGTCATCTTTCAGGTATTGCTCTTGTTTACCACGTTTCACTTTGTACAGCGGTGGCTGAGCAATATAGATGTAACCGCGTTCAACCAACTCAGGTAACTGGCGGAAGAAGAAGGTTAACAGCAGCGTACGAATGTGCGAACCATCCACGTCAGCATCCGTCATGATGATGATATTGTGGTAACGCAGTTTTTCAATATTGTATTCATCACGGCCAATACCACAGCCTAAAGCAGTAATTAAAGTACCGACTTCTTGTGATGAAATCATTTTATCGAAACGAGCTTTTTCAACGTTTAGAATCTTACCTTTCAGTGGCAAGATCGCTTGGGTTTTACGATTACGCCCCTGCTTAGCTGAACCACCAGCAGAGTCCCCTTCCACAATATACAACTCAGACAGTGCTGGGTCTTTCTCTTGGCAGTCAGCCAACTTCCCAGGTAAGCCTGCGATATCCAACGCACCTTTACGACGAGTCATCTCGCGAGCTTTACGAGCCGCTTCACGCGCACGTGCAGCATCAATCATTTTGCCAACAATGGCTTTAGCTTCAGCTGGGTTTTCTAACAAATAATCGGCCAGCTGCTTGCCCATTTCTTGCTCAACGGCTGTTTTTACTTCGGATGAAACCAGCTTGTCTTTAGTTTGCGAACTGAATTTTGGGTCAGGTACTTTAACTGAAATAATTGCAGTTAAGCCTTCACGCGCGTCATCACCTGTGGTGCTGACTTTATCTTTCTTACCTAAACCTTCCGCCTCAATATAGTTATTGAGGTGACGGGTCAGTGCTGTGCGGAAACCAACTAAGTGCGCACCACCATCACGTTGTGGGATGTTGTTGGTAAAGCATTGTACGTTTTCATTAAAGCCATCGTTCCACTGCATCGCAACTTCAACACCAATACCGTCTTCTTCACGCTGAGTAGAGAAGTGGAAAATTTGGTTAACTGTAGTTTTGTTGATATTGAGATATTCAACAAAGGCTTTTAGGCCCCCTTCGTATTTGAATAACTCTTCCTTGCCGGTGCGCTCATCTTTTAAATAGATACCTACGCCTGAGTTGAGGAACGATAATTCACGGATACGTTTAGCGATGATCTCCCAGCTGAACTGAATATTAGCAAAGGTATCAGCTGAGGGTTTAAAGTGAATGCAGGTACCGGTTTTTTCAGTATCACCAATGGGTGACATCGGCGCTTGTGGTACACCATGGTGATAGGTTTGCTCCCAGATTTTACCTTGGCGGCGGATGGTCATAATCAGTACACGTGACAATGCGTTAACGACCGATACACCTACACCGTGCAGTCCACCAGATACTTTATAGCTGTTGTCATCAAACTTACCGCCAGCGTGCAGTACAGTCATAATCACTTCAGCGGCTGAGACCCCTTCTTCTTTATGGATATCAACTGGAATACCACGGCCGTTATCTTGGACTGTGATTGATTCGTCGGAGTGAATGGTAATGGTGATTTCATCACAATGGCCGGCTAGGGCTTCATCAATGGAGTTATCCACAGTTTCAAAAACCATGTGGTGTAATCCAGTGCCGTCATCCGTATCACCGATATACATACCTGGGCGTTTGCGTACTGCGTCCAGACCTTTTAAAACTTTAATATTACTGGAATCGTACGTTTGTTCTTCGCTCATGCGGTCACTCCTGAAGGTGTAATTTGGCCATGTTCCACGTGGAACAAAGAGACTGGTGTATCCGTTCGCCAGCCTGAGCTCATAATATGTTGATCTACACAGGTGATAAATACCTGGCAGTTTAAGTCGTCGAGTAATTTACACAGAGCTAAACGGTGTTGTGTATCCAACTCTGAAGGTAAGTCATCAACGAGGTAAATACATTCGTTGCGTCGTGCTTGAGAAAGCAAATAACCTTGAGCAATTCTCAGTGCACAAATCACTAGTTTTTGCTGGCCGCGGGAGAGAATATCAACAGCATTATTTTTCTCTATCCGCACTCTAAGGTCAGCACGTTGTGGTCCCGCTTGTGTATAGCCCAGCGCCCTATCGCGCTCCAAGTTTCTATTCAGTACATCTTGCAGTGCATTGCTTCGATCCCAGCCGCGAAAATAGCTGAGAGTCAGCCCAGGTAAATCCAATAGCTTGGCTAACGTCTCTTCAAAAACCGGCTTCAATTGTGCAATATAGGTTTGGCGTAGCTGGTCAATTTCTTCGCTAGCAAGACAGAGTTCACGGTCCCACGCAGCGATAATAGATGCATCCATTATACCATGCCGCAAGCATGAATTTCTTTGCTTAAGGCTGGCCTGTAAGCGTTGCCATGCAGAAATAAACTGATGTTCCACGTGGAACACTCCCCAGTCTAAGAACTGGCGGCGTAGTTTAGGCGAGCCTTCAAGCAAGCGAAAACTATCTGGATTGATTAATTGCAAAGGTAGCAGCTGAGCGAGCTGCGCTGCACTACGTGCGTTTTGCCCATCAATACGAATACGTAACTCTGATTGACGGTCACGGCTGATGCCTAAATTGGTTTGGCTGCCATCGTCACGATTGATCTGTGCAAATACGGTGCAACTGCTTTGCTCGTACTGAATCATTGGTTGCAGGCGTGCACTGCGAAATGAGCGTGCCATCGCCAGTAAGTGGATTGCTTCCAGCACACTGGTTTTGCCGCTGCCATTATCGCCGTAAAGAATATTGATGCGAGGGGATGTAGTTAATGTCACCGGCAGCAGGTTACGGATACCGGTGATTTGTAATTGGCTAATCGCCATCGTCAGCGCTAGTTACAGGCGCATAGGCATAACAACGTAAGACGCACCGTCGTTGTCAGCCTCTTGAATCAATGCACTGCTGTTAGAGTCAGAGAGCACAATACTGATTTGCTCAGATGAAGTTGCGCTGAGCACGTCAAGTAAGTAAGTCACATTAAAGCCGATCTCGAGCGGGTCACCGCTGTAATCAACGCTGACTTCATCTTCTGCCACTTCTTGCTCAGGGTTGTTAGCTTGGATTTTCAGTAAGCTCGACTCAAGCTGCCAGCGAATACCACGGTATTTTTCGTTGGACAAAATAGAGGCACGGCTCAAGGCTTCACGTAAATTTTGACGATCAGCGATGACGGTTTTATTACCACCACGTGGTAGAACACGCTCGTAGTCAGGGAATTTGCCGTCCACTAGTTTCGAGATAAAAGTAAACTCTGCAGTGGTTGCACGGATATAGTTACTGCCAAAAACTACTGCTACTTCGCTAGTATCATCAGACATTAAGCGCGCCAGTTCAAGTACGCCTTTACGCGGCACAATCACTTGGTGCTGAATATCTTCAGCAATATTAGCAGGCACTGAGCAGAGTGCTAAGCGGTGGCCGTCGGTGGCGACGGCACGCAATAGGCCTTGTTTGGCTTCGAGCATTAAACCGTTTAAGTAATAGCGTACATCTTGTTGCGCCATAGCAAAACTGGTGCGCTCAATTAAACGACGCACGTGGCTTTGCGCAACGGTAAAGCTCAGCGAGCCCGGTGTTTCTTCCGATGATGGGAAGTCAGCGGCAGGCAAAGTGGTTAAAGTAAAGCGGCTACGCCCTGCCCTAATCACTACTTTTTGTTCGTCCACTTTAAAATCAATCATGGCATCGGCAGGTAAGTTTTTGCAGATATCCATTAACTTACGTGCAGGCACAGTGATTTCACCCGGTTGAGCAGGCTCTTCTAGGGCGATGCGTGCGACCAGTTCGACTTCGGTATCTGTACCAGTCATGGAAAGGTTCTGGTCTTCGATGACGAGCAGTACGTTGGATAACACAGGCATGGTTTGCTTGCGTTCAACAACACCGGCCACCAGTTGCAGCGGTTTTAACAAAGCTTCGCGTTGGATGGTGAAGTGCATGGTTAGATCCTTGCTTAAAATTGCTGGCACTGCTGTTATGTAGTTAACGTGCGCAGTAGGTTTTTATAGTCTTCGCGGATATCTGCATCGGTTTCACTGAGCTCGGCGATTTTGCGGCAAGCATGTAAAACCGTTGTATGGTCTCGGCCACCAAAGGCATCGCCAATTTCTGGCAGACTGTGATTGGTGATTTCTTTAGCCAGAGCCATGGCGACTTGACGTGGGCGTGCAACCGAACGCGAACGGCGTTTGGATAAAATATCGGAAATTTTAATTTTGTAATATTCAGCCACAGTGCGCTGAATATTATCAATACTGACCAGCTTGTCTTGCAGTGCGAGCAAGTCTTTAAGTGATTCGCGGATCAGCTCAACGGTGATCGGCTCATTGGTAAAGTGCGAGTGAGCAATCACACGCTTCAATGCGCCTTCTAACTCACGCACGTTAGAGCGGATACGTTGGGCAATAAAGAAAGCACAATCGTGGGACAACTGTACCCTGCTCTGCTCCGCTTTTTTCATTAGAATCGCGACACGCGTTTCCAATTCAGGTGGCTCAACCGCAACGGTTAAACCCCAGCCAAAGCGTGATTTTAAGCGCTCTTCAAGACCGTCAATTTCTTTTGGATAGCGGTCACTGGTTAGAATCACCTGTTGGTTGCCTTCCAGTAACGCATTAAAGGTATGGAAAAACTCTTCTTGCGAGCGCTCTTTTTTCGCAAAAAACTGAATATCATCAATCAACAGTGCATCAACTGAACGGTAATAGTTTTTAAACTCATTAATCGCATTGTTCTGCAATGCGCGCACCATATCGGCAACAAAACGCTCAGAGTGTAAATAAATGACTTTGGCGTTAGGATTTTTCTGCAGTAAATGGTTGCCCACCGCATGCATCAAGTGAGTTTTACCCAAACCCACACCGCCGTATAAAAAGAGCGGGTTGTAGCCATGTTTTGGGTTATCAGCCACTTGCCAAGCCGCCGCACGTGCGAGCTGGTTGGATTTACCCTCAACAAAACTATCAAAGGTAAATGAGCGGTTAAGTGCGCTGACATGCTTAATTGCACCGGCACCCTTGCCTGTTGTTACCGGCGCTGGGCGCTCAGTACTAATACTGGCAGGGTTATTACCGTATGCAATGGGTGCATCAGGCATCATCGGTTGTATAGGCAGTGGCGCTTGATAAGGTTCAGGCCGACTCACAGGAGCACTCACCACGGGGGTTGCAACAGGCGCGGGACTGGCCGGACTGTTAATGCTGGTGCGTGTCTTGGCCTTACTACCAATCAGTAAAGCAATAGATGGAGCATTGCCGTTATTACGTTCGGCCATCAGCTCGAGTAAACGGTTGATATATTTATCGTTGACCCAATCTAATACAAAGCGGTTCGGTGCGAAGATATGTAGCTCATCACCGACTGCTTCAACTTGTAATGGACGGATCCAGGTGTTGAAATGCTGAGCAGGCAGTTCATCGCGTAAAAAATCGACAGACTGTAGCCAAAGTTCGACAGACACAGAGATCCCTCAAG